>NZ_AEJF01000230.1 GCF_001028175.1 Caballeronia mineralivorans PML1(12)
AGAGTTCATCTGGGGCCTCCGCACGAAGCCGAACGAAGACCGCTCATGGAGAATGAAAAGAAGCGCACCGGTCACTGACAAAGGGCCGCAACTGTCGCGCCGCATACCGCCCTGAAAAATACACACACCCGACTGAATTGCAAAAAAGGAAGCCAGCAATGAGCCGCTTAGTCGTTGTATCGAATCGCGTAGCCTCGCCGACGGAAACCAAAGGCTCGGCCGGTGGCCTCGCAGTAGGTGTCTTCGGCGCGCTGAAGGACAGCGGCGGGGTCTGGTTCGGCTGGAGCGGCGACGTAGTGAGCGACAGCGTGGCGAACCAGGGCCCGAAACTCGAACAGGACGGCGCGGTCACGTTCGCGACCGTGGGCTTGCCGAAGAAAGACTACGACCAGTATTATCGCGGTTTTTCGAACGCAACCTTATGGCCCGTCTTCCACTATCGCAATGATCTTGCTGTCTACGACCGCGACGAATACGCGGGTTATCGGCGGGTCAATTCGTGGCTGGCGCATCGTGCAATCAAACTGCTGCAACCCGACGATGTCATCTGGGTCCACGACTATCATCTGATCCCATTCGGCGAAGCGCTGCGCTCGGAAGGCGTGACCAACCGGATGGGGTTTTTCCTGCATATCCCGTTCCCGTCGCCGCAGATCCTGCTCAACATTCCGCCTCATGAGGAACTGGTCAAGTCGCTGTGTTGCTACGACGTCGTGGGCTTCCAGACGCCCGGAGACCAGACCGCTTTCCACGATTACATCGTCCGTCACGCGCATGGAAAAGCGTCACCCGACGGCGAAGTCGAAGCGTTCGGCCGCAAGCTGAAAACCGGCGTGTACCGCATCGGCATCTTCCCCGATGAAATCGCCGAACAAGCTACTCGCGGCGAAGCGCGTCAGGACGTGATGGACCTGAAGCAGAGCCTGGAAGGCCGCAAGCTCATCATGAGCGTGGACCGACTGGACTATTCGAAGGGTCTGGTCGAGCGCTTCAAGGCGTTCGAGCACTTCCTGGAGAAATCGCCGGAATGGCGGGGCAATGTCACGCTCGTGCAGATCGCGCCGCCTACGCGCTCGGACGTCGATACGTATCAGCAGATCCGTCATAACCTGGAATACGAAGCAGGACGTATCAACGGCCGTTACTCGGGCCTCGACTACACACCGATCCGCTATATGAACCAGCGCTATGACCGCTGGAAGCTGATGTCGCTGTTTCGTGAATCGCAGATCGGGCTGGTCACGCCGCTGCGCGACGGCATGAACCTGGTGGCGAAGGAATATGTCGCGGCGCAAAATCCCGACGATCCCGGCGTACTCGTGTTGTCCCAGTTCGCGGGCGCCGCCGACGAGATGACGGGCGCGTTGCTGGTGAATCCGCACGACATCGTAGGGATGAGCGAGGCAATTGGACGGGCGCTTTCCATGCCGCTCGCCGAACGCCGCGAGCGTTACGAGGCCAACATGGTCATGCTGCGTAAATACGATCTTGGCGTGTGGCGCGACTCTTTTCTCGCCGACCTGCGCGGCGTGAAGCTCAACAAACGCCCGGCGAGCAGCAAATAAAACCCCGTTAAGCGCCGACCCGAATGCGGCGCTCGACGATCGGATATCGAGCCGAAAACCGCAAGGAATCAACGATGTTCGAGTGTTTCGCGACTGTAACAGCGTCGCGGAAATGAAAGTTTTGCCAACTTTCACGCATCTGCGGCCAATAATACGGTGTCGTACTCGGGCGTTGCACGTCGCGCGAGGGCGACCGGCGATTGTGCCAGGCACTATCGCCGACTAAACATCACGGCGACGTAAGACCGAGTGGAGACGCGAACAATGAGAATTGCACAGATAGCCCCCTTGACCGAATCGGTACCGCCCAAGCTGTATGGCGGGACTGAGAGGGTCGTGTCGTATATCACCGAGGCGCTGGTCGAACTCGGACACGACGTGACCTTGTTCGCTTCAGGCGACTCGCAAACCAAGGCGAAGCTGGAAGCCGTTTGGCCGCGCGCGTTGCGCCTGGACCCGGCCATCCGCGACCGGATTGCCCCGCACATGCTGCTGATGGAAATGGTGCGACGCCGCGCCGACGAGTTCGACGTGCTGCATTTCCACATGGATTACTACTCGTTCTCCCTGTTCAAACGCCAGGACACGCCGTTCGTCACGACGCTGCATGGCCGTCTCGATCTGCCGGAACAACAGCCGATCTTCAACACGTTCAATACCGCACCGGTAATCTCCATTTCGGACGCGCAACGTCATCCGTTGCCGCAGGCCAAGTGGCTGACGACGGTGTATCACGGGCTGCCGGAAATGCGTTACATGCCGCAGCCGGTCGAACAAAAGTACCTGGCGTTCCTCGGGCGGATATCGCCGGAAAAACGGGTTGACACCGCCATCCGGATCGCCGGCACCTGCGGCATGAAAATCAAGATCGCGGCGAAGGTGGACTCAGCGGACCGCGAGTATTTCGAACGCGAGATTGCGCCGCTGATGGAATTGCCGTACGTGGAATTCATCGGCGAAATCGACGATGGCCAGAAGGCCGACTTCCTCTCCGGCGCCCACGCGCTGCTGTTCCCGATCGACTGGCCGGAGCCGTTCGGTCTTGTGATGATCGAGTCGATGGCGTGCGGCACGCCGGTGATCGCGTTCAATCGCGGCGCGGTGCCGGAAGTGGTGGACGAGGGCGTGACGGGGTTTATCGTCGAGGACGAGATTGGCGCCGTGGCTGCGGTGAACCGGCTGCATACCGTGTCGCGCGAAGGCGTGCGCAAGCGCTTCGAAGAACGCTTTACGTCGCGTCGCATGGCGCAGCAATATGTTGATGCTTATCAAGCGGTCGTGCGCGCGCAAAAGCGCTCGCGTTTCAAACTGATCGATAGCGCGACCAGCTAAAAGACGCTTCCAGCAGGAACGTCACAAAAAACCGCCGCGCCGTACGACCTTCGGGTCGCGCGGCGCGGCGGTTTTGTCTTGGCGTGCGTGGATCAGGATCCGGGCCGGCTTTCGCCGGCCTCCCAACACCCTTAGATCTTCAGACGCGACACCTTCGTGCCTTCCAGCGAGAGATTCGCCATCAGGCCGGCGTTCGTCAGCACGAACACTTCGACCGGCGCCGTAGCGGTGGTCGAATCGATATTGCCGTTCGCGCCCATCTTCACCAGCGCGACCGATGCGTCGCCGCCTACCGACCAGCCGTCCGTATTGCGGAATGTGTCGAGTGAGTCCTGCGTCATGAACAGGAAGATGATGGCTTTCGATTGCGCGCCGGCTTGCAGGCCGATCGACCCCGATGTCGTGCTGTAGTAGCCGATCGATCTGCCGCCAACCCGCAGCGCGCCCTTGCCGTACTGCGCCCCGACGATAAAACCTGCAGCGATCACCGACGGGAATACGAGCACGCCACGCGCCTTGCCGACCAGTTCACGCGAACCGCGAGCGGTGACGTAGAGGCGTTGCATGGTCGCGTCGATATCCGCATCGATCGAACGGCGTGCATCCGCGTCGCCAGCGGTCTGCTGTGCGCCCTGATTCGACGTGGTCGTGCATCCGGCAAGCGCGAGACCCCCCAGCGCAAGCGCGGCAGTCGATTTGATCATGAAGTTTCGTCTTTGCATTGTTTTCTCCATCGTGGTTTTTTGGGAAACCCCATCTACGGGTGTTTACGGGTGTTGCAGCTTGGCGTTTTATAACACGGCACGTACTTGCGCAACATGTCATGAAACCTCGCGAAGCCTTACCCCGCTTGGCTTGTGCCCGATCACGCCAACGCAATGAGGTAATTTTGACCTACCCGGCCAAGGCGCTGTCGGCGTGAGAAAACGCTTGTTTGTTCGAAATATTCGTCTTTCACGCCAGACACAACCCAAGGACGCAAACGGCGGGCCAGCCCGTCCAGATTGCCCGGTTTCCGGTCAAACTTACCCGTTGAAATAAATTGAAAACTGCCGTGGATGGTGCAAAAAAAACGCACAAAGCTCTTGTCGCCACGCCGCAAGACCCTGTTTAAGGCTTGGCGATGCGAGTCGATTCGCTGGCGGGCTTCGCGTCTTGTTTTTTAGTAGGGGGCCGCCGGAGCGAGCGTCGAATTACGCCGATCACCGCGCCGAGCAAAAACAGCGTGACGGCCGGCACGATCCAGTAGCCGACAAACGCATGCCATAGATAACCGAACAGCACGCTGCGGCGAATCGAATATTCCTCGACTGCGTCCTGATTCTTGGCGGCATTGGCTGCCAGCACGTCCTGCGGACAGCCGGCTATGCGAGCTTCATCGAGAGAACCGTGGCAACGCGAAGCTGTGGGGGCGGCGTGTTGTGCGTCCGTGAATATCCAGGCGGACTGGATGCGCGCGAGGTCTTGGGCGTCATAGGCCAGTTGCTCGCGAATCTCGTTTACAGCAACGATCATGACTGGAACCGCCCAGAAAATGATCAAGACCAGCCACCGCCTGAACCAGCGGTTTTTATATCGCCATACCATCCTCGGGCCTCCGTCCGTTGCGGTGCTGCAAGCCGGCTAGACTGCGGCGGACCGATGGCGCATTAGTTGTTCTGGTGGGCCGCCTCGCGTCCATCTTATGAGATAAAACGCGCGCCGCGTAGCACGACCGTAGCTGCACTGCAATAAGACGGGGCGGGGTTTTCCCGCGTCCGGGACTTCACCTACGCACGATTTAATCGCGAAAAACCGTGAAAAAAGCCGCGTGCCCAAAGGCCCCGCGGCTTCAACAAACAATCGAACGCCACCTCGCGCCGCTTCAGCTCTTGTTGCTGAGACAGCTCTTCATGTAGGCCTTGCGGTCGTCGCCAGTCTTGCCCGTCGCCGATTTGTTGCACGCCGTCATCTTCTGTTGCTGGGTCATCGGCGTGGCGGCGGCTGTCGGCGTCGAGGAGAGGCAGTCCTTCATGAAGGCCTTGCGGTCATCGCCTTTCTTGCCCGCCGCCTGCGCGTTGCAGGTGGTCATCTTCGATTGCTGGCTGTTATCGGCAAACGCCGGTGTTGCAGCGAAGGTCACGCTTAAAGCTACGCCCAGTGCGAGCGCTGCCATGGTTGCCTGGATCTTCATTCGATGCTCCCTTTAAGTGGATGACGTGAAACGAGGTGAGGTGATGCAAGGTCAGGCGCGGATCAATACCACTGTGGCTTTTGCCGTCATTTGCCATTATTGTCAGGCGGATCAATCGGTAGGCCAGGGTAGGCCAGTCAGGCAGCCCATTATGGCAAAAAGCCATACAAATGCCGTACGGTTTCGAACCCACGGCACCGAAAAGCGTGCGGGGTTCGTTGATTTCAAAAGCCGGGGACATGACCCGAATCGCGCTTTCTCAACGCCTCGACATACGCTTTGTAAGCTTCTGCTGCATAACAGCAACGATTTTGCGCAGGAGGCTTACAATTTCCGCTTGTCCGCCCGCGTGTGTGAACGGTCGACGATTTCGCGGCCCGTAACAATGGCGGGAAGCCCTCGTTGTAACGTCACAACATTCGCGATAACGGTCTGTCATCACGTCGACAAAGCGCCTTAGCACAGTCTCTTCAGGCACTGTCCGTGCGCTGCCATGTGTTGAGTCATCAAGCCGTGCGATCCTGTTGTTCAACCTGCCCTGAGGAGTCGCGTATGTCCCACCCCTCGTCCGATCACTACAAAGGCTTTGAGATCTCCGTCCAGGCGTTGCGCCGCTCGAAAGAACGCGACGAACCCGACAACGGCCCGCGCCATTTCGATATTGTCGTGACCATTTCGCGCAGCGCGAGCGGCGAGAGCGGCAAGTCGGAGATGTTCGGCGTCCCGGAGCAGGAACCGTTCGACAGTCCTATCGACGCGACCCGCGCGGGGATCGACTATGCGCGGGCGATCATCGACAAGAAGGTGGACGGGGAATCCGTCGATGATCTGTGAGAGCTTGCGGGCCTTATGGAGCCGGGCGGAATGCATATGCGTTTCGCGAGCGGGAGGTCATTAGCTGCCCGGTCATCGTCATCACGCGGCGCCACAAAATCAGGGCCGACAGCAATTGCGGCGCGTGGCGGAAACGTCCACGCTCATCGGGCTGTGCGAGCTTGCTGCGGAGCTTACATTCGCCAGACCGATGACACGCAAGACCGCGCGGGGATCTGCCGGAGCCGAGAACCCAGACACTCATCCTGTTTCATCCAACAACTCAAAACAAAACCAGGAGATTCGCTGCATGAACTCACATCGCAAGTCTGTCAAACCCGCACTGCGCCGCCGTTTCATCTCGATCGCGCTGTCGCTGAGCGCCTGCGCCGCGTTGCCGTTGTCGCTGTACTCCACGAGTGCCGCCGCGCAAGCCGCACACAAGCCGAGGGTCGCGCTCGTCATGAAGTCACTGGCGAACGAGTTTTTCCTGACCATGGAAACCGGCGCCAAGGATTATCAGAAACACAACGCGAACCAGTTCGACCTGATCACCAACGGCATCAAGGACGAAACCGACACCGCGAACCAGATTCGCATCGTGGAGCAAATGATCGTCTCGAAGGTCGACGCGCTCGTGATTGCCCCGGCCGATTCGAAGGCTCTGGTCCCAGTTATCAAGAAGGCCGTGGATGCCGGGATCATCGTGGTGAATATCGATAACCGGCTCGATCCGGACGTGCTCAAGTCGAAAGACCTGAACGTGCCGTTTGTCGGCCCGGATAACGCGAAGGGTGCGAGAGAGGTGGGGGCATATCTCGCCAAGAAGCTCAAATCCGGCGATGAAGTCGGCATTATCGAAGGCGTGTCGACCACGACCAACGCGCAGCAACGCACGGCCGGCTTCAAGGAAGCGATGCAGGCGGGCGGCATGAAGGTTGTTGCGCTGCAATCCGGCGACTGGGAGATCGACAAGGGCAACGCAGTGGCGTCGCAGATCCTGAACGCGAACCCGAACGTGAAAGCATTGCTGTGCGGCAACGACAACATGGCGATCGGCGCCGTCTCCGCCGTGCGGGCGGCCGGCAAGGCGGGCAAGGTGCAGGTGGTCGGTTACGACAACATCAACGCCATCAAGCCGATGCTCGCCGACGGCCGCGTGCTCGCGACCGCCGATCAATACGCCGCGAAGCAGGCGGTATTCGGTATCGATACGGCTTTGAAGGCGATTTCCGAGCACAAGAAACAGTCGGAATTGTCGGGCGTGGTTGAAACGCCAGTTGACCTGATTACAAAAAAGTAGGTAAGGGTAGGTATTACGCGCATAGAAAATAGGATTTGTCTGCTTAAAATCTCAAGATCCGGGCGCTACTGCCGATAAACGAGAGAATGGGACGATCAAACATTTTTCTCGATGAGCGGCAGCGGTGCCCAGCATCTTGTCTACCAACGTAGTGGGCCGATCGGGGTTTCGCGGACAAACCTGATTGCAAACGATTGCGATCAGGTCAGTACCGGGTTGGAAGCGGGATGCAAACGCCGACAACCGAAGCCCGGTTTGCGGCCCAGCGCAGCGACAGGGCGCGCGTGCTCTTCAGGAGCGCGGCGGCTTTTCGCCGGGGAAGATGATGGACGACATGGTGGAAACCGCGCCCGTGCTGACGGTGAGCGGTATCGGCAAGACTTACGTAGAACCGGTTTTATCCGATGTCACGCTGGATCTGCACGCAGGCGAAGTGCTCGCGTTGACGGGGGAAAACGGGGCGGGGAAAAGCACGCTGTCCAAGATCATCGGCGGCCTGGTTGATCCGACCACCGGCACCATGACCCTGGGTGGAGCGCCTTACGCGCCGGCCAGCCGCAAGGAAGCCGAAGCGCTCGGGGTGCGGATGGTGATGCAGGAGCTGAACCTGCTGCCTACCTTGTCGGTGGCTGAGAATTTGTTCCTGAACCGCCTGCCGCAGCGCAAGGGGTTCAAGTTCGGCTGGATCGACCGGGCGACGTTGCGCGAGGATGCCCGGCACGCGATGCAGCAGGTCGGACTGGATGCGATCGACCCGGACACGCTCGTGGGCGCGCTGGGGATCGGGCATCAACAGATGGTGGAGATCGCGCGGAATCTGATCGGCGATTGCCGGGTGCTGATCCTGGACGAACCCACCGCCATGCTGACCGCGCGCGAAGTGGATTTGTTGTTCGAGCAGGTCGAGCGGCTGAAGGCGCGGGGCGTGGCGCTGGTGTACATCTCGCACCGGCTGGAAGAGCTGAGGCGGATCGCGGGGCGCGCGGCCGTGTTGCGCGACGGCAAGCTGGTTCATGTCGACGCCATGCAGAACCTGACCAGCGACCGGCTGGTCACGCTGATGGTGGGACGCGACATAGGCGAGCGGATCGATCTGGGCGAGCGGCGGATTTGCGAGGTCGCGCTGAAAGTGGCGGGCATGAGCCGCGGCGACGTGGTCCGCGACGTGTCTTTCGAGGTGAAGGCGGGTGAGATTTTCGGCATCAGCGGGTTGATCGGCGCTGGCCGTACGGAGTTGATGCGGCTGATCTACGGCGCCGACCGGGCCGATAGCGGCGTGGTTTCGGTGGCGCGTGCAGGCACGGCGCTGACGGCGGTGAAGATAACGTCGCCCACGGACGCCGTGAAGCACGGCATCGCGTTGATTACCGAGGATCGCAAGGGCGAGGGTTTGCTGCTGCCGCAACCGATTGCCGCGAACATTTCGCTGGGGAACATCGGCGCGGTGTCGAGCAACGGTGTTGTCGATGGACGGCGTGAAGCGGCGCTGGCGCAAACGCAGATCGACGCGATGCATATTCGCGCCGCCGGTCCGTTGCAGCCGGTGTCGGAGCTGTCGGGTGGCAATCAGCAGAAGGTGGTGATCGGGCGCTGGCTGGCGCGAGATTCCACGGTACTGCTCTTCGACGAACCCACGCGCGGCATCGACGTCGGCGCGAAGTTCGATATATACGCCTTGATGGGCGCGCTCGCGCTGGAAGGGCGGGCGTTGGTGGTGGTGTCGAGCGATCTGCGTGAATTGATGCTGATTTGCGACCGGATCGGGGTGATGTCGGCGGGACGGATGACCGGGGTTTTCGAGCGAGACAAATGGTCGCAGGACGCACTGCTGGCAGCGGCTTTTGCCGGTTACGCGAAACGCGACGAGATTCTCCAGGAACCGATTGAGCCGGACGCGAAAGCGCCGCCTCAGCCGGAGATTGACGGGCAAGCGGGGCGACCGGCCGCGGAGCGCTGAATGAGCGAACAGGCAACCGATTCGCTGGCCGGAAGGAAAGAGAAGGCCGCGAAGGATGTGTGTTGACCGCCGACGCGCGGAAGGACGTAAAGCCGGTTGGCACGCGGCTTGGAATTGAGAATTACCCGGGTTTGGCGGGTGCGATGATCGTGTTTTTGCGTCAGGATAGTGACAACGCAAACGCTAACGCGCAGCGAGTTGAAGCAGGTGAACAGCAGCAAAAGCTGCGGCGCCAGAAGTGCAGGAAAGCCGGCGCGGGGAAACACGTTGGTGGACGGCCAGAACGGCCGCAAACAGGCAGGGATTGAAGGGCAGGACCGAGCAGGCAACTGGGAACGCAAGGCTGGAGGGGCAGCGCAAGAGGGATGTGCGTTGCTGTGGCTATTAAGAAGATCAAAAAGCAAGACCAAGTCAGAGAGAAGGACCAAGTATGGCGACGATCAAAGATGTAGCAGCCATTGCGGGCGTGTCGTTCACTACGGTGTCGCATGTCGTGAACAACTCGCGGCCCGTTTCGGCGGAAGTGCGGCTGAAGGTCGAGCGCGCGATTCAGGAGCTGGATTACGTGCCGTCGGCGGTGGCGCGCTCGCTCAAGGCGCGCAACACGCTCACCATCGGCTTATTGGTGCCGAATGCCACCAATCCGTACTTCGCGGAACTGGCGCGAGGGGTGGAAGACGGATGTGCGAAGAACGGCTATTGCATGTTCTTCTGCAATTCCGACGACGACCCCGCCAAGCAGCGCAGCTACTTGCGTGTACTGCAGGAAAAACGCATTGACGGGCTCGTGATTGCGTCGGCGGGAGAAGATGCGGTGCTGGCGCAAAGTCTTGCCGGATCGCGCGAACCGCTAGTGATCCTGGACCGGAATATTGAAGGGGTATCGGCGGATCTGGTGCAGATCGACCACGAGAAGGGCGGTTATCTAGCCACGCGCCACTTGCTGCAACTCGGCCATTCGCGAGTGGGCTGCATCACCGGCCCGATTGCCACCGCGGTCAGCGCGATGCGCGTTCACGGGTTTATCCGCGCAATGGCCGAACGCGGTATCGAGATTGAGCCAAACGCCATTCAGCAGAGCGCGTTTTCCGCGACGGGCGGTTATGAAGCGGCCTCGCAGCTCTTCGATACCCTCAAACCCACCGGCATTTTCGCGTGTAACGACATGATGGGCGTGGGTGCGTTGCGCGCGGCAGCGGAGCGGGGCATTAACGTGCCGCGTGACTGTTCAATTATCGGTTTCGACGATATCGAATTGAGCCGGTACACGTATCCGGCGTTGTCGACGGTTGGGCAATCGGTGCGCGAACTCGGAGAGCTGGCGGCTCAGACGCTGATCGACCGGATTGCGGGGAAGGTGCCGGCGACCACGCGGCGGCGGGTGGTGACACCGCGGATGATCTTGCGTGAATCGACGGGGGTCGTGCCGGAAGTGTTGCCGCAGGCCTATAGGAGGGGAGCAACGTCCGCTCCGGCGAGCGCTTCTGCCATTGCAGCGCAATCGGTTGCACGAGGTAATACGGAAAAGGCTTGAACGGAGACGAGCGTTTGTTCGCACTTGATTTTTAGCGTGTAGGCGGTGTTTTGCTTGCAGCAGGGTTGATTTGCTGGCGCAAGCAAAACCCGGCTGTAAGACCGCGCGAGCGAAACCATCTCTGACAGGGACTAATCTGACAGGGACTAATAAAACTAAAGAGACTATTCGAACCAAGTCGATAGCTGCGGCTAACAACCCGCTTCCATCCGTCTGCAGAATCCATCCCGCCTGCCCCAGCGCGAGTGACCTCGCGAATAATCCTGCTAACACTTAAACAAGCGCATTAATGTGCGGGTGTCATTAATGTGCGGGTTTACTTGTAACCGCGCATCGAAAAGTCCTAGGGTTATTCATTAGACGAAATAACATTTCACGAATTTCCTCAAGTGCTTCGCAAACACGCCGTAAAAGAAGTCCAAGCAGACGAATTTTGGCCACACATTGAATCGTGATTCCAGAACGCACCGCCGACACTTTCAATTGCCGCTACGAGGAAAATCATGAACATGAGTTTAACGATCAAGGCCCGTCTCGGTCTGACGATGGCATTCCTGGGGCTGCTCCTCGTAGCCATCGGCGGATTGGGGCTCTACGGCATGAATGAATCAACCAGTGCGTATCGCGACACGTTTGAAAACCAGATGCCAAGCGCCAACGCCGTCAGCAACGCGGAACTTTATACGGCGCGCGAACGGCTCGTGTTTGACCGCGCAGCGCTTCTTGCCGGTACGCCGGAAGCCGCTCCGACCATCGAGCGCGGCGCACTGATGCGCGGCCGTGCCAACGATTTCTGGAAGAAATACAGCGAGCTGCCGCAGACCCCGGCCGAAAAGCAACTCGCCGATACCTCCAACGCCAAGCGCCTGGCGCTGCAGAAAGCAATCGACAGCGGTTACGAGGCCGTCAAGGCCAATGAACAGGCGCGCATTATCGAAACGGCCAAGGCGATGCAGGCCGCGTACGGCGAGCTTTCGACCGCCAACGACGCTCTGCGCAAATTCCAGTTCGACGAAGCGAGGCAAGGCTACGACGCTGCCCAATCGGCTGCCGTCACGTTCCGCACGTTGAGCCTGACTGCAATCCTGATCGGCCTGGGCGCTGCCGCGTTCTCGTGGTTCGCGCTGCGCCGCGCGATCGGCCGGCCGCTGGACGAAGCGATCGAGCACTTCGAAGCGATCGCCGCCGGCGATCTTCGCGGCAAGGTCACCATCACCTCGCGCGATGAAATGGGCCTCCTGATGCAAGGTCTTGCCAAGATGCAGGCAAGCCTCGTCGGGACGGTGCGCAGTGTGCGCTCGGGCAGCGAATCCATTGCGTCGGCGACCAAGCAGATTGCGGCGGGCAATATCGACTTGTCGTCGCGCACGGAAGAACAAGCTTCAGCGTTGCAGGAAACGGCGTCGAGCATGGACGAACTGACCGGCACCGTTAAGCAAAACGCCGATAACGCCCGTCAGGCAAGTTCGCTGGCTGCCAACGCGTCGGAGATCGCCAACAAGGGCAGCCGCGTGGTGGCGCAGGTGGTCGGCACAATGGGCGACATCAACCAGAGTTCGGCGAAAATCGCGGACATTATTACGATCATCGAAGGGATTGCGTTCCAGACCAATATCCTGGCGCTGAACGCGGCCGTGGAAGCAGCCCGCGCCGGTGAAGAAGGGCGCGGTTTCGCGGTCGTAGCGGGTGAAGTGCGCAGCCTTGCACAACGCTCGTCGGCGGCGGCGAAGGAGATCAAGGGTCTTATCGATACCTCGGTCGAACGTGTGCAATCGGGCACCTCGCTGGTCGATGAAGCCGGGCGCACGATGAACGAGATTATCGGCGCGGTGCAGCGCGTGACGGACATCATGGGCGAGATCGCGGCGGCCTCCGAAGAGCAGAGCAGCGGCATCGAGCAAGTGGCGCGCGCGGTCACGCAAATGGACGAAGTGACGCAGCAGAACGCGGCGCTCGTGGAGGAAGCGGCGGCCGCGGCGCAATCGCTGGAAGATCAGGCGGCGAAGTTGCGGCAGGCGGTAGCTGTGTTTCATCTCGACGATGACAGCTCGGTCGAGACCAGTTTGAGTCGCCCGGCTGCGCGGCCCGCGTCATCCGCGGCGGCGAAGTCGCGCTTGGCCGTTCCGGCGAGAACACGGCGCGCCGAACCGGCGATGGCATCGCCGAAAACGCCGCTCGCAGCAGCGCGGCCGGTGGCAGTCGCGGCTACCGGCGACTGGCAAACCTTCTGATCGGCTGCCCCTGGATTTATCGGGTCGGACAACCGATGTGCACGCGCCCCGCGAAGTTGTTTCGCGGGGCGCGTTTTAATTGATGGTTTGTTTTTCCTTAAGCCTTCGCTGCCGGCCCGCTTTCAGCGACCGAACCCTCACTCGAAAACCGTCCCGACGTTTTAAATACGCGTTTTTAAATACACGTTCCAGCGAGTACCGGAGCGGTGAGGGTCCGATCATCGTTCGGCTGTCAGCGGCTTGAATACAGCCTTTGGCCAAATCAAAAGGCCGTCGATACCCAGCTGCGCTTACCGGGCGTTTGCCATCGCAGAAGCCCTGTCGTCCAGACCCGAACTCGCGATTCCTACCGACTTCCCCGTACACTGAGCGCACTTCGTTCAACCCGCATCGGATCGGAATTCGTTTTCGATGCCCACCACAGGACGCTCGCCATGACCGAATCCACCCTCGCTGCGCAACTTGTCCAGGCCCGCCGACAGCGCACCCTGATAGAAGACCTCGAGTCGGTCGATATCCCCGCCGATGCCGAAGCGGCCTACGCCATCCAGCACAAGGTTCTGTCCCTATCCGGCGCGCGCATTGGCGCCTGGAAAGTCGGTGCCCGGGCACCCGGCGCGCAGGCGAACGCGGCGCCTATCGATGCAGAACTCGTCCACACGTCGCCCGCGCGCGTCCCGCATGCGGCGTTCTTTCGCGTGCTGGTCGAACTGGAGATTGCGTTTCGCTTTTCATACGCGTTGCCGCCCCGCGATGAACCTTACAGCCGCAGCGAAGTGTTCGCGGCGCTGGGCAGCATGGCGGTGGCGCTTGAAATTGTCGATAGCC
This sequence comes from Caballeronia mineralivorans PML1(12), assembly GCF_001028175.1. Lineage (GTDB taxonomy): Bacteria > Pseudomonadota > Gammaproteobacteria > Burkholderiales > Burkholderiaceae > Caballeronia > Caballeronia mineralivorans. The sequence goes on from NZ_AEJF01000230.1 coordinate 13,737, forward strand.
GCTTCGCGCAATGGCCGAACCTCGCGACGCTGGCACAACTTGCCGATTCGCAGAACAACGGTGCACTGATCGTGGGCAAGATGGAGCCGTACGAGGTGATCGCGCCGAACTTCGACTTCCTTTCACCGCTGCTCGAACTGGCCGTCGACGGCGTCTCGATCGTGCCGCCGAGCACCGGCAATCCGGCCGGCGATCCGCGCGAACTGCTAGTCTGGTTCGTCAATCATTGCAGCGCGCACGGCCACACGGTCCAGCCGTTCTGGACGGTGACGACCGGCTCCTACACGGGCGCGCGGCGGGTCGATGGGCCGGGCGTGGTGAGCGGACGGATCGACCGCATCGGCGAGATCGAACTGACGTTGGAGTGACATTCGGACGGAATGTCGAAGCGCAATGAAAGGATGCTGAAACAGATATCCATGCGCTGTTGTTACATCAAAAAAGGCACTCGAACGAGGGCCTTTTTACCTTCTAAATCCCTCTGCACGTAGCGGGTATAGGCGGTCAACGGATGCCTTTGCGCATCGTTTAGTAAGAGAGAAACGCGCGACATTTGAGAGCCTGCAATCGAATGGACATGAGAGTGACGATGCCAAAAAACACATTGGAACTTGCATCGTTCCGGTGCTACGAAGCGTATGTGACATACGCACGGTAAAACCCGTCGGGACAAGCGCCGGGAACGACCCCGGAAGTTGGGATAACCAGTGGATAACGTGTGGATGAGCGGGGGACAACACAGGGATAACTCGACATGCGCGAGACTTAAGCACGACATAAGCACTCAATGCATAAACGCGGGGTACGCTGAGCCTCGGCAGCAGCAGTCGGGGTATCCGGCTGCCAGCATGTCGCATGGGTCCAGGGCTTGTACAGCAAGGCTGTGCAGCCAATACGGAAAACGTTTCGCGAGTCGGGATGATGATTGTAGGTGAACGAAAATATTCCACCAAGCTAGGAATACTTCGAAGCAAATCAACAACGCATTTGCATGAAAAAAAATTCGAATAGGTTTAGGATGAACTGAAGCGATGTTGTTCTGATTAGGCGCGCCGCGCACACATTGCTTTCTGACTTCGGCGAGGAGGTAGCATGGATATCTACAGCAGTTTCGCGACCCGCTTCGAAAAGACCCGCGAGGAGGAATTCTCGCTCGAAGAGTATCTCGCGCTCTGCAAAGACGATCCTGCAACGTATGCAACAGCGGGCGAACGGATGTTGGCGGCTATCGGGGAACCGGAATCAGTCGACACGCGCACCGACCCGCGTTTATCGCGTGTGTTTGCAAACAAGGTGATCAAGGTGTATCCGGCATTCCGTGAGTTCTACGGAATGGAGGAAGTGATCGAGCAGGTGGTGTCGTACTTCAGGCATGCAGCCCAAGGGCTGGAAGAGAAGAAACAGATCCTGTATTTGTTGGGACCGGTAGGCGGCGGCAAGTCATCCATTGCTGAGCGTCTCAAGCAACTCGCCGAGCGTGTTCCGTTCTATGCAATCAAGGGTTCGCCCGTCAATGAGTCGCCTCTTGGGCTTTTTGACTACGACGAAGACGGCCCGATCCTCGAAGAGCAATACGGCATTCCGCGCCGCTATCTCAAGAACATCCTGAGTCCGTGGGCAGTGAAGCGCCTTCACGAATTCAATGGCGACATCCGCAAGTTCCGCATCGTTCGCCGTTACCCCTCCATCCTGCGCCAGATCGGTATTGCCAAGACCGAACCGGGCGATGAGAACAATCAGGACATCTCGTCACTCGTCGGCAAGGTCGACATCCGCAAGCTCGAAACTTACTCGCAGGACGACGCCGATGCGTATAGCTACTCCGGTGGCTTGTGTCTCGCGAACCAGGGCTTGCTCGAGTTCGTCGAAATGTTCAAGGCCCCGATCAAGGTGCTGCACCCGTTACTCACGGCTACGCAGGAAGGCAACTTCAAGGGCACGGAAGGCTTCGGTGCGATCCCGTTTGATGGCGTGGTCCTCGCTCACTCGAACGAGTCGGAATGGAAGACGTTCCGTAATAACAAGAACAACGAAGCACTGCTCGATCGTATCTTCGTGGTCAAGGTGCCGTACTGTCTGCGCTACAGCGAAGAGATGAAGATCTACGAGAAGCTGCTGCGTAATTCTTCGTTGACGAACGCTGTTTGCGCGCCGGGTACGTTGAAGATGATGGCGCAGATGGCGGTGCTCACGCGCTTGCATGAGCCGGAAAATTCCAGCCTCTTTTCGAAGATGCAGGTCTACGACGGCGACAACCTCAAGGATACGGACCCGAAGGCGAAATCGTTCCAGGAGTACCGCGATTTTGCAGGCGTCGATGAAGGCATGAACGGCGTTTCAACCCGCTTCGCATTCAAGATCTTGTCGCGCGTATTCAACTTCGATTCTGCCGAAGTCGCGGCCAATCCGGTGCACCTGATGTACGTACTGGAACAGCAGATCGAACGCGAACAGTTTCCGCCGGAAACCGAACAGAAATACCTGTCGTTCATCAAGGATGTGCTGGCATCGCGCTATGCCGAGTTCATCGGCAAGGAGATTCAGACCGCGTATCTGGAGTCGTATTCGGAGTACGGACAAAACATCTTCGATCGTTACGTCACGTATGCCGATTTCTGGATCCAGGACCAGGAATTCCGCGATCACGATACCGGCGAAAGTTTCGACCGTGCGTCGTTGAATGCGGAGCTGGAGAAGATCGAGAAGCCGGCTGGCATCAGCAACCCGAAGGATTTCCGCAATGAGATCGTGAACTTCGTACTGCGGGCTCGGGCGGCGAACGGTGGCAAGAATCCGGCGTGGATCAGCTACGAGAAACTTCGGGTGGTGATCGAGAAGAAGATGTTCTCCAATACCGAAGAACTTCTGCCAGTGATCTCGTTCAATGCCAAAGGATCGGCGGAAGAACAGCGCAAGCACGAAGACTTTGTGAACCGGATGGTCGCGAAGGGCTATACGCCGAAGCAAGTGCGTCTGCTCTGCGACTGGTATCTCCGGGTGCGCAAATCGTCGTAATGCGGCCTGCTTTTTGGTCTGCTTTTTGGTCTTTTCCACAGGGAGATTGATGACTTTTCAGCGAAAGCGGGTAAAACGTGATTGAATCGTAGTTGTGTTGTCAGTTTTGAGTCATACGTTCGCGTAACGCTGGCTTTGGAACCAGCGAAACGCGAGCACCTTGGCGAGTGCTGGCCTTGGCGCCACAGCGCGCGGTTCCGGGCCAACAGCGCTTCGCTTCCTCGCCAATTACGCGGGAGACTGGATGTGCTGCATCAAATCATCGACCGCAGGTTAGCCGGTAAGAACAAGAGCATTGCCAACCGCGAACGCTTTTTGCGTCGTGTCAAAAACTATATTCGCCGCGCGGTGTCGGATGCCGTTCGGGACCGTAGCATCAAGGATATCCAGAGCACGCAAAGCATCACGATTCCGAAGAAGGACATCGCCGAACCGTCGTTCCGGCATGGCCCTGGCGGGAAGCGCGAGCTCGTGCATCCGGGTAACGCCGAGTACATTCGTGGCGACAAGATCGCGCGCCCGACTGGCGGAGGCGGTGGTGGCGGCAAGACCGCGAGCAACGAGGGCGAAGGGCAGGACGACTTCGTGTTCGAGTTATCGCGGGAAGAATTCATGCAGTATTTCTTCGACGACCTCGAGCTTCCGCGTCTCGTCAAAACCCAATTAGCAGCCGTGCCGACATGGAAGAACGTGCGGGCGGGGTTTTCGGCGGAAGGAACGCCAAACAATATCGATGTCGTGCGTTCGCTGCGCAGTGCGCTCGGGCGGCGGATTGCATTAGGGTCGCCGTTATCGCGCCAGTTGCTGGAGTTGGAGCGGCAGTTGGAAGCGCTTCAACTGGAAAATGGCGACCCCGAGGAAATTGCGCGGCTGGAAGCCGACATCGTGATCATGAAAGGGCGCATCACGCGGATTCCGTTCATCGACCCATTCGACTTACGCTACGTCAACCGGACCAAACAACCCACGCCATCAAGCAAGGCCGTGATGTTTTGTCTGATGGACGTGTCCGGTTCCATGGACGAGCAGCGCAAGGATCTGTCGAAACGTTTCTTCATTCTTTTGTACCTGTTCCTGAACCGGAACTATGAAAAAATCGAAGTCGTCTTCATCCGGCATCACACGCGCGCGGAAGAAGTGGACGAAGAAACCTTCTTCCATTCGACCGAAAGCGGCGGCACGGTCGTGTCCAGCGCGCTCGAGTTGATGAAGAAGATCATGGATGAGCGTTATTCGCCCAACGAGTGGAATATCTACGGCGCTCAGGCGTCCGACGGCGACAACTGGACTGACGATTCGCCCAAGTGCCGCAAGCTGCTCGCCGAGGACATTCTTCAGAAGGTGCGCTATTTTGCCTATATTCAAGTAGCGCCTGAAGAGCAGAATCTCTGGGTCGAATATGCTCATCTGGCACAGAGCGCGCCTGAGCTCGCGATGAAGAAAGTCGAATCGGCTGCGGATATTTATCCGGTCTTTCGCGAACTGTTCGAGAAACAGCAGGCGGCTGCATGACGACACGGCATTTGGATAACGAAGCACGTGGGTATCACCTCAAACCCGGCGAAGAACTGAAAGCACAAGACAGCGCGCCCCAAAAGGCCAGGAAGCCACGCAAAAGCGCGGCGTCGGAAGGAGACACCATGAACGTGGCGGAAAAAAGGCCGTTGCCGTGTCCATCGGATTGGACCTTCGAGTTGATCGAGGAATACGACACCGAGATTGCCCGTGTCGCGCAGCGGTATGGGCTCGACGTCTATCCGATCCAGCTCGAACTGATCAGCGCCGAGCAGATGATGGACGCGTACGCGTCGGTCGGCATGCCGGTGAACTACCGGCACTGGTCGTTCGGCAAGCACTTCCTGTCCACCGAGAAGAGTTACCGGCGCGGGCAAATGGGCCTCGCGTACGAGATCGTCATCAACTCGAATCCGTGTATTGCGTACTTGATGGAAGAGAACACGATGACGATGCAGGCGCTCGTCATCGCGCACGCGGCGTACGGGCACAACTCGTTTTTCAAGGGCAACTACCTGTTCAAACTGTGGACAGACGCGCACGCGATTATCGATTACCTCGTTTATGCGAAGAATTACATCGCGGAATGCGAGGAGCGGCATGGCATCGACCGGGTAGAGGAATTGCTCGATTCCTGCCACGCGCTCATGAATTATGGCGTCGACCGGTATAAGCGGCCGCAGAAGCTCTCGCTGGCGAAGGAAGTGGCCGCGCGGCGCGAACGTGAAGCGTATTTGCAGTCTCAGGTGAATGAACTCTGGCGCACGCTGCCGAATAAAAAGGCGACCACCACCGAGGAAATTGAAAGCCGGTATCCGCCGGAACCGCAGGAAAACCTGCTGTATTTCGCCGAGAAGAATGCGCCGCTGCTCGAACCGTGGGAACGCGAAGTCATTCGCATCGTGCGCAAGGTCGGCCAGTATTTTTATCCGCAGCGGCAGACGCAGGTCATGAACGAAGGCTGGGCCACGTTCTGGCATTACACGCTGCTGAATACGCTTTATGCGGAAGGCCGTCTGGAAGACGGCTTCATGATGGAGTTCCTCCATTCGCACAGCAACGTGGTGTATCAGCCGCCGGTGACCAAGCAGTATTACAGCGGCATCAACCCGTATGCGCTGGGATTTTCCATGATGAGCGATATTCGCCGCATCTGCGAAAACCCGACGGATGAGGACCGCGAATGGTTTCCGGAGCTTGCCGGCAGCGACTGGCTGGAAGCGCTGCATTACGCGATGCGCAATTTCAAGGACGAGAGTTTTATCGCGCAGTATTTGTCGCCGCATCTGATTCGCGAAATGCGCCTGTTCTCGATTCTCGACGACGACATGCGCGACTCGCTGGAAGTATCCGCTATTCACGACGAAAGCGGGTACAGGTATGTCCGTCAGGCGCTGTCGCGGCAGTACGACATGCATCATCGTGAGCCGAATATCCAGGTGTATTCGGTGAATACGCGCGGCGATCGCAGCCTGACACTACGCCATTTCATGACCGACAACCGTCACCTCACCAATGACAGCGAAGAGGTTCTCAAGCACATGGCGCGGCTGTGGCAATTCGACGTGTATCTTGAGAGCGTCGATGAAAACGGCACGGTGAGAAAGCGCTTCGATTGCAAATACACCGGGGCGGAGAAACGCTGAGTTTTCCGTCTACGTTGCGGTATAAAAAAACCGGCTCACTGAGTAATCAGCGAGCCGGTTTTTTTAAGGCGAGTGGGCAAAAAGCCAGACGCTAGACCTTCTTGTCGATGGTCCGTCCTTCTTCTTCCTGCGTGAACAAATCCCAACTCGCCATGAACAGCGCGGCGATCAGCGGTCCAATCACGAAGCCATTGATCCCGAATAATCCCATTCCGCCCAGCGTGGAAATCAGCACGACCCAGTCAGGCATTTTCGTGTCCTTGCCGACCAGGATCGGACGCAACACGTTGTCCACCATGCCGATCACCACGACGCAGAACACGATCAGGATCACGCCGCGCCAAATATCGTCGGTGAGCAGAAAATAGGCTGCAGCCGGCGCCCAGACCAGCGCGGCGCCGATCGCGGGAAGCAGCGAGAGGAACGCCATCAGCACGCCCCACAGCAGCGACCCCTGGATGCCCAGCGTCATGAAGATCATCCCACCGAGGAAACCCTGCACGGCGGCGACCGCGATGTTGCCCTTCACCGTCGCCCGCACGACAGTCGTGAACTTGGCGATCAAGTGCTGCTTGGGACCTTCGTCAAGGGGCAGGGCGCGGCGAATGCGACGGCCGATTTCACCGCCATCGCGCAGCAGGAAAAACACCAGGTACAGCATCACGCCGAAGCTGATCACGAACTGGAACGTGTTCTGGCCGATGCTGAACGCCTTCGTGGCCACGAACTGGCTGATGGCGGCAGCGCCGCTGGTCAGCCGCTGCTGAATGCTCGGGATATCGGTCAGGCCGAAGCGGCCGAGCAGCGTCTGCAAGGAGTTCGGCAGTGCGTGAATGGCCTGCTGGAAGTAGGTCGTGAAATTCGGCTGGCCGGCCTTGATCTGCGCGTAGGCGAGGCCGATTTCCTGCACGAGCGTAGCCGCTACGAAGCTGAGCGGAAGGATCACCACCACGATCGTCAACCCCAGCGTCGCGAACGCCGCCAGATTGCGTCGCTTGCCGAATTTAACGGCCAGATAGCGCTGCAACGGCTGGAACAGGATCGCGAGAATCGTGCCCCAGAAGATCGCGCCGAAGAACGGCAGCAAGATCCAGCAGAGCGCAACGGTGACGACAAACAGCAAGATGTGGAAGAACTTCTGGTGAACTGAGTGGTTATTCATAAGATCCCTGAAGTGAAGCTGGAGTCGTGGCGCCATAGCGAGCTTCGATGCCCCGGACACCCTTACCAATGCGATTGCCGGATGCTAGCACGGTCAAGTTTTGGCCCGTTTGGCAGGCTTTGTAAGATTTTCCACTGCATAACGTCAGGCTTTTTCTGCATGGATCTTGCCGTCATCTCGAAAATAGATATAATTGAGTACTCACTCACTTATTTAATCAGTTCGATCACGTACGATGGCTCGACCCAAAAGCGACGACAAACGCAACGCGCTGCTTCTCGCCGCCGAACAGGTTTTTGCACAACGCGGACTGGCGGCTGCACCGACATCGGCGATATCGAAGCAAGCGGGCGTCGCGGAAGGGACCTTGTTCACGTACTTCCGCACGAAGGACGAGCTCGTGAATGCGCTCTACCGTTCCATCAAGCTCGATCTCGCCGATGCACTCATGTCCCGGTTCCCCCGGCAGGGACCCGTGCGTGACCGGCTTGAATATCTGTGGAACGCGTTCGTCGATTGGGGTGTGGCGAACCCGCAGCGGCTGAACGTGCTGGACCAGTTGTCGGTGGCGGATACGGTCAGCGACGAATCGAAGGCAGTGGGTTACGAACCGTTCGCCGAGATCGAAACGCTCGCGCAAACCAGCATCAAGACCGGCGTGTTACAGGCTTACCCGGTCGAGTTTGTAGCCGCAAGCATGAAGGCGCTGGCGGAAACCACGATGGCGTTCATGACAGCGTATCCGGCGGAAGCCACGCGGTATCGGAAGGTTGGTTTCGAGGTGTTCTGGAACGGCGTTACTGGCAACACGAAAAGCTGAACCGCCAAGTCGGTCCTGTGGACAGTAAACGTCAATTTAATGACTGATTACTCACGCAAATAAGCGTTTTGGAGGACAAGCACATGAGTACATGGACCACAGCCGATATCCCTTCGCAAGCAGGCAAACGCGCGTTGGTGACCGGCGCGACCGGCGGATTGGGTTATGAAACGTCGCTGGAACTGGCCCGCGCGGGCGCCGAAGTAATTCTCACCGGACGGAGCGACGCGAAAGGGCGAACGGCTCTCGAACGTATTCGCCGCGAAGTGCCGGCGGCTCAGATCCGTTTTGAACCCATCGATCTGGCGAGCCTCGCGTCTATCTCCCGTGCCACGAAGCGGCTGCTTGAAGAAGACTTGGCGATCGATGTGCTCGTGAACAATGCCGGCGTGATGATGCTGCCCAAGCACGAAAAGACCGCCGATGGCTTCGAACGCCAGTTCGGCACCAACTATCTCGGTCACTTCGCGCTGACCGCGCAGTTGCTGCCATTGTTGCAAAAGAGCGCCGCGCCGCGCGTGGTGAATCTCAGCAGCATTGCGCATCGGCGAGGGAAGATTGCCTTCGATAACCTGCAAGGCGAGCGTGCCTATAAAGCGTGGCCGGCATACGAACAGTCGAAACTCGCCATGCTGATGTTCGCGCTGGAACTGCAACGCCGCAGCGACGCGAACGGCTGGCGCCTCATGAGCAATGCGGCGCATCCGGGGTTTGCGCGGACCGATCTCATCGCGAATGGGCCGGGAGAGACGGGCGTGATGGCGCTGGTGAGCCGCGCGATGAAGCCATTTTTAAGCCATAGCGCCGCGGACGGTGCATTGCCCACGCTGTTGGCCGCCACATCGCCCGATGCACGGCCTGCAGCTTATTATGGTCCGAAGGGCTTTCAGGAAATGATGGGGGCGCCCGCCGAGGCGCGCATCTACCCGCAAGCCATGGACACAGCCGTTGCCGCGAAACTTTGGGACGCGTCAGTGAAACTCACCGGCGTGTCGTGGCCGGAGAAATCATGAAAGTGCTTATTTTTGGCGCGACAGGAATGGTCGGGCAAGGCGTGTTGCGCGAATGCCTGCTCGATACGGACATCGAGCGCGTGGTCACGGTGGGGCGTAGTGCAACAGGGCAGCGATCCCCGAAGCTTACCGACATCGTGCATAAGGATCTCTTCGATCTCACCTCGATCGAGTCCGAACTCACCGGCTTCGATGCATGCTTTTTCTGCCTGGGCGTGTCGTCGTTCAGGATGAGCGAGGCTGACTACACTCGCCTGACTTACGATTTGACGTTCGCGGTCGGGCGGACTTTATCGCGTCTTAATCCGGACATGACCTTCGCCTATGTGACGGGGGCGGGGACCGATACAACCGAGCGCGGGCGCAGCATGTGGGCACGCGTGAAGGGCCGCACCGAAAACGCGCTGATGCGCATGCCGTTCAAGGCCGCGTATATGTTTCGTCCGGGGATGATTCAGCCGATGGACGGTATTCGCTCGAAGACGCCCGTGTATCAGATGGTGATTTCGCTGGGGCGGCCGTTGTTTCCCGTGTTGCAGCGCGCGTTCCCGAACGCAATCACCACGACCAGTCAGTTGGGGCGGGCGATGATCGCGGTAGCTAAGGAGCGCGCGGCGTCGCGGGTGTTGGAGACACGCGATATTACTAAGTACTAGACAGCATGTTCGCATGGAGAAGCGAGTGGAATCGCCCCGCCATGCGAACGAAACCCTCTATCGCGCGGCATCGCCCCATCGATATGCCACCGTGGCGTCGTCCAGTTGCGTCTTCAGCTCGGCATCGAGAGCAAAGTCGACTGCGGCCAAACTATCCGAGAGCTGCTCGGGCCGGCTGGCCCCGATGATCGCCGATGTGATCACCGGATTCGCCAGCACCCACGCCACTGATGTCTTCGTCAACGACTCACCGGTTGCGCCCACGATCTGCTTCAACTTTTCGATGGTTTCAAACTCGCGCTCATGCCAGTAGCGCTGCTGATACATCGACCCGGCTTTGCCGACCGTCGCCGTAAAACGACCCTCGGAGGGCGCGGCATCGTGCCTATGCTTACCCGTCAGCAAACCACCCGCTAGCGGGTTATACGGAATCACGGCCAAATTCTCGTCGGTGGCAAGCGGCAGCAACTCACGCTCGATCTGCCTGAATAACAGGTTGTAACGCGGCTGGACCGAAACGAAGCGCGCCACGCGCAAGACATCGGAACGACCCAATGCAGTCGCAAGCCGGTACGCCAGGAAATTCGATACGCCCACGTACCGCGCCTTGCCCTGACGCACGATCGTATCGAGCGCTTCCAGGGTTTCGTCGAGCGGCGTGTTGAGATCGTCGGAATGGAGTTGGTACAGGTCGACGTAATCGGTATTGAGCCGCTTGAGCGACGCATCGATGGCGTCAAGCAAGTGCTTGCGCGACGCACCCTGATCCCACGCCGAAGGCCCCATCTTGCCGACTGCTTTCGTCGCCAGGATGAACTGGCTACGCCGCGCGGGCGCATCCTTCAACCAGCGTCCGACAATCTCCTCCGTGCGTCCGGCCGCGCTTTCCGTGCTGCCGAGCGGATAGACGTCGGCGGTATCGATGAAATTGACTCCCGCTTCCGCAGCACGATCCATGATGCTGCGTGACACGTTCTCTTCCGTCTGCAGACCAAAGGTCATGGTGCCGAGGCACAGACGCGAAACATTCAGGCCGGTACGGCCAAATTTGCGGTATTGCACGACAAACTCCTTGAGCGGTGTTGAATGCGGGTTGAGTATCCAACCAGCTTAAACGTTCAGGCTCGAGCCTGCATTTTCCATGTTCACGAAGTGGCAGCTTGCGGTGCCGGGCGAGAAGGCACTGCATCCAGAAAACGAAACACGATGGCCGATGCCAGCGTCACCAGGCCCACGCATACAAACGCGATCCGGAACGCGAGCGCCGCCGAGCCGAGGTTCGCCGAGAACACCGACACCAGGCCGCCGCCAATCGATACACCCAGTCCGATCGCCAGCATCTGCACCATCGAAAAGAGACTGTTGCCGCTACCGGCATCCTTGATCGACAAACCCTTGAGCGTGACGCTGTTCATCGCGGCGAACTGCATGGAATTGCACGCGCCGAACACGGCAAGGATCGCGATCTCGATGACGAGCGGCGTGCCAACCGAAAACGAAGCGAAGCCAACTATCGATGCCCCTACGAGGATCGTGTTCCACAACAGGAAATTATCGTAGCCGTAGCGCTTCACGAGTGGCGAGATCCAGCCCTTTGCAACGGTCCCGGCGAAGGCGGCGGGCAACATCATCAAGCCCGAATGCAGCGGCGTGTAACCCAGCTGTAATTGCAGCAGCAGCGGCAGGAGAAACGGCACGGCGCTCGATCCGATCCGGCACAGCAGGTTGCCGATCAAGCCCACGCTGAAGTTCGGCTCGTTGAACAGGGACAGCTTGAAGAGCGGATCGGGCCGACGTTTGGCGTACGGAACGTAAGCGAGCGCAGCAATTGCCGAGAGTACGAACAACCCGCCCGACACCAGCAGCTTGTGCGATTGCGCGGGGCTGTCCAGCGCCATCGAAAACGCGACCATGCAGAGCGACAACATCGCGCAGCCGATAAAGTCGAAGGGCGGGGCATGAGCAATCGCATCGTCGGGAAGAAAGCGATGCACGGCGATCAAACCCAGCGCGCCGATGGGCACGTTGATCAGGAAGATCCAGTGCCATGAAAACGATTCGACGAACCAGCCGCCCAGCGTCGGTCCAAGAATCGGGCCGACCTGGCCGGCAATGGAGATGACCGCGAGCGCCGATACATACGCCTCGCCCGTCACGCTGCGTAACACGGCCAGCCGGCCGATGGGCAGCAGCATCGAGCCGCCGATCCCCTGGATCACGCGCGCCACGATCAGTTGATTCAGCGATTGCGCGTTAGCACAGCAGAGCGAGCCGATCACGAACAGCAGGATCGCGACGAAATAAACGCGGCGGGTGCCGAAGCGGTCGGCGAGCCAGCCGGACGCAGGCGTGAGAAGCGCCATAGTCAGCGTGTAGGCGACGACGATAGGTTGCATCGCGAGCGGTTGCGCATGCAGGCTGTGCGCAATGGAGGGCAGGGCCGTGTTGACGATGGTCGTGTCGAGGGCTTGCATGAAAAAGCCGACAGCCACGATCCACAAAAGCGCCGTGTGTGAGTTTTTTGAAGTCATCCAGTTACTGCTGAAAACGGTGTCGCGCGGGGTTCACGCGATGTGTCGATTTTAAGACGTCGATTGGTAATCGGGAACCCCGCTGGCTACGTTGACTATCATCGATAAATTCGATCACAATGCGTCATGCTCAATCCGGTCTGGCTGAACACGTTCGCGACGGTGGCCGCGTCGCACAGTTTCACCGATGCCGGCCGCCAGCTCCGGCTCACGCAATCCAGCGTGAGCGAGCACATCCGGCGGCTGGAAGAACACGTCGGCCGCCGGCTGCTTGTGCGCGACACCCATTCGCTCTCGCTCACCGCCGACGGCGAAGCCATGCTGGTTCACGCCCGCATGATCCTGGAGGCGATGACCCACGCCGAGTTGCAGTTCCGCTCGCCGCGCCTGCGGGGCCGCGTGCGCCTGGGAAGCTCCGACGACGTCGCGCTCGGTCCCTTGCCCAGCGTGCTTGCGGCCTTTCGCCGGACCCATCCCGATGTCGAACTGGAGATCACCATCGGCATGACGGGGCGGCTTTACGAGCATCTGGACGCGGGATCGATCGATTTGATGGTCGGCAAACGGCGCATCGGCGATCCGCGCGGCATTCCGCTGTTTTCAGGACAACTCGAATGGCTTGGGCTGACGGGCACCGAGGTGGACCTCGAGCAGCCGCTGCCGCTGATCCTCGTCGCCGAGCCGAGCGTGACGCGCGCCGTGGTGCTCGACTCGCTGGCTGCGGTCGGCGCGCGCTGGCAGGTGGTCTGCACGAGCAGTTCATACGCAGGATGTATCGCGGCTGCACGTGGCGGGTTGGGGCTCACCGTGCGGTCCCATTTCCTGGCGGGCAGGGGGCTTTCACCGCCGGTGAATCGCGCCGCGCTGCCGGAATTGCCTCAGGTCGAGTTCATTGCGTTGGGGGCGAAGCATTTGAGCCGGCCTGCGGAGACATTGCTGCAAATCTTGCAGAACAGCGATCTGCGAGGGGAATGGCCAGGGGAATGAGCGCTGCGTGCCGGGCACGACCCGTGCGCCGCGGTTTTCATCGGGCCAATCGGGCTGAGCCGCTCAGGCCAGACGGTTGTGCAAACGCAACGAATTCAGACAATCGGATTTCTGCCAATAGGATGCTTCTTATATATTGTGCGGCGAAAAACGCTGTCGGCTTTCCGCTTCATCCCCGGCGCAGCAATCCAATCTCTAGGCGATGCCCCAAGCTACAACCACTCTCCTGCATGCCCTGCTGCTCACCGCCTTATTCGCGTGCAGCACTCACGCAAGCGCCGCTTCGTACCTCGTCAAGCATTGCGCCGAACTGGAAGGCACAGAGGTGCCGGCATCGGTGATCAGCTTGCCTACTCGCGGCGCGACTATCCTGAGTGCGTCGGTTGTAGCCGCAGCCGCGCCGAAAAACCGCAACGGCGAATACTGCCGGCTTGTAGGCGTGATCAAGGCGCAACTCGACACCACGCCCGACATCCGCTTCGAGGTCAATCTGCCGGCGCGCTGGAACGGCCGGGCGTTGCAGATGGGCGGGGGCGGCTACAACGGCGTGATCGTGAGCGGCACCGAGCCGACCGCGTTTGCGCCCGCCGCCTCGCCGCTGTCCACCGGTTACGCGACCTTCGGCTCCGATTCAGGCCATGTAGGCAACTCCGGCCGCGCCGATTTCGCGATGAACGACGAAGCCGTGATCAACTTCGGCTACGGTCATCTTAAGAAAACCCATGACGTCGCGCTCGCGCTGATCATCATGGGCTATGGCCGCAAGCCCGAGCAGACCTACTTCGCCGGTGGCTCCACGGGCGGGCGCGAAGCCTTCACGGTGATCGAACGATATCCCGACGACTACGACGGCGTGATTGCCAACGCACCGGCCATCAACTTTTCGGGCGTGCGCCTGATGGGCGTGAAAGTAGGGCAGGCAGCGTATGGGACACCGGGTGGTTTCGTCGGGCCGGCCCAGCAAAAACGCGTGTTCGAGACCGTGCTTCAAGAATGCGATGGCCTCGATGGCGTCGTCGACGGGATTGTCTCGAACGTGGAAGCATGCCGCGAGCACGAACCGCAGATCGTCGCGCAACTGCGATGCGCGAACGGACAACGGCCTTCGTTGCGTGACAGTTGTTTGTCGGAGGCGCAGCTCGCGACGCTGGAGATTTTGCGCGACGGCTTTACGCTGCCTTATGAACTCGCTTTCGGAGTCACGCGGTATTACGGCTACAACGTGTTCCAGGGCGTGGATTATTCCAGCGGGCTGGGACTCGGAAATTCACCGGTCGCCACCCAGCCTTTGCGCTTCGATGCCAACGGTTACCTGTTCACGCAGGGCGACAGTTACATGAAGTTTTTCGTCACGCATGACCTGCGCTTCAATACGCTCGGCTTCGATGTCGATCAACCGGGGATCTATAAATCCCGCCTGATCGATTTGTCGGCGACGGTCGGAGCGATGAATCCGGACATATCGGAGTTCATTGCGCACGGCGGCAAGCTGATCACCATGCACGGTCTCGCCGATGAAGTCATCAGCCCGAACCAGACCATCGCTTTTTATCATTCGCTGGTCGAGAAGTACGGGCAGAGCATTGTCGATTCATTCATGCGGCTTTATATGGTGCCGGGATTTCAGCACGGCAACGGCGTGTTCATTCCGGCTTGGGACGAACTCGGTGCGCTGGACCGGTGGGTGACGATGAACATCGCGCCGGAGACGCTTATCGGGACGGACATAGCGAGCGCTACCAATGGGCGCTCGCGTCCGCTCTGCCGGTATCCTGGCTTCCCGAAGTATCTGGGCAAGGGCAATGTCAACAATGCCGCGAGCTTTCGATGTGAGAATCCCTGATCGACGCTCGCTGGATAAGCCGGCGCTGGCTACGACTGTCTGAGCGTGCCAAACGGCACCAACTCGGACGCGATGATCATTGCGCCTGCATTTCCAGGAGGCGGCTGGCTGATCGCCGGCCGATAGATGAAGTCGCCTGGCTTGATCATCTTGCCGCTCAGCACGCACTCGCCGCGTTGTTTGGCGAGTGCTACCCGCCACGTCTGGTGCCCATAGTAACCAGAGAGCGGATCGCACCATGAGACCGTGGCCGTTCGTGGAGTGGGGCGTTCGATCACGCTGACCATCAACGTCGCGTGATCGTTCCAGATGGTTTTTGCCGGGCGCCGTTGCGCTATTCGCGTTGCTTCGTCGGCCACCTGCCGGGCGCGTGCGTTATCGAGTAACGCTACAGTTTGGGACCATGCACTAGTGTGTTTCTCGAGCATCTCACCTTTCCTTTACAAGAAATTCCACGCAGCCGGCGTCACCGGTGTCACGACGAAGCGATCACGTCATGCCGATTTTCGGTTGCACAAGACCATTGATTCTCTCGGGCCGTCCACAGCAGGGGCGCTTTACGAAAACCATGCAGAGCCTGCTGATGCCGCCGGTAAAGCATGTATTGAAGGTTTCGGCTCGCTGCTGGCTGCCGACGAAATGGTAGTGATCGATCACACCCGGCACGCCGAAAATAGTTAGTATCACTACCAAGGTAGGGCTCCATGACGCCGTGGTCGATGCTGCGCAGGGCGAGCATCCGTTCGCCGAGCTTCACCGCCAGCACCAGGCTGGCAATGCCGCCACCGATGATCACGATTCGTACAACCTGAGTCATGAAAATATTCAACGAGTGATGAATTAATGAGATAGTAAGGCAATCGGGCGACCCATGTCAAACGCCGCACATTACGGCTACCTGCGGTGTACCGGCGGGGCGCTTTACGTCGGTTAAACTTCGGGCTCGCCTTACTGCACCTGAATCCGGATCGAACCATGACAGTTTCAACAGCACGCCCGGCGCAAGCCGCCAAGGAGAAACGCTCACGCGGACGCCCCGCGTGCAGCGCGATCGCCGGCTCCGACGCGCTCCTGAAAAGCGCGCGGCAAGCCTTCGCCAAGCGCGGATTCGATGCGACCAGCGTACGGGAGATCGCGCGGGATTGCGGCGTCGATCCCGCGCTGATCTCGCATCATTTTGGTTCGAAGGAGGCGTTGTGGATTGCGGTTGTCGAGCAGATCGCGGAGCAAACCGCACCGATGATCGAGTCGACGGCAAAGCTGCGCAGCTCCGATTTCTCGCCGCGCAAGCGCGTGGAGCGGGCGCTCGCGATTTTTATCGATAAGGTGTTCAGCGAGCCGGATATCGGGATGTTTTTCTCGACGGCGGCAACCGAGCAAGGCGAGCGGCTGGACGTGCTGGTCGAGCGCCTTCTACGCCCTTATCACGACGCGTTCGTCGTGCTTCTTGCCGATGCGATGGATGCGGGCGAACTGACGCGCAACGATCCGGAAGTGCTGTTCGCCATGCTGACCAACGCCGTCGGCAAGACGGTTTCGTACAGCCATGTCCTGTCGATATTTTCATCGCTCCCGCAGCATGAGGCGAAGTTCAAGCGCACGGTGCTCGCTGCCGCGCTCAGCATGCTTTGAGGTGGATTTTTCGGACCCTACGGCGAAGCACGGCCAGTTTGATCGATCGTTTCGCCGGTCGCTTCCGCGAGAATCCAGTGACGGAACAATTCCGTGGCGGGCGACATGCGCCTCGATTTCAACCATGTCAGCCAATAACTGCCCGTTCTCACTTCCGTATCGAAGGGTCGAAAGAGCAGTTCCGCCTGCAGTTCCCGGGCGAACATCAGAGGCGGAGCCAGGGCCACTCCCGCGCCTTGTACGGCGGCTTCCACCATCAAGCGTGACGAGTCGAAAACCGGACCATTTACCGGCCATGGATCGAGTCCGGCGGCGCTAAACCAGCCGGTCCACTCGTCGGCGCGATACGAACGAAGCAGCGTCTCCCTCGCAAGATCACACGGTCCGGAAAGCCTTCTCGCAATGTCCGGTGCGCAAAGCACGGTCAGCGGCGCATCGAGCAACATGACATTGTGTGTCGCGGGCCAGGCTCCGTCACCGAAGCGAATGGCAAAATCCAGTCCCTCCGCTGCCAGGTCGACCAGATTGTTATGGGTCAGCAGCCGCAACTCCACAAAGGGGTGCGCCTCCCGAAACGATTTGAGCCGTGGCAGCAGCCAGCCGACTGCGAAAGTCCCGACAACGCCGATCGTAAGCACTTCGTGAAAATGCCCGCCCTCGAATTGCTTCAGCACGCCCTCGATGCGACCGAATGCATCGGTCAATACCGGAAGCAGTGCGCGACTTTCGTCGGTCATGCCCAGTCCGCGCGGCAACCGTTTGAACAGGGTAGTGCCGAGCCGTTCTTCGAGCATGCGAACCTGCTGGCTGACGGCAGCCTGTGTCACATTGAGTTCAAGTGCCGCGCGCGTGAAGCTCAGGTGTCGTGCCGACGATTCGAATGCGCGCAGGGCATTCAATGGGAGGTGAGGACGGATGGACGCCATGACATAAGTTTTTCTTTACCCGGGCAGAAATTATGCTCGCTTGTAGACGACTCGCAAAGGGGCGATATTCTCGTCGCCACTCGACGCTTTCATCCGTGAATTTGTAAAAACCAGACGGTGGCGAGTGGCCCGACCTCTCTCCAAATGCAGCAGCCAATCGCCGTGTTGCGTCAATGTGATTGAGCAAGACCGGGATTGACCCTTCGACCCAATACGAACGAGACAACCTTTCACCCTATATTCATGCTGTTTGCCTACGGAGATTACATGCGTTCCGGTTTTTTCAAGAAGTTACTGATTTCCATCTTGATGCCTTCATGTTTGCTCGCCTCCAGCACGTTCGCAGAAGGTGAAAATAAGCAGAAAGAGATCTCGGACATGGTCGATGGCGTAATTCGTCCCTTGATGCAGGAATATCGAATTCCCGGCATGGCAATCGCAGTAATCGTCAACGGCGAAAGTTACTTTTATAACTATGGTGTGGCGTCACTCCAAACACAGCGACCGGTTACAAGCCAAACCCTCTTTGAAATTGGGTCAGCAAGCAAAACATATACGGCAACATTGGCTTCGTATGCTCAGGTTAATGGCAACCTTGCGTTGTCCGACAGCGCCAGCAAATATTTGCCATTCCTGCGCGGCAGCAGCTTTGACAACATCAGTCTGCTCAATCTTGGCACGCACACGTCCGGTGGTCTCCCGTTGCAAGTGCCTGAGGCTATTCACAATGACGATCAGTTAATGGATTATTTCAGGCAATGGAAACCGTCTTATGCTGCTGGTACATACCGAGTCTACTCGAATCCAAGTATTGGCATGCTCGGCATGATTGCCGCCCGGAGCATGAATGAGTCTTTTGTTGACGCGATTGAAAAGAAGTTATTCCCTATGCTTGGAATGACGCATAGTTATATTAATGTGCCGCCGGATCGGATGAAGGATTACGCGCAAGGCTACACGAAGCAGGGCGCTCCGATCAGGCTGAACGCGGGGGTTCTGTCCTCGGAAGCCTACGGAATTAAATCGAGTACGCCGGACATGATCCGATTTATTGCGGCCAACATGCAGATGATTAAGATTGACAGCAAGTTGCAACGCGCGATCGACGACACTCACACCGGATATTTCAGGTCGGGCGAAATAACGCAAGACCTCATATGGGAGCAATACCCCTATCCCCTGGAACTGAAACAGGTTTTGGCAGGCAATTCGAACACGATGACTTATCAGGCGACGAAAGCAACTGAGTTAAACCCTCCGCTCCAGCCACAAGCCAATTCGCTGATCAACAAAACCGGATCAACCAATGGATTTGCATCCTACGTCGCCTTTGTTCCCGCTCGAAGATTGGGCATCGTCATGCTTGCAAATAAAAATTATCCTATCGCGCAAAGGGTGACTGCTGCATATCAAATATTGACCCAACTTGGCAGTCGGCTCAGTCCACAGAACTGAGGGTTCTCCGCGTAGCTCGGTCGGATGGTTTTCCGCCGGCCGGGATTGTGCTTCATTCGTCAAGGGACGATTCCGGCCGCTGCGCGCCGCTAAATCAACAGGCGCGGGTCATCTGAGTCGCGGGAGAAGTTGGGGCGCCCAGGGAAGTGCTCAGGAGGAAAAGTAAGCACACACCGTTCTAGGCCTGGCGCGGTTTTAGCGAGATTCGCGGAAAAAAGCGACGAATTTCCAAGCATTCAAAAAAGTAAGCGTGCACACCTGTCATTCGCCACCAACGTAACAAAAATGTGCACGCTATCACCGTTACGGCAGGCTGAGTATTGGCCGCCAGGTGGCAGTGGCGGAAGCAGAAGTGCCTATGCCTTCGATTCCCTGCGAGGACTCGATTTGCTCGCCGTGCGGCCCGTGCAGTTCGCAACGGTTGGGCTGAGAGCTGCACATTGGCCCGGGGCCCTTCGAGGACGTCCGCGAACGACCGCTGTCTGCGAAGCCTCTCCGCCGATCGTTGCGTTGGCCGCCCATCGTTCGTAGGTTCTGGGCCAAAGCCCTTTGCGCGGTTGGCGCTCAGAGGCGAGGCGTCGTTGCCTCGCGCCCCTGAGCATTCGGGCTGAGTATCAGTCGTCCGTTTGAGCAAGCTCCTGACCGTGGGGCCGCGTCGGATACGGTTTCTTCCCCTTGATGCCGGACCACAGCACCTTGTTGTATTTGGCGGGGGGGACCTGATCGGCCTCGTCGAAATTGAAGCCGACGGTGACTTTATCCCAGTAGGCGGCGTCGTGCCTGGGCTTGACGTCCGGGCCCTGTGCGAATTGCACGCTGCCGTCCGGCCGGCCTTGCGCCAGCAGTGTCGTCTCGTCTTCAGAACGGTAGAGGCGGTGGCGTTGTAGGTCCAGGCACCTGATGAACGGGTGTCGAAGACGTCTGTCATCGGCCGCTGATAGGCGGTGTTCAGATTGATGTGCTGCGTGCCGAGAATGTCCTCGATCGTCCGCAGCACATTGACCTGGCTGTAACGCGTCTTGACCACCGCGCCTTGCCTGACGTACGGGCCAACGACATATGACGTCGCGCGATGCGAATCGACGTGGTCCGGGCCGTCCTGGTAGTCGTCTTCAGTGACGATGATCAGGGTGTTCGCCGCATAGGGGCTATGGGCCACGGCCTCGACGAGCCGGCCAACCGCCAGGTCGTCGTCGGCCTGCTGGGTTTCCGGTGTGTTGACGCCGGCCAGCGCGGTGCTGAAGCTGCCCGTGTGATCATGGCTGAAGCGAACCGTCGACAGGCTGGGCAGATTGCCCTGCTCACGCTGCTCGCGGGGAAATCGGCCAGTAGTCGTGGGTTTTTCTGCGTGATCACTTCGCGCGCGACAGAATCATCGCTGCCGAGGAGGCTGCGTGAGATACGCAGCGCACAGATGCCGTCGGCATCATGCGATGCATCATCGCGACGCGATTGCCGGATCGTGGTGTGCCACGGCGATCGGCTTAAAGCGGGGAAGTAATGGGAGTCAGTGCGGGGGCGCCGGTATTGGAGTTAAGCCAGGTCAGAGGCCTTAAACCGTTCACGGTAGTAACCTGGACTCGTACCGAGTCGGGTCCGGAAGTGATTGCGCAAGGTAGCGGCGGCGCCAAAACCTACTGCCGAAGCGATCTCGTCAACCGACAGAGTCGACTCTTCAAGTAGTTCACGGGCACGTGCCAGGCGTTCACCCAGAAGCCACTCTCCGGGTGGCATTCCCATCGTGCTGACGAAATGCCGTTGGAAACTTCGTCCGCTCATTGCGGTGGCGGCAGCCATGCGCGTGATCGACCAGTCCTCCGCTAACCCACAACGAACCGCGTCTACCAGCGGTGTTAGCGTCGAGCCGCTGCGGCGCTGAACGGGTTCCTCGACATACTGGGCCTGACCGCCTTCCCGATGTGGCGGCATGACGAGGCGTCGGGCGACTTGATTGGCGGCCCGAGGTCCCAAGTCACGGCGGATCAGATGCAGACACAGGTCAATTCCCGCGGCGCTGCCTGCCGACGTAAGAACGTCGCCCGCATCGATATAGAGAACGTCGGGTTCGACAGAGATCGAGGGATACCGGTCGGCCAAGCCTGCGGCGTGACGCCAGTGCGTTGTCGCGCGCTTACCGTCGAGTAGACCGGCAGCGGCCAAGACGAAGGCACCTGTGCAAATCGACATGACGCGGGCACCGCGCTTGTTTGCTTTTCTCAGGGCAAGGCAAAGTTCATCAGGAACTGGTTCGGCGATGCCACGCCACCCGGGAATGATGATCGTTTTCGCCTTGGACAGAAGCTCGAGTCCGCCATCCGCCTGGACCTGGATGCCGCCGCCGCCGCGCAACGAACCCGGCTCGGCGGCCGCGGTCGCGAACCGATACCAACCGTCGCCCATCTCCGGCCTTGGAAGGCCGAACACCTCGACGGCGCACCCGTATTCAAACAGGCTCAAACCATCGTAGACAACAACAACGACCAGGCCCGCATCGGTCTGACGAGTATTTTTCACTTTGGCATTATTCGGACGTTAATAGGCATTCGTGCCACTGGTGTCAGCATTTTGCACTATTTACGCTACGGGTCAATAAGTCATCTTGATGAAATTTCGCGTCCTGTGCGAGTGAGGTAGTTGCATGAAAGTAAAGATAGTCACGAAAACTGAGCTGGCAGTCGGCATCGCTGCGTTTGCGCTTGCGGATCCGAGCGGAGCGCCTCTGCCGGCTTTCACCGCTGGCGCTCATATCGATGTGTTCGTCGGGAATGGATTGGTACGGCAGTACTCGTTGTGCAACGACCCGAGCGAGACTTGTCGGTACCTGATTTGCGTGCTGCACGATCTCAGGACGCGGGGAGGATCGAGGGCTATGCATGCACTCGAAGAAGGCGCGACGCTTGAAGTAAGCGAGCCCAGAAATCATTTTTCGTTGGAATCAACGGCGAAACATTCCGTATTGCTGGCAGGAGGAATCGGTGTAACACCGATCCTGTCGATGGCTCTGTGGTTAGCGAGAAAAGGCGCGTCTTTCGAGGCGCACTATTGCACTCGTAGTCCTGCGCACACCGCGTTTCATGAGCGCTTCCTCAAGCCCGACCTGCGGGACCAGACCCGTCTTTATTTTGATAACAGCCCGGCCTGCGATCGATTGCAAATGCAATCGATCTTGGCAACGCCTCACCCCGCGAAACACCTCTACGTCTGCGGTCCGTCCGGGTTTATCGAGTCCGCTGTAGGCGCCGCAATGGCAGCGGGCTGGAATGAGGCGAACGTACATCGTGAACACTTTGCCGCACAACCTGCGCTCTCCGGGAAGGCCGGTTCGTTCGCCCTTCGGCTCGCGAAGAGCGATCGGGTCATCGAAGTTGGCTCGAACGAACGAGTGATTGATGCGCTTGCACGAGCCGGGGTCAAGGTTCCGATCTCTTGCGAAGAGGGTGTGTGCGGGACGTGCTTGACCGGCGTACTCGGGGGCGAGCCCGATCACCGCGACAGCTATCTGACCGCTCGCGAACGCAAGATGAACGACCGCTTTCTGCCGTGTTGCTCACGGTCCAAAACACCCATGCTTGTTCTCGATCTTTGATATTTTGCCGCTGTTTTCTACCGCATTAAGCGCCACAAGACGAACGCGGCACTCACGGGTCACATTTCAATACGATGCATCTTTCACCGGCGACGACCGTCAGTGGCGATCTCCCGTCGTCGAAATATCGATGTCGTCGCACTTTGGCAAGATCAGGACGCTAATAGTCATTTGCGCCACTGGCACAGCTTTTTTGCGCTGCATAACCTGTGTGTCAGGTCGTTACATAGCCACCGCGCAGTGCTTGGCAAGCATGTTTTTTAAGGGAGCTTTCAAATGAGCACAACAGCAAGTCCAGCGGCGCGTCCGAAATCGCGTTTGACGCCGCTTCGATGGCTCGTCGTGGGCCATCGATGGGTCGGCATCGTCCTGTGCCTGTTTTTCGCGATGTGGTTCGCCACTGGGGCTGTGATGATGTTCGTCCCGTACCCGTTTCTAGGCGACGGTGCGCGCATCGCCCACATTGAACCGCTGCGTGCAGATCAGATTAGCGTGGCACCGTCAGCAGCGGTCACAGAGGCGGGCATCGTCAGTCCGAGTCGTATCCGTTTGCTCGAAGTCGCGGGGCAGGCTCTGTACGTGGTGAATCCGCCTAAGGGTCCCCAGGTAGCGGTGTCAGCGACAACGGGCAAGCGAGTCGATGGCGTGACCTCGGAGCAAGCAAAGGTAGTCGGAGAACATTTCGCGCAAACCCCCGTAAAGGATGTCTCCGAACCCTTCGATTACGACCAATGGGTCGTTCATCACCGGTTTGATCGTTATCGTCCGCTGTACCGCATAGACCTCGCCGACGACGCCGGGACGCAGTTGTATGTTTCTCAGCGCTCCGGCGAAGTCATTCAGCGTTCAACCCATTTCGAACGCTCATGGAATTACGTGGGTGCTGTTCTTCACTGGATCTATCCCACCGTGCTTCGCAAGAGCTGGGTCACTTGGGACCGCACTGTGTGGTGGCTTTCCCTGGTTGGTGTGGCGGTTACGATCGCAGGTATTTGGCTGGGCATCGTTCGCTGGCGAAATCAGGCGAAGTCAGGCCGAGGCGGGATGACCCCCTATCGTGGTTGGATGAAGTGGCACCACATTGGCGGCATCGTCGTGGCCGGGTTCGTCTTTACATGGATCTTCAGTGGCTGGCTGTCGATGGATCACGGACGTCTGTTCTCAACAGGCGACATGAGCGACGCGGAGGCTTCGGCCTACACCGGCATTTCACCTCGCGATGCAGCCAAAGCAGTCACACCCGAACTATTACGACGCATGCTGCCGGCTTCCGAACTCGAAGTGACGGCGCTTGCAGGTAAAGCTTATGTCGTGGCTCGCGGAGCAGGTTCCGAGCCGAAAGTCCTCGCGGTGGGTTCCGCCACGCCTGCGAGCGCGTTTGCCGACTCGGACATTTGGGCCGCCGTGCGGGCTGCATGGCCCGGGATCAAGGTCGACGCGCCCACGCCGATTCCGCTGGACGACATCTACGCTCGATTGCGCAGCACCGACGGAATCGGCGGGGACGGCGTACGCGTGGTGGTGCATGACGACAGCAACTCGGACGTGTATGTAAATCCCGTCACGGGCAAGGTCATCGAGGTAATGGATACGAGTCGCCGTGCCTATCGCTGGCTCTATTTCGGCCTACATACGCTGGACTTCCCGTTCCTATCCAGCAACGTGATCTGGAAGCCGCTGATGCTGATTCTGCTCGCGCTTGGGTTCGCATTCTGTGTCACCGGCGTCACCATCGGATGGAAGCGCCTCATGCGCAAGTTCTCGTTTCGCCGGGCATAGCGCCCGCGTGCCCTAAACACGGATGATCATGCGGGGAGCAAGGTGGCCGCATGCATCGAAAGTCTTCAACCCGTAGTGAGAGAGAAAGTGAAAGACAAATTATTCATGCTTCGTCCCGGTTTTTTTCAAGGATCCGAGGGTCCGTTCTATTGCGGGGACTCTGTCGCTGTCGAAGGCCTGCTCGGCTTTTTTCCGCAGCTTCGCAGCGAGATCGAAGTCGAGTATATCGATGCGCCTCGCCCGCGCGCTGCCATCGTCGAGATGATCGGGCAGGAGAATCAATCGGCGCCCGTTCTGGTTCTGGCTGAGGGTAGAAAACCCGTCGACGAAGGGGTGCAAGTCCACCTCTACGGAAATACTCGCTTTATCGATTCACCGGAACATATCCGTCGTTACCTGTCTTCTCAGTACGGTGTCGCCCGGCCGGCCTGACAACTTTCCTCACAAATCTTTAAAGGCCTCTCATGCAAACCCGGCACTTTCTGGCAGTCGCCGCAATTGGCAGCATCGCAAATGCGGCACACGCCCAAAGCAGCGTCACGTTGTACGGCATCATCGATAACGGTATCGCCTATGTGAACAATATTGGCGGAGCACATGCCGTGCAGGCATCGACTGCAAATCTGTATGGCAATCGATTTGGGCTCAAAGGTGCCGAGGATCTTGGACAGGGGTTGAAAGCTGTGTTCACCCTGGAGGGGGGCTTTAATGGTTTTAGCGGGCGCTCGGGTCAGGGTAGTCGCGAGTTTGGCCGGCAGGCTTACGTTGGCTTATCCGACGCGCGCTACGGAACGTTGACGCTCGGCCGTCAATACGACCCTTTGGTCGACACCGTTGCCAACTTTTCAGCGCAAAATGAATGGGCAACGGACTATGCGGCCCATCCTGGCGACGCTGATAACCTTGACGGGTCGTTCAGAATCAACAACGCGGTGAAATATGTCAGTCCAACATACGCGGGCTTGCAGTTTGAAGCGTTGTACGGACTCAGCAACCAGGCAAGTGCGGGGAACGGCGCCGGGTTTTCAAACAACCGCGCTTATGCCGCATCGGCCTCTTACGCGAATGGTCCGTTGAACTTCGCGGTCGCCTATCTCAAGCTCAACAATCCGGGCGCGGCCAACAATACAAGTGGCGCAGTTAGCGGCGATTACGGTGGCACCCTCTACGTGAGTCCGCAATCTGGGGCTGCAGCTTCTTCCGATGCGGTTATCGCCACCGGTGGCACGTACGCAATTGGCAAAGCAACGCTCGGCGCTGTCTATTCGAACGTCAAACTATCGTACTTCGATCAGACAAGCCTGCATCTGGACAACTATGAGATCAACGGTCAGTACCAACTGACGCCAGCTTTACTGCTCGGGATCGCCTACACCTACACAGACGGCAAAAGCAATCTGCTGTCAGGCACCCAGCGTCCGCGCTACCATCAAGCGGAACTCGGTACCAATTATTCTCTCTCCAGGCGAACTTCGGTATATCTGGTCGGCATATACCAACAAGCCGCCGGAGATGCAAAGAACGCCGAGATTGCCGAGTTAGACCAGGCGTCGTCCACAAACAAACAGATCCTCATTGTGGCCGGACTCAAGCATAGCTTCTAGAAAATTCTGCTTCTATAAATTGAAGATCGGTAACAGCTGCAATTGAAGCGTCAAGAGATTATCAAGTCAAAGAGTGATACTTAGTAACTAAGTATAACTAATGATATTGGATTTTATTTCTCGGCCTGAAATGACGTGGCGGCTTGAACCGATCGTCTCCCAACTACCGCGCTAAATCGATATGAAAACCGTGATGCACACTCGTTTGCGCAAGGCCAGCGCTGCCTGCCTTCCACTCCTGCTGTTCTTTCAGAGCGTGACAGCAGTGGAAGCGAAAGATACGAATACGTTGCACGTTGCTTTGGCGCAGGAGGCCGGTAGCCTCGACCTGCTTCAAAACGAGTCGGCGTTGAGCTCATACGGCCTGGTGTTCGACGGCCTTGTGCATTATGGAAAGGGTGGGAAGCTTGAGCCAGATCTCGCGGAGAAGTGGGATGTGTCACCCGATGGGAAAACCATAACGTTCCAGTTGCGAAAAGACGTACGGTTCAGCGACGGCACGCCATTTGACGCCAAGATAGCGCAATGGAATTTGGCGCGGTGGATTGGC
Organism: Caballeronia mineralivorans PML1(12); assembly: GCF_001028175.1. GTDB lineage: Bacteria > Pseudomonadota > Gammaproteobacteria > Burkholderiales > Burkholderiaceae > Caballeronia > Caballeronia mineralivorans. Next base: position 40,457 of record NZ_AEJF01000230.1, read on the forward strand.
AAAACCGACTTCTCATGGATCGGCGTTTCGGAAAACTTCCAGCACATGGAGGTAACCGGTCCATACACGCTCAAACTTTTTCTAAAGGCTCCGGCGCCGGTCGCCTTGGCTGAACTTTCCATCGTGCGTCCGGTGCGCTTTATCTCGCCGAAAGCGGTAGACGCGAAGGGGCAGCAGATCGCGCCGGTCGGCACGGGCGCGTGGAAGGTAGTCCAAAACGATAAGAGCGAGACCGTGCTTGTCCGAAATGAATACTACTGGGGGCCCAAACCGTCGTTCAGCCGTATAGAGCTGTCGGTTGTTCCCGACGAGCTTTCGCGCGTAAATGCACTACGTGCGGGAGATCTCGACGTAATCGGTGGCGAATGGGTTGCGCCTCTTCTTCCGAATCGTGCGAAAGCTTTGGCTAGCGACCCGGGAGTCGGCGTGTTTGCTGCCCCCGGCGTGTCAACCGTCTTGCTAGGGTACAACAACGCTCGCGGTCCTCTCGTGGACGCCAATGTTCGGCGAGCGATCAGTCTTGGTCTTGACCGGACCTCGATCGCAAAGATTCTTTACCAGGGCTATGCAGATCCTGCGAGCAATCTCTTCCCGTCGACCATTCCGGATGCTGGCAAGCGTGAACCTGTGGTCGTAAGGGACGTTGCCGCGGCCAACAAGTTGCTTGATCAATCCGGTTGGATCAAAACAGGGACGGTAAGGCGGAAGGACGGAAAAGATCTGACGCTAAACCTGCTCGCATCGGACCAGGTTTTGCCGGGGGCTCGCCGCCTTTCCGAACTGATCCTCGGCCAGCTTTCCGACCTGGGTATTTCGGTAAACGTCTCTTCACTGGATGACGCAACCTATCACGATCGTCGACAGAAATTCGACTACGACCTGGCCTTTTTCACCACCTATGCAGCGCCCTATGATCCGCAGGGTTCGCTTTCCACTATGTTTGTTTCGACCGCTGACAGCGGTCCAGATGGAAAGATATTCGTGTCGAAGGAACTCGATGGCGTCATTAACGCGGCCCTGTCGGCAACGGGAGAGGATAGAAAGGCCAAAGTGCAGAAGGTCTATGACTGGATGAATCAGAACGCAGCCACTTGTCCGCTCGTTTATCCGCAACGACTATGGGCCTATAACAAACGCGTTAAAGGCTTCGCTCTGCCGCCTACGGAGTACGACATGCCGGTGTCCGATTTGTCTCTTGCCCCATGAGGTGCGGCGCAATGGATATCAAAGAAGATCGACGTGATGCTTAAGCTATTTTACAGGCGGTTCACGCTGGCAATTTGCCTTGTCGCTGTCGCGAGTGCGCTGACCTTCGCGTTAATTGCGTTGGCTCCCGGCAATGCCGCCAACTTCCTCGCGGAGCGAGCGGCGGGCCCAAAGGCGACTCACGAGTTGGTCCAGAAGATCGAGCGCGACCTTGGTCTGAACGACCCGCTGTACATTCGTTTCGGTCATTGGGTCGGAGACGTGTCCGAGGGGCGTTTGGGCGAATCCCTACGCACGGGGCACCCGATTAGCGACGAGTTTGCTCAACGGCTTCCAACGACGATTCGACTTCTGCTGGGTGGCGGGGTGATCGCATTCTTCATGCCTTTAGTGATTGGTGTGGCTGGAGCGTTAAGCAACGGCGGTGTTCTTGATCGGAGCTTGCGGGTGCTGGCGATTGTAGGCGCATCGGCGCCAAACTTCTTCGTCGGCGCGCTGCTCGTGCTTTTGTTTTCCGTGAAGTTGCATTGGCTACCCGCTTTTGGCACCTCTGGATTGCTGTCTTGGATGATGCCGTGGGTGACAGTAGGCCTTTTCCCGACCTGCGTGTTGAGTCGTGTGGTCCGCGTAACGCTGCAAGAACTTATGGCTCGACCATTTGCCACGACCGGTTTTGCGAAAGGATATGGCCGCGCCGGAGTGCTTATATACGAAGCTTTGCCCAACCTCGCGGTTCCTTTTCTCACAACGTTCGGTGCGCAGTTCGCGTTGATGATCATTGGTGCAATTGTCGTTGAATCCGTTTTTGCGTGGCAGGGCATTGGTGCGTTCTTCATCGACTCTATCCGTTTCAGGGACTTCCCCGCGATGCAGGCGATTCTGATGACTTTTGTCGTGTTTTTCGTATTCGTGAATCTATTGGTCGATATGGTCTGTATGTTGATCGACCCACGTATTCGCCGGTCGCAATTCGAGAGTGCGTGAAATGATCAATCGACTTAGGGAACGGCTGGGTGGTATCAGCCCTTATGCCTTGATACCCGTCTTGCTGTTTGTGTTGGTTGCGGTCTTCGCACCGATACTAGCGCCATACGCTCCGGGCATGCAGGTGATCACCGATGCCATGCAAGGACCGAGCGTCGCACATTGGCTTGGCACCGACTATTTGGGACGCGATCTCTTGAGCCGTCTCATCTGGGCGGCTCGCGTCTCTCTGGCGGCAATGACCATCGTACTGGTCTCGGCTTTGGCAATCGGCATTCTGGTTGGATCTATCGCCGGTTACGTGGGTGGCAAGATGGACCTCGTCCTGATCAGTGTCATCGACATCATGCTCAGCTTGCCAAGCTTGATCATTGCGTTAGCGCTGATTGGCATCGTTGGGCCCGGTTACTGGTCGATGATCGCGGCACTCACACTCGCTTGGTGGGCGAACTACGCACGGATGAGTCGCGCAGTCGTGGCAAGCGAAGTCCATCAACCGCACATCGAAGCCTGCGGGGTCATTGGCGCCAGTCATTGGTGGGTTTTCACGCGACATATTCTGCCGGCTGTACTGGGCGTAGTGCTCGTCTACGCGAGCGCCGATGCAGGTGCTCTGGTCCTGTCCATCGCTACCCTTAGCTTCCTCGGGCTCGGCGTTACTCCGCCGACGCCGGAGTGGGGCCAGATGTTGGTCGATGGCATGAACTACCTCGAAGACTCGCCGAGCATGGTTCTGCTGCCGGGTCTTGCGTTAACGCTCGTTGTGGTCAGTTTCAATGTGCTCGGTGAGGCGATCGCGTTGCAGAAGTTGCCGCGAGCGATAAAGGGCCGCGCCTTGTCAAGACGCATACGAGCCAGAGCGGATGAAGAAAAGACGATTAAGCGGGGTGCCCAATAATGCAAGTGACGACTCAAGAGCCACGCTCCCAGCCGATCTACGCGGTTGATCGACTGATCGTCGACCTGTATACGGACAAGAGAACGATCCGCGCCGTAGATGACTGTTCATTTTCAATTAAGCCCGGCGAAACACTGGCGATCGTTGGGGAGAGCGGAAGCGGTAAGACCGTGATGACGCTCGGTCCGTTGGGACTGCTCCCTGAAGGGATCGCGGTTCATTTTCGCGGTAAGGCGCTCACGGCCCGGGGTGATCTCCTTGCTGTGAGTGGGCGACATCGGTCGGCGGTTAGAGGCAACGACTTTGGGGTGGTTTTCCAGGATCCATTGAGTGCACTCAACCCGATGCGGCGCATCGGCCCGCAATTGGCTGAGCAAGCCCGGCGCTTCGCCGGCCTCTCTGCTGTCGCGGCAAAGACAGACGCCATATCTAACCTGCGGCGGGTTGGTATCGCGGATCCGGAGGACAGGTACTGGCGTTATCCGCATGAGTTCTCGGGCGGCATGCGCCAGCGCGCCATGATCGCATTGGCGCTGGCATCCCGACCGAAGATACTCCTCGCTGACGAACCAACGACCGCTCTGGATGCGACAGTCCAGGCTCAGATCCTCGCGCTGCTCAAGCAGATCCAGGCGGAGGATGGTCTGGCAATCGTTCTTATCACCCACGATATAGGTGTAGTGGCAGGCATGGCGGATCGAGTTGCCGTCATGTATGCGGGGCGCATCGTCGAAGAAGGAGCGGTCGCAGATGTACTGAAAACGCCCACCCACCCCTATACGCAGGGGCTGCTTTCCTCTGTCCCCGACCTGGATACGCCGATCGGCGAGCGCCTGACCGAAATCCCCGGAGCACCGCCCGATCTTTCGAGCCTAAAAGCAGGATGTCGGTTCGTGCCACGTTGCTTTGCTGCCACCCCTTCATGCGCTCTGGCTCGTCCGCCTTTGGCGCCCCTATCATCGGTTACGTCGACGACGCCTACACACAGGGTTGCTTGTTTCGTGATGCAGTCAAAATGCCAGGAGCCGATCTGATGAATGCCTCAGCGGCTATTACGGTGAAGCAGCTTCAAGTGCACTTCGCGAGTTCTCGGGGCGCCCCGGTGCGTGCAGTGGACGGCGTCGATATGGAAATACAGCAGGGTGAGCTTCACGGCATCGTGGGCGAATCTGGCTGCGGCAAAACTTCTCTCGCGCGCACGATTGCTGGGCTTCAGCGGCCAACAGGCGGCAGCGTGACGTTTGATGGCCGGGAGCTCGATGACTGGCGCCGGGAGCGTCTTGCTTTCAGCCGGCACGTCCAGTTCATTTTCCAGGATCCGTTAGCATCGCTAAGCCGGCGACAAACGATCTCGCAATCTCTTGAAGAGCCCCTGAAAATTCATGGTTTGGGATCTGCCTCTCAGCGCCGCGAACGAATCCTGGAATTGCTTCAACTCGTGAGTTTGCCAGAGACCTGCCTTGATCGGCTGCCTCGCGCGTTGTCGGGCGGTCAGCGCCAGCGCGTGGCAATCGCCCGCGCGTTGGCGCTCGATCCTCGTATCCTCATCTGCGACGAGCCATTGAGCGCGCTCGACGTTTCGATTCGGGCGCAGATTCTCAACCTCTTCGCAGATTTGCAGAAGAAGCTGAATCTTTCAATCGTGTTGATTGCGCATGATCTGGCGATCATTCGCCTGGTCTGTACGCGAGTGAGCGTGATGTATCTGGGCAAAATCGTTGAGACTGGCCCCACATCCGAACTGTTTGCGCGACCGCGCCATCCCTATACGCGGGCCCTGCTGGAGGCAGCCCCGTCGATCGACCCCGAGATTGAACGTTCGTGCCATGTGCAATTACTTTCGGGTGATCCGCCGAGCCCCAGTTCGCCGCCGTCAGGCTGCCGATTCCATACTCGCTGCCCCTTTTCAGCGCCGGTCTGCGAAATCGAAGAGCCAATACTGAGACTGGTGGATGAACGTACCAAGGTGGCTTGTCACGTAGCTTGATAGCTGGCGTTGGTCAAAGTAGCAGATCGTTCGGAAGTTTCGCGATGATCCAGAGTATCCTGGCGAAGCGTTGTCCCGCCGGACATGCGTTACGCAGCGGCCAGCGTCAAATCAAGTAAAGATGTTGAGGGCTAACGCGGCATTGAAGCGGTTTCGAGCGGAGCACAGCCAGCACTGGGTTGTACCACTTACCTTTAGGGGATGTGGACCACCGCGCGCGGATAGTGGCGTGTTGTTGGGGGCATCGAGCGTCACTTCAACACTTTCGAGAAGAACGCCCGCGTTCGATCGGCGACTGGGTTGTCAATCATCATTCGCGCGTTCCCCTTTTCCACGATACGCCCGCGATCCATGAACACAAGCGTATCCGCGACCTCACGCGCAAAGCCCATTTCGTGTGTGACGACCACCATCGTCTGCCCGTCTCGAGCAAGCGTACGCATGACTTCAAGCACTTCGCCAACGAGTTCCGGATCGAGTGCCGAGGTAGGTTCGTCGAAGAGCAGGAGCTTCGGGCGCATCGCAAGCGCCCGCGCGATCGCGACGCGCTGCTTCTGCCCGCCTGACAACTCTCGCGGGTACGCTCGTTCCTTACCCTCGAGCCCGACACGGGCGAGCAGCGCTCGTGCATGCTGTTCGGCTGAAATGCGGTTTTCCCTGCGTACTTGTATCGGCGCTTCGACAATATTTTCCAGTACCGACATGTGTGGAAACAGATTGAAGTGCTGAAAAACCATCGCAGTATCCGCGCGAGAGCGACCCGCTTCGCGCTCACTCAGTTCGTGCAGTCGCCCCTTGTGCATGCGGTAGCCGACGAGTTGCCCATTTACATGGATCCGCCCTCTGTCTATCTTTTCGAGATAATTGATGCATCGGATCAGCGTGCTCTTGCCTGCTCCGGACGGGCCCACAAGGCAGCAGACTTCTGCGGGGAATACGCTCAGGTTGACGTCGCAAAGCACTTCCTGGGCGCCGTAATTCTTGTGGACGGCGGCAAGCTGAACCATCGGTACAGTCAAGGTTTCCATACTTCTCTCAACGTGAAGAATTGCGCGGCAGCGGTCCGATATTGCGTCTGACGCGCGCGATGAGGACGCTTACGCCGTCGGTCGGCGCGGCGGTGTGGCCACGTCGCAGTCGATTCTCCAATGCAATCTGACATGCGGACAACAGAGTGGATGCCAACAGGTACCAGGCGCTTGCGACTATCAACAGCGGTATCGTCTCGAAGGTGCGGCCGTAAATACCCTGTACGGAGTAAAGGAGGTCGGAAATAGCGAGCGTGCTGACCAGCGACGTCGCCTTCAGCATGCCGACGACCTCGTTGCCGGTCGGCGGAACGATGACGCGCATCGCCTGGGGAAGAATGACGCGGCGTACTGTGCGCGCGGGCGTCAATCCAAGTGAGTAGGCTGCTTCGCGCTGCCCCGGATCGACGGACATCAACCCGCTGCGAACGATCTCCGCCATGTATGCGCCCTCGTTGAGACCCAGGCCAAGCAGTGCGGCTACGATAGGCGTAATCAGCACATTGGTGGACAGGGTGAGGAAGGGTGCAAAAAATGGGAAGCCAATATCGATGCGCGGATACAACGCTGCCAAGTTGTACCAGAAGATCAGTTGCACAAGGACGGGGGTGCCACGGAACAGCCAGATATAGGTGGCGGCACACGCTGATACGACGGGATTTGCGGATTGCCGCATGAGTGCCGCGACCACACCGAGTACGATGCCGATTGCCATCGACGCGGCCGTAAGCGCCAGCGTCCAGCCGAATCCGGTCAGAACAGTCCTGACAGTCAGGTACTTCCAAACAACATCCCACCGGTAACCCGGATTGGTTGCTAGCGAATGGGCGAGCGCTGCCAGCATTAACATGCTGACAACCGCCGCAGCCCAGCGACCCGGGTGTCGCGCCCGCACGATTGGGGATTCCTCGGCGGCCGCGTCCTGAAGCGCCGGTGTCTGTAAGGTCTTGGTCGGCACGGGCATGTTAGTCTCGTGCAAGGACTTCATTGGCAACTGCGTTCCACGTATCGAGTGCGATGCCAATCTCCTTTGCGGACACCGTTAGCGCGGGGATCATGCGAACAATGTTTCCGTATGGACCGCATGTCAGCATGATCAGCCCGCGTTTCAGGGCGGCTGCTACCACGGCCTTCGCGGTATCGGTGTCCGGTGAGCCGTCTTCCCGAGTGAGTTCGCACGCCTGCATCAGTCCAATGCCGCGCACTTCGCCGATACCCGGGTAGCGCGCCGCGATACGTTCCAGCCCGTCGCGCAGCATCTGTCCCATCTCACGCGCATTCTCGATCAGACTCTCGCTCTCGATCACGTCGAGCGTCGCAATGGCAGCGGCGCATGCGACGGCGTTCGCCGAAAAAGTGCCGCCTTGTGAACCTGGCAGCGCACCACTCATCAAGTCCTTGCTTGCCGCGATACCCGAGAGCGGAAAGCCGCTCGCGATGCCCTTTGCGAACACGACAATATCTGGATGCACGTCGAAGTGCTCATGCGACCAGAAGCGCCCCGTGCGACCGATGCCGGCTTGCACCTCGTCGACAATCAGGACGATGCCATGCTCGTCCGCGCGCTTGCGCAAGGCGCGAAAGAAGACTGCGGAAGCTGGCTGGTAGCCGGCTTCCCCCTGCACTGGCTCAATGAGGATTGCTGCAGTGTCGCTTGGGAAGGTGAGCGTGGCGAAGACGTGATCGAGTTCGCGTATGCAGAACCGGTTAGTGCTCTCAAGGTCCCAGCCGTAACGAAACGGAGAGGGGAACGGCGCCACGACAACACCTGGCGGCAACGCGCCCGAACCGGCCGACCGATAGCGCGCACCCGATGTTGTGAGCGCTGCCGCGCCAAGGGTCCGGCCGTGGAACGAGCCCTGGAAGACGACTATATTTTGTCGGCCCGTGGCATTGCGGGCGAGCCGTACAGAGGCTTCTACTGCCTCGGCGCCTGAGTTGGCGAAGAAGAAGGTATCGAGGCCAGCCGGCATGAATGACTGCAGGCGCTCCATCAGCGCAAGCAACTGATCGTGTTTCACGATGCCGTACTGTCCATGGATCAGGCGGCCAACTTGACGCTGCGCCGCCGCCACGACTTTGGGATGGCAATGGCCCGTGGAGGTCACGCCGATTCCCGCCGTAAAGTCGAGATAAGCGCGACCCGTCTGGTCGAAAAGGTAGCTCCCGCTGCCGCGCTCGACGACTAGTGGCGTGGCCTGCATGAGTACTGGTGAAAGATGTGCCATGTACGAGACTCCTGATGCTTGTTCGTGCGTTACGCACGGTGCGGAGGATCAATCATCGACGGGACGGCTTTGCAATTGCCATAGGTAAGGGCTCAGCCTGGGCTCGCCTGGTTCTTCATCGGCGCGGCGAGGGCGCCGTCTTCAATGCCCCATTTCTTCAGGATCTGCATATAGACACCCGAGTCAATTACGACTTTCATGGCGGCCATGAAGGGCGCAAAGAGTGGCGAGTCCTTCGGAATGGCAATGCCGTAGTAGGGGCGATCGTTGTACACCGTGAACCCGACGTTCTTGATTCCAAGCGACGGGTTCTTTGCCGAGTAGCCGTTCGTCGCGGAGTCACCGGAGACTGACTGGATACGGCCTGAAGTCAGCGCGAGAATCGCCGCGCTCTGCGTTGGATAGGCACTGACCGTGATGGCGGGCTTGCCCATATCCGTGCACCGCTTGCTCGTATCGTTCGCCTGCGTCTCCGACGAAGTGCCTTTGAGTGCACCGACCGCGGTCCCGCACAGGTCTGCAATCTGCTTGGGCTCCGCCGCGCCGGCCTTGATCAGGAACGATGTGCCGCCTTGGTAGTAGTCGACAAAATCGACGGTCTTCTCGCGTGCCACATAGTCGCCCATCGACGAGATGCCGACGTCGAACCGGCCCGCCTGGATACCGGGAATGATGGCGGAGAAATCGGTGTTGATGTTTTTGATCGGCACACCCATTACCTTGCCGAGCGCCATCGAGATATCAATGTCTGCGCCGATCAGTTGACCCTGCTCATCCAGAAAATCGAATGGGGGATAGTCCGACTCGGTAGCCGCGTTGATCACGCCCGCGTCCTTATATTTCTGCGGAACGGATGCGTAGATCGAGGCGCTCTTCGTAAGTGCTTCGATGCCTGTTGGCGCGGCCGCTTGCGTGGCGAGGCTCGCGACACCGAGTGCGAATAGCGTAGTAGATAAGCGAACGACGTGTAACAGGCTGCTACTGCGGAAAGTGGTCATCCTGGTCCTCGATAAGTGGGCGCGCTTGCTCGGAAATGAGTCGATCGGAGTTACAGCATCTTTGGCGGATCTTCTGACGCAGCTTTTGGGTGTGCCATATGGTGGAACGCCGTTCCAAATAACTGACCTAAAATTATCACGGGGAAAATCAGAGAACAATGGGGAATAAATAAAATCCGGGTCAAAGCTCTTTTCGGCGCTTACAGAGGGTTGTTCGAAGAGAAGATTGCCAGTCTGTCCACTGCATTCATCAATGAGATAACGTTCGCATAACTGATCGTTTTCGTATGCACAAAGCGATGTTTGATCGGAAGGTGCCAGGCGCGGTTTTGATTCAACTAAAAGACGATTGGTTGTCCGCACCTGCGTAGGGATTGCAGCGTAAAAATGAGCGTGATACCGTAGGCAAGAATTTCGGCACACCGTTCCACCATATGGCACAGATTATTGCTGTGCAATTGGGTCTGTATCGAAACGTGCCCTCCGGGCGCAAATTGTTGCCGGGCCGCTTTCGCGAAGACATGTGTCCGAAGCGGCGCACGTGCTTGAGGAGGGGGCCGTTAGCGACGCTGGCGATCCTTTGTCTTCCGCTCGAATACGTGATTATCTGAACAAGCCCCCGATTGACAGAACATCATTTCCAACATAACGGACCACGATGAGGTAAGGATGGATAGTTTCAATCCAATGGAAATACGTGTAAGGACTGGTCATTTCATCGGGGGAGCGTATGTAGATGAGGGGCAACGACGCATCGAGGTCGCGCGACCATCCGACAACGTAGCGTATTCGTCCGTGCCGGTTGCTGATGCTGCGATGGTTGATCGCGCGGTCGAGAACGCGCGGGCGGCGTTTCGAACAAGCGGTTGGCCAAGCATGGCGCCACGGGAACGCGCACGCATACTCAGGCGCTTCGCGGACTTGATCGAGTCCGATGCAAGGACGCTGGCGCCGCTCGAGGCCATTGGTTCGACACGACCGGTACGGGACGTGTTCGTCGGCGACGTGCCCTTCACTGCTGAGGGAATTCGATTCTATGCGGAGTTCGCTGACAAGGCGGGCGGCGAAGTCGCCGCCACGAATCACGATCACCTCGGCTTGACCATAGCGGAACCTTACGGCGTGGTCGCTGCGATCACCCCATGGAATTTTCCGCTCGTCATGGCGTCGTGGAAAATTGGCCCCGCGCTCGCCGCGGGCAACGCGGTCGTGCTGAAGCCATCCGAGATGACACCATTCTCCGCCTTGAGGCTTGCGGAACTAGCGATTGCGGCGGGCGTTCCGCCTGGCATCTTCAACGTCATCCAGGGCGATGGCAGCACGACCGGCGACGCGCTCGTTCGTCATCACGGTGTCGGCAAGGTCACCTTCACAGGCTCAACGAGTACGGGTGCGGCGATCATGGCAGCCTGCGCGGAGTCCGGCGTCAAGCCGGTTACGCTTGAGCTAGGCGGCAAGAGTCCGCAAGTGGTGTTCGCGGATGCATCGGGTCTCGACGAGGCCGCGCGTCGCGTGGCGACTGCGATCAGCAGTAACGCGGGGCAGGTATGCGTCGCGGGATCGCGGTTGCTGGTGGAGCGTTCGATCGCTGAGCGTTTCGTCGATCGTATCGAACGGCTCTTCTCCGAGCTACGGGCAGGCCCGACGTGGCGCAGCGGGACGACACTTCCGCCGATCATTTCTGAGCGCCAGGCGCAACGTATAGAGTCCATCGTTGCGCGATCAGTGGCGGAGGGCGGAGCCGTCGTCCGATGCGGTGCCGCGCGTGCCGATGTCGATCTGCCGGGCGCTTACTACTTGCCGACAATTCTCGATGTTGCGTCCGAGCAATGTTGTGCGGTAAGAGAGGAAATTTTCGGACCGGTGCTTACCGTGCAGACATTCGATTCTGAGGAGGAAGCGTTCCAACTCGCCGGTCATCCCGACTATGGGCTGGCCGCTGGCGTGCATACGGCGGACCTTGGGCGCGCATTGCGTTTTGCCCGCCGGATCGAAGCAGGCACGGTGTGGGTGAACCGCTACGGCCGCAGCGCAGACTTCATCATTCCGACTGGAGGCTACAAAGGCTCAGGTATCGGAAAGGATCTCGGGCGTGACGCCTTCGAAGCGAATCTTCGTCACAAAAGCGTGCTGATCGACATCTCCAAATGAATGTCGCGCCGCAGATCCAGTCGAGGAGGGCCTCGCTCGAAATATTACAATCGTTGCGAACATCCAGGCATCAAAGCAGCAAGTCGTTCGGAAGCTTCGCGATGATCCAGAGGAGCTTAGTGGTCCGATCTGTTGGGTTTCGTAGGTCGTGTGGAAGAATGCCGTCGAAGAGGAAACTGTCGCCAACGCTCAGGGTGGTGGTCTTTTTCCCGACGGTCATCACGACTTCTCCTTCAAGCACATAACCGCCTTTCTCAGACGGATAACTCGACGAGCCGGACTGGTAGTGCGGAGGCAGTTCGATCGTCATGAATTCGAAGACGCGAGAACTGCCGTGGTGCAGAAGCTCCTTGTGCGGGGCATCGGGGCCGAGATGAAGCTGCGGGCGGTCAGCGACGCGGCAAACGAACTCCGCCTCGCCGGAATTGCTCGCCGGAGGGTGATCGTCGTCGAAGAAAAAGCTGCTGGGCAAGCCCAGCGCGGTTCGGACTTTAGACAGGGTCCTAAGCGAGGGACTGTTGATGCCACGTTCGACCTGACTTAGGATACCAACCGAGATGCCCGCGCGAGTCGCCAGTTCTTTGAGGCTCAGGCCGCGCGATTCGCGATGAAACCGCAGCTTTTCCCCGAAAGTCCGATGCTGCGGTGAAGCAGGAGGCATGGAGCCGTCCGTCGCCTCGGGCGCAGGCGTTTTCGCTTTTGACGTACCGCTGTCTCTCTTCACGCGGCCAACGGTCTCGGATTTGGCGCTCGGCTGCTCGATGCTGTCGGCCGTACCGGGCGCGCGAGCTTCGCTGTGGGTCTTCGTCGACGCGGATTCGCGCAGTCGCTGCTTGGTTATGCTCATGCTACGTAGTTCCGAAAGTTGATTGTCTGATTCTGGCATAACCTTCGACGATATCAGTCGGACGGCGCATTCGATTCGCAAGCATCTCGCGGTTGCGGCAAGCCGAGGTGGCCGAGGCACACATACTTTGTTTCGACAAACGGATCGAAGCCTTCGATGCCGCCTTCACGTCCGAGCCCCGATGCCTTGCCGCCGCCGAACGGTATAGGGGCACCGGTGAACGTTGCCGTGTTGACGGCCACCATGCCGAATGCGAGGCGATGCACGAGCTGCATGATCGTTGCCATGTCGCGACCGCACACATATGCTGCGAGGCCATATTCGGTGTCGTTCGCGAGGCCGATGACTTCCTCCAGCGAGTCGAAAGTCGCGACTGCCGACACGGGCGCGAAATTCTCCTCGCGATAGACGCGCATGTCCGCGGTGACATCCGCAAGAATGGTCGGCTGCATGAAGTTTCCGCCCAGGCGATGCGTTTCGCCGCCGAGCAGCAGGCGCGCACCCTTGATCGTTGCGTCGCGGATGCGCTCAAACGACTCGTCGACAAGCGCCGACTGCGTGAGCGGCCCGACTTGCGTTGACGGATCGAGACCCGCGCCGACCAACAGCTTCGCAGCCTTACGCACGTACAACGCGAGAAAATTTTCATAGACCGGCCGCTCGACGAAGATCCGGTTCGCCGCAATACAGTTCTGTCCCGACACGGCGAACTTGATGGCGATGGCGATATCGGTCGCACGTTCGAGATCGGCATCCGACATCACGATCATCGGTGCATTGCCGCCCAGTTCGAGGGCGATTTTTCGGATGCCCGCCGCGGCCGCCGCCTGCTGCACCAGTTTGCCCACGCGCGTCGATCCGGTGAAGCTCACGCACCGTACGCGCTGATCGGAGATCAACGTCTGCATCGTCGCGTCCGGCTCGCCGAAGACGACATTGAACACGCCCTTAGGGATCCCCGCCTGATGCGCGAGATGTGCAAGCGCCAAGGCCGAGAACGGTGTTTCATGAGCCGGCTTGACGACCGCGGTACAGCCCACCGCGAGCGCGGGCGCGACCTTTCTCGCGATCATTGCGCTCGGCGCGTTCCACGGCGTGAACAAGACCGCGACACCGGCCGGCTCGATCATCGTCGAGAGCTGCGCGTCGGGTATGTGCGAGGGAATTGTGCGACCGTTCAGGCGCTTCGCCTGCTCGGCGAACCACGTCACGAAGCTCGCGCCATAGTCGATCTCGTCGAGAGACTCTGCTAGCGGCTTGCCCTGTTCGAGCGACATGATCGTCGCGAGATCGACGCGGTGATCGAGCATCGCCTGCGCCCATGCGTGAAGCAAGTCGCTGCGCCGGTTCACCGGTGTCCAGCGCCAGCGTTCGAAGGCCCCATGCGCCGCCGCGATGGCATGCGTCACATGCTCGGGCTCTAGGAAATCAACATAGCCAATGATGCTGCCGTCGGCGGGGTTCTCGACTGCGCGCGAACGCAGGCCGGGCAAGGTAACCCACTCTCCGTTTACATAACAGGACGAGTGCCACAGGCTAGGTTCGTTCAGCACTATCGATGCCGGTGGGCGATTGAATTGCGTGCGGCCTTCGATGTTGCTCATGGCCGGTCCCGTCTCTTCTCCAGATCGTCGCGGACCTGATAGTAAGTGCCGAGCAGAGGCATGAACCACGGCTTGCCCCGATATAACGGATTCGACGGCAGAGGCCGGCCAAAGGCGCTCGTTTCGACGGCCTGGCCGTCGATGATCAAATGAGCCGTCTTGTAGCCGAGGTAGGTCATCATCGTGACACCGCTGCCGTTGCAGCCAAGTGCGTAATATATTCCTTCGGTCATATTCAAGTGCGGCAGGAAGTCGAAGGTGAGGCCGACGAATCCGCCCCAGCTATACGCCACCTTGATGTCGCGCAATTGCGGAAAGCGTGCGACGAGCTGAGCATGCAGAACCGACGCCGACTCGCGCCGGTCCATCTTGAAGAAGCGTGCACGGCCGCCAAACAGCATGCGCTTGCCGTCGGGTGACATGCGGTAGTAGTTGGAGACCCGCTTGGTCTCGGCAACCACGCGATCGTTCGGAATGAGGCTGTTGCGCAAGTCGTCCGGTAACTCCTCGGTCGCGATCTGGTGTGACGTGACAGGAATCACGCGGCGTTGCAGGTCCGGCATGAATGCGCCGGTGTATCCGTTCGTGGCTATCACAACGCGCTTCGCTTTCACCGGACCACGCGCGGTGTCAAGACGGAAGCCTCCGTCTTGCCTGACAATGTGTTTCACGCCTGCGTGGGAACAGACAGTCACGCCGAGAGAGCGTGCCGCCTTGAGCAGACCGGCGAAGAAGAGCGACGGATGAACCTGTCCGGCATGCTTCAGCAAAACACCGCCAGCATAGATGGAAGAATCGAGTTCGCTACGCATCTCGTCGGGCGACATGAGGTGGCCATCTGCGCCCGTGTAGTGATTGAGCTTCTCCAGCTTGATCTTCCATGCGTCGAGGTGCTCGTGCGTCCAGGCGGCGACGATCCTCCCGCTGCGCCGGTAGAGGCAGTCGATCTGGTGCTCTTGAACGAGCCTCTCAAAGATCCGGTAGCCCTCGGCGGCCTCCTGAAGCAACGCGACCTCGCGTCCCGACGCAGCCGCCGAGTCGAGACTGCGTCCCGTGGGCTTCTTGCCGATGTTGGCGCCGCCGGATGTCTGTCCTCCGCTGACGGTGCTTGCGCCGCTGCCCGGCACATCCGCTTCGAGCACAACGACGTCCAGGCCCGCCTTGCGCAGTTCCAGCGCGCAAGTGAGGCCCGCATAGCCTGCGCCGACGATGGCTACGTCGACTTCTTTCGGGACCTCGGCGAGCGAGGCGTCGTGCGGGTGCCAGTCGTTCCACCAGTAGGGCTTCTCGCTGAAGTCGGATGAAAAGATGTTCGCGGTAACCGGCACGCTGACCTCTCGAAAGATCGGAGACGGAAATGTCTCTTGATTCAATATTTTGAACCTTCGAAATTAATCGGGTCAAGCCGTGTTTACTTTTTTATCCATTAATATAGGCACAATCTCATAATTTTGAATCGATGCTTGACAGTGGGTTTTCAGTTTGTTTCAATAAATTGAACGAAATCGTGAGTTTTTGAACCCGCTCCGTAACGTCGTTTCCAAGGTGCCCAAGTGTATCGGCGCCGCTTCTTCGTCTCGCCCGTCCTGGCTCGAATCTGTACTGTCGTAACAGCGTATCGCCGGCACCGCCGGTTGCCGTCTCTCCATTCAATGTGCAAGTTGAGGAGTTCCTTATGCCGTCGCTTGTCGCTCGTTCTCTCAAATCCTTCAATCTCCGCAAGTGGCATCGAACGGCGCTCGCGGGCGTAGTCCTGTCGTTAGGGATCGCGGGCCACAACGCGGTCTTTGCAGCACAGACGCTGACCGCTGGTTCGCCCCCCACTAGTGCCCCCATGACGTTCCTCGACGTGAAGACCAAGACGCTTCAAGGCGTCATGCCGGATCTGATTCGAGAGATCGGCAAGCGCCAAGGTTTCGATGTCCAGTTCGATGCAATCCCGTTCGCGGCGCTGATCCAGTCGGCGGTGTCGGGAAAGATCGACATCATCGTGTCGGCCATGACACCTACGCCTAAGCGCGCTGAAGTCGTGGATTTTGCCGACATTGTTTATTCATTCGGAGAAGGTCTGGTCGTGGCTGATAGCGACAAGAGCGACTACAAGAGCGCGCAGGACCTGAAGGGCGAGACGGTCGGCGCCCCGGCGGGCACGACCTACGGCGACAAGCTGAAGGCACTGGGCATCTTCAAGGAAGTAAAGTATTACGACACCACGTCGGACATGCTTCATGACCTCGCGAACGGCCGCATCAAGGGCGCGTTTCAGGACTACCCGTTGCTGAAAGCGCTCGCGGCGAAGGGTGGTATGCCGGGCGTCCACGTCGACGAGGCCTATAAGCCGCTCGACACCGCCGGCGTCGCCATCGCGGTTCAGAAAGGCAACAGGGTATTGCTCGACAAGATTAACGCCGGGATTTCCCAGATGAAGGCCGATGGTTCTCTTGCAGCGATTTTGAACAAATGGGGTTTGCACTGAACGTGTCGGGCGTCTGCACGCGCAACCGGTCTTCAACTGCATAACGCGAACGGGGAAGCATGGTCTGGAACAACATCGTCGAGTACACGCCAATCCTGCTCGATGGAGCGGTCATCACGGTCATGATCACGGTGGGCGCGCTTATCATCAGTACGCCGCTGGGCTTCGTCTGGGCCATGCTGAAGCGCTCGCGGTACAGGCCGGTCTCCCTGATCGCGTCGTCCGTCATCAACGTGGTCCGCGGACTACCGATGATCGTGCTGCTTTTCTATATCTATTTCGTGTTTCCTGATGTCGGTATTCGCCTGACCTCGCTGCAGGCGAGCATCATTGGTCTAGGGTTCGGTTACTCCACATACGTGGCCGAAGTGTTCAGGTCCGGGATCGAAGCGGTTGATCCGGGGCAGATGGAAGCGGCGCAGTCGATCGGCATGGGACGGATCAAGGCGATGATCCGTGTGGTCTTGCCCCAGGCGTTTCGCGTGGCGTTGCCGCCCTACAGCAGTACGCTCGTGATGATGCTCAAGGATTCGGCAATCGCGTCCACTATCGCGGTGGCCGAGATGACGCGGCAGGGTCAACTGATCGCGGCGTCGACGTTCCAGAACACGACGGTCTACACCATGGTCGCTGTGTTCTATCTGGCGATGAGCCTGCCGATGATGCGCATCACCAAAATCCTCGAGCGCCGTTTCGGCAAGCACGAGATGACCTGAACGGAGCTGTCACGCATGATTGAGATCACCGATGTGTACAAGAGCTTCGGCGCGAATCCCGTCCTTCAGGGTGTGTCGGCCCGCGTCGCGGCCGGTGAGGTGGTCTGCCTGATCGGACCGTCCGGGTCTGGCAAGTCGACCCTGCTGCGCTGCATTAACGGGCTGGAGACCCATGACGAGGGCAGTATCGACGTGCTAGGTAGCCGCGTTGATTCGCGGGGCAAGAACGCCAACGCATTGCGCAAGCAGGTCGGCATGGTGTTTCAGCGCTTCAACCTGTTTCCGCATCGCACTGCGCTTGAAAACGTGATGGAAGGTCCGGTTCACGTCAACGGCCGGCCGAAGGCGGAAGCCAAGCGCCTAGCTGAAGAACTGCTCGGTAAAGTCGGCCTTGGGACCAAGCTGCATGCGTACCCAAGACAGTTGTCCGGTGGGCAGCAGCAACGTGTGGCCATAGCGCGCTCGCTTGCGATGTCGCCGAAAATCATGCTGTTCGACGAACCGACTTCGGCGTTGGATCCCGAACTTGTGGGAGAGGTCCTGAGCGTCATGCGGTCGCTTGCAAATGACGGCATGACGATGGTGATCGTCACGCACGAGATGCAGTTTGCGAAGCAGGTGGCCGATCGCGTCTGGTTTCTTCATGGCGGCAAGATTGTGGAGGAGGGTTCAGCGTGCCAAGTTCTGGGCGCGCCGAAAGAGCCTCGCACACGTGACTTCCTGCGCCGGGTGATCGGCGAAGATGCTGAACTGACTTCATCTATTGAACGCCACTCGATCTCATGAAAATCCGTTTCCCGACAACTGGCGCAAAGCGCGCGCTGCTGATCATCGACGTCCAGACCGCTACGTTGAGCAGCGGTGGCGCGCATGAAGTGCTCGATACATTGCGTCGCTACATTGATCGATCAACTTATGATGCGTACATCATCGCGGTTTTTTCTGCGCCGGAGAACTCCATGTTCGTGCGGCAGATGCGATGGTCGTTGTCGGCCGAAGCAGCCGGTCCGGCCGATGCCCGTATCGAACAGGCGGTCGCTGCACGAGGTAAGCCGGTGCTCCACATCACGAAGACGGTGCGGTCGATCTTCAAGGGCACACAAGGCGAAGACGTGGCAGGTTTTCTCGCAGAAAACGCCATCGACGAGGTGCATCTCGCCGGCTTCGACATCAACGACTGCGTGCTCGCGACCGCTTACGACGCGCTGGATCAAGACTTTTTCACGTACGCGATCGAAGAATGTTGCGGACGTACCGACTCGAACGCACTTGTCATTGACGCGGCGCTGACGGTTTTGCGCAAGCAGTCGATGACTAATCAGAGCACCCGTCACGAATGGATTGACGTCGATGTCTAGTGACCGCCATGAAAACCGGCAGCGCTGTAACAACTCATTCACCGAACGCAACCCATGAAACATCTCGTCGTAGTTGGAGCCGGTGTCGTTGGCTTATCGGTATCGCGTGCGGCCGTGAAGGAAGGCTATCGCGTCACCTTGATCGAACAGGGACCTATCCCGAATCCTCATTCCGCGTCGTACGATCAGCACCGTATGATCCGCTATCAGTATGGCGCGGCGGAAGGCTACACACGCATGGTCGGTGATGCATTCGGCGCGTGGGACCGGCTGTGGGCAGACCTTGGCGTGAAGTTGTTCCACGACAGCGGTGCGTTGGCGATCTCGCTGTCACCTGATGACTCTACGACAAAAAGTCTCAAAACATTTCAGAAGCTCGGAATCTCGCATCAAGTGCTCGACCGTGACGGCGTGGAGCAGGTCTGCCCACAGTTGACGTTGCCTGACGGCGCCTGGGGACTACTGGCCGCTACCGGCGGTCCGCTCTACGCCGGCCGTATCGTGGAAGCGCTTGCCCAATGGCTCGTGGGGAAAACGATCGACATGCGAACGGACAGCAAAGTCGTCAAGGTTGACCGGGCCAGTGCGTCGGTGATACTCGAAGATGGTTCGTCGATTCTGGGTGATCATCTGGTGATCGCCGCCGGCGCGTGGCTCGGGGACCTCTCGTTGGATGCTTCAGATGTGCCGTCTTATCGTCAGGCGCTATGTTATGTCGAGCCACCGGAGGCGTATGCGGACGCATGGCTCCATGGGCCATGCATCAGCGACCTCGGCCCGGGTGGCAACTACGCGCTTCCGCCGACCGACGGAAATGGTCTGAAGTTCGGCTCGGGAAGCTATCGGCGCCTGGGCAAACCCAGCGATGGCTTTCAGTCCGATCTCGCGCTGGAGGGTGCTCAGATACTTGCTAATTTTGCCCCCTTCCTGCGGCAGGCCGATCACTACCGTCCAGTCCGGATACAGGTTGGTTATTACGTCAGAGACGTGAGCCGCCGGTTCCGTATCGAGCAGCACGGCCGAACAACTTTGGTGACGAATTGCGACGGACAGATGTTCAAGTTTGGACCGCTCGTTGGGGAGCGGGTGCTTGGCTGCCTGGAAGGACGACAAGCCTCGTCCGATCTCAGCCGCTGGGCAGCGGGCTACTGATTGGTCGGTTTTGCCCTACGCGGGGTCGTCAGCTACGCTGACCGGGATAGCAAATCCGACCTTTACCCGGTCCATGATGACCATCGTTTTGAAACCCTTGATGTCCGGGTTTTCATAGAAAAAGCGGCGGGTGAATTTCTCGTAGTCCTCCATGTCTTTCGCGGTAACGACCAACGCGAAATCCGACTCTCCCGTTACGTAGTACCCGTTCATCACTTCAGGCGTTGAACGTATCGATTCCTTGAAGCGGTCGACGATATCCGCGCGCTCTCGCTCAAGCGACACCAGCACGAACATCGAGATGTGACGCCCGACCGCTTTCGGGTCGATGACGCAAACATCCGCCTTGATCACACCTTCCGCACGAAGTCTCTTCAATCGACGTTGTACGGCTGTCGAAGACAGATTCACCTCCGCGGCAAGCTCATCCGATGTGAGGCGGTTGTTCGCTTGCACGGCGTTAAGAATGCGCGCGTCAATTTGGTCAATGTTCGCCATTATTGCCAACGCAGGTTAACTGCGCATTTCTGTTAAATACACCTGAATACCGCGCTAGGAGGAATTTTGTCGCAGCTTTTCACTTTATTGCCCGGCTAATCTAACTCATGTGAATTCTGTCGACTACCCCAATTTCTTCATTTGTGAAGCGCTAGCGTGCTTGGTCCTTCCTGAACGTCCTGAAGCGGTTGCGCTATTAGGCCGTTCTCCGCACGGACTCTCTCGTAGCGGATCGCGCCACGGTGTCGATGACTACATGAAACTCAAACACGCCTGCCTCGGCAATCTGGCCGGGTAGACCATCGGAGAATTAGAAATGACGTTCAGTAGCAGCATAGCCGAGCTGGACCGCGCGAGTGTCTTGCATCCTTTTACAAACCTGAAGGACTTTGCCAACGGTACGTTGGGCGACCCGACCATCATCGAAACCGCCCAAGGGGTAAAGATCAAGGACTCGACCGGACGGGAGTACATCGACGGATTCGGTGGCTTATATTGCGTCAACGTGGGCTATGGGCGCACCGAAGTCGCGGACGCCATTACGCGGCAAGCAAACAAGCTTGCCTACTACCACAGTTACGCCGCGCACACGACGGAGGAGTTGGCGAGGCTATCGAGCCGGCTGGTGAAGATGGCACCAGGAAACATGAGTAAGGTGTTTTATGGACTTTCCGGATCAGATGCCAACGAGACTCAGGCTAAGCTGGTTTGGTACTACAACAATTTGTTAGGCCGGCCGAGGAAGAAAAAAATCATTTCCCGAGAGCGTGGTTATCACGGCTGCACGGTGGTATCCGGGTCCATGACGGGAATGAGCTTTTATCATGACCACATGGACTTGCCGCTCCCTGGAATCCTGCATACCGGTGTGCCGCACCATTACTGGGGGGCAGTGCCCGACGAAACCGAGGAAGCCTTTTCCTTGCGGCGCGCACAGGAACTCGAAACACTGATCCTCGCGGAAGACCCGGATACCGTAGCTGCTTTCATCGCCGAGCCCGTGTTGGGTACCGGTGGTATTACACCGCCGCCGAAGGGTTACTGGCCCGCAATTCAAGCGGTACTGCGCAAATACGACATCCTGCTCATTGCCGACGAGGTGATTTGCGGATTCGGCCGTATCGGAACGCCCTTTGGCTGCGACATGTACGGGATCGTGCCTGATCTCGTTACCGTCGCGAAGGGATTGACCTCGGCGTACTTCCCCCTGTCGGCCTCGATCGTCAGCGAAAAAATCTATGCGGTGATGGAGGATGGCGCAGAACGGGTAGGTGCGTTCTCCCACGGCTACACGTACTCAGGTCATCCGATTGGTGCTGCAACCGCTAATGCAGTTCTCGACATTGTCGAGCGGGAGAACCTCGTCGAAAAAGCCGCCTCGACAGGCGCCTATCTTCAGGCACGCATGCACGAGCGCTTCGCTCACCTCCCGATCGTTGGAGAGGTACGTGGCGTGGGCATGCTCGCGGCCATCGAGTTCGTAGCCGATCGCGACAAAAAGCTGCGGTTTGATCCTGCTATGAAAGTCGGCGCACGGATATCCAAGGCCGCCCGGGACCGGCAACTGATCGCGCGAGCGATGCCTCATGGAGACATCCTCGGCTTTGCGCCGCCGCTGATCATGACCGAGAGCGAGGTCGACGAAATGATGGAGATCACGGCAGCAGCGATCAAACAGGTGACTGACGAACTGGTCCGCGACGGCTTACGGTTCTAAACCCATCGCGGCCTACCGTCCTTTCTCGGAGTGCCTTCATGTCAGACGAGATTTTCGCTTCAGACGCTGTCGCTGGATCGATTCTTAAACGGGTCGCACATTATCCCGGCGTTGGACACAGTCCAGAAAGCTCCGGTCCTATCGGGCAGGCCCCGCTGGACAGTCCAATGCTTGACTGCTCGATCTCGAGTAAGAAAGCGTCGGGCGTAGGGCGTGCCATGGCCGCCGTCGCTGTCCGTGGGCTGAGGAAGAGCTACGGGAACGTTCCTGTCCTGAAGGGCATCGACCTGACGGCAAATCAGGGAGACGTCATCTCGATCATCGGGGCGTCAGGATCAGGCAAAAGTACGGCGTTGCGCTGTATCAATCTGCTTGAGACGCCTGATGCCGGCGAGATCGAGATCTGCGGCGAGGTGATCAGGATGCGATCGGGAAGCCACGGGCAAAATGGGCCTGCGGACCGGCACCAGATCGAGCGCATTCGCCGAACCGCGGGGATGGTGTTTCAGAGCTTCGACCTGTGGTCGCATCTCACTGTGCTGCAAAACGTGATCGAAGCCCCAATTCACGTGCTTCAAAAGCCACGGAAGGAGGCGATCGACCACGCGTTGCACCTGCTGGAAAAAGTCGGACTTTCCGACAAGCTGAACCACTATCCCAGCCGGCTTTCAGGCGGCCAGCAACAACGGGCCGCGATTGCCCGCACGCTTGCCATGCAACCGAAAGTCATGCTCTTCGATGAACCGACGTCCGCGCTCGATCCGGAACTCGTCGGCGAGGTACTGCGCGTCATCCGAGGGCTGGTCGAGGAGGGCCGCACGATGCTGCTCGTCACGCACGAAATGCGCTTTGCCCGGGAGGTATCGGACAAGATCGTGTTCCTGCATCAGGGACGAGTCGAGGAAGAGGGATCCCCGGACCGGTTGTTCGACCGGCCAGAGTCGGACCAGACAAGGAAATTCCTGCGGCAACATTTCTGATTAGCCGCAAGGTCAATGCCTCATCGCGGGCAATCAGCTTTTCGTTTGATGCAACCAAAGGCGACCAATAGTGGCCGCCCGAACAATTTGGAGAATGGAAATGTCGAAAGGAAAACTCTTAAGTTGTCTGCTGGGCCTGTTGTTCGCCGCCATTTCCACCTCCGGTATGGCCGCACAAGGGACCCTGACTGTCGGAACCGAGGGCGACGCCCCTCCGTACAGCATGGCTGACGCGACCGGCAACGTCACGGGCTTTGACGCGGATGTCGCGCGGGCGATTTGTGCAAAGCTCGATGTCACCTGCAAATTTGTCGTCCAGGCTTTCGATACATTGATTCCGGCACTCGATGCGAAGCGGTTCGACATCATCATCTCCGGTCTGGGGATCACCGAGGAGCGAAAAAAGAAGATCGGCTACTCGATCCCCTACGCCTCGGCACCGCAATATTTCATCGTGCCCAAGGGATCGGCCCTCGCGAAGTTCACTTCACTGCCTCCGCTCCTCGCTGCGCTGAAGGGGAAATCCATTGGCGTCGTAACAGGCACGACCTACTCACGATTTATCGCGAAGAACATTCCCGATGCAACGATCAAGAGCTACGATTCTTTGACCCAGATGGAGAGCGACTTGAGCGCAAGGCGCTTCGATACCGCGTTCGACGACGGTTCTTCCTGGACCGATTACCTGAAAAAGCCGGAAGGGACGAATTTCGAACAGGTTCCTGTCAAGGTTATAGCCACTGATGACCCGTCCACGCTAGGTCACGGAATGGGCGTCGGTATCCGCAAGGACAATCAAGACCTGACGAAGAAAATTGACGTCGCGCTCTGCGACATCATTAAGAGCGGTCGAATGAAAGCGATGAGCGAGAAGTGGTTCAACGACGATTTCTCGCTGACGTGCAAGTAACCTAACTTGGGAGCCATCATGGGCATTGCTCTTTCACGCTTGCTATGGGAAGACGGATGGGGCTTGTCCATTCTGCGCGGGAGCGCGGTCACCGTGGTGGTCGGTGTGCTCGGAATGGGTCTTGGGATGATGCTTGGACTATTGCTGGCCGCGGTGAAGTGGGCCCGAGTTCCTGTCGCGTCGCAAGTGGTGGACGTGTATACGGTAATCGTAAGGAGCGTGCCGGGGCTGCTAGTGGTGTACCTGATCTTCTTCGGATCAGTCGAATTCGTGGCGAGAGTCGGTACCTTCTTCGGCTACGCCGACGAGTTTCAAAGTGCTTACTCGTTCATCGTCGGGGTGGTCTCGGTGGGAGCAATTGCGGCCGCCTACGCGGCCGAGGTTTTCCGCGGTGCGCTCGACGCGATTCATCCGGGGCAGATCGAGGCAGCCCGAGCTGTCGGAATGCAAACGCGCAAACTCTACACACGCATCATTGGGCCCCAGATGTTCCGCTACGCATTACCCGGCATCAGCAACGTCTGGCAGGCGACGATCAAGGATACATCGCTTGTCTCGGTGACAGGATTGGCAGAGCTCATACGCGTCGCCTACATCGGCGCAGGCACAACCCGGCAACCACTGATCTTCTTTGTCATCGCGGCAGTGGTGTTCTTCGTGATCACCCTATTTAGCCAAACGGCCTTCGGTCTGGTCGAGCGCAACCTGAATCGCGGCGTGAGGGCAGTTTAACCATGGACGTCGAACTCATTCAGCGTGCCATTCCCGTGCTCCTCAAGGGACTCGCAACGACGCTAGAAATAGGCCTCGTGGCAATCGTCATCGGTTTTCCATTGGGCCTTGGCTTCGCACTCGCCAGACTGTCGTCGAACCGCACCCTCGCCGCATTCGCCGTCCTCTATAGCATGGTGTTTCGAGGCACCCCACTGCTAGTGCAGATTTTCATCATCTATTTTGGACTGGGACAGTTGCAGTTGCTCAGGGACCAAACAGCCCTATGGTGGTTCTTCAGCGATGGCTTTAACTGCGCGACGCTCGCCATTACGCTGAATACGGCAGCCTATACGTCGGAAATTCTCAGAGGTGGCCTGATGGGAATTCCTGCCGGAGAGATAGAGGCTGCACGTGCATGCGGGATGTCGAACTGGTTATGCTTCCGGCGCATCAGATTTCCGATCGCGTTTCGCCTAGCGCTCCCGGCGTATACGAACGAGATCACTGTCATTGTCAAGGAGTCAAGTCTCGCATCGACCGTCACGGTTCTCGAGATTACCGGCTTGGCTAAACGCTTGATGAGCGAGACGTTCGCAGTTATTGAAGTCTTCACGTTGGCCGGATTGCTCTATCTGATCGTCAACTTCGCGGTCTTGCTCGTGATGAGATCGTGGCTCGAACCGAAGCTGTCTATGCATCGGACTACGAGTAGAGCGGTATTTTGGTTTCGGCCCCATCGTCGACGAGTGTGAAGACCAGGGTGCGGCGCGCAACGTGTGTCGCAACGTCGTCGCGTAATCGCTCGAAACATGAGAAGTGGTTGACTGAATACATCCTTGGAGTGCATTCCTTATGGGCCATGTTGTCGTTGTGGGGGCTGGAATCGTGGGCCTTTCTGTGTGTCGTGCTGCATTACTGAATGGACACGCGGTCACTCTTCTTGAGCAAGGCACTATCTCCAACCCGAGCGCGGCGTCCTACGATCAGCATCGAATGATCCGCTACCAATACGGCGACGCAGAGGGCTATACCCGGATGGTGGGCGACGCATTCGATGCGTGGGATCGTCTGTGGGACGATCTTGGCGTCCGGCATTTCTCCAACACCGGAACGATGGGTATTTCTCTGGCGGCCGAAGACTACACCGCCCGCAGCCTATCGACGTTTCGCAAGCTAGGCATCCAGCACGAAGTGCTCGATCGGGAAGCCGTTGAACGGACATGTCCTCAATTAAACTTGCCCGAAGGGAGTTGGGGACTTCTTGCGCCTGCAGGAGGTGCGCTTTTTGCCAGTCGCATCGTCGACGACTTGGCCCGCTGGGTCACGGCCAGGGGCATCGAAAATCGAGTTCATAGCAAAGCGATGCGGGTTGATCCAGCGCGTGGCGAAGTCGTACTGGAGGATGGGGCGATCGTGTCGGGCGATCTCGTGGTCGTTGCCGCTGGTGCCTGGCTTCCCGAACTCTTACCCGACTATGCCGGGATACCGACCTTCCGGCAGGCTGTCTGCTACGTGGAGCCACCGGAAGAATACCTCGATGCCTGGTGCAACGGCCCCTGCCTCACGGATCTCGGCCCCGGCGACAACTACGCAATCTCCCCCACGCAAGGAACGGGATTGAAATTTGGCTCTGGCAATCACAGGAAGCGCGGGCGACCCAGTGATGGATTCCGAGCCCAGCCATCCGAAGGTCATGAGGTCATCCGTCACTTTTCCCCGTTTCTTAGGCAGGCCGATCAATACAAGCCGGTTCGCATGCAGGTTGGTTACTACGTGATGGACGCGAGTGGGCGCTTCCGCGTGGAAGCACAGGGACGCACCGTGGTGGTCACGAACTGTGACGGACAGATGTTCAAGTTCGGTCCACTCATCGGAGCACGCGTCATCGAGAGCTTCGACGGCAAGCAATCCGCAGCAGATTTGAACCGCTGGGCCGCAGGGTATTGATCGGATTGATCTGAGTCTCGCGAGTATGCAAATGCCTGCGCAGCCAAAAATTAGCGAAGCAAGAACAACGACATGACCATTCTCTACAAGGCCGACCCGGAACGCGGTCTCATCTGGCAAGCGATCTTCGCCGAGCACGCTCCCGACTTGCCGTTTCTCATTTGGCCGGATATCGGAGACGCAACAGCAGTCCGCTATCTGGTCGCATGGCAGCCTCCCGACAACTTTCTTGAGCTCCTTCCAAACTTGCAGGTCGTTTTTTCGGTGGGCGCGGGAGTTGATCAGTTCGATCTGCGGTTACTGCCATCCCACATTCCACTCGTCCGGATGATCGAACCGAGCCTTGCCGAAGGCATCGTTGAATACGTAGTGTTGTCAATCCTTGCAACTCACCGTAATTTGATTAACTACATCGGCGACCAACGGCGTAAACAGTGGAAGTCCATCCGGCTCGTGCCTGCTTCGCGACGGCGGATTGGCGTGATGGGCCTTGGCGTACTGGGTCGATCGGCTCTCGATCGTCTGAAAACCTTTGGTTTTCCCTTGATGGGATGGAGTCGTTCGCAGCAGGTCATCGAAGGCGTCGTTTGCTTCTCTGGTTCGGAACAGTTTCGCGACTTCCTCTCCGCCTGCGACATCCTCGTTTGCCTATTGCCCCTCACGTCGGAAACGCGGGGCATCCTTAATCGGCACACTTTTGGCGCGATGCCAAGAGGTGCCGCGTTGATCAACGTCGGGCGGGGCGCCCATCTGGTTGAAAGCGATCTTCTTGACGCACTCGAATGCGGACAGATATCAAGCGCCATCCTTGACGTCCTTTCAACGGAGCCGCTACCCGAAAACCACGCGTTCTGGGAGCATCCGGGAATTCTCATAACACCACATATCGCAGGTATGACCCAGCCAGAAACAGCTGCTCACGTATTGCTCGACAATATTCGGTGCTACCAGACTGGAGAACCGATTGAGGGCATGGTGGACGCCAACCAAGGATATTAAACAAAGCGACGTAAATATTGGCAGCAATATATGATCGCGTGGGTACTCTTATGGAGAGGCAACCATGCGCAAGCTCGAAATTGCAGACCCTCTTATGCTGCATTTTTTAAGACGCTATGTTTAGTCGCGCTTTTACACCGCCGGCAACACAAGGAAAGCGTCATCACACCGGACCTGTACGAACTCGAGATCGATCGGCTCTACGGCGCCATGCTTGAGTATTCCGCCGTCGTCACTGATCCGACACGTGTGCGGGACCCGAATCGAAAGGGGACCGTCGAGAATGCGATCCAACATACCCAAGGCGGGCGCTCGCCGGCCGACGTTTTGAATCGCTCGAAGCGCAGAACGAATTCCTGATGCACAAGGAAGCGACCTGGGCCTCCAAGCGAATTCAGGGCCGCACCCGGCGGCAGGTCGAGGCTATGTTCCAGGCGGAGAAGCTGCATCTGTGGCCCCTACCGCTCACCGGCTTTAGTTACCTCACCGGGGTCGTGCGTACCGTCCGGGACGATAACGAACCTCCGGTAGGCCATGGGCGTTCCGCTCAGACAAGAACGAAGCGCACCGAGTTGGGAAAGTTCGAACCGCAGTCCTACTGTACGACGCAGGTGGCGCCATTACGGCGATCATCGACTGGCGCCTTTTCGCCGATCCTGCGCTGGCACCTATGCGCCGGCCATCGGTTGGCTCTTAAATCGAATCAGTAGTTCGCACGATCGGCGTTCTGCTGAGTTCGTTGTTGGTTTCCACCAGCAATAACAAATGCTTCAGGAACTGCGCGCGCTCCTCTTCCGGCAGCGCTTCAATGGTCCGTTCATGCGCTCTCGCGACTCGCGTTTCCAGTCGCGCGAGCAGCGCGCGGCCGACCTCGGTCAACTCGGCCACTTTCTTGCGGCGGTCGCTGCGCGATACCCGGCGCTGCACAAAACGGCGCTCGACCAGTCGCGTCATGACATCGGCGATATTGGCCCGATCCAGCCCTACCGCCCGCGATAACGCGATCTGTTCCGACGGCCCGATCTGCTCCAGCGCCGTCAGGATGCTGTATTGCACGGGCGTGATCCCTTCGGGCGCGCACTCTTCCATGAACAGTGCGACGTGAATCTGATGCAGCCGGCGGATCAGGAAGCCGGGCCGCTGTTCGAGTGCGGTATTTCTCCACGCCGACATTTCCTGCGTGTCGTCCAGATCGCTCACGGATGGGGTCGATGTTGCTGCCATAAAGAATCAGGTGACGGGTGTGGATGTGTCCGCGGACTTTCCCGGGAGCGTATTTGATCAGCATACACCGTAATTCTTCGAGCATCAGCTTTCACGGCGACGATTAAGTTCGCCCTCATTTCTGAACGATTCGCTAAGAGCAGGCGGCGCATGGCATATATCAGTGCGAAGATGCCCATTTTAAGCGCTATTTGAACGTTGCAGGTGCGCATGCACCGTCGTAATCGACGAGACATGGCACCAGATCAAGCCCGGCGCGAGGGGTCGTCTCTGGCATACGATTTGCATTAGCTTTCCGAGAATCGTCAGTAGGCAGATGAATTACCGAATCGCTAATCCGCGCATCGTGTCTGGCCGGTTTCAGTGGTGTCCGATGACTTCCTCGAAGCCGGTCCGCGCATAACCTCAAGAGGCTCTCATGTCAGTGTTCGCAAGCAAGGAAACGAGGCGGTTGAACATGGGCGCACTCGCCCGCGTCGTTCAGGTGTCGGTCGTGACGCTGATGGCTGCGGCGACGCTGTGCTCGTCGGCGAGTGCGGCCACGTCGGCCGAAATGAAGGCGCGCGGTTATATGAGCGTGGCGACGGAAGACGATTACACGCCGTTCGAATTCGTCAGCGATGGCGTCTCGACCGGCTACGACAACGAGTTGCTCGCGCTCGTGCGCAAGAAGATCGGTCTGGAGGTCAAGCAGCAGGTCATGCCATGGGCAGGGATTCTGCCGGGCGTGACGACCGGCAAGTACGACATGGCGCTTACTGCCGTCCTCGTCACGGACGAGCGCAAGAAGACGTTCGATTTCGCATCGCCGACATGCGAGTCGATCACGTTTTTTGCCACTAAGAAGGACTCGCCGATCAAGACTGGCGACGATCTGGTCGGCAAGGTCGTGGGCGCCGAAACGGGCAGCGCGATGCTCAGCGACCTGAAGAGTTTCAACGAGGAACTGAAGAAGAAACATGGTGGTGCAGGCGTCAAGCAGATCATCGAATACCAGGCGTATCCGGAGGCGTATCAGGATCTGGGGCTGGGTCGCGTCGACGCTGTCGCGAATACGCAGATTAGCCTGAACTCGCTGGTCAAGACGCGGCCCGACACGTTCGTGGTCGGCCAGGCGATAGGCAAGCCGACCTACATTGCATGGGCGGTGAAAAAGGGCAACGCCGATGTGCTCAAGATGGTCGACAGCATCCTTCTCGAGTTGCGTAAGAACGGCCAGATGTACGAGTTGCAGCAAAAGTGGCTCGGAGCGACCTACAAGGACATGCCGGCGTCCGTCAACTGATGGTCTTCAAACATGAACGCTTTTGATTACTGGAGCATCTTTCGCGGCGCGCTGGCAACGGTGACCTTATCGCTTGCCAGCATCGCGCTGGGCGTTCCGTTTGGTTTGGGTCTGGCACTCATTCGATGGGCGAAGGTGCCGCTTCTTAACCGCTTCGTAATTGGCTATGTCAGCCTGATTCGCTCATGCCCGGCGGTCACGCTGACCTTGCTGATCTTCTTCGCGCTGCCGCAATTCGGCATCTCGCTTGATCCCACGCCGGCCGCGATTCTCGCGTTGACCATCAGCACGGCTGCGTTCAACTGCGAAGTGTGGCGCTCGGCGCTCGTGAACTTTCCCCGCGAACAGTACGACGCAGCGCTGTCGTTCGCCATGCCGCGCGCGCTGCGCTTTCGTCGCATCGTGCTGCCGCAGATCTGGCGCGCGAGTCTGCCCGGTCTCGTCAACGAGATGACGCTGCAGATCAAGTCGACGCCGGCCGTCGCGGTGATCGGCATTGTCGAAATCACGCGGGCCGCGCTGCGCGTGGGCGCCAGGACGTACGATCCATTGCCACCGTTTATTTTTGCGCTTGTACTGTATGGGTTGATTGTCTACGTGCTCATCAAAACGCAGCGCGTTATCGAGCGGCGGCAATCCGTCGAGAGGCGGGCGTGATGGGTGATTTCCTGATTGTCTGGCAACAACGCGTCGACGTGCTGGAAGGGCTCGCCGGGACGCTGGGTCTGCTGGTGGTGTCGGCGATCGCGTCGCTGGTTCTGGGCGCACTGCTCACGCCGGCGCTGATGTCGCGGCGCGCGGCAGTCGCGCGGCTCGCCACCCTTTACGTCGATGCCATGCGCTGCGCGCCATTCCTGTTATTTGTATACCTGATCTACTTCGCCCTGCCATCGGCGGGGATTCGAATGAGTAACTGGTGGTCGGGCGCGATCGCCCTGATCTTGTACAACACGGCGTACATGGCCGAGCTATTGCGCGGTGCGTGGCGCGAACTGCCGGCATCGATGATCGAATCGGGGCGCGCGTATGGCTTCAGCGGCTTCACTCTTCTGCGGCGGATCATACTGCCTCCCGTGTTCACGAGCGCCATGCCGATGATCGGCAATCAGGTCGTGCAGATCGTCAAGGACAGTGCGTTCCTCACGATCATTGCCGTGACCGAACTGACGCATCAGATGAACGGCATTCAGGCGACCTACTTCATTCCGTTCGCCGCCTTCATCACGGCCATTGCGTTGTACTGGGCGATCTGCCTCGTGATCGAGAGCATGACGGGCTTGCTATCCAAATTTGCCGAGGAGAGGCGAGCATGAATTTTTCGGGCGATCTGCCTTTGCGCGCGGGCAACGCGCCGCTTTCCTTCGATGACAACACGGCCCCGGTCGTGCTTCAGCTCAATGGCATTTCGAAATCGTTCGGCAGTAGTCACGTCTTGCGCGATGTCTCGCTCAAGGTTCATCAAGGCGAGACCGTCTGCCTGCTTGGTCCGTCAGGCTGCGGAAAATCGACGCTGTTGCGCTGTATCAACTGGCTTGAAGTGCCCGATGGCGGCACGGTTCACGTGTCGAATCAACGCATGGGCGTGCGCGATGGCTCGGCGCACAAGATGACCGATGCCGAACTGGCCCACTCGCGTGCGCGCATCGGCATGGTATTTCAGCACTTCGCGTTGTGGCCACATCTCAGCGTGCTACACAACGTGATGGAGGCTCCCATTCACGTGCTCAAGCGTCCGCGCGATGAAGTGCGCGCCGAAGCGGAGTCGCTCCTGAATCGCGTGGGACTGGCGGACAAGATGGACGCGTTTCCGTCGCGTCTTTCTGGCGGCCAGAAACAGCGCGTCGGCATTGCGCGGGCGCTTGCGATGAAGCCCGACGTGCTGCTCTTCGATGAACCTACGAGCGCACTCGATCCCGAGCTCGTGGGCGAAGTGCTTGGCGTCATGCGCGGACTCGCGGAAGAGGGCGCGACCATGGTGATCGTCACGCACGAGATGGAATTCGCGCGTCAGGTCGCGAGCCGGATCGTCTTCATGGATGCGGGCGAAGTGATTGAAACCGGACATCCGGAGCAGTTCTTCGCCGCGCCGCAAACGCAGCGGGCACAGCAGTTTCTCGCGCGCTTCCGGGCACCTCACGAAGCGCGTCCGTGGTAATGAAAACGGCTCCACATGATCGCGGAGCCGCTGCGTGTCTTATTCAGCGTGTTCCGCCTATTGCGCGTGCACCATGTCGACCGCCTGCTTGACTTCCCCATCCTTGTACTGACCCCAGGTCTGCGCGAGTTCGTTCATCGAAGCGGGGTCGCGCTCGCATGCGGGCAAGGTCTCCGGGTCCCAATAGCCGAATTCATCGATACCTCGCACCAGCGTTGCGCGACGCCTGCCGGTCGTGGATTGCGCGTGCGTCGGCACGTAGAAAAAGGCGAAGCCGATGCGGCGGTCATCGGAGCGGTTGGGCAGCGAACTGTGCGCGGTGCGTTCGTGATGGATAGAAAACTGTCCGGGTTCGAGCGGCATTTCGACGGCAAGATTCTCGTCGATACCCACGAGCGACTGGCCCTTCGCGAGCATGTTGTCCTTCGCATAGGTTTCCACATGTTTGAGGTCAGGTCCAGCATGCGATCCGGGCAGCACACGCAGTACGCCGTTCACTGAGTTCGCCGGCGTAAGCGCGACCCATACGGTGACTTCCTCATGCGGCGTGAGGCCGAAATAGGTCGAATCCTGATGCCACGAGACATAGCGCGGGTCCTTGCCGTTTTTTGCGAATATCGATGCCCCGAATAGCATGATGTCAGGTCCGATCAGGTCTTCGACGGCATCGAGAATCCGGGGATTACGCGCCAGTTCGACGATCGCTGGCAAGGCAAGATGCCCCTTGATCTTGAGTGTCTTGTTGACGTCCTCGCCGGACGCTGCTTCGTAAGCCTCCACGATCTTCCGGTACTTCAGCGCGTCTTCGGCGCTCATCGCGCGAAAAGGGTAAGCGTAACCCTGTTGCCTGAAATGGTCGATCTGTTCTGCGGTGAGATGCTTGGCCATAAGAGAACCCGGTTGAAGGAAGTCAGGAAAGACGGGGCGATACCGCGTCGAGCGCACCGGTAAACAACGCGACGGGCGCTTCATACACGCCGCGTCCGAGCAGGCCCGTGCGTCCGTCGGCGCCGATCATTGCGATGGCGGCGAGCGGGCCGGTACCCGAAGCGGCAACCTGCGCGGCATCGAGGCCCATACGCAGGCGTGAAAACGCAGGATTCGCGCCGCGATAAAGCGCCGCCTGCCGCGCGCGCCAGTTGTCGGGGAGCCACGGCGCGAAAGCACTTGCCGGCTCGGGCGCGAATTCAAGCGCCTGGGCGCCGAAACCGGCCGCGTCGATGACGCCGCTGTCGCCGGTCAGCGGCGCGGCATCGACTGTGATCGCTGCATTGATTCGGGGTCCTGCGGGTGCAACAGCGGTGACGGTATGCCAACGTGAAGGCTCACCTGCGAGCCGTATTCCTGCTTCGATACCATTGCCGGCGAGCGCGATGACGAGCGTCGACAAGGTCGGATCGTGCACGGCCGCCGACAGGATCAGGTGGCATGCCGCCATCCAGAGCGTGAGGAAGAAGAGCGGCGATTCGCCGAGCATGGCGGCAACGGACGCGTCGTCCAGATGCGGCACAAGCTGCCGATGCAACGCCGCCGAAGCGCTCGTCGCGCGGGCGTGCAGATCGTCGCCGCCGTCGAGTCCTGTCCGGGCCAGCGATATCAAATCAACCGCGCTCGCGCATGAAGCTCGCTGCATCACAGGCGCAAGCACGTTGTCGCGCCAGGCCATGCGTTCGATGATCGCCGGATTGCGGCTGCCGAAGCGAATCTGCGCGCCCGCGCCGCTTCCGAGCAGCGACCACGCGTGCTTGCCGGTCGCGTTGGCATCGGTGATATCGACCAGCGACGTGCGCGGGGAAATCACGGCGGCCAGCGGCGTGACCACGTTGAATGACTGCGCGCTCATCAGCCTGACGCGGCCATCGACGATAAGACGTTCCGCCTGCGCCTCGTCGTTCGCCCAGCGTTCGTACAGGCAGCACAGGACCGCGGACGACAGCACCGGCGGCGGCGGCCTGCAAGGGTCCTTATAAGGCGGCCCCGCGTGCAGCAGGGTCATGTCGATCAAGCCGACCGCGTCGCGCGCGCACTGCACGCCACGCCATTGCGGCTGGACTGCGGCGAGCGTCTCAAGCGCCGTCATGATCTGCGCGTGCTTCGTGGGACCTTGCGATGCCGAACACACGCTTCAACCGCGACCAGACAATGCTCCAGAACAAATTCCCAAGGTTCAGCGGAGCGGCGGGTGTGGCAGGTGCGGCGATCTCAGGCTCAGGTATCACCCCGGTTTCAGCACGCGTGGCAGCGATGTCCTCCACTCGCTGCGTGGCAAGCTCATCGAGCTTCGCTTTCAGATTGGCCGCGAACGCCTCGGTCATTCTCGATGCCAGTTCTTTCACGATGCCGCCGCGCGAGAATTGCGCCAGACTTCCGGCAATGGTGTAGTCGACCTTAACATCGACACGCGTTTCGCCGGGTGTCGAATTGTCGAGCGCGAACGCCGCGACGCCTTTGACGCGCGATGCACTCTTGCGATCGACGCCGCCGCCGCTGACACTGCCGCGGCACTGGTCTTCGTCGAGCGTCATCTCGCCATCGCCGGCAAACGCAGCGACGATCGGCCCGAGCTTCACCTGCATGGAGAGTTTCAGCAGCGTGCCCTCCGGCGGTGCGCTCAGCGATGCGCCCGGCAGGCACGCGACGATTCCCGACGTGTCGTGAAAGCATGCCCACACGGCATCGCGTGGATAGGGCACGGTAAAGCTCTGTTCGATTTCCATGGAGATCCTGTCGGTCAGGCGGTCGCCGCTGCGATAGCTCTCGCGATTGGCGCGGCGCTCTGTTCGCGCTGCTTATCGAGGACGCGGCGAATGGCGCGGACAATGCCGGCATAGCCCGTACATCGGCAAAGATTGCCCGACAGCTCCAGGCGCACGCGGTCATCGTCGACGGCCGGCAACCGGGTCACGATATCGAGCGCCGTGATCAGCATGCCGGGTGTGCAATAGCCGCACTGCAGCGCGTGTTCCGCACTGAACGCCGTGCGCAGTGCGTTCATCGTGGCATCGTCGTCGAAGCCTTCGATGCTCTGCACCATCGACCCCGCGCATGCGATCGCCGGCGTGATGCAGGAGCGCGCGGGCACGCCGTCGATCATTACCGTACAGGCTCCGCATACGCCCTGTTCGCAGCCGATATTCGTGCCGCACAACATCTGCTGCTCGCGCAGGAAATCCGCCAGATGCGTGCGTGGACTGACTGTGCTGCTGACGGTCTCGCGGTTGATGACGAGCTGGACGGCTTGCGTGAAAGTATCGGTCATTGCGGATTCCTGCCGTGTTCTCGGACGATCGCCGCAGCGCGCATCAGTGCCACGCGATGAACCTGATATTCGTAGCTGCCGGGCGCGAGTCCGGCAGCTTCCAGATGCGCGTCAGGCATGGACGTATCGATGAGCGCGCGGGCATTCGCGATCAAGTAGGGCGGCCCGTCGAGGGCACCGATCACGGCGCGGCACACACCGTTCGCGCTGTCATCGATACACACGGCAATCGCTTCGGCGAACTCGCCAGGCTTGCGGTTGAACTTGTAGTAACTCCAGCGTGCGGTCGGCGACAGGCGGCGAAAGCGCACCGCACACAGGATTTCATCGGCGTCGAGCGCGGTGGTGAACGCACTTGCCATCCAGTCAGCACTCGATACCGTGCGCTCGCCCGCCGGACCCGCCACGAGAAAATCGGCATCGAGCACGCGCAGCGTCGTGATCCAGTCGGCGGCGGGATCGGCATGCGCGAGGCTGCCGCCGAGCGTGCCGCGATTGCGCACCGCGCGATACGCAATGCCGCGCGCCACGTACGGCATGAGGCCTTCGGTGCCATCGGCGACCTTGCCGTCCTCGATCTCCGCGTGCGTGATACATGCGCCCAACGTGATCGTGTTGCCCTCGGCCCTGCATTCGCGCAGCGCGGGAATGCCGCGCAGGTCGACTAACATCTCGGGCTGAGCGAGGCGCAGGTTCATCATCGGTCCGAGCGACTGGCTGCCGGAAACGAACTTCGCCATGCCGTCGGTAGGCGTGACGAGACGGATCGCATCGACGCTGTTCAGCGGCCTGGCGTAATCGAAGCAGGCTGCCTTCATGCCATCACCTTCGCGGCTTTCGACGCGACGGCGCGCGCACGCGTCATTGCGTCGACCACCACGCGCGGCGAGATCGGCAGTTCGCAGATCTCGACACCGAGCGGCCTGAGCGCGTCATTCACCGCATTTGCGATGGCCGCAGGCGAGCCGATCGCACCGCTTTCCCCGATCCCCTTCTGACCGAATTCCGTGTACGGAGAAGGCGTCTCCATATGTTCGATGCGAATCGCCGGCACTTCCGTGGCGCCCGGCAGCAGATAGTCCGCGAGCGTCGATGCGAGCGGCTGGCCGTCATCGCTGTAACGCATGGCCTCATAGAGGGCCGTGCCGATGCCTTGCGCCGCGCCGCCCATGACCTGACCGTCGACCACCATCGGGTTAATCAACACGCCGCCGTCCTCGACGATCACGTAGTCGAGGATCTCCGTCAGGCCAAGCTCGGTATCGACGGCAACGACAACCGCGTGGCACGCATAGCTGAACGTGCCGGTGTCGCGCTTTGCCTGATACGACGTCGATACTTCGAGCCCGCGCGGATCGACATCGGGCGGCAGCAGCTGCGGCGCGCGATACCACGTGTGCGCGAGTTCCGCGAGCGTCCTGCGCGCCTGCGTGCCCGCGACCGCGCCGTTTTCCCAGCGCACGGCATCGGCCGGTTCCCTGAGCAGCCACGCACCGATTTGCATCAGACGCTCCTTCAGTTCGCGCGCCGCCTGTGCGACCGCGCCGCCGGCCATGACGATCGAGCGCGAACCCCAGGTTCCCGTGGAGTAGGGCGTCACGCCGGTGTCGCCGAGCACAACGCGCACCCTGTCCGTATCGATGCCAAGTACCTCGTGCGCGATCTGCGCGAGCGTGGTTTCCATCGATTGTCCGTGCGAATGAACCCCGGCGCGCACTTCGAGGATACCGTCGGGCGTCAGGCGAATGACTGCCGGTTCGTAGCCCGGCACCATTGGAATGCCCCAGCCGTGATAGACGGAGGTGCCATGCGCGCCCTGCTCGCAAAAGATCGCCATGCCAAAGCCGATGCGCCGTCCGTCAGGCTCGCCTCGCTGTTGCCGCGCGCGCACGGCCGGCAGGTCGATCGAGCGGACCGCGCGGCGCACCGCTTCTGGGTAGTCGCCACTGTCGAAGTGCTTGTTCGTGATGTTGTCGTACGGCATCTCGTGCGGTTCGACGAGATTGCGCAGGCGCGCTTCGTATGGTTCGATGCCCGCGGCCACTGCAATCGCGTCGAGCATGGTTTCGATGGCGTAGCACACGCCGGTTCGCGCAACGCCGCGATACGGCAGGATGGGCGGCTTGTTGGTCGCGACCGACCAGGTGCGGCACCGGTATCGATCCATCTTGTACGGGCCCGGCAGGATGCTGCCCACTTGCGCGGCTTCGAGGCATGCCGAGAACGGATAGGACGAGTATGCGCCCGAGTCGACGCTCGCCTCGCATTCGACCGCGAGCAGGCGGCCATCGCGCTCGGCATAGGCGGTGATGTCGTAATCGTGCTCGCGACAGTTTGCGTTGGCGGTCAGCTGCTCGCGGCGATCCTCGATCCACCGCACCGGCCGCTCGAGATGCATCGCGAGCCAGCCGCAGCACACTTCCTCCGGCAACAGGATGCCCTTGTAGCCGAAACCGCCGCCCACGTCCGGGGCGATGACGCGGACCTGCCCTTCGTCCAGGCCCAGGCAGTGGGCGAGCCCCGAGCGGGTGACGTGGACCATCTGTGCCGACGTATGCACGATCAGTTGCGACAGCCGCTTGTCCCAGTGCGCGACCACGCCGCGCCCTTCCATCGGTGCCATGCTTTGCCGTGCCGTGCGCAGCGATCGCTGGACCTTGATGGGGGCATCGCGGCGAATCGCATCGAGGTCGATATCCGGATGGGCATCGACGAATGTCTCCAGGAAAATGTTGTCACCCCATTGCTCGTGCACCAGAGCGGAGTCGGCGCGTCGCGCGTCGAGCATGTCGACAACCGCAGGCAATTCCTCGAAGTCCACGAAGACCTGCGCGGCGATGTCCTCGGCCTGCGCACGGGTCGCTGCGGCGCACATGGCGATCATCTCACCGACCTGACGCACCTTGCCATTGGCGAGCACGGGTTGTTCGGAGCTCTTGAAACCCGGCAAGCCCGAGTTGGCGACGATTGGCTTCACGTCGTCGAGATCGGCGAGCGAATAGACTGCGTGCTCGAGACCCACCGGCTTTTCGATCCCCACAATGTGCCCGTGCGCGATCGGACTGCGCACGAACGCGACATCGACCATGCCGACCATGCGGATATTGCCGACGTATTCACCGCGGCCATGCATGAAACGGTCGTCTTCCTTGCGCAACAGAGACGCGCCGATGCCTTGCGGACGATCCGGATGCGACGTCGGGGTTTTACGTTTCATGGCAGTTGTGTCCGGAAGGCGTTACGCCGCGCGCGCGAGCGGCAACATGGGCGACATGGCGTCGTGGCGCACGCCGTCGCGTAGGCAGAACAGCGGCGTCAGCATGCGGTCCGTCACGACCTGCGTGCCTTCGTTGTCCTCCAGAACCCAGCGACCGCGACGGTCTTCCAGCACGCTGATATCGGCGATGCCGCCCGCTTTGAGGAAGCCGATTTCATGCGCCATGCCGATCATTTTCGCGGCGTGATGCGTGGCCATCGCGACCACATGATTCAGCGGCAGGCCTAGCGTCAACATGGTGGTCATCGCGCTGACCAGGCTGAATTGGGTGCGGCCAAGAAACGAATGTTCTTCGTCCGGATGGCTATCGGGCGTGCCGGCGGGAGCGGGGACGTGCGTGTTGTAGCCGTGCATGTCGGCGCCCAGCGTGTCGGGGATCACACCGCTGTCGAGCACAATGCGCGCCATCTTGAAACTGAAATGCGAGCCGTGGCCGACATCGACCTTCAGGCCGCGCGCGATGGCCTCTTGGACCAGCGGATGCAGCTTGCCGTTTTCTTCGACAAACCCGCCCGGATGCCGGCTGAACGGATGCGCGAGGATATCGCCGGCCTTGAGCGTGCTGACTACCTGATTGAAAATGGAGTCAGGATTGACGGGAAGGCCGCCGCTCTCCGGCTTTGGCCACAATTGTCCGAAATGGATGTAGAGCGGCAGGTTTGCATCGCGGCCAATGGTCGAGGCTATCTTCATCACGTCGAGCCCCCATCGCGCAAAGCCGCCGATTTCCGCGTGCGCCTTGATGCCCTTGACCAGATCGGGATTGGCGAGCGCGGCCTTCACGGTTGCGGCGGCATCGAGGCAATCCGGCCGGTACAGGTCGGGGTAATAGTGGCCTTCGAGGCCGCCGACCAGATAGGCGGACATGAAGGCGAGCACGCGCGTGGCAGCGGGTTCGGCGACGAAATGCCGGAAGCCGGGCAGGGTGATGCAACTCGGTCCGCCCTGGTCGACGAGGGTCGTCACGCCCGATTGCACGCCGCACTGATCGGCATTCAGGCCGAAGCGGCCGGTGACGTATTGATAAACGTGGCCGTGGGTATCGATCAGGCCGGGAAGCACGAGACGCCCACCGCAGTCGATGATCTCCGCATGCGGCGCAATGTGCGCCAGATCGGGACCGATCGCAGTGATCGTTGCGCCGTCGACCAGAACGTCCGATACCGCGTCGAACGACGAAGCCGGATCGATAACCCGACCACCTTTGAGCAGAAGCTGAGACATGAGGGATGCCGTGCACAGTGTGAGATGTGTGGTGTACCGCAAATACTGTGCCGATTTATTGGATCTGTCTATTGGCTCATAATTATCGTTTATATTCAATAATATAACCTCATTAAGTTAGAATATTACGCGCTATACCACGGATTATTTGGCAACGGCTTGCACCAGGAGAAACGCGGGTGCACCGAACCGTATCATCGCGGTCAAAACTGGTGAATTCGCGGTGTACCACGAATTTGTCCGAGTTCTGTGATTCGCATACAATCGAGGAACCACGCGGTCTTGGTTTGACAATCACGTCGGCGGCATCGGACGTGTTTTAACTACGGTATGTTCATGTCGACAGTTACCCCGGAAAAGCCCAGCCACGAATCGGTCCGCAGCGAACTGCGTGCATTGCAGGCGCGTTCACCTCTTTTTAGCCGGCCCGGTTTCCTGATCCGCCGGATGCATCAGATTCACGGCTTTCTCTTTGCCGAAGAAACGGGCGACTACGACATCACGCCGGTTCAGTACAGCCTGTTAACGACGCTCGATGCATTCGGGGAACTCGATCAGAACACCTTGGCGATACAGGTCGGCCTGGAGCGCTCGAGCGTGGCCGAGGTGATTCCCCGTTTGCATGCCCGAGGGCTGGTGGACCGGACGCAGGCATCGCATGACAAGCGACTGCGGCTGGTTA
Source organism: Caballeronia mineralivorans PML1(12) (assembly GCF_001028175.1). Taxonomy (GTDB): domain Bacteria; phylum Pseudomonadota; class Gammaproteobacteria; order Burkholderiales; family Burkholderiaceae; genus Caballeronia; species Caballeronia mineralivorans. Next base: position 80,961 of record NZ_AEJF01000230.1, read on the forward strand.
AATTGACTTTGAAGGGAAAGCGTCTGGTGGCGAAGATGTCGGCTGCGGTGCAACGCGCGCACGATCGGACGATCGATCATCTGTCGCCGGAGGAACAGGACCTTTTCATGCTGTTGATGATCAAGTTGGTCGAAGCAAATAACGCCGAAAGTCTTGTTCCGTTCAAGTTGCCCGAATAGGCCAGGGAGCATGTCGTTTGGCCTACCAGTGGCATCGACCAACCGTAGGCAGACGTTTTACTTTACATAAATGCCGGTGACAGTTGCCGGGTTCAAACCTGAAATTGATGCCACGCCATGGCTTGTTAAAGAGGCCACGCATGCCGTTGCTGACGGCGGGTTCGGGACAAACGTCGAATTAGAGGTGCGCAACGATCCGATGGTGCGCCGGTCAGGCCCGAGAGTATTGATCGTCAGTCGTCAGCTTGATGACGTAGCCGCCCTGCGATCGAAGTCTTGTTTGTTCGTCCCGAAGACGCATGACCAGAGAACCGGAAGCGCCGACGATTTTGCCGTTGTGTTTCTCGCGAAGGCCGTCTTCAATCCGCTGCGCTTCATCTAGCGCTCGGTAGATGACTCTGCGGTAGCGGACCGCTTCAAGGATCAACCGCGTCAAGTTCGGATCGCGGTTCATCTTCCAAAACTCTCTTAGATCGCCGTTAGAAACCGGGTCGAAGTCCTCGATCTTTAGTCGCATGATCTAGCGCAAAAAGCTGTATGAATGTACAGTATATGGCCGACCAAACAAAAACCGCAATTCCACTTATTGCTCATTCGTCCGCGAAAGCGCGGCCGACCAGCGAGTCATAGCTGCCCGGTGCCGCAGCCACGATTTCCCTAAGCATATTGACAAACGCATTACCGTTTTCCGAGTCGGCCGCAATGACTCGAGCGGTGCGCAACGAGATCGTTTCCTCGTGGGGAGGCGCATTGTCGCCATCCTCAAGCACGAAGCCGAACCGATGAATCTCGGCATGCCCATCAGGCACGTCGGAATGGGAAAGGATAGTTGCTCTCATGGACACTCCGCCCGACACATATCGCTATCGGACGCACGGTCCATGCCCAAGTAGACAATCGTCCGAAACCAAACTCTGCGCATATTTTTAGATGCTGTCAAAATGACCGCACATTTGTTATTTACTAGTAGAAACTACTGAGAGAGTGCCGACCATGGTCGTCAAGATAATCGCGGTTAAGAAAGAGCAGGGCATCTTAGCGCCGTATTGGGAATTCAACTTTTCCTTGTGCGAGGAGCCGACGCATTCGGCGCAGGATACGCTATCGCTCGACGAGGTGATCGCCCTTGCCGATCGTCCAGATACCGGCGCGGTCTTCGACATGTGCCGCGCAATCAAAGGAACGCCATACACGGAGTTCGGCTCCCTGGTCGGCCGCATGTTCGAGAGCAGCCTTTAGGGCGGCCGCTACGGCGCGCACCGCACCTTTCGAACATGCCAGTCACCTAAGCTGCTACCTGGTATTCGTAGTACGGAAGATGTGGATCGTCGAGGATTGCGTACTGAGCCGCGAGATTCCTCGGATCAGGATTGAGCCACGCATCGACGTACTCGGGCTTGATCGGAACGATGCAGCGATCATGTCCGGCGATCGCGATTTCGGGTGGCGGATCGGTCGTGACGATCGCGAAAGAAAGCAAATCGGGTTCTCCCTTGCCTTGCCAGCGCGACCACAGACACGCGACGAGCAGGTCTTGGCTCAGTTTTGGCTTGAACTGAAGGATGACATTTTCATTCTTCTCGCCCTCGGCCAGCTCACGGCGTTCAAGCGCATGTCGGCTCACGTTTTCATAGAATGGGTTGACGATCATCAGGCCGTGCGAATGACCGAACAGGTCTTTCCAGAAGCCCTCCAGGTTGTCGCGGCGAGCGTTGTAAGTGCCGGGATATGTCGTGTCGTAAATCGCTGGCTTTCCTGCCGGCCGGCATTGGTAGCGCATCGGTTTGACGATTCGCCGGCCGTTTTCAACCACCATGACCGGGGCATACTGGCCGGGAAAGATACGCGAATCGCTCTGCGTTAAAACTGCGCGCCGAAGGTCCGCCAACTTGCTTATCGTCCACGCGATTTTGTCAGTGGCAATGCGCTTGCTCTCGGCCGCCGCCTTAGTCGGTTTCGTCTGAAGCGAGCGCTCGGCATCGGCCAAGCGCGCCTGCTGCTTGGCCAGATCCTGCTCCAACTTTGCGATCTGGTCGGCGTCGAATGCGTCGATTGACGTCTTGATGGCGAAGGCATGGCTTTCTGATATGACGATATGACGAAACAGCCGGATGCGCAGCATGTAGATGCTATGGGAGGGCTGCGGAAGTAGGCCCGCTGGAGTAAAAACGGCTCTGATAATCATATAGCCGGCCTGCCTCCGTTCCATTAGAACGGCTGGCGTAGAGTCAGGGTGCAAACCTACCGACTTGACGCACAGGAGGCCGGCATGAACAAGTTTAGTGGAATCGACCTGCACTCGAACAACAGTGTCGTAGTGGTCAGCGATGAAGCTGACCGGATCGTCTACCAACGGCGGTTACCGAACGATCCGGTACAGATCCGGGCGGCACTGGCACCGCATCGCGGGGACTTGGTAGGGGTGGTCATCGAAGCGACGTTCAACTGGTACTGGCTGGTGGATGAGCTGATCAGGGATTGAAGCGGTGCCGGGGCGTTTGGGGTTCGTGAAGCCACCAGATAAATACCGAGACCAAGATGAGTTTCGTTTTCTATGGACGGTCAAAGAAAGTCCAATAAAGCCGTTTTTACTTGACGTTCCTGAAGCTGCTGAGTTGTGCAAACGCATAGCCTGAGAGCCTTGCGCGCCGTGCCTAACATGACGAAAAGCCGCTGACGTGAAACACGCAGCGGCTTTTTGGTGCTGCTCGAAGCGGACCGATTGTTAATCGTGTGACGCGTGCCCCAATACTCTGCTCGCTCAACGCATCATGCCGTGAGACTTTGCCCAATCGCGCAATGCGTCATTCATGCGCGTTTGCCAGCCTTCCCCTTGAGCCTTGTATGCTTCGATCACATCCAGATCGATACGCAGGTTCATTTGAGCCTTGTTCGAGCCAGCCGGACGACCACGCCCACGCTTCACGAGTACGCCGTCGTGATGCTCGTCCGCCCCCTTAAAAAACTCGTCGCCGAGTTCCGGGATTTCGTCATAGTCAGACTGGCTGACGCTTTTCGCGTCCACCTTAGTCAAGTCGCTGTGCAAACCGCTTTTTCTCGCGTTCATTTGCCTTCCTCATTGAAATAACGTGGCGAGCTTCGCCTCGTTGGGTCCATACCACGATCACCATGCGATCCGCCAGGTGACCGACTGTGATGATCCGTTCTTCGGGGTAGTCGAAGCGGTCATCAACCATATCCAGAGTCCGACCTTCGAAGACGAGGGCGGCATCCTCAAAAGCAAGCCCGCGCTCGTCGAACGTCCGGCTTCTCTTGGCCGGGTCGAAGGTTATTTTCATGGTATTTATTGTATCCCCAATAAATTGGAAATGCAATTATTTTTGTATCCCCAGAGATATGAGTGGGCGCGTCTCGCACAATCAGTCCGCGTAGCCTTGGCGCATGGTCGAAACATGGGTGCGGAGGGTCGCACGACCGCTTGCAAGGTCGCCAGCGGACTGACGTGGGACCGGGGAGGGCGGTTGCGGGTCAAAGTAACCCGGCCGCGCTGAAGTTGCGTACTTGCATGGCGGCCGATCAAACGCGGTCCGACGATTTTCCCGTTATCTTTCTCGCGAAGGCCATCTTCGATCCGCTGCGCTTCGCCGAGCGCGCGGTAGATCACGCTCCGATAGCGGACTACCTCAAGAATCAACCGCCGCAAATTCGGCGGCCCCCCGGTCACAGCGTGGCGAGAGCTTCGCCGTGTTGCTGAGGTTCCCTCTGACGCACCGGCCTTTCTTCGCAAGGCTCACAACGCCGTGAATAAAGTCGCCATCTTCGAAGGGCGCGATAACGCGTCCGTCGCCTGGAACTACTACTGCGAAGCGCAGGGTGGGGTGTTTGCGGGCCGCGACTACCGCATTCGGTTGTCGAAGGTGTCGAGCGAAGAGACCGGGCGCTATGGCGAAGAGGTTGCGCCTCGCGTGATCGGTATCGAGTATCACGAGGAATACAAGGTGCGCGACTCGATCGGCAATTGGACTGACGTGCGCGACATGACAACGATTATCGAATCGAAGAGGTTCACATGGGAAATCCTACGTCCTGCATCAAGTGCCATCTCAGGATCGTCAGTAATTGGGCGACCGGTCTACGAGCGTACGAGTGCCGCCGATGCCGCGCATGGTGGATATGCGCCGGTCGGGCTTGATGGTTTGAATTTTGGTTTTGAGGCCGATGAAATCGGCCCTTGGACTCGTGTGAATAACTGTACGCGCGAGCGGGAAGACGACGACAGAACACGACAAAACGATCCGCGATCGGCCGGTACGCCGTTCGCCGCGACGCAAGAAACAGCCGGGGGCGGCTCCCTTGACCATGATTGGAGGCCGGAATGCTAGGAATGAAGATCGATTGTCCGTGCTGCGGTGGAGAGATTGACGCCCGCCACACTGAGGGCTTATCGACGACGTTGCGACGTATGTATTTCGTCTGTGAGGACTGCGGTTATCGCACTCCTGCGGGCTTCGAAATCCTGCATTCGCTGTCGGCATCGTCACGGTCACGCGCGGGCGTCTCGCTCGAAGTGAAGCCGTCGCTGATGCTGCGCGGTCCGGTCAACGCTCGCACAACGCTGGCGCGGGAGAACCGACCGTGAGATTCACGATTGCATGCCCGCATTGCAGCGCTCGCGGTATCGCCCGAGCGATGGAAAAGAAGTCAGAGACGGAATGGGAAATCGACTTCCAGTGTGACGACGTGACGTGCGGCCACACATACCGTACCAAGCTTGAAATGTACCCGCCAGAGGTTCCGATACCGAAGCGGGAACGTCGCTCAACGCAGGCATTTGAGTTTGACCTTTAGCCGCTATCGAATCGCCATTGATCCAATAGCGAAACACCATCGAAACAATATCAAAACAATATTGAATCGATATCGAATCAAGCAGGTTTTACGCTCGGGGGAGCACATGATTGTCACAGTCGGAAACTCAAAGGGTGGCGTCGGCAAATCGACTAGTTCGTTGCAACTCGCCTTGGGCCTGTCGCTTGACGGCGCGCGCGTCTGGTTAGTCGATGGTGACCGCCAGGAAACGAGCGTGACGGCAATCACGATCCGTACAGACAGCGGCCGAGCACCGATCGCAGCATCGGCGTACGCGAACGGGGCGACGCTGCGCACTCAGGTGCAGGCACAGCGCCATGCCTACGATCACATCATCATCGATGCAGGCGGGCGCGATTCGAGCGCGCTGCGCGCTGCTCTGACCGTCTCCGACGCGGTACTGATCCCGTTCCTGCCACGCTCGTTCGACGTGTGGGCGCTGCACGATATCGCCGAGTTGGTGGAAGAGGCGCGCGCCGTTCACGATCTGAAGCCGCTTGCGTTCATGAATGCGGCCGATCCGCAAGGCGCGGACAACCGCGATGCAGCGGCCGCTATCCGCGATTTTTCATCGATCGAACTATTACCGTACCGGTTGAACCGGCGCAAGGCGTTCTCTAATGCCAGCGGTGCAGGGTTGCACGTCGAAGAGATGAAGCACCGAGACCCGGTCGCATGCGCGGAAATCGAACGTCTGAAAGATGCAGTGTTTGCTGCTTAACCATTGAATCAATATGGAATCGCTATCGATTCAATATCCAATGCATGGGAATCCGATATGACAATCACGAAACGTCCCGCGGTCGCCAATGCCACAACGATCGAGGAATTCATAGGTCGCGCGCCGGACGCAGGGAGGGGCAGTGCAGCGGAACCGGTAAAACGCCGCAAAGAAACAATCAGCTTAGGCATCGACCCGGCACTACTTGCGCGCATCGATCGCCATTCGTCCCGGCTCGGGATCAGTCGGGCGGCAACGATAGCGCTTGCGATGTCGCGCTTCATCGAAATGGAAGATAAGACTGCGAGTAATGCGTGAAGCAAAGGGCGCAACACTAGGGGAGGCGGAAGATTTGCCCCTCCTAGTCCATTGAACCCGATGAATCGCACCGGATGCGGCGCTTGGGGTTGGCGTACTTCCATTTCAACGGTGCGGCTTGCTTGTTGTACTGGCGGATATAGCGCATGAGCTTTTTGTCGAGGTCTTTGGTGCTGGTGAACACGCCGCGCGTGATGACATCGCGCTGAATGCGTGCAAGCCAGCTCTCAACCTGATTCAGCCATGACGAATAGGTGGGTGTGTAATGCATCGTGACGTTGGGATAATCGAGCAGGAACGTCTGGACAGCCGGTGTTTTGTGGCTGCTGACGTTGTCGCAGATCACGTGAATCTCTTGCGTGGTGCGGTGGGCCGACACGACCTCAGTGAGAAAGGCGACGAACTGGGCACTGGTGTGGCGCGATGCAGTCTTGCCCAGCACTTCGCCGGTGGCCGTGTTCAGCGCGGCGAACAAACTCAGGGTGCCATTGCGCTTGTATTCGAAGCCATGACTCTCGGCACGCCCGGGCGAGAGCGGCAACATCCGGTCCTTGCGGTCCAGCGCCTGAATCGCGGTCTTCTCGTCCACGCAGAACACCACCGCATGCGTCGGCGGGTTCAGGTACAGCCCGATGACGTCGGCCGCCTTCGTTTCAAAGTCGGGATCGTTGGACACCATGTGGGTGTCGAGTCGATGAGGACGGATATCGTGCTTGCGCCAGATGCGCTGCACCGTCATGAACGGCACGCCCAACGGCGCGGCGAGCTTGCGACTGCTCCAGTGGGTCGAGCCGTCCTTGCGGCTTACGTCTGAGCGTGTAATCAAGCACCCGGGCTTCCAGGCGTGCTAGATCCCGGCGCGGCGCACGGCCCGGATGTCGCCCAGACAGTCCCGCCAGACGCTCGCTCGCGAAGCGGGTTTTCCAGGTCGTGATGAAGCGCGAGTCGCATCGCAACTCATTCATGATCGCCTCGCGCGAGGCCCCGTGGTCGAGCGGCAGGATCAGCCGCGCACGTCGCACTTGACCTACGGCCATCGTGCGACTGCGTTGCATCGCCATCAATTCCTCGCGCTCGGCTTCGCTCAGATTCATCTTGTCCATGCACCGTTAGATCAGTGCAATTTCAATGGTTCAACCAACTAGTACAGCATTTCGATCCCCCTAGCAGCGCACACGTCGCAGAAATCGCCTCGATTGAAACCGACGAATGCATCTATGTAGATATTTTTGTCCTCAATCATAGAGCGCATTACATGATCGGTAAGGCTGTATGTGTGATGTATTTTTCCGAGCGTGTAATCGAGCGATCCTTTGCGGTAAAGCGTGTCGTCGACTAATACTATTTAGACGGCCATGCTTTTACGCCCACCCGTCACGCGTGCGAGGCGCGTTCTAACACCTCGTCAGCCCACTGGTTGATGCTCTTGCCGGCTGCTGCGGCAGCAACACCAACGGCGGCATGCACCTCCGGCCGAATTCGCAGCATAAGCTTACCCGATGCAGGCTTTTGTGGATCACGGCCGGTCTTCGCGCAGTCATCGAGATAGTGATCGACGGCTTCATGGAAATCCGTTGTCAGTTCCTGCACGGTCTCGCCGTGGAAACTGATGCGATCCGACACGCCAAGCACGTGCCCGACAAAAATGTTGTCGCGCGGATCAAACTCAACCCGCGCCAAATACCCTTTGTAACTCATTGCGTTTATCACGGCTTTACCCCCAATTCGATAAACCACTCTCGCAGTTCTTCCACCTGATACTTCTTCGCATCCTTGCCCGGATGCGGTCGATGCAGATATCGTCGATGCCCCTTCAGTTCGAAGGCTACCCGCGAGCCAGAACCTTCCCTTACCTCACCGCCCAACGCGGTAACCAGTGATTCGATTTCCGCAAACACGATGTTGCTGTTTGTGGGCTTCCTGAATATCGCTTCTAGCGTCTTGGCGTGTTTGGATTTCATACCGAAACGATAGCATAAAGTGATATCACTTTCAAGATTGCAATCATCGTTTGATATCGCATGAGGCGTTTCACGGGCGAGTCATCGTCACGGGGTCTAGGTTCGATGGAGGTAAGTCGGGGCGTGGACTTCGCCAAGAGCGACGTGGGAGAGCCGCCAAGGGGCCGGAATGGAGTAGGGAGGGGTAATTCAAGCCCAGCCCGACCCATCTCTCGTGCGGTTCGTGCCGTCCGTTCCAGCCGACTAGCGGCGGTCCCCCCTCCACGCCTGCCCGGTTCTTGTCTGCCTACTTTTGATGCAGCCGTGAATTCGGCGCGAGCCGCGCGGGTGCTAGGGCTTGAGCCGCATCGGATATTGTAAAAATGACGCATCTTGACGCGCAAAAGCGGGGTTCTGATGCAACGTTTACACGCGTTGCGCCCGGTTTTCAGGGTGAGACTTTTTGTTACTACAATATGTGCATGTAAATCACATTCGACCCGGCGAAAGACGCCATCAACCAAAAAGGGCATGACGGCATCTCGCTTGCCGATGCGTGCCGCTTCGATTGGGATAGCCTGCGGTATGAAGTCGATACCCGGTTCAATTATGGCGAGGAACGCTATCGCGGCTTCGGCTACATCGGTGGTCGGCTCCACATGGTCGCGTTCACGTTCCGAGATGAAACGATGCGCGTCATTAGCCTGCGCAAAGCAAACGCTAGAGAGGTGAGAGACTATGAGCAAGCGAGAAAAAACCCCTGCGGAAATCGAACATGAGTTCGATTCCGCCGAAGTGCCGAGCGCCAACATCAAGGCGATGCGGCCATTTTCGGAATTGCTGGAAAAAAAGCGCATGGGCCGCCCGCCCAAAGACAACCCGAAGGTGCTTGTCACCAGCCGGTACGACGCCGACATTATCGAGCGCTTCAGGGCCCAGGGTGACGGGTGGCAAACACGAATGAACGATGCGTTGCGCACGTACCTCAAAGAGCATCCGTTATAACAATTGTTTAACTTTGTGCCGCACGGAGCCGTTTAAAACAGACATAGTGACCTCTCGTAGAGGGCAAATTGTTTTATTTTCCTATGAGAGAAAAACATGTCTAATCACATTAATCCTGGGCCGAAGCCAAAACGTGAAGATGGTAAAGATGACCTACGGCATCATGTAAATCCACGAAATAGAAGTTGCCGTGATAGCTCTGCGCGGTCTTTGCGTTGGTGCTCAGAAAAATCAGTTCGGCACCATTGGTGCAAGAGAATGGTGTCGCCGGTTAGCTCCACTTGGGCTACTTCACGAGCGAACGCGCAGATGTATTGCCGGAACACGTGCACCTGCGCCTTGCTTGCCGACAAGAAAATTTGATTGCGGCCGGTTTCGAGCGCTTCATGCGAGAAATAGTAGGTCGCGCCGATCTGCCGCGACTTGAGCAAGTTGCGCGTGCGATTGTGGCCGTTGCGATACCAGACCTTTTGATAGTCGAACTGCGATTTGAGAAACGCGTCGTGCAGCTTCGCTTGTTGTTCCTCGGTGATCTGGTTGCGCACCGCTTTTTTCTTCGGTCCTTCATTGCGCGCCTTGATTGCCGGGTTCAGGTCCGACTCTTTACCTGTGTCGCTGTATTTGCGCACACGTGCCATGCGTTCAAGCTCGCGGCCGAGCAAGTCAATCTCTTTGAAGTCAACCGGGTCTTTGACTTCTTTGGCAATCAGCACGATCAGGCGCGTTTCAAGCGACGCCTCGACTTTCTCGGCAATCGTCGCTTTGTCCCAGCCGTCGCGCTGCTTCCACGATTCGATTGAAGTGCTGGAAACTGGAAGAGAAGCGCGCCAGATCAGGCGGCTAGAAGGAGGGAATATGTTGTGTTTTGGAGATGCCTCTTACGGCGTTTAAAATTTGACATAACATAAATTATCAACTTTTAAGTTGTCCAGATAATTCAAAGTTAAGCGCTCGTTGATTGCAGCCGTAAACATAGGACCGGGCACCTATCCGGTCTTTTTTTTCCGCTGTCAGTCGAGCCCATCATGACACCCTCCACACGGAAAATCCTCACCCGCCACAACGCCTCGCCAGTCACCGAATTTTCCTACTACGCACCGGCATACCGCTGCCGATCCTTTGCCGACTTCTACAGCGCAGCAACCGGACCATCACCGAATGATTCAACGGCACACGAATCATTCCAACATGGGCCGTGGCCGTCCTACGTTTGCAAACCCTTGAACACGAACTGAAGCTCGACGAAATGGGCGTCACACGCGACCTGGACGAACCCGCCACCAAAGACCACCGACGTGAACCCGCAGCAAACGCAGACGCATACGTGATCAATGCGAATGCGCCGGCCTTCCACGAGCGTAAAAAAACCCGCCAGCAGCGGGTTTCATATTGGCAGCGCCGCAGCTTCACGCGCCCGGCCAAAAGCGTTCATCCAACGTCTGTTCGATCGTATACGGACACACATCCGAAAACGTACTTTCAGGCAAGCCCGTTTCCCGCTCAGCCTCAATCTGCGCATAGCCATAAGCCGTCGCAAACGCAGCAGGCAACACCGACGCCAAACTTGGATTGTCATCCAAATGAGCCGCAACCTTACGCCGCTGCTCAATCACCGTCAGTTGCCAGCTACGCCCCCGAAACGCAGACTGAAACTGCCATTTCAGCAGATGCGTCAACAGAACCGTCAGGCGATTCACCAGCTCACGCTTTTCACTGCGCCCCATGCTCTCGATTTCCTCTGCAATATGACCAAGATCGGCATCGGCCAACCGCCCTTCGCGCAACAACGCTGCTTGCTCGTTCGCCCAGCCATAAAAATCCCGCTCATAAAGCGCGTCATGAGTCGCAGCCATCAGATCACCCCATTCAAGCTATTGGCACACGAAAAAAGTATAGCATCCGCTCAGACGGTGTTCCCGGTCGCCATCCAGAACACCCCGCTCCCGTCGTTCCAGAGCCGTTGCGCACTGCCGAAATTAGCCCCGTTTGCCAGAAGTAGCCCCAATCGCTCGCGACATCTTGAGCCAAATAGAAATGTCGTGTTTTGGTGCTGGTGCGATGCTGGGAGCCTCCAATCCAACGATGGGAGCTCGCCATGCAGCCAACCGAACTGGTGACGTTCGCCGTGAACTCGCGACCGTCCCCTTATTGGTGTGCGCCGTGCAAAGGCTGCGCTTTTCCGTTGTGTCTGCTACAGCCAGTTCTCAACTTTCAGCCCCGGCACGCGCCGGAACTCCCGCTCGTTATTCGTGACCACAACAGCGCCGACGCAGCGTGCATGTGAAGCGATCAAGAGATCGTTCGCGCCGATCATCTGACCGCTTTTATGTAGATGCGCGCGAATCTCCGCATAGTGCTCGGCGGCTTCTTCAGGCCACTCCATTACTGTCAAGTGTTTCACAAAGGCGTCCAGCGCCGGCCGATTGCGTTTTGCCTGCGACGACAACTTGATACCAAACAGCAACTCCGCAAGAGAGATAACTGAAATCGCTTGTTCATCAATCGGCGTTGCCAGCAGCTTCCCGCGTAGATTTTCGGACGGGCCACGCATTACAAATGCACACGTGTCAGTGTCGAGCATGTACAACTGCATCAGATCGGCTCCCGGTCCTGAACAGGCAAATCGATCACGTCCTCCATGAAGTCAGGCGTTGCACGCGGCCCCGACGCAAGATATTCGGCCCACGAGTCCGGCTTCGGAGAAAGAACAATGCGTTCCCCATCACGGCTGATAAAGACCTCTTTTCCCTCAAAACGAAATTCGGCGGGAAGCCGAACGGCCTGGCTGCCGCCGCTAGTGAATAACTTTGCAATACGAGACATGTCGAACTCCGGTCCATGAATCAACGTAGCTACAAGTATAGCTACTATAGTAGGTATGTCAATATCTACTATAGCTCGCACGGCAACCATTCGGCCTGTTTGTGACTGCCGCGCTGATGTTTCTGCTCATGACGCACGGCACCGCTTGATCCTAATGGGTGTGTGGCGCGATCCGTCGCAGCCATGATGTGAAGAACCGGGCGCGTTCAGCCCCTGCGATTGGGACGCAGCAACAGAAACTGGCCGCCGGCGCGGCCATGGTATTGACTGCTCTCTTGACCCCGGCCCGCTTGGGTAATTACAAGGCAAGTCACTCGCTTACGCGGTACGTTGAGGCGGCATCGTGAAGAAGGCATGCATGGCGTGCCAGATGCGGTGCCGGTTGATGCCAAGCACCGCGACATGGGCGACCCCCTTGATCTCACAGAATTGTTTGTCTTTGTTCGGCAGTTGCGAGAAGAAATCGAGCAATTCAGCATCCGTCGCATTGCCGTCGTGTTCGGCTCTCGTCATGCAAACGGAACACTGAAGCCTTTTGGGGTCGACCATCGGCATGTGGATCGCCATGTCGACATAGGTTCCGTTCGGCGTCCGGTTCGTCAGCTTCAGCTCGTAGTCACCCAAGGCTTTCGGTACTGCCGGGTCGACCGTCGACGGGTCATCGCGCGAAAAAATGGCGTCAAAGCTCGCTTGCGAGGTCGGCCGGAAATTGCTGGCTGTAAGGTTCGCAATGTTCGCGCGCCGCTTCATGATCTCGGGCGCGCCCTCCCCGGTATGGGTGAACGCATCGAGCACAATGCGATCGACTCGCTCCGGCTCTTCCATTGCAAAGACACCCAGACGAATCGAGCCAGAAGACTGGCCGTAGAACATGACCTTCTTCTGTCCCGTAACGTGTTCGACAATCGGCAGCGCGGCTTTCAAGTCTTCGACGCCAGATCTGATATTGGAGTTCGATTCGGTCTTGGACGAACGGCCGTAGTTCTCATGATCCATGGTCCAGACGTCAAAGCCGTATCTTGCGAACTCGTCCATGAACGAGTAGTTTGCCGATCCGGGTACCTGCAGGTCAAAACCGCCCCGCCCCGAGAACGACGAGCCATGCACCAGGAACAATACCGGCTTCGGGCCCGCACCTGCGTTTGCGCCGTCTGCGAGGCGCTTGCGGTACAGGTACAGTTTCACCGCGCCTTTTTGCGCCCAATAATCTTCGGCAACGATCTGGGTGGTTGCAGCGCTGGTGCTTATCGGTATCACGGCCGTGGTGACCAATGTCAGTGCTGCGCCTTGCAAAAAACGACGTCGCTGTAATACGTTCTGCTTCTCACTCACATCGCCCACATCGCTCATTCTGATTCCCTATGACTGTCCAACTATATTGACCACGCCAGCTTTGACCACGCCAACGCCGGCCTGTCGATCAGGCCGCCGGCCAAGTCAATTGCCCCGGCGGCGACTTCCCCCTATTCCCTCGCGACACCTGCCGCTACGCAGTGACCTGACGAATCACATTGCGAATCACGCCGATCCGATCGATTTCGGTTTCCATCACGTCGCCAGGTTTCAGGAACTCCGGCGGGTTGCGAGCGGCGCCAATGCCCGATGGTGTCCCCGTTGCGATGATGTCGCCGGGCTCGAGGGTCAGACCCAGAGACAACTCGGCGATGATGCGCGGCACCTTGAAATACATCTGACTCGTGTTGATTTGCTGCTTCACCACACCGTTCACACGCGTGGTCAGTTGCAGGTTGTTGTAGTCGATGTCGCTGGCCGGAATGATCCAGGGGCCAATCGGGCCGTGACCGTCCAGGCTCTTGCCCTTGAACCATTGGCCGCCGTGATCGACCTGCATGTCACGCGCGGTCGTGTCGTTGATTACGGCATAGCCGAACACGTACTGCATCGCGTCGGCTTCCGCGATGTTATAGCCACGCTTGCCAATAATGACCGCCAATTCGCCCTCCCAATCGATCTTCACGGACACCGACGGATTGAAGGGGATGGGGTCAAAGGGACCGTTGATGGTGTGCGTGCCCTTGGTAAAGAACACCGGGTGCTTCGGCAGAGCTGCCTGCTTTGCGGTCAGACTCTCACCGAAATGCTCCAGGTAGTTCCACCCAACAGCGTAGACGTTGCGGGCAGGAACCGGAATCGGCGCCAAGAGCCGCACGTTGTCAAGCGACGCGTGCGGCCGCCCGGAGGCAGCGCATCGACGCGCCTGCGCGATGGCATCGGGCCCGGCGGTGATCAACGAGACCATGTTCGCCGGGTCGAAGGCCAGCGTCATACCCAAGTCCCGGGCGGTCGCGCCGAGGTCAATTACCATGCCCTGCGCCGTCACCGCGCCAAGGCGCGGCGCCTCTGCTGCAGCATGGCGATAGGTCACCAACCGCAATGCATTGCCGGCCGGTCCTGGCTCTACGGGAACCTTGATTGCTGCAGGAGTCGCTCCAGCTCGAGTGATCACTGCCGAGCTGAGGGCGAGCCCCGTGCCTATTTTAAGGAGGGTGCGGCGCGCTTTGTCCAAGATCGCTCCTTCTAAGTAGCAAACCTAGATAATAGTGCCTGGGAAACCTGGCAACGTGTGGCTAACGAGGTCCGGCTCCAGCTAGTTCGCCGGCGAAACGAGGTCGAATCCGTTCGCTTTCAACGACGCCTCCACTGCCAGTCCGGTGAGATAAGAGAGCAGCTTTTTTGCCGCTTCCTGTGACGCGCTGTTGGTGCCGATACCCACTGCGTAGGTCGTTTTGAGCTGCAGGTCTTCTGGAATAGGCCCGACGAGCGTGACGCCATGAACAGGCTTGATTTCGCTGATCTGCCCCAGTCCGAGGGATACCTCGCCCCGCGCCATGGCCTCCATAGCGGTTTGTCCTTCGGCGTAGTACTTGATCTTGGCGTCTACCCGGTCACCAATCCCGAGGCGGTCGATCAGCTTGGCGAGATATATGCCCGAAGTCGCTCCGGTTGCCGGGTTGGCCATCCCGATCGACGGAGCGTCGAGCAGGACATGCGCGAACGCCTGGTCATCCCCGATCCAGGGCGCGGCGGTGCCGGTTTTGACCGCTATACCGAGTCGCACGCGCGCGAGGTCTCTTTCCGATCCCTCCTGCACCAGATGACGCTCGACCAAATTGGCCAGCGGCATGGGAGGAACAATGACGAGATCGAAAGCTTCCCCCGACACCGCCCGATCGTGCACCTGGCCTGCGGTGCCATAGATCAAGCGTACATGATCGCCACTCGCCGCAAAGTATTGCTCGGGCAGTTTCTCAAGAGCGCCCTTCAGCGCCGCCGCCGAAAAAACTACCAGATCTGCTGCGTGAGCCGGCTGAATCACAGCGAGCAGCACACCGATTAAAAATCCCGCCTTGGTTTTCATGAGAACTGTCCTCACGATGAGCCTCATTGAGTACTGTAGACGCCGATGCAACCACCGCACGGACCACCTGTTTTAGGAAGCGGCACAAACACATGTCCATTCACGTCGCTCGCGGCAACCGAATGGGCATTACCTCCCGTCGGGATACTCTGTAAGAGCGTGTTGGTCTTGGCATCGATCACGCCCAGAACCGGACCATTCGGCATCTGCCGGCCGCTAATGTAGTACTGCCCGTTTTTAGCGCTATAAGCCACTTCGTCAGATGCGCCCATATCGGGAACCGTGGCGACGACCGCCCCGCTATCTCCGTTGACGATCAGCGTAACCGGTTTGAGCGTCGACTTCTTGCCGCCGGCGTTGCAACCGATCACCAGATTCTTTCCCGGCCCGCGTGCCAGCCCGGCAGGTGTGCAGTCGGAAACCTTCATGACATTCGTGACTTCGCCCTTAAGCGGATCGATCAAAGCGATTCCGCCCGTTGACTTGTCGCCCTTGATTTCCGGAACCGTCATCAGGAAGATGCTTTTCGGCGCGTAATAGATTGGCTGCTCGATTCCATCGGTCGCGTCATTGAAGACGATCTTTTTGAGGATCTTATGTCCTGGCTTGGTCGAGATCAGCGTCACGAAGGGAGGATCATCCGCATCGTTGGTGACGATAAAGATATGGTGCTTGGGGTCGTACGCCATTTCGTCAGCGCGGTTTTTCCCGCCCGTCTTGATCGTATCGACGATTTTCTGGGACTTCAGGTCGATGACTTTGACCGAGCTATCCCCATCGCCGGCCCAGGCTTCATCGCCGATTACCAGGACGCCGTTAGGCCCCGCTGTATCGTTGTCCTTGTCAAAGCCGACGAAACCGGGGATCTGGCCCATCACCTTCCCTGTTGTTGCATCGACGATATCAACGGCCTTGTTGCTGCGGTCGGCCAGGTAATACCGGTTTGTCTTTTGATCGACATAACTGATGTCGAACGAATCCAGCGGGGCGCCCGGAACCTGTACTTTGGAAATCATCTTGAGTTCAGCGGCACCGACATGGCCGGTCAGAACACAAGAGAACAGGCTGCCGAGCAGCGCTAGCGACTTGAGCTTGTGTGACATCATCTCCATCCATTTTGTATTGTTGCCATTGCCTGTTTCAGGGTTAACGGCCGATGTTTTTCGCCGAGGGGTGTCTTGCGGAAGCATCGAAAGAAGGCACTTCCTGCGCCGCTCTACAGGACAGGTGCAACTCGGAATCGAGCGCCGTTCTGGCGACGATTCCGGGTACTGACGCGCTATCACGTCAGAACTTGTGGGTAATACCCAAGATGAGAGCGACCTGGTTTGGAGTACTTGAGCTTGATTCGAGGTCACCCACCGACCCACCGGCAGCGACGATGCTATTGCCGTCCTCGCTGAACGTGGTGCCGTGTGCATGCGAGTAACCGCCGATTGCATAGACGGTCGTGCGCTTGGACAGGAAGTATTCCGTGCCCGCCGCAACGGTGTTGTACGTAGCCGAAGAGGTGCCGCTTGACCGCATATAGGTGTAGCCGACATTCACCGCAAGCGATGGCGTCACTTGGTACTCGAGGGAGGTCGCTCCGGTATTGAAGTTTTCAGTACGGTTGAATGCCGCGAAGTGTGCATAGGGCTTCCACTCCGCATTGCTGTAGCGCACGTTAGCGGTAAACGGACCGATAACATACTGAGCTGCCACATGCGTGATCATCCGTGAGCCGACAAACGCGACGCCGCCAAAGAGCGGCGTGACGGAGTTGTTCTGGGTCTGGTCGGCAGTGCCCACACCAGTTGCACTGTCGTTCTTGGCGAAGACGTAACCAACTGCCAGACTCAGGCCACCGTAGGTGTAAGATGCAGCAGCCGAGGACATCTCCTGCGACGATACGTTGCCCGCCACACCGCCCAGGCCGTACATCAATTCATACTGCAGGCCGCCATACGTCGGACTCGTGTACTTGATCGAATTGTCGACCCGGAAGGTATTGTCATTGTTGTCGGCATCGCCCGGGGTGGTGAACGCGGGACCATAACCGTCGGCTGTAAGGGGTTGAACCAGATCAACTGTTGGATCCAACTGGCGACCGATGGTGACCGTGCCCAGGGAGGTGCTCGCCAGGCCAACCCATGCATTCTTGCCGAACTCGCGGCCACCCTGCCTCAACTTCCCGGTGTTGATGTCGAAACCGTTTTCGAGGTTGAAGATCGCCTGGAAGCCTCCGCCCAGGTCTTCCTTGCCTTTAATGCCCCACTGGTTAGTGGTCAGGTCAGCGCCCTGCATCGTCACTAAGGATGCGTGACCTACATTGTTGTAGTACGCCAGTGCGTTATCAATCTCGCCGTAAAGCGTGACACTGCTTTGGGCTTGGGCGGTCGAAGCTACGGATAGCATAGCCAGGGTAAAACTCGAAATTGCGAGTCGTCTCATAAAATCTCCGAAATATTATAGGTATAAGAAATTCACAAATCGGTTAAGTTAGTACACCGATTTAAATTGCGTAAAAACCCTAGCACCGTACGCCGCCGTGCTGCACGGCAGCGGATCGGTTGGCTAAGCGTTTTAAGGCATGAGCAGCAAGGGGATTCGGTTAGGTTGATACACTCTGATGCGCGCAGTCATACACGGGTCTCGGTTGTTTTTAACATTACTGGAAACAACAATGCAAGCGGCGTGCCAGTATAAAGGGATACTAAGCTATTGATTTGAAGCGCATTAGCGCTTCGTTCACTCAGCCTTATTGCGAAAAACCAGACAAGCGGCTATCTAATGGCTGGAAAAAGTGTCAAGCGCTGCCAAACGGTAATCCAGAACGTTCATTTGAACTCCTCGGAACTGATGCCCAGACGACGCATCTTGTCGTATAGCGTTTTTTTGGGAACACCCAAACGCTCGCACGCCACAACCGCGCGGCCTGAACATTCGCGCAATGCCTCCTCGATCAACTGGCGCTCGAACAGATTAAGTTTCGTGTCGAGGGAGGGTTTCTCAGTACTGTCGTCGATACTCGCTGCGTCGACGCGCGTCGGCATACCTAATGTAAAGCGTTCGGCCACATTACGTAATTCCCTTACGTTTCCCGCCCACGATCTTGACATCAGGTCGCGCATTTGCGCGGACGAGATATCCGGGATCGGCTTGTTGTATTCAGCAGCAGCACGTAAGACGAAGTGCTCGAACAATAGCGGGATATCCTCGCGGCGTTCCCGCAGCGGAGGAATCTCAAGCACGATAACGCCTAGTCTGTAGTACAAATCGTCGCGAAAATGATTTAGCGAAGACAGCGCCAATAGATCCGCCTTGGACCCGGCAACGATCCGGCAGTCCATCTGGAGCAGTTCGTTGGAGCCGACACGCTCGAATTTTTTCTCCTGCAGCAAGCGCAACAGTTTTACTTGAAGCGACATCTGCATTGTTTCGATCTCGTCAAGAAACAGCGTGCCTCCCTGAGCGTACTCAATTTTTCCGATACGCCGTTTGATCGCACCGGTGAAGGAGCCAGCCTCATGGCCGAACACCTCGCTCTCGAACAATAGCTCCGGGATACCCGCGCAATTGATCGCCGCGAAGTTCTTCGCCTTTCGATGCCCGTAATCGTGCAGGGAACGGGCGACCAGTTCCTTGCCCGTTCCGGTTTCGCCGAAAATCAGCGCATTCGCGTCGGTGTCGGCAAGCTCCAGGATCATTCGGCGCAGACGTTCGATGACAGGAGAACGTCCAAGAATTTTCGCTTCTATACTATCGCGATGGGCAAGTGTCTGGCGCACGGCTGCAAGTTCGAGCGTCAGGCGACGTTTTTCCAGCGCACGGCGTGAAACGTCGACCAGTTGCTCCGACGAGTAGGGTTTCTCGACAAAATCATAAGCACCCCGACGCATCGAGTCGACCGCCATTGGAATATCGCCGTGTCCGGTCACGAGGATGACCGGTAGCGACGCGTCGGTTCCAATCGCATGCTCCAGTAACGCGAGGCCGCTCATACCGGGCAGCCGGATATCGCTGACCAGAATGCCGGGGAAACCAAACTCGATATAACGCAGGGCATCTTCGGCCCGCTCGAACGACTGGACCTCCAGGCCGCTCAAACGAAGCGCTTGCATGCCGCCGAGGCGCACCGCCGCGTCATCTTCCACAAATAGCACTTTTAGATTTTTAGACATCGTCTCCTCACAGTGTGGTCCGTTTTAGCCTGACGGTGAATTCAGTGCTGTCAGGCCTGTTTTGGGCGACCAGAGTACCTCCGAACTCTTGGATGATGCCGATCGAAATCGTCAAACCTAATCCCAGCCCTTCGCCCTTATCTTTAGTCGTGAAGAACGGTTCGAACAAGTGACTGCGGACCTCGTCCGATATGCCAACACCGGTGTCGCGCACGCTAATCGAAACGTGATCCTCTTCGCCACAAACGGTAATTGTCAGCACCCGCGCTCGAGCTGAGTGGTCGATGTCGACTTCGGCGATCGCATCCAGCGCGTTGCCGATCAGATTGATCAATACCTGCTCAAGCCGGTTGGGTTCCGCGATTGCGTACAAGTTGTCTTGTGGCTCCTCGCGCACCAACTCGACATCGCCGCTACGAATCCGGGCATCAAGCAGAAAAATGGCATTGGAGATGGCAGAGCCAACCAGCACCCGTTCCAGGTAGGTGGGCGATTTACGCGCAAAGCGTTTGAGCTGGCTAGTGATTTTCCCCATGCGTTCGGTCATGTCGCAAATGACCCGCAGGTTCTGCTGCGCCTCGTCGAGTTCAAGCCGCTGCATGAACATCAGCGCGTTCGACGACAAGGTCCGGAGCGCCGCCAAAGGTTGATTGAGTTCATGCGTAATGCTTGCGGACATCTGCCCGAGCGCTGCCATTTTTCCGGCCTGGACCAACTCCTGCAACGTCGATTTGAGTACGGCTTCCGCACGGTGGCGCTCCGCAATCTCGATTTTCAACGTCTTGTTGATTCGATTCAACGCATCGGTTCGGCGCATCACCTTGCGTTCGAGCTCTTCATTCATGTGGCGCAGGTTTTCCTTGGCAGCAAGTTCCTGCGCGATGATCCGCCGCCGCTGCAAAAGATACAAAGCGAAAACCGTCACCAACGTCATCCCCGACCCGACCCCAAGGGCGACATTCACTGCGGCAACCCTAGCCGATTTAATATCGGACAGCGTGTTGATCGTCCAGCTTGTGCCTGGCACCGGGCGACTCAATAGCAAAAAGCGCGATGTTAGAAATGACGGAGCATGTGGGCCCAGAATCGCGTCAGACGCGAACCTGGCGATACTGGCCATGTCGCCTTCTGGCTTTTGCCTAATCAAGCCGACGGGTTCCAATGCGCCAGGCGCATCATATTGATGATCGGCGGCGATCGTCGCGCGAGCATCCTGCGATAAAACGCCGAGTGACTTGAATCTCCAGCGGTCCTGGGTCGATAGAAAAATAACGCCGTGAGCATCGCTGATCATTGCCGTATCGCCCGCGCGTCGCCAAATTTGCTCGATCTTGTCGAGGTTGATCTTGACGGTCGCGATGCCGACGACTTTGCCGCTGGCGTAGATGCGCTCGGCATAGAAGTAGCCAGCTTCCTTGCTCGCGGCCCCTAAGCCATAGAACGAGCCACTGCCAGTCGAGAGCGCTTTCCGGAAATAGGGCCTGTAGCCGTAGTTCATCCCGACGAAACTATATGACTGGTCCCAGTTGCTCGACGCCAGGGTGTTGCCCTGCACATCCATGATGTACAGAGTGTCCGAATGCGCCCCCCGATTGACCGCGGCCAGATATCGATCGACCTGACCGGTGAGCGCAACATCGTCAGGCTCCTGCAGCAGTCGAACGACTTCGGGGTTGAGGTTCACGAGCGACGGCAAGTAGGCATAGCGCGCCAGTTCGCTCTTTAGCGCCGTGTCGTAGATTTCGACGCGATGGATCGCCGCGCTGCGAATAGTTTCGATGCCGAGTTGCTCTGTGTAGCTATAGGACCAGTAAATGCCCGCAGTAATGAGCAACAGGACGCAAATATGGCTCCACAAGCCGTGGCGAGCACGCAAACGCTGGCGGAGCCAGCTCCGCACCGGCCGGTCGCGCACACCCACCACGGGTTGAAGGCCACCGAGTGACATGTGTTAGCTCTCGCTAAACACCCGCGCATCGGCACCGGCATCAAGATGCGCAAGCGCATCCGCCGGTTGAAGGTCTTCGAGGAGGCAGTCCAGCCGTGCTCCTGCGTTCACATTCATTTCTGTCTCCTGCAAACCTTGAATGGTTTGTCGTATTGCATGAACTACCGGATTACTTCGTCGGCTTAATTACCTTCTCATTGCACAGACCTGACACAACAGCGCCGCAATTCCAGGCGATAAGCTCAGTCATAAGTCTCTCTTAAGGGTTTTGCCCTAGATTAGGCAACTCGGACGACAGGCGAAAAGTCCGTCAGTCGACGCTTGTCAATTCATCTCACAGGAATTCGCTATGCTCAAACCCTTGATTTCCGCGTCGCTTGTCACGACGACCCTTGTGGTCCACAGCTTGGCGGTGGCGCAAGTCACCCAACCTGTCACGCGGGCACAATTGGAAAACGAGCTTGCGCAACTGCGAGAGGCCGGCTATCGGCCCTCCACCGACAAAAACGGTTATCCCTATAACATCGAAGCCGCCGAAGCTCGACTTCGTGCTCAAAACGGTGTTGCAAATACCTCATACGGATCGATGGACCAAGGCTCGGTGTCGAGTTCCAGTTCCGGACCGGATACTCAGGCTACCCGCACACGCGCCGCATCAAACTGACGCGCATCACGCTCTACGACCCGCGCGTTCTCCGACCAGGTCACTCGAATCAAGCATGCATCCATCGTATTGAATCCCTTTGTAGTGGCTCTCGACAGCAGCTTCGGCGCTCCGGCAATCCACAGTCGCCCTGGATAGAGAGATGTGCGGTGCGGCGCCGGTTCGCGTTAAAACTTGTGCGTTATGCCCAGGATGACGGCTACTTGATTAGGCGTGCCGGAACTCGACTCGAGGTCGCCGACTGTTCCGCCGGCGGCTACCAAGGAGTTGCCGTCCGAGCTGAATGTGGTACCGCGCGCATGAGAGTAGGCGCTGATCGCGTACAGAGTGGTTCGCTTCGACAAGAAATACTCTGTACCTACGGCGACCGTGTGATACGTGGCCGAAGATGCGCCGCTCGATCTCATGTAGGTGTACCCGGCATTCACGGCAAATGCAGGTGATATCAGGTATTCCAGTGACGTCGCTCCGGTATTGAACGTTTCAGTCCTGTTGAAAGCGGCCAATTTCACATACGGTTTCCATTGCGCATTGCTATACCGGATGTTGACAGTGAAAGGACCTATCACGTATTGCGCTGCGACATGTGCAATCGAACGCGATCCGATGAATGGGACGCTACCGAACAATGGCGTAACAGAATTGTTATGCGTCAGATCAGCCGTACCTACGCCTGCCACACCGTCGTTTTTTGCGAAGATGTAGCCGGCCGCCAAACTTAAGGGGCCTCGGGTGTAAGCGACCGCCGCAGAAGAAGTCTCCTGAGACGAGACACTGCCCGGTACACCGCCCAATCCATACATCAACTCATACTGAAGTCCGCCGTACGTCGGGCTTGTGTATTTGATGGAGTTGTCGACGCGAAAGGTATTGTCATTGTTGTCCGCGTCGCCAGGAGTCGTAAACGCCGGGCCATAGCCATCGGCTGTGAGTGGCTGAACCAGATCAACCGTCGGATCGAGCTGTCGACCGATCGTCACTGAGCCA
The DNA here is from genome assembly GCF_001028175.1 of Caballeronia mineralivorans PML1(12). GTDB lineage: Bacteria > Pseudomonadota > Gammaproteobacteria > Burkholderiales > Burkholderiaceae > Caballeronia > Caballeronia mineralivorans. Next base: position 103,918 of record NZ_AEJF01000230.1, read on the forward strand.
AGGGACTTGGACGCAAGCCCTACCCATGCGTTTTTACCAAACTCGCGTCCCCCTTGTCGCAGCGTACCCGTATTGATATCGAATCCATTTTCGAGGTTGAAGATTGCCTGGAAGCCTCCTCCAAGATCTTCCTTGCCCTTCAACCCCCATTGGTTAGCCGTGAAGTCAGCGCCTTGTAAGGCGACTAAAGAATGGTGACCAACGTTGTTGTAATAGGCGAACGCGTTATCTATTTCACCATACAGCGTCACACTACTTTGAGCTTGGGCAGCCGGAATCCCGCTTAATACCGCCAAGGGGAGGCTGACAATTGCGAGGCGTCTCATACCATCTCCATAAATATCGTAGATTTTTTTAGTTACGGTTTATTTACTTAGTACACCGATGTATTTAGCCTGGCTGCCATTTCTCCATGGAATACGTCGTTACGGTTACTGTTGACCAGCAGTCGCCTACGCCGAGTGCTCGTCCATTTCACACACCTGCCGCCGGTCCTTTCATTTATGTGAACCAACGGCCACGCAATCACATGATCGTTAGCGCTGTTCTTCCGCAAGCCGCTGCTGTGCGATGCGCTCTTCGGCCTGCTGCAACTCTTTCACAGGACGACGTTTGCTCCAGACCGACGCGGCGACCATGACTGCCGCGCAGAGCAGCAGGCCAGCGGCGATCGGGCTGCGGAAAAACACGGTGGGGTCACCGTTGGAGATGGTCAGCGCCTGCCGAAACGACTGCTCGAGTGTATGCCCGAGGATCAGGCCGAACAGCAACGGTGCCTTCGGCACGTCGAGCTTGCGGAACAGATAGCCGAGCACGCCGAAGGCGAGCGCGAGGTAGAGATCGAAGACGTCATTGTTGAATGAGTACACGCCAGCGGACGCAATGCCGAGAATCAGGCACAGCAGAATACCCGGCGGCACATAGAGGATCTTCGAGAGGATGCCCACCAGCGGCAGGTTCAGCACCAGCAGCATGATATTGCCGATGTACATGCTCGCAATTAGTCCCCATACCAAATCAGGTTGCGTATGAAACAGCATCGGCCCTGGCTGGATGCCGTACATGATGAACGCGCCCATGATGACGGCCGTGGCACCGGAGCCCGGCACGCCGAGGGCCAACAGGTGGACGAACGCGCCGCACGTGTCCGCATTGGTGGCCGCCTCCGGCGCCGCAATGCCCTCGACCGCACCCTTACCAAACTCCTCGGGGTGCTTCGAGATCTTCTTTTCCAGAACGTAGGACAGCATGGCGGCAAGCGTGCCGCCAAGACCAGGCGCGGCGCCACAGAGAAAACCCACCGCCGTGCCGCGAAAGATCGCCGGCCGAGCGCGTCTCCATTCCTTCTTCGTGAACCAAAGCTTGCCTTCCACTTTTACCGAGTGCAGGGTGCCGCCAAGCGTGCCTTCCACCATACGGCTCACTTCCGCAATGGCGAACAGCCCCACCACGACAACGAGGAAGCTCACCCGGTCCTGCAGTTGCGAGAGACCCATCGTGAAACGTGGCACGCCGCTTTGCAGGTCGATACCGATCGTTGCCAGCCCCAGTCCCATGAACACCGCCATCATGCCCTTGGCGATCGAGTTGCCGTTCAGCGCACCCACGGTGGAAAGCGCGAAGAAGATCAGCGCAAAGTATTCGGTCGGTCCAAAGTGCAGCGCGACCGCGGCAAGCGGCACGGCAACGAAAGACAGGCACGTTACACCGATCATGCCGGCGATGAACGAGCTCACTCCGGCAATCGCAAGCGCGGCTGCTGCCCGGCCCCTGCGCGCCATCGGGTAACCGTCAAGCACGGTCATCACCGCGGCGGCGTCGCCGGGCGTGTTGAGCAGGATGGCAGTCACCGCACCGCCGTACATGCACCCGTAATAGATGCCGGTCAACATCATCAGCGCGGTAATCGGGTCCATTCCGAACGTAACTGGAATCAGCAGCGCGATGCCCGCTGACGGCCCGATGCCCGGCAGGTGGCTGATCATCGTGCCGATGAACACGCCGATCAGTGTGTAGAGGAGATGGGTCGGCTGGATGGCAACGGCCAATCCATGCAGAATCCCGTACAAGCTTTCCATTTTTTGGCGCGCTCCGCGTCAGATCGATAACAAGCCGGCAGGCATCGGAACGCCCAGCACCAGGGAAAAAAGCAGATCGAAGACGAGCGTGAAACCGAGCGCGACTGCGATGTTCGTCTTATAGCGTTTGCGGTTGAAATAGGTCAGAAGACCCAGCAGGAAAACCGTAGTCGCAATCAGGTAGCCCACGCGCACGAAGCAGAAATAGTAGAGCGCCGTCCACATGACCATGCCGACGAGAACCAACGGCGAATGCTTCACGCCGTCGCCCGGGTTGGTGCCAGGTTCGTCGTGAGGCGGTGCAGCCTTGGCTGCGGACAGCGGATCGATGCGCACCTTGTGGCGCCGTTCGATCAGCAGCAACAGCGCGGACGCGATCAGTCCAATGCCGACGAGCGTCGGAAAGGCCTTGGGCCCGAGCGGGTCGCCCAGGCGCATTTCGGGCAGCCGCATGTCCATGTACAGATAGACGCACGCAAGCACGATGACGCCAATAGCAAGCTGCGCGTCACCTCTTAAGCTTTTCATGTCTCCTCCCTAGCGTTCTGCACGCCGGCGCACGCGATCTTTGCGCAGGTCGCCGGCTCTGGCTGATCCGGCCTACTTCTCGTTGTACCGGCCCGGCTTGACGACCTCGGCGATGGTGCCGTCCGGTGCGCGAAACTTGAGCGCGCCTTCGCCCTTCTGCGAGAGGATCGTGCCACCGTACTGCTTGATCTTCTCGGCAGCAAGTTCCTGGTCGTCGACGGTCACACCCCAGTGGTGCAGGCGCGGCCCTTCGCCGGCGAGGGTGGCTTCGTGCGAATCCTCGCTGTCGTACTTCATCAGCGTGAAGTCGATATGGCCGTCGGTCATGTGGCGCGAGATGTGCTCGCGATTGCGGCCCGTCTTCACTTCCGTGAAGCCGAATACTTCGGAGTAAAACTTGGTCGCCTCTTCGAGATCGTTGACTTTGACGGCGAGGTGGACGATGCGTGACATATGGATCTCCATGGCGTTGATTGCTACAGTGGAAAAAATCAGCTACTACCTGGATGCTTCTGTTACCCGGTTACTTCGCGAGGCCGAGGTCGGTGAGCAGCGACGTGAGCCGCTTCTGCTCACCCGCGAGAAAGACCTTAGTGTCGGCGCTATCCTTGTAGTCGGCGGTCCAGAGGTTGCGCTTTACCGCCGCGGCCCATTCGGGCGACGCTGTGGCTTTCTTCAGGACGTCATCCCACCAGGCAATCTCGGCGGCCGTCATATCCTTCGGCCCGACGAGTACGCGCCACGTGCTGAACTCGGCGTCGACGCCCTGCTCCTTCCACGTCGGCACGTTGGCGAGATCGCCTGCCTGTCGCACATCCGAAGGAATCCCGATCATCTTGACGCGCCCCGCCTGACTCGGCCCCAGCACGACGCCAGCCGGCGTCGCGCTGGCCGTGACGTGTCCGCCCATCAGCGAAGTGACTGCCTCGCCGCCCGAATCGAAGAAGACGATCTTCAGCTTCTTCGGGTCCTGCCCGACAGCCTTCAGGACGAGCGCGGCGGCAGCGTGACTCTGGCCGCCCGGCGAACTCGACACCGCCATGCTCACCGCCGATGGGTCCTTGTGCAGCATCGCAACTAGATCCTTGCCGTTTTTGATCGGTCCGTCCGCCGCGACCGCGAACACCACCGGCTCGGTCACAAACACGGCGAGCGGCGTGACGTCGTCGACGCCGACCGTGCTCAAGCCCGTGACACGGTTCGTGATGAGCGGCAGCGCCTGCACACTCACGTAGTGGCCGTCGCCGGAGTGCGAATTGATGTACGCAATACCGACCGTACCGCCACCGCCCGGACGGTTGATCACCGTCACCGGCTTGCTCGACAGCTTGTCCTGCTGGATCACGCTTTGCAGCGTGCGGCCGACGAGATCGAGCCCGCCGCCCGGCGCGCTCGGCACGACGATCTCGATCGGGCGGTGCGGTTGCCATGTGTCGGCCGCATTCGCGGTGAGCGTCTGCATGCACAGCAGTACGGTGCACGACAGCAGCACCGCGCCGCGTAGTTTCGCGCTTCTGATACTGGACTTACCCATCACATCGTCTCCTGATTATTTTGTGTTTTCGCCAGACTCAAAAATTGAAGCCGTCAAACGTGGTCGCGGCAAACAGCTGGTCCAGCGGTACGTCTTCTCTGATCAACCCGTCGGTCCGGGCGTAGCGTTGTAGCGCGCTCAGGTCGTGACGGTTCTCTTCTACGCCGTAGCGCCAGTAGTCCTCGCCCATCAGCACCTTTACCCGTTCAATCTCAGCGTTGATCCACGGATGGGTGATGCGCAGCGTGTCGGTGATCGACAGTTCGGTCATGGCAGCTTCCTTTGCTTTCAGGAAGGCTGCGAAAACGTTCACCGGCAGCCACGGGTGCTTTTCTACGAGCGTGCGCCGTATGCCGATAGTGTGCATCGGCGGGAACAATCGCGTCTTCGTAAAATACGCCTCTTCAGCCTCGCGGAAATCGGGGAACAACCGCCGCACGCGTTCGTTACGGCCAAAGCACGACGGCGGCTTGGGCGCAATGATCGCATCGATGTCACCAGCGTCGAGCAGGTTCGACAACGTGGCGGTCCGGGCAATCGGCACTATGCTGATGTCTGCCGGCAGGTCGAGCGGCATGCGCACCTCACGCCCGGCCTGCTCGAGACCGCCTGTGAGCCAGTGGACGTCACGGGTGCGTACACCGTGCTCGTCGTCGAGAAAACCGCGCACCCAGACACCCGCCGTCTGCTGGAAGTCAGGAACTCCAATCCGCCGGCCGCGCAACGCCTCCGCTGAGTCGATGCCTCGGTCCGAGCGCACGTAAATGGCCGAATGCCGGAACGAGCGCGACACGAAAGCCGGCACACCGATGTAGTAACTCTGGCCGCGCGCTGTGGTCAGCAGGTGCGTGCCGAGCGAAAGTTCCGCGACGTCGAATTCCTCATGGCGGAACGCCCTTTGAAACAGCTCCTCCGCAGGACCGTGAATGAAGTTGATCCTGCATCCCCCAATTGACACGCTACCGTCGACCAACGCTCGCGTCCGGTCCGTGATTTGGCATGCTAACGAAATCTCAAGCATGGTATTGGCGAACCCTCCGGTAGCCTCTTTTCATGGCGCCCTGGCCATTGCTGCCAGGCGTGCTCGTCCAATACGATTCGTACACCGTAATATCTAGGCCGACCGATCACAGTCGGTCGTTTCTGATTACATCCCGATCTTCATCGGCCAGTCGTGACGCACTAAACGACCGTGCCGCTCATTTCAGGTCGCCGGCAACTGCGCTCCCCTCCTTCGTGAGCCCGTCGAGGGCCATCAGCATGCGCGCCTTGCCGTGTGCGACATGACTGAAACTCGCTTTGTAGCTCAACTCCGCGTCCTTTGACTTCAGCGCCGCGACGATCTCGCGATGCTCGCGATTCGATTGCAGCAATGCCCCGCGCTGCACCAGCCCGTACGTGCGAAAGAGATGGAATTCTTTCACCAGGCCACGATACAGCTTGATCAGTCGCGTGTTCTCGGTCGAGCGGACGATGAAGTCGTGAAACTCGAGGTTGACGGGATCGAAGCGGGAGAAATCGCCCTTCTCGGCCGCGTCCTCCATCTCTTCTACGAATCCATCCAGCTTCGCCGCGCTCTGCGTGGACAGGATCGGCGCCAGCAACGACGCCGACAGTCCGATCAGGCCCGCGCGCAGATCGTAGACTTCAATCGCATCGCTCTTGGTCAACCGCTTGATGAACACACCGCGGTTCGGGATCAGGTACACAAGACCCAGTTCCGCAAGCGCCCGGCAGGCTTCGCGCACCGGTCCGCGGCTGACCGACAGCTTGTCGGCCACAAGCTTCTCATTCAGGCGCTGTCCAGGTATCAGCTCGCCACGTAAGATCATTTTTTCGATCTCGTGTTGCACCACCCCGGTGAGGGTATGCGATTGAAGTTCCGCGACGGTGACGGTAGAGGTGCTGTAATCGGTTTTCATGCATCAAGAATAGATTGCACATTGCAAACTGTCAACACTTCTCACATCCATTTCGTTTGCGATCCGATTGCCCCCGCTCCGACCTCGAACTGTCTCCTGCATTCTGCAGTTGATCAGAACAATCGGGTTCGATGCGTCGCACTTATTACCTTTACTTTCGAACGCCTTCAATTCGGCATTCTTCGCTGATCGAGACTTTCCGCTCCACTTCCGTTCCTGCTTGCTCGTCAATGGGCAATTAAATTCGTTTAATCATCGGCACTCAAGTCGGCTGAAAGACCGCCACCTTATTGCTGACATTAAAGTATATAAAAACTCTATGAGTTTTCGGATCAACGGTCAATGTATGTGCGTTTTTCTCAGATGCAATATGGTCGATTATGGAATTGCTATCAAGATCCACAACTTCGACGTTACCAGATTTATCGCCCATAAAAGCTCGCCGCGCAATGACATCGATCGCAGTTTGATCAACATCGCCACCTTTGAACGGCATGGTATTAACGAGTTCTCCAGTCGCGGGATCAACTGTTAACATCTTCTGATCCCGAGTTCCTATTAAGAGGTGCTTTGTCTTGTCGTCATAGACCATAGGCTTGGCGTCGGTCTTGACTCCCAGATCCCATACAGCTTCGATCTGGTTAGTATTTGGATTGATAACGTCGATCATGTTGTCGACTGGTTGATAAAGCCGATCGAATTGCGCTACATACAAGCCTACGTCCGGCCCGTGTCTCGCGGGATGCGGCTTCAAGGTCACGGTACTGACTTGTGCAAACGGCGGTTTGCCATCGAACAAAACTTCGTTGTCTGTGTCGTCGTTCGCTACAAAAACCTTGCCCGTTTGTCCGTCGACGCTCACGCCATCCGGCGCCTCCCCTCCCGAATTAATCGTTGCCACTTTCTCGAAAGTTCTTTTGTCGATCACCACCAGGGTATTGCTTTTAGCATCGGAGACGAAGGCATAAGTGTCACCGATATCGATCCCATTAGCTTCCTGAACACCTGAAATCGTTGCTTTGACCGCCAGCTTTTCGGCATCTATGACAATGACATTATGCGCGGGTGCCTGGCCAATCCATACCGTGTTTGTTTGTTCGTCGTACGTAACCCAATCGCCGTGACCACCCTGTCCGGGAAGATCGATGATTTTGATCAAACTGTAATGAGATTGGGCATTAGCGCTTGCTATACCTGCTAGTGCGAGCACGCTGACCACCATTAAGCGAATCGATCGCGCAGGCTTGAAGGTCTTCATGTGATTCCTATTATCTAGTAGCGTGAATCGAGATCCCCCAAGCGGCAAAGCGGAGGGACGCCCGGCGCGTCTTGACGCATGGGACGGCGATTTTGTACGGATACAGCCCAGGCCCGCAGGAGTTAAGGACCACGCATGTCTCTAATTGCAAACTGTTAAGTGTTGACAGACTGAATTATCGTCGCAATCTGCAAACTGTCAACAGTTGACGAATAGGTGGTTACGCTTAGCGTTCGAGCGCTTCAACCGCCACACAGCCGGCAGGTGCGATCGTCTAGCGACTCGACCTGTTGCCGGTGATCGCCGGCAGAGGCCTTGAGCCGCGACTCGCTCGCGTAGTAGGTACCACGCCGCCGAGTGGCACTCGAGTTTTGTCTGGAAGGAATTTATCCAGCGCCGGGCTGTTAACGAAGTGCGTCGCCTGCGTTCCACGGGCGGCGCTACCCCGTTTGACCCGACGATGCAAATGACCGCTAGTCGGGTCTTTTTTCTCCGCAGCACCACCGCGCAACTTGTTCCAACCGTTTACTAGTGAACCAGGATCGTGCTGTCGGGTGACCAACTCAATGTCACTTTCGAGTCGACTGGAATCAGGTCATCGCCGGAGTTTTGCACATGGACCTTGAGCCGCTGACCGCACCAGTCGAGCATATAGGTCGTGTTGATACCCGCAAAAACGTGATGGACGACCTGTGCCGTCAGCCGGTTATTCGCACTCGCACTCGGAATCGGCCCGCCTGCCGCACGCTCGAGAGCGATTTTCTCCGGACGAACCGCACACTTTGTCTGATTGGACGCCGTGGAACGCGACCCAAAACGAATCAGGTTGACGTCGTCGATGCGCATGCCGCCCGTCTCCAGTCGTCCATTGAGAATGTTCGCATCACCGAGAAAATTCGCAGCGAATTCGCTCGGCGGCTGATCGTAGAGTTCCCGTGCCTTACCCTCCTGGATCATCCGGCCATCGCGTAGGATACCTACACGATCGCTTAGCGTAAGCGCTTCTTCCTGATCATGCGTGACGAATACCGTGGTGATCGCGACATCGCGCTGGATGCGGCGCAATTCAACCTGCATGTCCACGCGCAGCGACTTGTCCAGCGCGCTCAGCGGTTCGTCGAGCAGCAATACGCGGGGCCGCGTGACAATCGCGCGGGTCAGCGCGACCCGCTGGCGCTGGCCACCGGATAATTGATGAATGCGGCGTCCATGCATGCGGCCGAGTTGCACCAGATCCAGCACCTCCCCCACCCGCCGCTTGATCTCGCTCTTGTCGACATGCCGCACCGACAATCCGAACGCGACGTTGTCCGCGACGTTCATATTCGGGAACAACGCATAGTTCTGGAACACCATGCCGATCTCCCGCCGTTCCACCGGCAAGCGTTCAACCGGTTGAGATCTCGCCGGTGTTGGCTAGCTTTATGTCCACGATGCTCGGATTGCTGTAGGGACGGTCCGCGAACAGACCGTCCCTACCCTCTGACTTTGCTTATCGCTGGCGATCAAATCGGTCACCGTGACCCTTCAATCGACACGCCCTCGCGAATTGCATCAGAGCAGTCTCACCTTTTTTTCACGCCACAAACACAGCAGATCACACGCGAGATGCGCGGCGGCGATAGCAGTGATGTCAGCATGATCGTACGCGGGCGCGACCTCCACCACGTCCGCGCCGACAATATCCACCGCACCGAGCCCACGCACGATCGCCAGCGCTTGCGCCGACGACAGCCCGCCCGCCACCGGCGTGCCCGTGCCTGGCGCGAACGCGGGATCGAGGCAATCGATATCAAACGTCAGATACGCAGGACGTTCCCCCACGATAGAGACAATGCGCTCGATCGCCGCGCGCGGGCCATGATCATGAACCCATGCCGCATCCAGGATGTTCATCCCGAGGAAATCGTCATTCCAGGTGCGGATGCCCACCTGCACCGAATGGGCAGGGTCGATCAAGCCGTCCTTCACCGCCTTGTAGAACATCGAACCGTGGTTCAGGCTCTCGGGGCTATCGTCGGCCCAGGTGTCGCAATGGGCATCGAAGTGGATCAGCGAGAGAGGCTTGCCAAACTTCTCCACGTGCGCGATCAACAGCGGATACGTGATGAAATGATCGCCGCCGAACGTGAGCATCCGGGCGTCCGATCGCAGGATCGTGCGTGCGTGCTCGACTATCGCGGGCTTGATCGTGAGCGGATTGTGCGCGTCGAACCAGCAGTCGCCATAGTCGGTCACGGCGAGATCGTCGAAGGGGTTGAAACCCCACGGGTACGGGTTGAGTTCGGCAAGCTGCACGCTCGCTGCGCGGACCGCGGCCGGTCCGAAGCGTGCACCTGGACGGAAGGTAGTGGCGAGATCGAGCGGTATGCCGGAGACAACCACATCAACGCCGTCAAGCACGCGCGTGTAATTACGGCGCATGAACGACAGCGCGCCGGCATAAGTATTTTCAGTGGAAGAACCGTACAGCGACGAGCGACGGATGGCGCCGTCGCCAAGGTGGCGTTCAGTCATGATTGCCTTGTTGTGGAACAGACCGCAATGGCGCATGGGTCAGGTTGGTACGCCAAAGCGGACGACGGATTCATTGGGAACGCGACGGGCACCCGGGCGGTACCCGTCGCGCTGGCTTGCGAATCCTTTAGCGCAGCCGCACCAGAGTCGACTTCAACTCGGTGTACTTCTCCAGCGCGTGCAACGACTTGTCGCGGCCGTTGCCCGATTGCTTATAACCGCCGAACGGGAAGTTCATGTCTCCCCCTTCGTCGTAGCAGTTAACCCAGACAGTACCGGCCCGGAGGCTTCGCGACATTTCATGAGCGGTCGTGAGATCCGAGGTCCAGACGGCGGCGCCAAGTCCATAGTCGCTATCGTTAGCGATCCTGACCGCTTCCTCAGCAGTATCGAAGGTAATCACCGACAGCACCGGCCCGAAAATTTCCTCGCGTGCGATCTTCGCATCGGACGAAGTGATGTCGAAGATGGTCGGCTCGATGTAATACCCCCCGCTCGCCTGATCCACGCGCTCGCCACCCAGCAGCAGCTTCGCTTCCTTGCGCCCTGCCTCGATATATCCGAGCACGCGTTCGAGTTGTACTTCGTCGATGATCGCGCCCATCGAGGTCACCGGATCGAGCGGATTGCCCGGCTTGTAGGCGCGCGCGGCCGCGACCACTTTGTCGAGAAACTTGTCCTTGATCTCGCGCTGCACAAGCAGACGCGAACCCGCCGTGCACATCTCGCCCATGTTGTAGAAAATAGCGCCGGCAGCCGAGTTCGCGGCACGGTCGAGGTCGGCACAATCAGCCATCACGATGTTAGGTGACTTGCCACCGAGTTCGAGCCATACACGCTTGAGGTTCGACTGCCCCGCGTATTGCATGATCAGCTTGCCGACGTTGGTCGAGCCGGTGAACGCGAGACAGTCCACGTCTTCGTGCAGCGCGAGCAACTTGCCCGGCCCGCCGGCGCCCGGCACCACGTTGAACACGCCCGCGGGAATACCCGCTTCGAGCGCGAGTTGCCCAAGACGAATTGCCGCGAGCGGCGATTTCTCCGACGGCTTGAGCACGACGCTGTTACCTGCAGCCAGCGCAGGCGCGAATTTCCACGATGCCATCAGGATCGGAAAATTCCACGGCACCACCGCGGCCACGACGCCAATAGGCTCCCTCGTGACGAGCCCGACGAGATGGTGATCGCTCGGCACCACTTCACCGCCGACCTTGTCGATGGCTTCCGCAAACCACTCGACGCAATACGCGGCGCCGGGTACGTCGACGCTGGTTGTATCGCTGATGGGCTTGCCTGCGTCGAGCGTCTCAAGCAGCGCAAGTTCGTCCATGTGCGCGCGAATCAAGCCCGCCCAGCGCAGCAGGATCGATTTGCGCTTACGCGGATTAAGTCCTGCCCACACACGTGTTTCGAAAGCATGGCGTGCCGCAGCGACGGCTGCGTTGACGTCGGCCTCGCCGCTGTCGGCAATCTTCGCAAGCAGCGTGCCGTCGCTTGGATTCACGCAATCAAAGGTGTTGCCGGACGCCGCATCACGATACTCGCCGTCGATGAACGCCCGCCCTTCAATATGCAGCGACGCAGCCAGGTTCTGCCAATATTCCAGGGATTTCTTTTCCATGAGGATACCTTCATTTTTTCATACTGGTGAGGACGTCCCGGCACTTTAAGCGAGCGGAGCGTCAGAAACTGGGCGGTGAATTAGCCGATATCACTTCGCATACCTGATCAGCGCTAGGGTTGCGGAAGCGATGTGCAAAGCGGCTTTCGAAATAGTAGCTGTCTCCTGGGTCGAGCAGCCAGGTCGTGTTCTCGACAGTCAGTTCGAGCTGGCCCGACACCACCACCCCGCCTTCGTGCCCCGTATGCTGCAAGCTTTCCGGACCGGTGTCCGCGAGCGGTTGATAGACCTCGCGCATGATGCACATGTTGCGGTCTTTCACACCGGCGCCCGCGAGATAGAACTCGATGACATCGTTGCCCAGGTTCGGCATCTCCGCACGGCGCGACACGACCCCGCGGTTTGACTCGAGGTCGAACGTAAAGAACTCCGCGAGCGTCATCGGAATGCTTTCCAGTAGTTTCTTAAGCGATCCGACCGAAGGACTCACTCGGTTCTGTTCGATCAACGAGATGGTTCCGTTGGTTACGCCAGCACGTTTGGCAAGTTCACGCTGCGAGAGCCCGTGATGCTTGCGAATGTATTGAAGGCGCGTAGCCACTTCTACGGACATGGGTGCAGTCTCTGGATGGAAGCGAAAGAAACGGAAAAGGTTCGGGTGTCTTGTGAACACCCCTATGAATCAACTTCCGCAAACGACCTAGCCGTTGAATATTCTAGTCACCCGGCATTTTCCGCTGTCCGGAGAAACACCTAGATGAATACGAGAAAAAATATTCTAGGCCGATCCCATTTAATTTAGCAACCGTAAACGACCCTAATAAGTCGCATAAGAAACTCATCAAAAAAAGGTTTGACGGCGTTTTTGTCTCGTATATCCTGAATAACAGCCAAGCAGACCGACAGTACGCAATACGAAACAGTAAGCAAAGTGTCAGGATTCGACGCTGAAGTAAAACTGGATCGAACAACGGATGTCCGATGTTTTGGCCGGCGAGATGTTTAGAATTTTCAACACTCAAGAAGAGATAATCGTGAGAGTCCGTGGCCCGTTGGTCAGGTGGAGCAGAAATCAGGACGCGATCTTTCATCGCGTCGCTGATCGCTCCATCTCCGACAGTAGCAGCGGCAAGCTTGTCGATCGCCGTTTCCTGTCCGTCTTTACCATCCTCTCCCGTCGCTCGGTGCGACGCCACAACTCGGTCGCCGCACGCGCCTTCATCGCCGTGCATTGCGTCGAGGTTGCGTCCCTGCTCCCCTAGCGCCCTCCTTCGTCATTTCGCTGTTCGATTTTCCTGTTGGGCGTTATCTGCGCGCTGACTGCGTGCGCTCGCGCTCGACTTGAGACTTGAGTTTCAGTACGCGTTTGCTTTTCAGGCATTGCGCGCGGGGAAACGTGCGTCTCGTGTTTATCGAACAGCGCTTTTGTTTTCGCCACATCGCGGCAGCGTTATATCCAGTATCACGTTAATACGCTGCGCCTGAAGTGCACTGAATTGGTTTTGCGCATAAACGCCAAGCCAGGGTGCGCTGCTGCCCGATGAAATCGCACTAGCCATAGTTTTAAAATCATTTTGTCAGCCATGCGAAATACTCCTGTAATCGGCATAAGCGCAGATAGAACGATGTCGGGTTCGCATCCATCGCACACGGTCGGCGAGAAATATATCGCGGCCATTGTGGATGGGGCGGAGGCGCTCGCCATACTGTTGCCGGCACTGGGCGCGCGTCAGAACATCGAAGACATTCTTTCTGTTGTCGACGGCCTGCTCTTCACGGGCAGTTATTCAAACGTGGAGCCGCATATTTATGGCGGCCATCCGAGCGCGCCCGGCACCCTTCATGACGCGGCGCGCGACGCCACCACGCTGCCGCTCATGCGTGCAGCGATCGAGCGTGGCGTGCCCGTGCTCGCCATTTGCCGTGGTTTCCAGGAGATGAACGTGGTCTTCGGCGGCACGCTGTATCAGAGCGTTCACACGGTGCAGGGGTATGCCGACCACCGTGAAAACAAGGAACACGCGCTGGACCTGCAATACGGCCCTGCGCACCCGCTACGAATTGTCTCCGGCGGTTTGCTCCATAGATATAGCGGCCTGTCCGAGGCTCACGTCAATTCACTGCACGGCCAGGGCATCGAGCGGCTTGGCGACGGCCTCGCGGTCGAAGCCGTCGCGCCCGATGGACTCGTGGAAGCAATCAGCGTGAAAGGCGCAAGCGCGTTCGCGCTGGGACTGCAATGGCACCCGGAATGGAAACACGCGGACGACGCGTTATCGACGGCGATCTTTAAAGCCTTTGGCAACGCGTGCCGCGATCGAATGCGCATCAAGGGCGATTCGGTGAGCGTGTCTCCCCTTGAGACAACCACCAACCTGCCCGCGCAACACTGAGGAAAATGAAATGCATGATATCGACGAGTTTTTGAAGAAACACCGCATTACCGAGATCGAAGCCATCATCCCCGACATGGCCGGTACGGCACGCGGCAAAATCATTCCGCGCAACAAGTTCCAGTCCGGCGAGTCAATGCGACTGCCACAAGCCGTGATGATCCAGACGGTCACCGGCGACTATCCCGAAGACGGCAGCCTGACCGGCGTCACCGATCCCGACATGGTCTGCGTGCCCGACCCGTCCACCATCCGCCTGATTCCGTGGGCCGTCGACCCGACCGCCCAAGTGATCCACGATTGCGTTCACTTCGACGGCACGCCGGTCGCCATCTCGCCGCGCCATGTCTTGCGGCAGGTTCTGGACAAGTACGCGAAGAAGGGTTGGAAACCGGTTGTAGCCCCCGAACTGGAGTTCTTCCTGGTCGACATGAACATAGACCCTGATCTTCCGTTGAAGCCACCGGTCGGCCGGACCGGCCGGCCAGAAACGGGACGTCAGGCGTATTCCATCGAAGCGGTCAACGAGTTCGACCCGCTCTTCGAAGACATCTACGAATACTGCGACGTGCAAGAACTGGAAGTGGACACGCTGATTCATGAAGTAGGTGCCGCGCAGATGGAGATCAACTTCATGCACGGCGATCCGCTCAACCTAGCGGACCGCGTCTTCCTTTTCAAACGCACGGTGCGTGAAGCCGCATTGCGGCACAAGATGTACGCGACCTTCATGGCCAAGCCCATGGAGAACGAGCCGGGCTCCGCGATGCATGTGCATCAAAGCCTGGTCGATGCGGAAACGGGGAGCAACCTGTTCACCGGTGCCAATGGCGAGCCGACCGCCCTGTTCCACGGGTATATCGCCGGGCTGCAGAAATACACGCCCGCCCTGATGCCGATCTTTGCGCCGTACATCAACTCGTATCGTCGTTTGTCGCGCTTCATGGCCGCGCCGATCAACGTCCAGTGGGGCTATGACAACCGCACGGTCGGCTTCCGCATTCCGCATTCGGGACCTGCGGCACGGCGTGTCGAGAACCGCATTCCCGGCGTGGACTGCAATCCGTATCTCGCGATTGCAGCGACGCTTGCGGCAGGTTATCTCGGCATGACGCAGCAGCTTCAACCCACCGAACCGCTCACGAGCGACGGCTACGAATTGCCGTATCAACTGCCGCGCAATCTTGAAGAAGGGCTCTCGCTGATGGGCGCCTGCGAGCCGCTCAACGACATGCTCGGCGAAAAATTCGTGAGGGCATATCTGGCGCTCAAGGAAACCGAATACGAAGCTTTCTTCCGCGTCATCAGTTCGTGGGAACGCAGACATCTGTTGCTGCACGTCTAAGCGCAGCACTTAAAACCAAGGAGATGACATGAACTATCGATTCGGAGAATCGGCTTTCGTGCAACCGGCGGCCGGCGTGCCGAGCGCTCAAGCGCCGCAGCAGCAACGCACGACCGCCGAGTATCGCGCGCTCGACGCCGCGCACCACATCCACCCGTTCTCGGACATGGGGGCGCTCAACCGCGCCGGCAGCCGCGTGATCGTGAAGGCGAAGGGCGTTTATCTGTGGGATTCGGATGGCGAGAAGATGATCGACGGCATGGCCGGCCTCTGGTGCGTGAATGTCGGTTATGGACGACGCGAACTTGCCGACGCCGCGTTCCGGCAAATGCAGGAACTGCCGTTCTACAACACCTTCTTTAAGACGACTCATCCGCCGGTAATCGAACTCTCGGCGCTGCTGGCCGAACTCACGCCCGCGCCCTTCAATCACTTCTTCTACTGCAACAGCGGCTCGGAAGGCAACGACACCGTGCTGCGGATCGTCCATCAATACTGGGCGACGCAAGGCCAGAAGCTGAAGAAGTTCGTAATCTCGCGCAAGAACGGTTACCACGGGTCGACCATCGCGGGAGCCACGCTTGGCGGCATGGGTTATATGCACGAGCAGATGCCCTCGCAAGTCGAGCATATCGTGCACATCGACCAGCCTTACTGGTTTGGCGAAGGCGGCGACATGACGCCCGAAGCCTTCGGTCTCGCGCGTGCGCAGCAACTGGAGCACGAGATTCTCGAACTCGGGCCGGAGAACGTAGCGGCCTTCATTGGCGAACCGTTCCAGGGTGCGGGCGGCGTGATCTTCCCGCCTTCGACTTACTGGCCGGAGATCCAGCGCATCTGCCGCAAATACGACGTACTGCTGATCGCCGACGAAGTGATCGGTGGTTTCGGCCGTACCGGAGAGTGGTTCGCGCATCAGCACTTCGGCTTCGAACCCGACCTCATCACGATGGCCAAGGGCCTGACCAGCGGTTATGTGCCGATGGGCGCAGTCGGACTGCACGATCGCGTGGCGAAGGCAATCATCGAGAACGGCGAGTTCAATCATGGTCTCACCTACTCGGGCCATCCTGTGGCCGCCGCTGTCGCTGTCGCGAACCTGAAGCTCCTGCGAGACGAAGGCATCGTGGAGCGCGTGAAGAACGACACCGGTCCGTACTTCCAGAGCGTGTTGCGCGAAACCTTCGCGGGCCATCCGATTGTCGGCGAGATCGCGGGCACCGGGTTGGTCGCCGGCATCCAGCTCGCCGAAGATCCGAAAACGAAAAAGCGCTTCGCCAATGGCGGCGATGTGGGCACGCTGTGCCGCGATTTCTGTTTCAACGGCGGCCTCGTGATGCGCGCGACCGGCGACCGGATGTTGCTGTCACCGCCGCTTGTCATCACCCGAAGCGAGATTGACGAGATTGTGTCGAAGGCGAAGAAGGCCATCGATGCGACCGCACTGCAACTCGGGCTTTCTTAACACCGCTACCAATCGTTACCAACCGGAGCGGGCATTTCACACGTCCACACGCTGCCCGCCCCGGGCTTTCCACCTAGAGGAAACATAAAACCATGATCCCCTGTCAGCTTCGTCATGCAATTGCAATCGCCGCCTTGTCCGTCGTCGCGGGCGCAGGTGTCTTCACCGCCGTGCCCGCGTTCGCCGATGGCGAACTCAACGTCTACAACTGGTCCGACTACATCGCGAAGGACACCATCCCGACCTTCGAGAAAGAGACCGGCATCAAGGTCAAGTACGACAACTACGACAGCGACGACACGCTGCAAGCAAAATTGCTGGCGGGCAGCTCGGGCTACGACATCGTCGTGCCCACCTCGAACTACATGGCGAAGCAGATTGAAGCGGGCGTCTACCAGAAGCTCGACAAATCGAAGATACCGAATCTCGCGAACCTCGACCCGACGCTGATGAAGATGATCGCCGAAGCCGACCCGGGCAACCAGTACGGGGTGCCATGGGCATACGGCACGGATGGCATCGGTTATAACGTGCAAGCGGTCAAGAAGGCGCTTGGCGACAATGCGCCGATCGATAGCTGGGCTCTGGTCCTGGATCCAGCCAACGCGTCGAAGCTGAAAAGCTGCGGCATCTCGATCCTCGATCAGGCAGTGGACGTCTTTGCGGCCACGTTGCAGTACATGCATCGCGACCCGAACAGCACGAACCCGGGCGACTACCAGGCGGCCTTCGATGTACTGAAGAAAGTCCGCCCCTATATCACGCAATTCAACTCATCCGGTTACATCAACGACCTTGCGAACAATGACGTTTGCGTCGCACTGGGCTGGTCGGGAGACGTCGGTATCGCGGCTCGCCGCGCTGCCGAAGCCAAGCGTAGCTATGAGATCAAGTTCTCGAACGTGAAGGAAGGCGGTTTGCTGTGGTTCGACGTCATGGTCGTGCCAAAGGACGCGCCGCACCCCGAGGCCGCGATGAAGTGGATCAACTATATCTCCGAGCCAAAGACCAACGCGGCGATCACCAACGAAGTGTTCTATCCGACCGCCAACCGTGCCGCGCGCCAGTTCGTGCTGCCCGCGGTTGCGCAAGACCACACTGTCTATCCGCCTGACGACGTGCTCTCGAAGATGACCCTGATGCGTCCGCTTTCGGCCGACATCCTGCGCCTCGAAAACCGCCTCTGGGCACGACTGAAGACCGGAACCTGATGGCTTGACGCGGTGCGGTCCTGATCGCACGCACCGCAGAGAAATCCCGGCCTGCGCCGCCGTCAGGCGCAGCCCGTTGCCACGCTTCGCAGCCTTTCCTGTGAGTCGCCTCCGCGACCCGTATGGGACCGCTTGCGCCTGCGTTCAGGTGGATTCACTTGAGGTGGATTCACACGAATCCGTCAACACACTTGCAATCAAGACTCGACGCCATGAATTCAACTCCCGTATTGAAGCCTGTCGAGGCGACCCCGATTCGCCCCGAAGCACGTCCCGCGACGAACGACTTTGTCCGCATCGAAAACGTCGTCAAGAAGTTCGGCGATTCCTTCGCCGTCGACGACGTCTCGCTCACGGTCGCCAAGAACGAACTGTTCGCGCTGCTCGGCAGTTCCGGATGCGGCAAGTCCACGCTGCTGCGCATGCTCGCCGGGTTCGAAACCGTCACGTCGGGAAAGATCTACGTGGACGGTGAAGACCTTGCAACGCTGCCGCCCTACAAGCGCCCGGTGAACATGATGTTCCAGTCGTATGCACTTTTTCCGCATATGGACGTGACCGCGAACGTCGCGTTCGGCCTCAAGCAGGAAGGCACGCCGAAGAACGAGATCAAGGAACGCGTTGCCGACGTGCTGAACCTCGTGCAGATGAGCAAGTACGCAAAACGCAAACCGCATCAGCTCTCCGGTGGCCAGCAGCAGCGCGTTGCGCTCGCCCGCTCACTCGTCAAGCGACCGAAACTTCTCCTGCTCGACGAACCGATGTCCGCGCTCGACAAGAAGATCCGCCAGAAGACACAGCTTGAACTCGTGAACATTATCGAGAAAGTCGATGTCACCTGTGTGATGGTCACCCACGACCAGGAGGAAGCCATGACGATGGCTAACCGCCTCGCCGTCATGAACGAAGGCCGCATCGTGCAGATTGGCTCTCCGAACCAGGTCTACGACTATCCGAACAGCCGCTTCTCGGCCGAGTTCATTGGCTCGACAAACTTGTTCGAAGGTGTCGTGGTGGAGGATGAACCCGACCACATCTTCGTAGCAAGCGACGACCTCGATTCGCGCATGTACGTGAGCCATGGCGTGACCGGCCCGCTTGGCATGCCGGTCGGCATCTCGGTGCGGCCCGAACGCGTGTTTGTCTCGACGCAACGCCCCACCGCCCCGCACAACTGGGCACGCGGCGTGGTCTCCGGCATTGCGTACATGGGCAGCTATTCGCTGTATCACGTGCAACTGCCGAGCGGCAAGACGATCGTTTCCAATCTTGCCAGCGCGCACCTGATGGCCAACGGCGCGCCTTCCTATAACGACGAAGTTTTCGTCCATTGGTCGGCGGCCGCCGGTGTGGTGCTCACACAATGAAAACCCTCACTCGCTCCTCGCTCCTCGCGCGCATCGTGCCGTCCGGCCGTACTGCCGTAATCGGCGCGCCGTTCCTCTGGCTCACGCTGTTCTTCGCGCTGCCCTTCCTGCTCGTCTTCAAGATCAGCTTCGCCGACCTGAAGCTCGGCATTCCGCCGTACACGAATCTCGTGAGCATGAAGGACGGCGTGATGCATTTCGCGCTGCAATTCAGTCACTACCTGTTCCTGCTGCAGGACGACCTGTATATCGCGACCTACATCAGCTCGCTGAAGATGGCGGCAGTCTCCACGTTCTTCTGTCTTCTGATCGGCTACCCGGTTGCGTACTACATCGCGCGCGCTGAACCGTCCAGACGCAACGTGCTGATGATGGGCGTGATGCTGCCCTTCTGGACCTCGTTCCTGATCCGCGTGTATGCATGGATCGGCATCCTCAAGGACGACGGGCTGCTGAACCACACGCTGATCGCGCTCGGCCTGCTGCATACGCCGATGCGCCTCTATCACACCGATATCGGCGTCTATATCGGCATGGTCTATTCGTACCTGCCCTTCATGGTGATGCCGCTCTATGCGCACCTTGTGAAGATGGACCTGACGCTATTGGAAGCCGCCTATGACCTCGGCGCAAAACCATGGACGGCGTTCACCCGGATCACCTTGCCGCTCTCGAAGAACGGAATCATCGCGGGCAGCCTGCTTGTGTTCATTCCGGCGGTGGGCGAATACGTGATTCCCGAACTGCTCGGCGGAGCCGACACGCTGATGATCGGCCGGGTCATGTGGGACGAGTTCTTCAACAACATGGATTGGCCGATGGCTTCAGCGGTGACGGTCGCCATGGTCGTGCTGCTGCTCGTGCCGATGGCCGTGTTCCAGTACTACCAGGTCAAGGAACTGGAGGCATCGAAATGACCAAACCCAATAAATTTCTCTCGACCAGCGTGCTGACGTTTGGCTTCCTGTTCCTCTACATCCCGATCATCAGCCTGGTCGTGTACTCGTTCAACGAGTCGAAACTCGTGACGGTCTGGTCCGGGTTCTCGCTCAAGTGGTACGGCGCGCTGCTTCACGACGACGAGCTGCTCGGCGCCGCGTGGCTGTCGCTCAAGATCGGCTTGCTGACCGCGTGCGCGTCGGTGGTCATCGGCACGTGGTCAGGCTTCGTGCTCGCGCGCTTCGGCCGCTTTCGCGGCTTCACGCTTTTCACTGGCATGATCAACGCGCCGCTCGTGATCCCCGAAGTGATCCAGGGCATCTCACTACTGCTGCTTTTCGTCGCGCTCGAACAGATGTTCGGCTGGCCAAAGGGACGCGGCATGCTGACGATCTGGATCGGCCACGTGATGCTGTGCGTGTCCTATGTCGCAATCATCGTGCAGTCGCGGGTGAAGGAACTCGACCGTTCGCTGGAAGAAGCTGCGCTCGATCTCGGCGCCACGCCGTTCAAGGTGTTCTTCGTCATCACGCTGCCGCTGATCTCGCAGGCGCTGCTGTCCGGGTGGCTGCTCTCGTTCACGCTTTCAATAGACGACCTCGTGCTGTCGGCATTCCTGTCGGGCCCCGGCTCGACCACGCTGCCGCTCGTCGTGTTCTCGCGCGTACGCCTCGGCCTGAACCCTGAAATGAACGCGCTCGCAACCCTCTTCATTGCAATCGTGACGATCGGCGTGATCCTGGTCAACGCCTTGATGCTCGGAAAAGAACGCAGGCGCGTTCGCGACATGCAACTCGCCTTCGCCACCGCGAAGTCGGACATGGAGCGCGAGGCCAACGAGCGCACGAACCGCGAAGAAGCCCTGAAAGCCGCATAAAAACAGCAGTTCCCCGTAATAACACGACAACCGGAGAAATGGGATGCAAAAGAAACTGATCTGCTTGCTGGTCGCGGCGTGTATGCCCGGCATGGCAATGGCCGATTCGACAAGTGCGCAAATCAAGGCACTTCAAAAACAACTCGAAGCCTTGCAAAAGGAGGTCAAGGAACTGCGCACGGAAGTCGCAACCAAGAAGACCGTGCCCTCGGTGGCTACCGCGCAAGCGGCACCTGTACCAGCCGCTGCTGCACCGGTGGACATCTCGTCGCCGGACTACGGCGCGCAGCGCGCGGCGCTCACCAACGACGACGTCACACGCATGAAGCAGCAGATTGCGAACCAGCAGTTGAAGGTGGATTCGCTCACGGATGCGGCGACCACCGGTCCGATCGCGGGCCTGTCGATTACGGGCTACATTGATCCGACCTACGTCTACAACCGCGCACAAAGCTCGTCGTCGTTCCTGTTCGCGAACCACGAGAGCACGTACAACTACTTCAACAGCACCTTCGGCGATCTGTATCTCGACATCAAGAAGACCTTCGGCGTGGGTCCGATGGCGCCATCGGCAGAAATCACGTTGATGCCTAACCGGGGCAACGGCATCACGCTGCTGCAAAACTCGAAGGGCGGGATTGGCAACAACATCCTGAACACAGCGGTTGTAACCGTACCGATCTCCGCGACGACCTCGTTCGTCACCGGTCTCATCCCGAGCTTCGGCGGTTATGAAGTGCAGCAGTCGAACATGATGACCACGCTCACGCACAACTTGCTGTATGACTTCTCCGATCCGGGCAGCTACATTGGTGTGGGCGTCAACTACACCAGCGGCAACTGGGCGTCGAAATTCTTCCTCGGCAACGAGCAGTACCGCACCTACGGCTCCGTCACGCAGACGGGCACGAACGCACTCGGCGACCCGATCACGACCAGCAACAAGATACCGACCTTCACCGCGCGCACGGACTACACCTGGTCCAGCGCACTCGATATCGGCGGGTCGTTCAACATCGGCCGGCAGACGCTCCCGAGCGCCACCGACGCCACCACGGGTGCCATCACCTACGGCGTGGGCGGTCAGTCGCCGAGCTCCGCCGGCACGTTCTTCTTCACTGAGGCCGACCTGACCTACACGCTCGCCGACGTGACCTACAACGCCGAAGTCGACTACGGCCAGCAGCAGCACGCAGCGTTCAACGGTGGCGAGGCGCAGTGGTACGGCATCTCGCTGCTTGCACATCGCAAGTTCAACATAGAAGGTATCGGCCGCATGGGCGTGACCGCGCGCTACGACTACCTCGCCGACAGCAAGAACGGCGGTGGCGGTGGCGGCGTTGCGCTGAACTCGTCGGGCCGCGATCCGTACAACGGCTTCGGCATCGGTTCGGAGTGCCTTGCGAATTCGCAGGCGAACGGCGGCCTCGGCTTCGAGTGCAAGGGCTCGAACCGTCAGGACGTGGCGCTCGACCTGCTGTTCTTCCCGACCCAGCAGATCACCGTGAAAGTTGAATACCGCCACGACTGGGCGAACAATAAGGTGTTCCTGCGTAGCGACGGTTCGTACAGTAAGTCCAACGACCTGCTCGCCACGCAGTTCATCTACTCGTTCTAACCGCGATGGCCGGTGTTTTGCACCGGCCTCGCGGCCCGTTGTCCGTTTTGGCTCGCTCATGCTCAAATTCTCGAATCAACCGCACGTCCCCTCGTATTACGCTGCAACCGCCAACGACACCACGCGCCATGCGCCGCTCGAAGGCACCGTACGCGCCGACGTCTGCGTGATCGGCGCCGGGCTCACAGGTGTATCGGCTGCGTTGAATCTTGCCGAGCGCGGGTTTTCGGTGGTCGTGCTCGAAGCGTCGAAAGTCGGCTGGGCTGCAAGCGGTCGCAACGGCGGCCAGATGATCGGCGGCTTTGCTTGTGGCATGGATACTTTCGCCAAGACCATGTCGCCGTCGGACGTCAGGCTCATGTGGGAACTCGGACGCGAGACGCTTGACATTGTGACGGGGCGTATCGAGCAGCATCGTATCGATTGCGAACTGACGCTCGGGTACCTGACGGCCGCGAACAAGCCGCGCCAACTGGATGAACTGCGCGTCTGGCGCGATCAGACTGCCCGGGATTTCGGCTACGACCGCTTCAGCATCGTCGAGCGAGATGCCATGCATGGCTTCGTGGATTCGGCCCGCTATGTAGGCGGTCTGCACGATCCCGACAGCGGTCACCTGCATCCGCTCAACTACACACTCGGTCTTGCGCGCGCGGCCTGCGAAGCCGGTGCGCGAATACATGAGGATTCCTGCGTGACCGACATCCGGTCGCATGGGAATGGGCATCGGATCGCTACAACGCATGGTGTGGTCGAGGCAAAATTCGTCGTGCTCGCGTGCAATACATTCGTTGGCAGCGTTGCGCCGGCACTCGCACGCAAGGTCATGCCGGTCGGCACCTACGTGGTCGCGACCGAACCGCTCGGCGAGGCGCGTGCGAAGTCGCTGATGCCCGCGAATGCCGCGATGTGCGACTCCCGCTTCGTACTCGATTATTTTCGCCGTTCGAAGGACCACAGGCTGCTATGGGGCGGCAAGGTCAGCTATTCGACCCTGGAGCCGCGCGATCTCGCTCAGGCGATGCGCCAGGACATGCTGAAGACCTTCCCGCAACTCGCCGAGGTGAACATAGACTACGCGTGGGGCGGCATGGTCGACATCACGATGAATCGCGCGCCGCACTTCGGCCGCGTCTCGCCAACGATGTACTTCGCACAAGGTTTTTCAGGGCACGGCGTCAATACGACCGGGCTCGCGGGCAAGCTGATCGCCGAGGCAATCGATGGTCAGGCGTCGCGCTTCGACCTATTCGAAAAGATTCGCCATCGCGACTTTCCGGGCGGCGCTACACTGCGCACGCCTGCCCTCGTGCTCGCGATGGCGTGGTATCGAATGAAGGATTTTCTCTGATGGCCAACACCCTCGATTCACGCGCCGACGCACTCGCGCGCCACTCTTATTACGAAGCCAGCGTCACGCGACCCGCGGCCGCCGATCCACCGCTCGAAGGTATGGTCGATGCCGACGTCTGCGTAATCGGCGCCGGTTATGCGGGTTTGTCGGCAGCGATCGAGTGCCGTGAGCGTGGTCTGTCGGTCGTGGTGCTCGACGCCCACCGGCCAGGCTGGGGCGCGTCGGGCCGTAACGGCGGGCAGACGCTCGCGGGCTTCGCGAAAGACGAAGAGATAGAACGGCAACTCGGCACGCAGGGCGCACACGCAGCGTGGGCGATGTCGATTGCGGGCGTTGCGCTCGTGAAGGCGCGCATTGCCCGTTACGGGATTGATTGCGACTTCACGCCGGGGTATATGACGGTTGCGACCAAACCGCGTCGCGTGGAAGATTTGCGCCGCTGGATGGAGGCCGCGCAGTCGCGATGGGGCCACGCGCACCTTAGCTGGATCGATGGCAAGGACATGCCGTCGCGGATCGCGTCGGAGCGTTATCTCGCGGGCGTGCACGACGCGCTTTCCGGGCACCTGCATCCGCTCAAATACTGCCTCGGCCTCGCCGATGCCGCGCGTCGCGCAGGCGCTCGGCTCTTCGCGCATTCCGCCGTGCGCGACGTGGTGCGCGGCGCGAAGCCGGTCGTGAAGACAGATCGGGGCGAGGTGCGCTGCCGCTTTGTCATCGCGTGCGGCAACGCGACTATCGGCGACGTGCTGCCCAGCGAAGTGGCCGCGCGCATTGCGCCGATAGCGTCCTATATCGTCGCGACGGAACCGCTCGGCCAGGCTCGCGCCGACGCGCTGATTAGCAAGCGCCCGGCTGTCTGCGACAACAATTTCCTGCTCGATTATTTCCGTGTCTCGGCCGATCATCGCGTGCTGTTCGGCGGCCGTGCGAACTCGGCGGGCGCATCGCCTGCGGCGTTGTCCGAGCAGATCAGGAAGCGCATGGTGCGCGTGTTCCCCCAACTCGCCGATGTCCGCATCGCACACGCGTGGGGCGGTTTTGTCGATGTCACGCGCAACCGCGCGCCGGACTTCGGCGCGATCGATTCAAACTACTACTATGTGCAGGGTTTCTCGGGGCATGGCGTCGCGTTGACGGGCATGGCGGCGCAAGTCCTCGTGAAGGCAATCTCCGGAGACACCGCCTCGTTCGATCTGTTCGCACGCCTGCAACACACACGCTTTCCGGGTAGGCAGACGTGGCGCCGGCCCGCGCTCGAAATCGGCATGCTCTATCACCGCGTGCTTGATCTCTTGTGAGCGGTTCCCGCCGCGCGATCATGTCGATCCTCTGGTAACGTATCTGACCAAAGCGCCCCGATTATGAGCCCACCGCATGAAGACGATCCCCCTGCAGGCCGCCCGCACCTTGCATCTGATAGCCCAAGGCCTGCTTACGCCGCCGCGACGTAAAGCGACGAAAGCGGACGTGCTGAGCGCGATTCGCCGCATGGCGCAGTTGCAGATCGATACGATTCACGTGGTCGCGCGCAGCCCTTACCTCGTGCTGTTCAGCCGTCTTGGCGACTATCAGCCGCAATGGCTCGACGAGCATCTGGCCGAAGGCGCCCTGTTCGAATACTGGTCGCACGAGGCGTGTCTCGTGCCGATAGAAGACTACGGGCTGTTGCGTCATCGAATGCTCGATCCGGCCGGGATGGGGTGGAAATACGCGGCTGAATGGCATGCGAATCATCGCGACGATATCGAACGCCTGCTCGATCAGATTCGGGCGAACGGTCCGATTCGCTCGGCGGACTTCGCACGTGAAGGCGGCAATGGCAGCGGCTGGTGGGACTGGAAACCCGAGAAGCGTCATCTGGAGGTGCTGTTCGCTACGGGCGAGTTGATGGTCGCGGAACGACGCAACTTTCATCGCATCTACGATGTGGCCGAACGCGTGCTGCCGGACTGGAATGACGAGCGTGATCTGCCCCCTGCCGAGGCGGTCCCGCAAGAACTACTTCGTCGTGCTTGCCGCGCGCTCGGCATAACACGTGCTGACTGGGTAGCAGACTATTACCGCATGCCGCGTCGTCCGTACACGTCCGAGTTGCACGAACTCGCCGATGCCGGCGAGCTGGTACCGGTGCGAGTCGACGGCTGGAAAGCGGATGCGTTCGTGCATCGCGACTTGGCGGACAAGCTGGACGATGTAGCCGCAGGCCATGTTGCTTCTACGGTGACCACAGTGCTGTCGCCGTTCGATCCGGTCGTATGGGACCGCAAGCGCGCGAGCGTATTGTTCGGGTTTGATTATGCGATCGAGTGTTACACGCCGGCTGCGAAACGCAAGTACGGTTACTTCGCACTACCAATCCTGCACCGTGGCCGCCTGATCGGACGGGTCGATGCTAAGGCGCATCGTACGCAAGGTGTTTTCGAACTGAAGTCGCTGCATATGGAGCCGGGCGTGCGTATCGGCACAGGATTGACGGCCGATCTGCGCCGGGCGCTGCAGCGTTGTGCGGACTGGCATAAAACGCCGCAGTTAGCCGCCGGTGCCGGTGTTCCCGCAACGCTCGCCGCAGCGTTGACCGGTGCAGCCTAGATCGCGTCGAGAGGACGATTCGAGCCGGCATCGACGCAACATACCAGCACCTCCGCGTCCTCCTCGCTGGTGGTCACATACACGTGTCCTAGCGCGCTATCGAAATAAAGACTGTCGCCCGGCGCGAGCCCAAACACCTTGCCGTCCTCGAAACGCAACTCGAGCGAGCCGCCAAGCACGAACACAAACTCCTCGCCCCCATGCCGGATGTACTCGGGAAAATCCGACACGTCCCGCGCGCGGATGTGCGCGCGCATCGGCACCATGCGTTTGCCGGTCAGGTCGTTGGCGAGCATGCCGTACTCGTAGTTCGGCGTGTCGTAGATCACTTGTTCGCCCGATGCCGTGAACGACGGTTCCATCGGCCCCGCAACCGCGCCGGCCACCTCCCGGGTGCGCCCGAATATCGCGTCGAATTCAAGCTGCAGGGAATGCGCGAGCGCCGCGAACTTGTCGTAGGTCAGCGCAATATCCCCGCGTTCCGCCTTCGAGATCGTCGATACGGCAATCCCCGAACGCTCCGATAGCTCCGTCAGCGTCAACCCCCGCGCCTTACGAGCCTGCCGGATGCGCGCGCCGACCGTCTTGTGATCGAGGGCCGGCGGTGCATCGCGTTTCATCGATTTTGCCGCTGTAACAGCCGCTTTTGCCATAACACCTGCTTCAAGATTTTTGTCGGATACGAGAATTTTATTTTTTCTCGTATATGATAACTCACATCGATTTCCCTTTAATCAAGGACGCTGATCGTGTCAACACTCGTACTGGACAAGGCCGGTTTATCGAAGAAGCAAGTCATTGCCGCGACGACGATCGGCACGGCGCTCGAGTTCTACGACTTCACCATCTACAGCTTCTTCGCGATCCAGATCGGCCAGCTTTTCTTCCCGGGCGCGTCGCCGGTGAACCAGTTCCTGCTGTCGATCGGCGTATTCGGCGTGGGTTTTGTCGTGCGGCCACTGGGTGGAATCGTGATCGGCGCGTATGCGGACCGCGTCGGCCGCAAGAAGGCGATGGTTCTGACCATCATGCTGATGGCGTTGAGTTGCGCGATGATCGCCTGCGCCCCGCCCTATGCCGTCGCGGGCATGGTGGCGCCGTTCATCGTGCTGGCCGCACGGCTGATCCAGGGATTTGCAGCCGGCGGCGAGTTCGGGCCGGGCACGACCTTGCTGGTCGAGTATGCAACCGATCAGACCCGCGCCTTCTTCGCAAGCTGGAACTTCGCCGCGACGGCGCTTGGCCTCGCGCTCGGCGCGCTGGTCGCCACGCTCGTGAACGTCGCGTTGCCGAAGCAGGCTGTGCTCGACTGGGGCTGGCGCCTGCCGTTCCTTCTTGGCATCGTCGCGGCGCCGGCGGGCATGCTGATCCGCCGCCGTCTTGAAGAAACGCTGGTTGATCGCGCACCCGGTGCACCCCGTCCTCAAGGCGCGTTGAAAGCCGCGCTGACCACACATCTGAAGCTGACGATACTGGGCACCTTCGCGGAACTCGGCGGCTCCGTGTCGGTGTATATCACGGCATTTTTCCTGCCGAGCCATGCCGTTCGCGCGCTGCATCTTTCGCCCACGGCGGCGGTGAGCTCGGGCGTGGTCAGCTCGCTGGTGCTGTTTGTTGCTGCACCCATCGCCGGACGGCTCGCCGATCGCTTCACCCGCAAGAGCGTGCTCGTGATTTCGCGGGTCATCATGTTGCTCGCCGTATATCCGGCGTTCGCCTTTCTCGGCGCACATCCATCGATGACAGCGTTGTGCATTATCTCGGGCTTGCTCGCGGTGTTCGTCGCGGGGCAGATCGTGCCGGTCCTCGTGATGATCCCGGAGCTGTTTCCGAAGCACGTCCGCGCGACCGGGATCGCGTTGACTTACGTGGTGAGCGCATCGTTTTTCGGCGGGTTCTCGCCGTTCATCGCAAGCTGGCTGGTGGCGCAAACCGGCAATCCGCTCGCGCCGGCATGGTATGTAGCAGCGGCCTGCGCGATCTCGCTGATACCGGTAATCTGGCTGAAGGACCGCACCGGCCAGCCGCTCGCCTGAGAAAGCACGATAAGGAGACGTCATGAGTCACACCACCGAACTGATCAGCCGATCCGCCGTTGAACTACGCCGCATGATCGGCGCTAAGGAAATCTCGCCGGTCGAGTTGCTCGATGCCTGCATCGAGCGCATCGAAGCGATCAATCCCGCGGTGAACGCCGTCACGGCCACGTGTTACCCAGAAGCGCGCAACGCGGCTAAAGCCGCCGAGCGCCAGGTCTTGAACGGCGAAAAACTGGGTCTGCTGCATGGCTTGCCGCTTGGTGTGAAGGATCTTGAAGATACGGCGGGCCTGCTCACGACCTACGGCTCGCCGATGTCCCGCGGCAACGTCCCGGCCCGCGATGTCCTGCTCGTCGAACGCCTGCGCGCAGCGGGCGCGATCCTTGTCGCCAAGACCAACGTGCCGGAGCTCGGCGCGGGCGCGAACACACGCAACCCGGTCTGGGGCGCGACCGGCAATCCGTTCAATCCGGAACTGAACGCGGGCGGTTCATCGGGTGGCGCGGCGGCAGCGCTTGCCTGCGACATGCTGCCGGTCTGCACCGGCTCGGATACGGGCGGTTCGCTGCGCATACCGGCATCGAAATGCGGCGTGGTCGGTTTCCGGCCCTCGCCTGGGCTCGTGCCGAACTCGCGCAAGCTGCTTGGCTGGACGCCGATATCCGTCGTCGGCCCCATGGGCCGCACCGTTGCCGAAGCCTGCCTGCAACTCGCCGCGACCGCGGGCATCTCGGCGTCCGATCCGCTCGGCTACGAGTCCGATCCGCTGAGTTTCGCGACGCCGCAGGCGCTCGATCTGAGCGCGTTGCGCATCGGCTGGACGGAAGATTTCGGCAATTGCGACGTCGATGAAAACATTCGCCAGATCTTTCGTGAGCGCATGGCGGCGCTCAAGCCGATGGTCCATACCTGTGAAGAAACAAGCTTCGATCTCGGCGATGTCCACCGCTGCTTCGACGTGATCCGCGCGGAGAGTTTCGTCGCGGGCTTGCGCGATGCCTACGCCCGCGACCCGAACTCTCTCGGGCCTAACACGCGGGCAAACTACGAGCTCGGCGCAAGCATGACGCTCGCCGATAGCGCTTGGGCGCAAGCCGAGCAGACGCGTATTTTCAAGCGATTCCAAACCGCGTTCGCGGAGTACGATGTGATCCTCTCGCCGACCACGCCGGTTTCGCCGTTCCCGTGGCAGGAGTTGTATGCTGCGCAGATTGGCGGGCGGGCGCAGGAGAATTATTATCGATGGCTGGCGCTCACCTACGTTGTCACGCTGACCACGCACCCGGCGATCTCGTTACCCTGCGGCGTCGATCATGCCGGCATGCCGTTCGGGCTGCAGATCGTCGGGCCTTTTCATGGCGATCACAAGACGCTCGCGGTCGCCCATGCAATGGAACAGGCC
This sequence comes from Caballeronia mineralivorans PML1(12), assembly GCF_001028175.1. Taxonomy (GTDB): domain Bacteria; phylum Pseudomonadota; class Gammaproteobacteria; order Burkholderiales; family Burkholderiaceae; genus Caballeronia; species Caballeronia mineralivorans. The sequence goes on from NZ_AEJF01000230.1 coordinate 133,978, forward strand.
TTCGACACTTCGCCGGTCCTGCGCCGTCCACGTCCTGATTTATCGAAGCTTGCACAGCCGACGTTATCGTTGAAATCGATCGTCACTGCGCCGCCCATTTTTAATGCTGCCGGCGAAAGCAATACCGGTACCTCGACCGTCTAAACCATGTCAAACGAAATCAAACGTCTTCAAACCAACGCAAGAATGAGCCAGGTGGTGATCGCCAATGGCTACGTCCATCTCGCGGGGCAGGTCCCGGACAACGCCAACGTCTCGATCACCGAACAGGCCAGCAATATTCTCGAGCGGATCGATACGCTCCTGGCGTCCGCCGGAGTAGACAAGACGCGGCTAATAACTGCCAACATCTGGCTAAGCGATCCGAAACACTTCGCCGAATTCAACACTGTGTGGGACGCGTGGATTCCCGAGGGCCACGCACCCACGCGCGCCTGCGTCCAGGCACTCCTGATGAAACCCGGTTGCGATGTCGAAATCGCCGTAACAGCGCTCGCCTGACGCCACGAGGAACACACATGAAATTCGACACCGTCGTGCTCGGCGGCGGCATAGTGGGTGTATCGATCGCGGTGCATCTGCAAAAGCGCGGCCGCTCGGTCGCGCTCGTGGACCGCAAGCCGCCGGGTAACGAGACCTCGTTCGGCAACGCCGGACTGATCCAGCGCGAAGGGGTTTATCCGTACGCCTTCCCGCGTGCGCTGAGCGACCTGCTGAGATACTCGCGCAACACCTCGCTCGATGTCCGCTATCACCCCAACGCCCTCCTCAGGCTCGCGCCGTTTCTCTGGCGGTACTGGCGTAACTCGCATCCGTCGCGGCATGCAGCGATCGCGCGCCGGTACTCGACGCTGATCGAGCATTGCGTGACGGAGCACCGGTCGCTCGCGGCCGAAGCGGGTGCGAGCGCGTTGCTGCGACCATCCGGCTGGATCAAGGTGTTCAGGACGAACGCCAAGCAGGACTCGGAAATGCAGGTCGTGCAGCGTTGGCAGCGCGAGTATGGCGTGAGCTTCGATGCCCTCGATCCAACGCGCTTGCGTCAGACTGAACCCGATCTCGACGTGTCCTTGAAAGGCGGTCTGCGCTACACCGCAGCCGATTCCGTCAGCGACCCGAACGCACTGGTCACGGCCTACGCACGGTATTTCGACAGGCTGGGCGGGCGGTTCTTTATCGGCGATGCGACTACGCTGAAGGACCACTGGACTGTCAATACACAAGCCGGTGTGTTAAGCGCCCGCTCGGCAGTGATCGCGATGGGGCCGTGGTCGAACGACGTCACCACACGGCTTGGCTACAGGCTTCCGCTGGCCGTGAAGCGCGGTTACCACATGCACTATGCGGCGCGATCGGATGCACGTCTGAACCATCCGGTACTCGATGTCGAAAACGGTTACCTGATCGCGCCGATGTCACGTGGGATCCGCCTGACCACAGGCGCGGAACTCGCGCTTCGCGATGCGCCTAAAACGCCTGTGCAACTCGATGCCGTCGAACCGATCGCACGCGGTTTATTCCCGCTGGAACAGCGCCTCGACGATGAACCCTGGATGGGGCGCCGACCCTGCACGCCCGACATGATGCCGGTCATCGGCCCGGCGCCGAAGCATGACGACCTGTGGTTTGCATTCGGCCACGCTCATCATGGACTGACGCTTGGTGCGATTACGGGGCGGCTTATAGCAGAGATGGTGACGGGTGAAAAACCCCTTGTCGATCTGCAACCGTTCAGGGCCGAGCGATTCTGAACGCAGTGCTTTAACACGCTCAAACTTCCGTCAACAGGCGGCCCCAATGCGGGCCGTCTATGACCGAGCGCGCGCGCATGAATTTCCACGCGCCGTATTTGAAGTAATCGAAGTCCAGCGTCGACATCTCGTTCTGGATCATCGACCACGTCGCCCATTTGAGGTCGGCCAGTGCTTTGTGCACGGTAACCCTTGCGCTGATCTGTGGGCTAACGCGACCAAAGTACGTCTCGATGATCTCCGCCTCGGTCTCACTAGAAAAGAACATCTCGCCACTCAACGCACCAAGGTCATAACAACGGTCGTTGTTCGACGCGTATTCGTAGTCGATGAGGATGATCGAACCGGCTTCGTCGCGCAAAAAATTTCCCGGCATGGGGTCGTTGAAACACGGCACGAGATCGAGTCCGGATGCTTCGATAGCAGCACGCGCGTTGTGATATTCGGCGAGCAGCCGGTCGAAATCCGCAGGCAGCTTGCCATTCATCTGACGAACCTGAGCGACGTGTTCATCGATCAGGCCGAAGATGGTCTTGGTCAGCGGCAGCAACGGCGAAGCATGGAGCGTGCGGTACAAACCCATGACCGACGCCCGCACGCTGCGCTCCATAAAATCTCGGTTGGAGCACGTCGTCCTACCTTCGACAAAGTCGTTGATCTCGACACCTTGCGCGGCGGCGTAATCATAAAGACGCGGGCCAATGCCAATCAGTTCGGCTTGTTTGCTCGCGGCAAACGCGGCCTTCCGGTCGATAAACTGCTCCGTACCGCGCCCCGGAATCTTGACAAAAAAACTGGCGGAATCGTCATCGACCCACACACGCCAGTTCGTGTTGCTGATGCCGCCGGGAACGGGCGCATAACGCAGCGACCGTCCAGCCCAGGGCTGGATCGAGCGCAGCACGGTCTCGATGTCCCGTTCCGTGTCGCTCGCAGCCGCACCCAGAACCTTCATCTGCATGATCGTCGGGCCTCTTGAATGGTGGTCACGCCGCGGCCGTCATACATGGTTCAGCTTTTCATCGAGATCCATACGATCGAGCGCCATGCGGCAGCGGAGCAATCGCCATTGTGCATATTTCAAAAATTCGATGCTACGGCGCGGCGAACCCGCATCCATCATCAGGCCCCACAGGCCCCAGCGAAGATCGTCGGCGAATGCGTACAGGCGACAGCGATTGACGGAAACCGCCGATGTCCGCCCTTCCGCCATTTCCAGCGCGCCGGGCCATTCGCTTTCGAAGCTCAGTATTTCGTTCAGGGTGACGGCAAGGTCGAAGAGCGGGTCCGTGTTGGCGGCTTCGTCGAAATCGACTAGCTGGAGCCGGCCGTCCAGATGCAGCATCACGTTCGAGGCGGTGCCATCAGCATGACAAGGGACACGGTCCAGACCCGACGCGCTAATCGCCCGGCCCATGCGCGCTGCGGTCGCGATCAGGGCCACCACGTCCGATGGGAAAGGCACGCGGCGTTGGTCCGCCTCGCGCGCAAGCCGAGCGATTCTGTCGAAGACGTTCGTGTCCCGCTCGAAGGGCGCCAGCGAGTGGATGGCCCGCTTCGCTTCAATCAGCTTCGCGAGCACATCGGGGCGCGACAGGTCGTCCAGACGCGCGGTCTCCCATCCGGCGCCGAGCAGGTCGAACACCGCGGCCCCGGACCTTTCGAGCAGAAAACGCGGCGACGGTGTCAGCAAACGGCTCGCCGCAGCTTCGGCTGCGCGATAAGCGGCTGCCACATTCACGGGTTCGATCAAGTCGCGATTGATCACCTTCATGAAGAAGGCGGTGTCGTCGTCGAGCGTCACGCGCCAGCAATCGCTGGCAACGGCGCGATGGACCGGCGACATCACGGGCATGACCGCTCTTTCGTAGCGGATCGTCCGATGCTGCCAGGCTTCGATCGAACCGAGGGCGGCCTCGGCCGCGCACTCCGAATCGGTTGACGCAGATCCCGGTGCTTTCATGAACTCATGCTCCTCGGATAAACGCGATGCGCCCGATGCCGCACCGGATGACGCGGACCTTTAAAAAGCCGGCTACAACGCCGCCTGTTTCGGATCGCCCCGCGACTGGCACAGGCGCAGGGCGACTCGCGTGAGCACCGCCATGCCCCGGTCGACATCGTCCGAATGCGTCTCTTCCCGCTCGTTGTGCGCGATGCCGCCCACGCTCGGAACAAACACCAGGCCAGTGGGACAGACGTCCAGCAGGCTGAGCGCATCGTGACCAGAAACCGTATCGATCTCCCTGCACACATGGCCGGTCTCAGCAGCGCACAGTTTGATCAGGTCGCTGAGCACGGACGGCAAGGTGCGGATCGGCCGGGCAGTCCGGCTGCTGACGTCGACCCGGACGTTGGCTTTCGCGGCCGCCTTCTGGATCGCCTGCGTAGCCAGTTCCTCGGCGCTTCTCAGGATGTCGTCATCGACCGCGCGCAACTCGATCGACAGATCGGCACGCGCGGGCACCACGTTCGGCGAATTCGGCTGCACGACCAGCCGGCCCACGGACGTATGGATCCGGTCCGGCCACCGGTCCGCAATATCGCGTACGTCGCAGATGGTTTGCGCCGCGGCGAACAACGCATCGCGCCGTGAACGCATCTTCGTCGGCCCCGTGTGCGCCTGCTCTCCGTGGAAACAGACATCCATCTTGGCGGCGCCCCAGTTGCGCGTCACGATCCCGATCGGCACGCCTTCCGCTTCCAGGATCGCCCCCTGCTCCACGTGCAATTCGACGTAACAGGCAGGCACCGGTGGCGGTGCATCCGTACCGAGATAACCGATTGCGTCCAGTGCCTGTGCCAGCGTCAACCCGTCGTCGTCGCGGCTGGCCAGCGCGTCCTCCGCCTTGATCCGGCCGGAAAACGTGCCGCTGCCGAGCAAGCTGGGACGAAACCGCGCGCCCTCCTCATTGGTCCAGTTAACCGCGCAGAAATCCGCATTGAACACCACGCCCTCGCGTTTCGCCTGCATCAAACGCCTGCCGGTTTCAAGCGCGCCGAGCACGCCCAGCACGCCGTCGAAACGGCCGCCTTGCGGCTGGCTGTCCAGATGGGAGCCCATCATGACAAGCGGGGCACCCTTCGTCGTGGCCAGACGGAAAATGCCGTACTGGTTGCCGACGCTGTCGGTACGCACCTCCGCTCCGGCCGATTCGAGCAAAGCCGCGAATGCGTCGCGAGCTTCGCCGTCGGCAGCGCTGGCGCAGAGGCGCGTAACGCCGCCGGTTTCAAGCCCGCCGAATACCGCGAACTGCTCAAGCATGCGAGCGACCTGCCCGGCGCCAGCTTTCCCGGAACCCGCTGGCTCAGGGATGAATGAGGTCGATGTCATGCTGGGTAAAAATCTCCAAAAATGAGTCAGGCGGTCTTCGGTCGCAAACCACCGTCAGCTTCTCGTTGATCGGGAAGGTGTTGAGATACGCCTGGCGGCCGAATTTATCGATATCGGCGAGCACCACGCTCCTACGCGTCTGTGCTTTCAATACGCCTCGAAGATTTGATTCGTGTTCCTCATAATCCATCCAGCCGTGATGCAAGTCGCAGGCGGCAATGCCCATGAACGCGGCATCGTAGAAAAAGCGCCGGGCATAATCCAGCGTCTCGTAACCGACCAGCGCGTTGTCCTTGCCGCGCAGCATGCCGGGCGTGAGATTCACCCGGTTGATGCTCGTGCCGAGCAACAAGGCGACGTCAATGGAATTAGTCGTCACCGTGAGATTGCGGCCGACCAGACGCCGCGCGAAGGCCGTTGTCGTCGTACTGGAGTCGATGAAAATCGACATGCCGTCTTCGACCAGCTTCTCGGCAAGCTCCGCCACCTTCGCCTTGCCGCGCACGTTGACCTTGCCGCGCTCGGTGACGGGCCGCTCCAGATCGAGCCTCGGCGGCACCGCACCACCATAGATGCGGCGCAGCATGCCCCCTTGCTCCAGCTCTTTCAGGTCACGCCGGATGGTCTCTTCGGAGACATCCAGTATCTTCGCAAGCGGCGTGACGGAGACACGTCCATCGTCGTGGAGGCGGGTAAGAATCTCTTGGTATCGATGCTCTGACATGGCTTCGTGTTCATTCCTCTACGTACCGGGCAGGCTGCCGGTCAGGGCGGCCTGCCCGGTCGATTGCTACGCACTCGACCCGGCTCAGAGCCGCAATGTGGGCGAACGCCGGTGGCCGGTGGCAGTCTCGTAATCGTAAGCCATCGCCAGCAAGGCCGGTTCGCTCCAGCGCCTGCCGACGAAGATCAGGTTGAACGGCGACCCCGATTCGTAATATCCGGCGGGTACCGTGACGCCCGGCAACCCGGCGATATTGATCTCGCATACCGTAGTCTCGTGCAGCGTTTCAGTCCCCTCCCGTGGCGGCAGTGCATCACGTAGTTGCGGGAACACGAGACCATCCAGTGAATGCTGTTCCATCACGTCTTCGAAGATCGCGAGATAGGTTTCTCGCAGCGCGAAAAACGCTGCGGTCACCGGCGGTGCGGACGGGTCTTTCAAGTTGGCTTCGAAATTCGGCAGGCTCGACATATAGGTCAGCACGCCCGTGGGCGAAAACGGATCTTCGGCCCGCGTGGCCGCGACGAATTCATGCCATGACTTGAGAGCGGCGGCCGGTCCAAGACGTTCGAGGTATTTCTGCATGTCGTGCGGCAGGCTTTCCATGCCGCGTGCATCGAAGTGATCGGAACCCGGTGCCGGACGGCCGAGCGATGCAAAGCCGGTGCCCGCAAACGGGTCGGCCACGACCACGGCGTCACGCGCTTCGAGCTCGGATTGCGCACGCTTGTACAGCAGCTCGGTCTCAGCCGACAGTGCGCGATTGCGCCAACCCGGGCCATAAAGGCCGAGCCGCTGTCCTTGCAACGCGTCGTCTCTGAGCCCCGCGGCATACCCGCCGCGAGGCTTCATGCCGACCGCCGCCACCGTCTTGGGGTCCTCTTCGGAATAGCCGGCGAGGACATCGAGGGCCAGCGCCGCATCGCGTACGCAGCGCGCAATCGGCCCGACGACATCGCGGGTGCTTCCGGCAAGCGGCATCACGCCCGCATTGGGAACCAGCGCGAAGGTCGGCTTGATGCCCACCAGCGCCTGTGCCGATGCCGGGTTCTGGATCGATCCGCCGGTTTCTTCCGCGAGCCCGAGGACGGCCAGGCTCGCGGCTACTGCCGTCGCTGTTCCCGCACTGCTGCCACCTGGCATGAAGGCGGGATCGACCGCGTTCAGGGTGGGACCGGCCCAACTATCGTTGGCGTGCGAACCCGTGGCGCTGAGCACAGGCACATTGGTCTTGCCAAGGATCACGCAACCCGCCGCACGCATTCTCGCGACGACAGGTGAGTCGGTGCCCGGCAAAAGATCGACGCCGCCGGCCAAGCTGCAAAGCAGCGACCAGCCGCCGGTCGTCGGAAAACCCACCATGTCCATGGTGTCCTTGACGACAACAGGAATCCCGGCCAGTGGCCCGAGCGGCGCGCCGGCCGCGCGCCGGCGATCGATCGC
>NZ_AEJF01000231.1 GCF_001028175.1 Caballeronia mineralivorans PML1(12)
ATGCGTTCCAGATACGCGCTGGTCAGCGCTTCCGAGGTCATTGCCCCGCTGTCGAAAGCGGCCTGGATCTGGGCCACGGTCAGTTCAAGGACGTCGATATTTGCGCTGGTCGGGTTCATGGCGTACGAATCGGGCGAAGTGGAAAGGACGGGGCCGGTCTTGATCACGACAGTTTCAAGCGATGCCCGCGAATTCGTCGAGCATCGCCGGATCGCGAACGACCTCCGGTGGAATCTCGCGGGTCACGGCCCCCTTCTGCAAGATGAGGATCCGGTCGGATAGTGAGGCGATAAAATTCAGGTTCTGTTCGACAAGCAGCACCGTTAGGCTGCGTTTATGCGCCACCCCTTTGAGGGTGTCCGCGATTTCATCGATGATTGACGGTTGAATGCCTTCCGTCGGCTCGTCGAGCAGGACGATGCGCGGGCCACCGCACAGGCAGCGCGCGAGCGCGAGCAACTGCTGTTCGCCGCCCGACAAGGCGCCGCCCGGCCGGTCCAGATACGCTTTCAGGCGTGGGAATAAGTCGAGTATTTCTGCAATGGTCTCGGCCTCGCTGCGAGTCGAAAGAAGACATCCGACGCGCAGGTTTTCCATCACGCTCAACGCCGGGAAAATCTCGCGGCCCTGCGGCACATAACCGATACCCGCCTTCGCTCGCGCTGTCGGCGAGAAACCGGTGATGTCCTGGCCATCGAAGCGAACATGGCCGGACGTAGTGGGCAGATGGCCCGTCAAGGTCCGCAACAAGGTCGTCTTGCCCATCCCGTTGTGACCGAGGATGCCCACGTGCTCCCCCGCTTGCACGGAAAAACTGACCTGGTTGAGAATAGGTATGCGGCCATAACCGGAGCACAGATGGCTGACTTCAAATAGCGTTCCGTTCGTATTGTTGCCGGTCATGCCGCCCTCCTGCCCAGATAGACGTCCTTGACCCGCTGGTCGGAGAGGACCGTTTCAACGGAACCTTCCACGAGCACCTCGCCCTGCGAAAAAACCGTCACGGTGCGGGCAATCATCCGGATAAATTGCATGTCGTGCTCAACCACCACGAGCGCCTGGGTCTTGTTGATTTCGCGAATCAGCTCGGCGGTGCGCAGCACTTCCTCGTGGTTCATGCCGGCGGCGGGTTCATCGAGGAGGATTAGTTCGGGTTCCTGTGCAAGCACCGTGGCGATCTCCACCCATTGCCGCTGACCATGCGCCAACTGACCGACAATGCGGTCGGCGATCGTATCGAGTTGCAGGCGCGTCAGCGTCTCGTCGACAATCCGCTGGGCACGCGCCAGCGACTTGCGCCGTCCCGCCCCGATAAAGACATTCTCGCGCACGCTCAGGCCGTTGAAAACGTTCGGAACCTGGGTCTTGATGCCCACGCCGAGACGCGCGATCTGATGCGGATTGCTGCCGGTGATATCGGTGTTGCGAAAATGAATGCTGCCTTCGCTTGGCCGCAACTGGCCCGTGAGCATCTTGAAGAAGGTGCTTTTGCCCGCGCCGTTGGGACCGATCAGGCAGCGCAATTCGACTTCTCCCAGGCTGAAGTCGACCGAGCGTACGGCGGTCACGCCGCCGAAGCGCATGGTGACGTTGCGTGCCTGGAGCAGCGGCGGTGTGCTGTTCATGAGCGGGACTCCTGCTCGCTGGCATTCGGTGTTTTCGCGGTTTTGGCACGCGGAGTGCGGCCGCTCGAACTCAGGCGAACGATCCAGGATCGCGCCACCGGCACCACGCCCTGCGGCACAAGCAGCACGAACGCCACCAGCACAATGCCGAGGCCGAGACTTGGATCGACGGTGTGCTGCGTGCCAGCCACGTTGATCAGATACTGAATGGCGACGGCGCCCAGAATCGGGCCGATCAACGTGCCCAGGCCACCGATCAGGACCGAGATGATCACCTGGGCCGACATGGTCAGCGCGAACACGGTCGGGCTGATGAAACCGCCCCAGGTCGCGAACACAGCCCCTGCCGCACCGGCAATGCCCGCGCCGATCACAAATGACAGCAGCTTGTAGAGCCGCGGGTCGTAGCCGATCAACATGGCGCGCGTCTCGTTCTCGCGGATGGCAACAACCACCCGGCCGAAGCGCGACGCGAGTATCCACTTGAGAAACCCATACGCGACAATCAGCGTGCTCATGGCCACGTACCACACGCCAATCTGGTCCAGCGGCTCGTCCGGTTTTCCGGGGGGCGCGAACGGCGGGATCGCGGGAATTCCGTTGAAGCCGCCCAGCACCGCGTCGCCGATGTGATACTGGCTGCCTGACGTCGAGTTCATTAGTTCGAACAGGATCACCGAGACCGTCAGCGTGATGACACCGACATAAGCGTCGCTGATGCGCCCGTAGAACATGAAGTAACCGAGCAGCGCGGCGAACAGCATGGGCACGACGATGGCCAGCAGCGCAGCCATCTGCGTATTGCCGAGATTGATGGCGGCGATTGCATAGGTGTACGCGCCGATCCCGAGGAACGCAGCCTGCCCGAAGGACATGATGCCCGCATATCCCCAGACGAACCCCTGGCTCAGGCCAAAGATGGCGACCGCCGCGAATAGCGTGGCCTGCATCACGCCGAACTCGCTCAGCACCTTCGGCACCGCGAACATGACGATGATGCTCAGGATGACAACGGTTTGCGCCCCGCCACTTGATCGAAGCAATTTCATGAGCTGCGCCTCAGGAAACGGCCGGTAATGCCCTGCGGCAAGATACGGATCAACACGATCGCGGACGCTAGCAGCGCAATGTCTCCGATAACCGGCGTGGACAGGAACGACACGATCTCGTTGATGAAACCAAACAAGCCCGCAGCCAGCCCGGTACCCGCGATAATCGCCGGACCGCCGCCCAGCACCGTAATAAAGGCCTTCGCGATATAAGCGCCGCCCATGCCGGGCGACACGCCCGAGATGGGCGCGAGAACACCGCCGGCGAGACCGGCCAGCGCCGCGCCAAGAGCAAACGTCGCCATGTAGACAGCGGCGGGGCGCACGCCCAGCGACGCGGACATGGCGGGGTTCTGCATGGTCGCGCGCAGGACGAGCCCGAAGCGGGTCTTGCGCAGCAACAACAGCAGCGAGCTCAGCACCACCACGCCCACGCCGATGATCACGAGGCTATAGGCGCTCACGTGGTATTGCCCGATCGCGAAACTGCCGACCGGCATCTGCACCGACTTGACCACGTTGCCGAAGATGGACGTAATCAGGCCGATCAGCCCGAGGCTGATGCCCCAGGTGGCGAGCATGGTGTCCATCATCCGGCCGTACAGGAAGCGGATGATGGTGCGCTCGAGCACGAGTCCGATCAGGCCGACCACAAGCGGCGGCAGGATCAGCATCGACACCCAGATGTTGACGCCCGCCGTGCTGGCCGTCACCGCCGTATAAGCGCCGAGCATCATGAATTCGCCGTGGGCGAGATTGATGATCCGCATCATGCCGTAGATCACGCCCAACCCTATGGTGATCAGGGCGAGCGTGGCAATCCCGGTCAGGACATTGAAGGCCAGGAGGCCGGTCAGGTCCATAGTGACTCCGCTTAGACTTGAGGCATGAACTGCTTATTGGTGCGTGGCGACTTGATGAGATCGCAGGCGCCGCCCGTGTCCGACGGGAACTGGTTCGGGAAGGTCTGGAGAATCTCCCATACACGGTCCTTGGGGCGCGCCAGATAGGCGTTGCGGATGGTGTGGTGCGTCGCCGGGTCCATCTTCACGGTGCCTGAAGGCCCCTCGATGGAGATACCCGTCTCAAGCGCCGTCACGACCTTGGCCTGCTCGACCGAGCCGGCTTTCTTCACCGCTTCGGCCCACAACATGATCCCTTCATAGGTGGCCGTATCGAGTTCGCCCAGGTCTGTCAGGCTGGGCCCGTACTTGGCCTGCATGCCCTTGACGAAGGCATTTGCATTGAGGGTGCCAAGGTTGTTGTAGAAGCCGAAGCACGTGATGATGCCGTCGGTAGTGGCGGCGTCCATGGTGGTCAATTCGTCGCCGAGGCCGAACACGGTCGCGCCCACGGGAATCTTCGACTTCATGCCCGCTGCCGCCCATTGCCGGTAGAAACCGACGTGATTTGCCCCCACCAGTGCGGACAGCACCATGTCGGGCTTGGCTTCCTGGATGCGGCTGATGGTGGACGAGAAATTGGTGACGTCGAGCGGGAAGAAATCGGTGCTGACGACCGAGCCGCCGCCGTCCTTGACGAACTTGGTCATCCAGCTCGCGGTGATGTGGCCGTAGTTATAGTCCGCGGCAATGATGTAGACCTTCTTGCCCCAGTTCTTGAGCGCGTATTCAACAATATGATCGACGGTCTGCGCGGGCGTGGTGCCGGTGCAAAAGACATTGCGGTCGCACACGCCGCCCTCGTATTGCGTGTTGTAGAAAAACAGGGTCTTGCTGCGATCGAAGATGGGCCGGATTGCTTCGCGCGAAGCCGATGTAATACCGCCCTGTATGACATCGACCTTGTCCTGGAAGACCAGTTGCTGCGCGTACTGCGTATAGAGCTGGATGCTGCTCTGGGTGTCGTAGGCGATCAGCTTGACCGGGCGTCCGAGCAAACCACCGTGGTCGTTGATCTGGCCGACCGCGAATTCGGTGGCCTGGATCATGCGGCGGCCCTCGATACCGAGCGCGCCCGTGCCATCGAGCAGGCTGCCCAGCTTGATCGGCTCCGCAGCCGATGCGCTCCGGGTGACGTAGGGCCCCACCAGTGCCCCCACCGCCGCCGCTGCCCCGAACTTCAACGCTTTACGACGTGATCCAGATTCCATTGTCATCGATTCGCTCCGCATGCGAGTGTGTGATTTGACCGATTGCAGTGTAAGTTCTCAAAAAAGAAGCAATGCAAATGTCAAAAATCCACACAACGGGCAAAACAGTCATTCTCAATGTGAAGAATCGGGCAGTAAGCGGTCCTTTAGCAAGATGAAAGGAGGCAGCGCTTCAGGCGGCGCGGCGCGTACGGATCTCGGCTCCCTGCTCGGCCAGATCCCAGAAAAGGCCGGCCATGATCTGCAACGCCTGCCGTGCGACGCTGCCCAGCAGATGCTCGTCCGGGGCATGTTGCGAGCAGGCCGGATAAGAGTGCGGCACCCACAACGTGGGTAAGCCGAGCGTCTGCGCGAACACATCGTTCGGCAGCGAACCGCCCAGGTTCGGCAACAGCGCAGGCGACTCGCCAACCGTCGCTTCGATGGATGCCATGCCCCAGCGCACCCATGGATCATCGGGATCGAGCCGGGTCGCGTGCATCCGCGTGCCGTTCTCGGTGACATCGATATCGCTATAGCCAAGCGCGTCGAGATGCTCGCGCACATGCCGCAGGAAATTCTCGCTGTCGCTGCCGACCACATATCGCAACTGGCAAGCCGCAAATGCATAACCGGGGATTGCATTGATTGGCGCGTCCGGATTGCCGGTCTTGAACGCCAGCACTTCGAGTGCATTCCACCCGAACAGGCGCTCGACCGGCGTGAGACCCGGCTCGCCCCATTGTGGATCGACTTCAGGATCGTTCGGGCCGCCACCGACTTCGATCGATGTCAGGGCATCGCGCACGCTCGCCGGCAAAGACTCGGGCAACAGGCCCTTTACGAGAATCCGGCCGCGCTCATCGACCATTGACGCTATCGCGTTAGCGAGGCGAATGCCGGGACTGCGCAACAAGCCGCCCCAGTTGCCCGAATGATGAGCGCCGTCGCGCAACTGGAGTTTCATCGTGAAGTTAAGGTTGCCGCGTGAACCGAGGAACAGCGTAGGACGCGAAGCCGAAACGCGTGGTCCGTCGGAGGCGATGAACACATCGGCTTTCAACGCGTCGCGATGCTGCGCGCAGACGGCGGCCAGCCCCGGCGAGCCGGTCTCCTCGCCCATCTCGAGGATGACCTTGACGTTGAAGCCGAGCGTGCCGCCACGCGCTTCCAGAACCTGCGCGAGCGCGGCGATGTTGATGGTGTGCTGGCCCTTGTTGTCGGCCGTGCCGCGGCCATACCAGCGGTCGCCTTCGACCACGATCTTCCACGGCTCGCAGCCGGTGCGCCATTGTTCCGCGTAGCCCAGCACGACATCGCCGTGACCATAGGTCAGCACGGTCGGCGCAGCCGGATCTTCAATCCGCTCGGCGATCAGGAACGGGCTTTTGCCCGGCAACGGGTTATCGACGATCTGCCATGTAAAACCGAGCGCTTCGAGCTCCGGCACGATCTGCTCGGTCAGGTAGGCGTACAGCGCCGGCAGGCTCGTGGCCGACTGGCTCTCCGTGCGTTGCGCCACGCGCTGGTCCAGCACGCGCATGAATTGACCATCGTCGAAATAGGAAGTGGCCAGGTCGATGGCTCGGGTGCGACTCATCGGGTCGTGTCTCCGGTTGGGGTCAAGAAGAGGTTCAGGAAATAATCAAAGCGGCGCCGGCTCGGGCAGGCCGAGACCGGGTTCGGGCGTCAGCACCGAGGACAGCAGCATCTGCGTGTACGGATGCTCGGGATTCGAAAAAATCGCCTCGCGGCTTTTCTGCTCGACAATGCTGCCGCGATACATCACCGCGACGCGATCGGCCAGATGCTCGACCACGCCAAGGTCATGGCTGATGAACAAATAACTGAGACCGAACTCAGCCTTCAGATCGAGCAGCAGGTTGAGAATCTGCGCTTGCACGGAGACATCGAGCGCCGAGGTCGGTTCATCGCAGACCAGGATGCCCGGCCGCAGGATCAGCGCCCGCGCAGTCGCCACCCGCTGGCGCTGCCCGCCCGACAATTGATTCGGATACTGCTGGTGAGTGCGTTCGGGCATGCCGACGAGATCGAGCATCCGTTTGACTTCGGCGTTGCGTTCGGCCTGGCTTCCGCGCTTGTGCAGCATCAGCGGCAAGCCGACGATTTGCGCCACCGTCTTGCGTGGATTCAGCGATGAATAGGGATCCTGAAAGATTGGCTGAATACGCTGCGCCATCTGCAGCGACGCACGCGGATCGATCTGCTTGCCGTCGATCAGCACACTGCCCGCGCTCGGCGCGAGCAAGCCTAGCAACATCTTGGCGAGCGTGCTTTTACCGCAGCCGGACTCTCCCACGAGCCCGAGCGTCTCGCCGCGGTAAAGCCGCAACGAGACTTCGTTGACGGCCTGGAACGGGCGACCGGCCCGAAACAATCCGCCGCCAATCGAAAACGTCCGGCTGAGCGCGCAGAGTTCCAGCGCGATGTCCTGGCCGGCCATGGCAGGCGACGAGGAAGACATGACGGGTTTCATCGGACGGGCTCCTCGAGCAGTGTTTCGGCCAGCACGCAGCGCGCACTGTGTCCGCCCTCCACGTCGACGAACGGCGGTGTCTGCGCGCATGCGTCGTGGGCGAATTCGCATCGGTTGCGAAATGCGCAGCCGGAGATATCGCCGATCAGCGAGGGCACCACACCGGGAATCGCCGCCAGATGCGTGCCGGGCTGAGTACGTCCGCGCACCGGAATGCTGTTCAGCAAACCGCGCGTGTAAGGATGGCTCGGCCTTCGGAACAACACGCCGACAGGCGCTGTTTCAACGACGTGCCCCGCATACATCACCGCGACCCGGTCCGCGATGCGCGCGACCACGCCCAGGTCATGCGTGATGAACAGCACGGCGGTCCCGAACTCGCGCTGCAGATCGCGCAACATGTGAAGGATCTGCGCCTGGATGGTCACGTCGAGCGCAGTCGTCGGTTCATCGGCGATGATCAGGTCCGGCTCGCACATCAGCGCCATTGCAATCATCACGCGTTGCCGCAAACCGCCGGACAACTGATGCGGATACTGTCCCAGCCGCTCGGCCGCATTCGCGATCCCCGCCCGCTCCAGCAAATACACAGCGCGCTCGCGAGCCTGCGCCGCCGATACCTTGCGATGCTGGCGCAGCGCTTCGCACAACTGGTTACCGAGCGTGTACGACGGGTTCAGCGACGTCATCGGCTCCTGGAAAATCATCGCCATGCGGTTGCCGCGCAGCTTCGCCATGCCGCGGTCGTCGAGCGCCTGAAGGTCCACGCCATCGAACCTGAGGCGCGTGGCCTGCCGTTTCGCACGGCGCGGCAGCAGGCCCATCAGCGCCAGCGACGTCATCGATTTGCCGCAGCCGGATTCTCCCACCAGACAAAGCATTTCGCCGCGCTCGACGTGAAAGTCGATGCCGCGCACGGCGCGCAACGGACCGTTTTGCGTCGGCAGTTCAACCTGGAGATTTTCGACTTCGAGTAACAGGCTCATGGTTCGATTCCTAGTTCCGGCCATCGGGTGCATTGAGATCGCGCAGACCGTCGCCGACCAGGTTGATCGCGAGGACCAGCACCGCGAGCGCGACGCCCGGAATCACGATGACCCACGGCTGGAAGAACATGTACGCCTTGCCTTCGGAAATCATCAGCCCCCAGGACGGCATGGGCGGCGGCACGCCGAGCCCGAGAAACGACAGCGTGGCTTCGAGCAGGATCGCGTGAGCCATCTCGAGCGTCAGCACGACAATCAGTGCACTCGCGATATTCGGCAGCAGTTCGCGCAGCAGGATGTATGAGGTCGAGGCACCGACCGCTTTGGCCGCCGCAATAAATTCAGCGTCACGCAACTGCTGCGTGACCGAACGCGAGACCACAGCGAAGCGATCCCACAGCAGCAGACCAAGCAGCAGGATGACGGTCTTGAGCGAACCGCCGATCAGCGAGGACATTGCCAGCGCCACGAGCACGACCGGCATCGCGAGACGGGTGGTGATGATGTAGCTGATGAGCCCGTCGACCCGGCCGCCGAAGTAGCCCGCGAGCACGCCGAGGGTCGTGCCGATCAAACCGGAGATGGTCGCGGCCGCCACGCCGATCAGCAGCGACACCCGCGCGCCGTAGAGCAGCCGGCTGAGATAGTCGCGCCCGAGCTTGTCGGTGCCGAGAATGTATTGCCAACTGCCGCGGGCACTCCAGACCGGCGGCACCAGACGGCGCGACAGGTCCTGCCCGTAGGGATCGTGAGGCGCGAGCAACGGCGCGAAGACCGCCGCCAGCAGGATCAGGCCGAGCAGCACCGCGCCGAGCGTCAGCCCATGCTGGCCCAGTACGCGGCGCAACATGCGTCGCCACGGCGGCATGGCAGCCGCGTCGAGGCGCAGCGCGGGCAGAATGCGGGTATCCGAGGTCATGGTGCTCTCCTAGCGGGTACGCATACGCGGATCGAGCGCAGCGTTGGCGACATCGGCCACGAAGGTCAGCGCGATATAAAACATCGCGATGATCAGCACGACGGCCTGCACGACCGGGAAATCGTTGCGGGCGATGGCGTCCCACGCGAGCTGGCCGAGCCCTTGCAGCGAGAACACCGATTCGATCACGACCGACCCGCCCAGCATGAATCCGAGTTCGACCGCTGCCAGCGCGACGACCGGAATCAACGCGTTGCGCAACGCGTGCTTGAAGACCACGCGAGCGGGACTCAGGCCCTTGGCGCGCGCCGTGCGGATGTAATCGGCGCCGAGCACGTCGAGCATGCCGGCACGCGTGAGCCGCATCATCGCGGGGGTCGCGTAGTAACCGAGCGCGATAGCCGGCAGCACGAAGTTCTGCCAGCTCGAATTACCCGCAACCGGCAGCCACTTCAGTCCCACCGAGAACACGAGGATCAGCGTGAGGCCGAACCAGAAACTCGGCATGGCCTGCCCGATCACGGCGATCAGCAACGCGAGCCGGTCGATCCATGAGTCGCGATACAGCGCGGCCAGCACGCCGAGCGGAATCGCCACGAACACGGCGATGGCCAGCGCAATGCCACCGAGCTTGAGCGTGATCGGCAGACGTTCGGCGACCAGGTCCATGACCGAGGACTGGAAGAAGAACGAGCGCCCGAAGTCGAGGTGAGCCGCGTGCCACAACCAGTCGATGTATTGGGAGGTGATCGGCCGGTTCAGTCCGTATTGGATCCGCAGCGCGTCAACCTGGGCGGCGGATGCTTCCGGCCCTGCGATCGAGGTCGCGAGATCGCCGGAAAGATGCAGCAGCGCGAAACTGACGATCGACACGGTCAGCGCAACCGCGATCGCCAGCCCGAGACGGCGAAGAACGTAGGCGAGCATGAGAGCTTCCTGGTTGATGAAGGCGGCGCAGAGGCGGCGTGAAACGACGCCGCCGCTGCGACCGTTGCCGCGTGTTACTTCCAGCTGGCTTCATAGAAGCGCGGCAGTTCGTCCGGATACGCCTTGAAATTCAGATCGGACGTGAACGCGTAATTGGTCGAGTACGAAAACAGTGGCGCCCAGTAAGCCTGCTCGCTGATCCGCTTGAGCGCCGTCGCGTAGTCCGCCTTGCGCACGGCTCCATCGTTAGACGAATCGGCGGCGTCGAGTACCTTGATCACGTCCGGATCTTTGGCGCCGTCGTCGGGACCGCCCTTGAAGAACACGCTGACGAAGGCCGAGGCGTCATTGACCGAGAACGAACCCCACGCCTGGAATGTCATCGGCGTCTTGCCCGAGCGCTGAGCGGTGCGCAAGGCTGCGTATTGCAAATAATGCAGGCGCGCATTGATCCCGACCTTGCGCAGGTCGCCGATCATCGCCTCAGCATATTCACGCTCGCGATACGCATAGAGATCAGTCTCGAAGCCGTTCGGATAGCCCGCTGCCTTGAGCAGCTCACGCGCCTTCGCCGGGTTGTAGTCGTACTTGACGACAACCGCGTTATCGCAGCCGAACTGGGTCCGGAAACAGGGCGCGTAGACCGGCTGGCTGCCGCCGCGCACCAGATCTTTTGTCAGCGCCCCGCGATTGATCGCATAGTTGACGGCCTGGCGCACACGCACGTCCTTGAACGGCGAATTCGGGGTCGAGCTGCCGATGGCGTCCATCGACAGATAACCG
Organism: Caballeronia mineralivorans PML1(12); assembly: GCF_001028175.1. Taxonomy (GTDB): domain Bacteria; phylum Pseudomonadota; class Gammaproteobacteria; order Burkholderiales; family Burkholderiaceae; genus Caballeronia; species Caballeronia mineralivorans. The sequence continues at coordinate 10,879 of NZ_AEJF01000231.1, forward strand.
ACCCGCATCGTTTCGCCGCCGATCACGCTCAGGTTCGGCATCGCCTTGAGGGAGTCGGCCTGGTCGGCGGGGACACGCCAGATCCAGTCGACCGCGCCGGTCATCAGTTGCGCCGAGCGTGTTTCCGGATCGGGGATCACCAGGAACTTGATCGTGCCGATCTTCGGCGTGCCGAGCGGACTGTCCTTGAAGTAGCCGGTGTTCTTGACCATCGTCACGCCGACACCCGGCGTGACGATGGTGATCTTGTAGGGGCCGGTACCGACCGGCGCCTTGCTGAACCCTTCGAGCCCGACCTTTTTGAAGTACGCGGCCGGATAGATCGGCGTCGGGCCGGACAGATACTCCAGCGCGGCCGGAAACGGTGCTTTCAGCAGGATGCGCACCTGGTAGTCGCCGACCTTCTCGGCGCCCTTGATCCAGTCGACGTTCTGTCGCGTGACGACCTTCGAGTCGGGCGACACAACATAGTTGAACGTGAAGACAACGTCATCGGCGGTGAACTTGTCGCCGTTCTGGAACGTGACGTCGCGGCGCAGATCGACGAGCATCGAGGTCGGCGATTCCCACTTCCAGGCAGTCGCCAGTTCAGGTTTGTATTGCCCGGTCGACGGGTCGCGGTAGATCAGCGTGTCCCACACCATGTGCGCGACGATCACGCCTTCGCGCAAGTTGTTGTGATACGGCGAGATGTTTTCCGGTTCGCTGTCCGAGGCATAAATCAGCGTGTCGTTGGACTTTCCCGCGAAGGCCTGGCTGGAAAAAAACAGCGAAGCGGCAAGCAACGCCAGCTTGAATCGACCGGCAACATTCATCGTCTGACTCCTGTGGAAAGGGCTGCGCTTTAACGCTCGGCCCACTTTCGGCGGGTTTTCTGAGTCAAGACTAAACGCTGAATTTTGTCGCGACTATCATCGAAACAATAATCGCCCGTTGCCGAATCGGCATCGCAGATGCGCTCGAATGGACCAGAATGAAACATCACCATTTGCAGGAGACCGCGCTACGCTATTTTCTCGAGGTCGTGCGTACCGGTTCGATCAGCGAGGCTTCCACGCGCCTGAACGTCGCCAGTTCCGCGATCAGCCGCCAGATCGCGGGCCTCGAGCAAGCGCTCGGCACGCCACTGTTCGAACGGCGGCCGCGCGGGATGATCGCGAGCGCCGCCGGCGAAATGCTCGCAGCGTTTGCGTTCCGCACGGCGCTGGAAGCGGACCGCCTGGTGCAGGACATCGACGCGCTGCATGGCTTGCGACGCGGCCAGGTGCGGGTCGCTACATCGGAAGGGTTCGCCATCGAATTCCTGCCGCAGGCGATGGCCGACTTTCGCGGGAAGTATCCGGGCATCGTGTTCCAGATGCTCGTCAGTGCGCCGGCGGAAGTCACGCGGCGGGTGCGCGAAGGCGAGACGGACATAGGCGTGACCTTCAGCCGGACCACGCAAAGCGAAATCAAGGTCGAGTCCCGGCAGGCGGCGCCGATGATGGCCGTGATGCGCTGCGGCCATCCGCTCGCGCGCTTCGAGACCTTGTCGCTGTCGCAAATGAGCGAATATCCGCTCGCCCTGCCCGATACTGGCACGACCATCCGGCAACTCTTTGATATTGTCGTGGGGCAGCAGCGGCTGACGCTCGAACCGGCGGTCGTCAGCAACTATGTCGAGGCGCTGCATAATTTCGCGATCATGTCCGACACCATTTCGATCGCTGCCGAGGTCACGGTCCGGTACCGTGCGGCGCGGGGTGAACTGGTGATGATCCCGATCCGCGACCGGGGCATGGACGCGCGTCATATAGAAGTGCAGACGCTGGTCGGGCGCACGTTGCCGATGGTGGTACGACTGTTCCTGGAATTTTTGTGTGGGCGGCTGGGGTAACACCGGTTCCGCTTTACGCGACGTTAGTCAGATGAGCGGGAATTCCGTTTTGCTTAACGCCCGTACATGGCGGACTCACCGATGCAACACGTACCACTCCGTGCCGGTGCATTCGGGCAGCGGCACGGAGTTGTCCTTCATGCGGCTCGGGCGATCAAGCGATCACGCGACACGTCTGCCTTCCAGGAACGTGGCACGCGGAACCGGCAGGCGGTCCGCCATCGCAACGCGCACGAAGTCGGCCCTGAGCCCCGGAGCAATCGCGCCACGATCCGTGAGCCCCGCCGCCTTGGCCGGCGCCGACGAGATCGTGCGGATAGCCTGGGGCAGTGTCCAGCCGGCCTTATCGACGAGTTCGAACGTGGCGGTCAGCAGACTCGACGGCACGTAGTCCGACGACAGGATGTCGAGCAGCCCCGCTTTCGCCATGTCGAGTGCGGACACATTGCCCGAGTGCGAGCCACCCCGCACGACGTTCGGCGCACCCATGATCGTCGCAATGCCATGATCCTTGGCCGCCTGCGCGGCAGGCAGGGTCGTGGGAAATTCGGCGAGGACGATACCGTCATCCACGGCTTCCAGCACGTGCTCGATGGACGTGTCGTCGTGACTCGCGAGTGGCACACCCAGAGTTCTGCAACGCGAGACGATCTCGCTACGATGAACCCGCGCGTATCGGTGCTGGTCGTCAGTCAGTTCATTGAGCACCGTGCTCGCGTGTTCGTCGGTCCATTTGCCATGGCGCTCCTGATACCGGCGCCACTGGGCCGGGTCGTGCCATTGGCGCTGGCCAGGCGTATGGTCCATCACCGAGACCAGCCGCAGCAACGAGTGCGAGCAGAGTCCGTCGAAGACTTCGATGACGTCGGCCGCCGCGACTTCGCATCGCAGATGCAGGAAGTGGTCGACGCGCAGCAGCCCAAGCCCCGCCAGCCGCTCGATCGACCGAGCGCAGTTGGTCTGGATTTCCTTACCGCGCACGCCGACGCCTCCGCGCGAGCCGATCCCGAGTGCATCGAAGACGGTCGTGATGCCTGCAGTCGCCACCTGGGCGTCGTGCACAAGGATGGCTGAGTCGTGATTCCACAACACGCCCGGACGCGGCGCGATATGCTTTTCGATGTTGTCGGTATGCAGCTCGACCAGTCCGGGCAACAGGTAGTCGCCACCCCAGTCCTCGGCTTCGCTCACCGAGGTCGTGCCGGGCGCGACTTCCGCAATGCGGCCGTCGGCTATCCGTACCACGCCCGTGAACTCTTCATCGCGAGTAACGATGCGCGCGTTTTTGATCAGCATGTCTGCAAGGTTTCCGTAGTCGTTGCCGCCTGCCCGGCGGGAGCGTTGAGTTGGATGAGGCGCGTGGCGACACGTTCACGCGTGTCTTCATCATGAAAGATACCGACGATCGCGGCGCCCCGCTCGCGTGCTTCCACAATGAGATCGGCCACCACCTGCCGGTTTTCGGCATCGAGGGAAGCCGTGGGTTCATCGAGCAGCAGCAGCGGCTGTTCGGCGATCAGCCCGCGCGCGATATTGATACGTTGTTGTTCGCCGCCGGAGAACGTGGCGGGTGCCAGCGTCCATAGGCGCCGCGCCACGTTGAGGCGTTCGAGCAGCGCACCCGCCCGTGTCCGCGCTTCTTCCTCGTCCATGCCGCGCGAGACCAGCGGCTCGCTGACCAGATCAAGCGACGACACGCGCGGGATAGCGCGCAGAAACTGGCTCACGTAGCCCATGGTGGTGCGGCGCAAGCGGATCACGTCATGCGGCAGCGCATCCGAAAGCGACAGATAGCGCGATGTGCGCCTGTCATCGCGGATAGCGACCGTGCCGCGCGTGAGCAGATAGTTGCCATACATACAACGCAGCAACGTGCTCTTGCCGACACCCGAAGGTCCCGACAACACAACACACTCGCCTCGTTCGACATCGAGTGAAACACCACTCAACGCAGCAATGCGCACGCCACCCTGCTGGTGCAGCGTAAAAGTTTTCTCGATGCCGCGCGCACGCAGCATCAACGTGCCACGTTCAGCAAACGCAAGCTCGTTGGAAAGATCGGCATTGGCATTCATTGTCATACCTCAAACTGGCAGCACGGACGCAACCAGCGTCTGTGTATAGGGATGTTGCGGGTCATCGAGCACCTGGTCGGTCAGCCCGCTCTCCACCACCCGCCCGTCCTTCATCACCATCAGACGATGCGCCAACAAACGCGCGACACCAATATCATGCGTGACAATAAGGGCAGCCAGATGAAGCTTGGCCGTCAGCGTGCGCAGCAGGTCCAGCAAGCGCGCCTGCACCGATACATCCAGCCCCGCCGTCGGCTCGTCCATGAACACGAGCCGCGGTTTCGTCACCAGGTTGCGCGCAATCTGAAGCCGCTGCTGCATGCCGCCTGAAAACGCGGAAGGCAGCTCGTCGATACGCGCGGCATCGAGTTCGACCTGGTTCATCCAGTCGGCGGCTGTTTCGCGAAGCCGCCCGTAATGGCGCGCACCGTTCGCCATCAACGGCTCGCCGATGTTCGCCCCGGCCGACACGCCGTGACGCAAACCATCGCGCGCATTCTGATGCACGAAACCCCAGTCGGTACGTGCCAGCATCCTGCGGCGCGGCATGGGCAACTCGAACAGATCGAGTAGCTCATGCTCCGCGGTGCGATAGTGCAACGCGCCATCGTTCACAGGCGTACGCAATGCGAGCGCATTGAGCAACGTGGATTTCCCCGAGCCGGATTCGCCGACGATGCAAAGCACCTCGCCCGGATAGATATCGATATCCACATCGACGCAGCCGCCACGTCCGTCGTAGCGCTTCGTGAGTCCGCGGCCGGTGAGCAAAGGGACTGCGGGTGCCGACGGATTCATACGCCCTCCTGAGCAGCGCGACGCTCCTGACAGTAGTCGCTGTCAGAGCACACGAACATGCGTGCGCCCGCGTCGTCCACAATCATCTCGTCGAGGAAACTCTTGTGAGAGCCGCATAACGCGCATTCGTGATCCCAGTGCTGGATGCTGAACGGATGATCCTCGAAATCGAGGCTCTTCACCTTCGTGTAAGGCGGAATCGCGTAGATGCGGCGTTCGCGGCCCGCCCCGAAAAGTTGCAGCGCGGGGTTCATGTGCATCTTCGGGTTATCGAACTTGGGGATCGGCGACGGCGACGTGAGGTAACGGTCGTTGACGAGCACCGGGTAATCGTAGGTCGTCGCAATGCTGCCGTGCTGGACGATGTCCTCGTAATACTTTACGTTGATCAGCCCATAATCGGCCAGCGCATGAAGCTTGCGGCACTCGGTCACGCGTGGTTCCAGCCGGAACAACGGCTCGGGCATGGGCACCTGGTACACGATGATCTGCGCTTCGGTCAGCGGCGTTTCCGGAATCCGGTGACGGGTCTGGACAATGGACGCTTCAGCCGTGCGTGTCGTCGTCGCGATGCCGGCCGTGCGCGCAAAAAAGCGGCGGATATTCACGGCGTTGGTGGTTTCATCGGAACCCTGGTCGATCACCTTCAGCGTGTCGCTGCGCCCGATGATCGCGGACGTGACCTGCAATCCACCCGTTCCCCAGCCATACGGCAAGGGCATTTCACGCGACGCAAACGGGACTTGATACCCCGGCACCGCGACGGCTTTCAGAAGCGCGCGACGGATCATGCGCTTGGTTTGTTCGTCGAGGTAGGCGAAGTTATACCCCTCGGCCGTAGCACTTTCTTCGATACGCGCATTCATGCGGCGTTCTCCTCACTGGGCTCTTGCTGCACGTGCGGCACCTGCTGCTCGTGCAGCGCTTCTTTCTCCATGCCTGCACGCAGGCGCCGCAGCAACTCGAGTTCGGACTGGAAGTCGACGTAGTGCGGCAGTTTCAGATGCTGCACAAAGCCAGATGCTTCCACGTTGTCGCTGTGATAAAGCACGAACTCAGGGTCTTGTGTAGGCGCCGCAACCGTCTCGCCGAGTTCTTGCGCGCGCAGTGCGCGGTCGACCAGCGCCATTGCCATGGCCTTGCGTTCCGAGTGGCCGAATGCGAGGCCATAACCCTGCGTGAAGGTGGGCGGCACCTTGCTGCTGCCGGCAAACTGATTGATCATCTGGCACTCGGTGATTTCTATATCGCCGATCTCCACCGCGAATCCCAACTCCTCGATCTCCAGTTCCACGGCAACTTCACCGTGGCGAATCTCGCCGGCGAACGGATGGCTGTTGGCATAACCGCGTTGCGTGGCGTAACCGACGGCAAGCAGGAAACCCTCATCGGCGCGGGCGAGATTCTGGAGACGGACCGGGCGCTCGACGGGAAACATCAAGGGCTCACGCGAGAGATCGCCGGGTTCGGGCGCGTCGTCGTGCATCTTTTCCTGCTCGATCAAACCCTCCTTGTCGAGCAGCGCGAGCACGCGTGGCATCGCTTCTTGCTTCGCTTCCTGCTTCGATGCAGACGCGCTCTTGGTATCAGTGTTGCAGGCACGCGACCCACCTTCGGCGAGCAGGCTGAAGTCGAGCAGACGTTGCGTGTAATCGTAGGTGCCCCCGAGCATCTGTCCGCCCGGGATGTCCTTGAACGCGGCCGAAATGCGCCGCTCCACCTGCATGGCTTGCGTGTCGAGCGGCATCGTGTAACCGAAGCGAGGCAGCGTCGTGCGATACGCCCGCAGCAGGAAAATAGCTTCCACAAGATCGCCCGCTGCCTGCTTGATCGCCAGCGCAGCAAGCTCTTCGTCGTAGACCGAACCTTCGGTCATGACGCGTGCGACGGCAAGCCGAAGTTGCTCGCGAATCTGGTCGACGCTGAGTTCCGCGAACGCTTCATCGCCCCGCCGGTTGACCGCGAGCAAGTCCCATGAACGTTCTATGGCGCGTTCTCCGCCTTTGACTGCGACGTACATCAGGCCACCTCCACGCGAGTCGTGCGCGGCAAGCCGATAACCGATCCGCCATGCACGAAATAACAGTCGATACCGCAAGGAAACTCGCTCGCCAGCAGTGCGCGCTCGTGCCAGAACGAAGCCGGCACGCTTGCGATACGCACGGTCTGCTTGTCGCGGATACCGGGTCCACGCCAGGTCATCGGCGTGCCATGCTCAAGCGAATCCACGCGGATAAACAGCATCGCGCCGCTCTCCGGCGTCTCGGGGTCGCCAAGCGAGAAGGCATCGAGCGGCGGCATGGATCCCGCATCGTGCAGATAGGCGAACACTGCTTGCGCGAGATCGAGCGTCAGCGGTGCACCGGTGTGGAAGCGCAGCGCATCGCTCAACCCGCGATGTTCATGCTGCAACAGCACGGGCGTCGAGTAGTCGGCGAGCGCGAGCAGCGCGGCGAATGCGGCCATCGGAACGTGCGTGCCGCCATCCTGCTCAAAGCCGGGCAGCACGGCATCGATCGATACGATCTTGCCGGGTCGGGAAAGCGCATCCAGCAATGCACGAAACACCCCCTGGGAATCATGGACGGTGTCGCTGAAACCCGGCGTAAGCGTAGCGAGATCGATACCGGCCGCGTTCGAACCGTGCAGGGTTGTTGAAAGCTTGTCAGGTAACATCAGTCGCCCCTCACCATCGTAAAGAATTCCACCTTCGTGGCCGCAGCCCGAGCCTGTTTCTGCGCCCGGCTTTCTGTGATCCGCGCAGCGAGCGGCGCCAGCAAGTGCTCGTGCATCCGGGCTTCGAAGGCTGGCGTCTGCAGGAGCGCATCGGCGAGCGCGGCAAGTGTCGCGCGCTCCTTGTCCCGACCCATGTGAACAGCGACACCGACAGCGGCCCGCCCCTCGCGCACCCGCAACCGAAGCGTCGCGCGGGTCACGGTCACTTCGCCGAGATTGAAGGCGTCCCCAGTGCCGCCAACGCGCCCACGCACCATGGCAAGACCGATATCGGGCGCGCGCAGCCAGTCGAACTCAGGCGGCGCAACGCCGTCCAGTGCCGTATCGAGGGCCTCTTTCATCCTGGCGCGCGGCGTGCGCGCCAGGATCGCCAGCCACTCCTGCCGCGTCGCGAGACCCGACGGCGCAGACGTCTGCGCAAATGTACTCATGGTCCTACCTCTTCCATAAAAGGGCGCTAAGGGAACGATAAGGGCACGACGCAGGGCACGATAAAAGCGCCGCGTCCGTGATTTCGTCGTGCCGTCCAGCCTGAACGCTACTAGAATAGTCATCCGGTCGTCTAGACGTTTGTGCAACCGGACAAAAAAAACTTCATAGCGCCCTGCTTTCACATTTCCGCCATCGGCCACGCACTACAATGCCGAAGACGATATTCAAACCGACAGGAATGACAGCGACATGACATCTAACGAAACTGGTACGCCGGGCCTGGCCGTGGAGCGCGGCGCGGGCGTCGCGGTATGGCGTCAGATCGAACAGATTCTTTCGGCGGAGATTACGGCGAACAGCTTCGGCGACGACGGCCGCCTGCCCAGCGAAGCCGAACTCGCCCGGCGTTTCGACGTCAACCGGCACACCGTGCGCCGTGCCATGTTGCGGCTGGCCGCCACGGGACTCGTGAGCGTCGAACAGGGCCGCGGCACGTTCGTACAACCCGGCGCGATCGACTATCAGATCGGGCGCCGCACGCGCTTCACCGAAAACCTGCGGCGCAACAACCAGTCATCGGTGGGGGTGGTCCTCTCCAGCGAAAAAGTGAAGGCTGATCCGGTCACCGCGAAAGCACTCTCGATCCGCGCTGGGACGCTCGTGTATCAGATCGAGACTCGTCATGATTCCGAGGACGTGCCGCTCACCTATGCGCGCAGCTGGTTTCCCGCCATGCGCTTTACCGCCCTGCCCGACGTGCTTGCCGGCGTGCAGGGCGTCAGCGCAGCGCTGGCTGAATTCGGTGTTACGGATTACACGCGTAAATGGAGCCGTATCGGCTGCGTCTTGCCGAGCTCGGAAGTCGCGCGGCGCCTGCAGATCAATCGTGCGCAACCGGTCATGTGGGTTGAAAGCGTGGATGTGGATGAAGCCGGCGTGCCCATCAAATATGGCATTACCCACTTCGCCGCCGACCGGGTGCAACTGCTGGTCGAGGACGGTGTATGAGCGGCGGAGCCAACGATGCCGTATTGAACGAATGGACGCCCGATGCGCGCATCGCGCTGTACTACGCACCGCCCGCGTCTTCCGCGTGGTGGCACGCGGGCTGCGAATGGCTGGGCCGTGATGCCGAGACCGGACGTTCGATCGAAGCGCCTGCAGAACCGGGTATTTCCGCGCTCGGGCAGACCATTGCGGCTCTGACGGGATCGCCTCGTCGTTATGGCTGGCATGGAACGCTTGTTGCGCCGTTTCGACCTGCCGAAGGAGTGACCCCGCAGCGGGTTTTGTCGGTTGCTCGCGAGTGGGCCAGTCACATCGAGTGCATCGATGTCCCCCTGTCAGCCGTCGAGATGGGCCGCTTCGTCGCGTTGCGAGCCAGCGCGGAAAACGACGACGAGACAATCCGCCGGATCGCCGCGAGCGCGCTGCACTCGCTTGCTTCGCTGCGCGCACGTCCCTTGGCGGAAGATACCGAGCGGCGCCTCGCTTCAGGCTTGAATAAGCGTCAACGCGCGCTGCTGCATGAATGGGGCTACCCGTATGTGCTCGATGAATTTCGTTTCCACATGACCCTCTCCGATTCGCTCGACACAGCGTCTGTTCGCACTGCCATCGTGTCGCTGTGGCAAGCCCGCGCTAAAGCGCTCGGACCGCTTCCCTTCCACGGCGCCGCGCTTTTTGTGCAGCCGCAGCCCGGTGCGCCATTCACGCTCTGGCAGCGCCTGCCCTTTGCAAATGCCTTCTCTGAGACACTCACCCTGTAATGAGCACGGAAACCGGTAAATTGATCTATGTGATGGGGCCGTCAGGCGCCGGCAAGGACTCGTTGCTGGGCTTCGTTCGCGAACGCATTGGCGCGCAGGTGATGTTCGCGCATCGCTACATCACACGACCCGTCTCCGATGGCGAAAATCACGTCGCCCTGACGCACGAGGAATTTGCCGCGCGCCTGGCCAGCGGCGTTTTCTCCATGCATTGGGAAAGCCTTGGGCTTCACTACGGCATCGGCATTGAGATAGACGCGTGGCTCACGCGCGGCTTGCCGGTCGTGGTGAACGGGTCGCGTCAACATGCGCCGGCTGCACTCGAACGTTACCCGTTCACGCAATTCGTCCACATTCATGCAAGCCCCACGGTCCTCGCGGCGCGGCTCGAGCGGCGCGGCCGTGAAGATTCGCGGCAGATGGAAGCACGTCTTGCGCGGCGACCGGCGCTGGCACTGCCCGAGCAGGCGAACGTGATCACCATCGATAACTCGGGCTTGCTGGCCGATGCCGGACAGCAGCTCCTGGCGGCGATCAATCATCCCACGCATTTAGCCTGAAGCAATACTATCGGCCGGGACAAACCGGCCGATATCTGCCAACGTCAGATCACCCGCTCACGAAGCCAAGCCGATCCAAGGTCGATCAAGCTCACAATTACAATCACCATCAGCAGCACCGCTGAGGTTTGCGCATAGTTGAACGAGCGAATCGCCTCATACAACACCACGCCGATACCGCCCGCCCCCACCATACCGACCACCATCGCCGAGCGCACGTTCGACTCGAACCGGTACAACGCGAACGATATCCACAGCGGCATGACCTGCGGCAGCACGCCGTAGAGCACTTCGTCGAAACTGCTTGCGCCCGTTGCGCGCACGCCTTCCGCAGGCCGCGGATCGATTGCCTCGACCGCTTCGGCGAACAGCTTGGCAAGCACGCCCGTGGTATGCACCCAAAGCGCAAGCACGCCCGCGAACGGCCCGAGCCCCACCGCGACGATGAACAACATCGCGAAGACCATCTCGTTGATCGCGCGGCAGGCGTCCATCACCCGCCGCACCGGCTGCGCGACCCACATCGGTGCGATGTTATACGCCGACAGCAGCCCGCATGGCACCGCGAACACGAGCGCGAGCGCCGTGCCCCACACCGCCACGGCAAGCGTGACGATCATCTCGTGGACGTATGTGCGCCAGTCGGAGAAATCCGGCGGGAAGAAGTCCTTGCCGAACTGCACCATGTTGCCGGGATCGGCGAAGAGATCGAGTGGACGCATGTCGGCGCTGCGCCACGACAGCCCAAGCACGGCCACCACCGCAACCCAGCCGAACACCGACAACCAGCTTCGCTTGGGCTCGTGCAGCTCGGGTCTCATAGGCAGCGGACGCGTCTTTGGACCGTCGAGGGGATAAGCGTCGACAGGATGCTTCACTTCGCCGCGACCTTGTTCAGTTGCGACAGTTTCTGATCGAGTGCGGCGAGTTGCACTTTCTTATCCTCGTCGGACATATGCTCATCGTTCTGGACTTGCTGCTTCTTCTGGAACAAGGCCATTTGACGGATCGGCACGAGTTGCGCATCGGAGGAATCCTCAAAGCCCGACATGCCCGTGATCCCCGCCATGATCGCCTGCTCGCGCGGATCGCTCTGCGCGTAGTGATCGAAGAAGTTGCGCAGCTTGTCCTTCGTCGCCTGCGGCAGGTCGCGACGCCATACCATCGGGTCCGACGGAATCAGCGGCGACTTCCACAACACGCGCACTTTCTCAAGCAACTCGGGATGCGTCTGGCGCAACGTCTCCACCATGTCGGTGTTATTGGTCGCCACGTCGACACGGTTGTTCACGACAGCCAGCATGTTCGCTTCATGGCTCGACGGCAATACGCTCTTGAAGTCGCTGCGCACCGAGATGCCGTTCTTAGCAAACAGGTAGTACGACGGCACCAGTGTGCCCGAGGTCGAGTTCGGATCGCCGAAACCGAGGTTGATATCGTGGGTGTTTTTCAGCACCTGATCGACAGTCTTCCACTTGCTGTTCACGTTCGTGATCAGCAGCGAGTAATAGCCCGCTTCACCGCTCTTGTACTTCACCTTCGCGAACACTTCGCCATTGCCGCGGTCGACCGCTTCGATGGCGGAGGCATTGCCGAAATAGCCGATCTGCACCTTGTTAAAACGCATGCCTTCGATAATGCCGGCATAGTCGGTCGCGAAGAACGGCTTGACGTCGAGGCCGGTCTGCTTGTTCAGGTCGTCGATCAGCGGCTGCCAGCGCTGCTTGAGCGCGGACGAGTTGTCGGTCGAGATGATGCCGAAGTTAAGCGTTTCGGCGCGCACTACCTGCGTGACGAAGCAGGCAGCAAGGGCCGCACCGGCCAGAAGAAGACGGGCTGATTTCATCGAATAAGTCCAGGTTTGGGGTGATCAAAAAGGGTGATCAAAAATAGAATGAAGGCGCCGGACCCGTGACTTCAGGAACTGGCGGCTGACGCGAACGCGGCAGACCGTGCCGAGGCGCCTTCGGGGCGTACCGCCGCCCTGTCTGCGACGCGCTCGGCTTGCTTCGCCACGTCGCGCTGGGCGCTCTCTGCGTCCGTCAGCAGCTCTTCGGCCGCGGCGCCATAAAGGTCACGCAGAAGAGATGGCGTGAGTTGGGCGGACGGTCCGTCGTAGACCACGCGCCCCTCGCGCAGCGCGACCGTTCGCGCGCAATATTTCATCGCCACATCGATCTGATGCAGGGACACCACCACAGTCAAGCCATGGTCCTCGTTGAGCGACTGGAGCAGCTCCATGACACGCCGCGACGACTCGGGATCGAGCGATGCGATGGGCTCGTCGGCGAGGACGATACGTGCTCGCTGCACGAGCGCGCGCGCCAATGCTGCGCGCTGTTGCTGGCCGCCGGACAGCGTGCTTGCGCGCTCGTTGACGTGATCGCCAATTCCCATGGCACAGAGCGACACCATCGCAAGTTCATGCTCGGCACGCGGAAACCGGCCGATAAGACGCCGCCACAACGGCACCCGCGACAACGCGCCAAGCAGCACATTGGTGCGCACAGTGAGACGCCCGACGAGATTGAACTGCTGAAAAACAAACGCAACGTCGCGGCGGATTCGACGAACCTCGTGTGCGATCTTGCCGTTTTGCTGGATGGGCCGGCCGAGCAGCGTGATATGCGACGGCGCAAGGTCGGATGCCGTAAAGCCGGCAATGTGCCGCAAAAGCGTGGACTTCCCCGAACCCGATGCACCGATCAGCGCCACCATTTCTCCTTCACCGACTTTCAGGTCGATGGAGTCGAGCGCCTTTCGGCCGTTATTGAACGTCTTGCAGAGACGTTCAATGCGAATTGCGTCCATGGTGTCCTCACGATCGAGTTCAAAGCGTTGCCGCGTCGGACGGATTCTAGGAATGCAACATGACGTTGCGGTGACGCTTGCAAGACGTCTAGATGAATACACGAATTGGCCATGTCCGAAGCGGCCGTGCCGCTGCAGTGAATCGCATGATCGCGCTGGCGCTGCTGAACCGGTGATGCAATGAAACGACGCTAGACGCGCGTTACTCCAGTTGCCCGAAACAAAACAGTATTGAGCGCGCTAACCTTGCTGGCGGGATGAGAATCATGTGTCAAGGCGCGACCTGCCAAAGCTTGCATATGAAGAAATAAGCTCCGGGTTAAATACGCGGCACACGACACGAGGCGTGGCGCAAAAGGCACGGTGAGCCGCTGTTGCATCTCATTCAACAATGACCATTGGCCGACGTTTTCCGATTCCAGTTTGGTGAACGTATTCCCTCAGGCGCAGATACCCGCCGGCCCACGCCCATAAACAGCGTGTTTATTGACAATTGCCTCAGCAGCGCCTGTCTGTCGAAAGCAAATTGAAATAAACTTTACGCCGCTCGTTCTGTCTGACGCAACAGATCGTTCCGTCTAACGTAAGAGATTTCAATTGATGTATCGAATCAGTGCACGATATATTTACGTGCGACAGCGACCTATCCGCTGGCACCCACCAACGCTTGAACAACGACCGAAGCGGGATGTATTCCTGGACGAAACAGCTCGGTCTAATAACCCGCTAACCGGCATGTCTTGTCTGAGCAAGACATGCCACCGATAGATGCAGGGGAACCGCATGACCTGGTCGCCGCTACCCGTTACCGAATGGATGCTGATTGTTCTCTGCTGCCTCTCATCCCTCTACATAACGGTCGCAGCACTCATGCGTCACGGTTCACGGCCCTGGTGGAGGATGGCGCACCCGGACGGACAGCGCCCGAAGCCCGTGAGCATCAGCGTGCTCAAGCCTTTATGCGGCCTGGAGCCGCGCCTCTACGCCAACCTCGAGACGTTCTGCCGGCAGACGCATCCGCAGTTTCAACTGCTCTTTGGCGTGTCGTCAGCAAGCGACCCGGCCGTCGGCGTCGTGAACCGGCTGCGCGAGGCGTATCCGGAGCTCGACATCACGCTCGTCGTCAACGACTCCGTGCACGGCGTCAACCTCAAGGTCAGCAACCTGATCAATCTCGCACAGCACGCGCGCCACGAGGTCATCGTGATCGCGGACAGCGACATTGCGGTCCCGCCGGATTATCTGCATACCGTCTCCGCCCCGCTGGCTTCGGGCCAGGTCGGCGTGGTCACGTGCCTCTACCGCGCCCGGCGGGTGGGAGACGTGTGGGCACGGCTCGGCGCGCTGTTCATCGACGAATGGTTCGTGCCTTCAGTGCATGTCGCGCGGGCGGTCGGCACGAGCCGTTTTGGTTTCGGTGCAACGCTCGCGCTGCGGCGCGAAACGCTCGATGCGATCGGCGGCTTTCATGAACTGAAGGATTGCGTCGCGGACGACTTCTGGCTGGCCGAATATGTACGCGAGCTGGGCTTGCGCACGCATGTGTCGGAACTCACCGTGACCACCGACGTAACCGAGCGCGACCTGCCCTCGCTCTGGTTACGCGAGACACGCTGGCTGCGCACCATCCGCTCGATCAATCCGCTCGGTTTCGCCTTTCTCTTCATCACCTTCACCACGCCATGGTTAATCGCGAGCTGGCTGCTGGGCCTCGGCTTCGACTGGAGCGGCGGCTCGATTGCCGACTCCACGGCCGACATGATCGTCGACCTGAGCACCTCGTTCGGCCTCAGTGCACGGCTGCTGCTGCACTGGAGAAACACGCGCGACTGGCGTTCATTCTGGCGCGACCTCCCGCTCATTCCGCTGCGCGACCTGCTGTTGTCCGCCGAATGGATCGCGGCGGCGTTCGGTTCGCACGTGATGTGGCGCGGGGCACGCATCCGGATCGTGCCGAGAGTCGTCGCGCCGGAGGTGAATTTGACCGACGTGTCGGACGACCGCTGAAACACCGCACCCGCCCGAGGGCGCAAGGTGAGTTGTGAAGAAAAATCAATGAAGCGGTACCATGCAAAAAGTTTCAGGAGCCCCACATGAAAACGCTGTTCTTGCAGGCCCCATCGTTCGATGGCTTCGACGGCGGCGCAGGTTCGCGCTACCAGGCGAAGCGCGAAATCCGCTCGTTCTGGTATCCGACCTGGCTCGCCCAGCCCGCTGCGCTGGTGCCGGACAGCCGCGTGCTCGATGCGCCGGCCGACGGTTTGTCCGTCGAGGGCACGCTCAAGATTGCCGAGGCTTACGAGCTGGTAATCATCCATACGAGCACCCCGTCGTTTCCAAGCGATGCATTGTTCGCCGAGAAGCTGAAGGAACACAAACCCTCGCTCCTGATCGGCATGGTGGGTGCCAAAGTCGCGGTCGATCCGCACAATTCGCTGGCGGCAAGCGATGCGATCGATTTCGTCTGCCGTGAAGAGTTCGATTTCACCTGCCTGGAAGTGTCCGAAGGCAAACCCTTCGCGCAGATCTTGGGCCTGAGCTACCGGCTGCCCGACGGTTCGATCGAGCATAACGAGGCGCGTCCCATTCTCGAGGACATGGATTCATTGCCCTTCGTCGCGCCGGTCTACAAGCGCGATCTCAAGATCGACAATTATTTTATCGGCTACCTGTCACACCCTTATGTGTCGATCTACACGGGCCGTGGCTGCCGCTCGCGCTGCACGTTCTGCCTGTGGCCCCAGACCGTGGGCGGTCATCGCTATCGCACCCGCTCGGTCGAGAACGTGCTGGAAGAAGTGAAGTGGATTCGCGACAACATGCCTGAAGTCAAGGAGATCATGTTCGACGACGACACCTTCACCGACTTCAAGCCGCGCGTGGAAGAGATTGCGCGCGGACTCGGCAAGCTCGGCGTCACATGGTCCTGCAACGCGAAGGCCAACGTGCCGTATGCGACGCTCAAGATCATGAAGGAGAACGGCTTGCGGCTGCTGCTGGTGGGCTATGAATCCGGCGACGACCAGATCCTGCTGAACATTAAAAAAGGGCTGCGCACGGACATGGCGCGGCGCTTTAGCGTTGACTGCCGGAAACTCGGCATCAAGGTTCACGGCACGTTCATTCTCGGGCTTCCCGGCGAAACACGTGAGACGATCGAAAATACCATTCGCTATGCGAAGGAAATCAATCCGCACACCATCCAGGTGTCGCTTGCTGCGCCCTACCCGGGCACCACGCTCTACAAGCAGGCCGTGGACAACGGCTGGCTCGAGGAGAACAAGGTCATCAATCTGGTGAGCGCGGAAGGCGTGCAGCTGGCCGCCATCGGTTATCCGCATTTGTCGCGTGAAGAGATCTATCACGGGCTCGAAAGGTTCTACAAGCAGTTCTATTTCCGGCCATCGAAGATCTGGGAAATCGTGCGCGAAATGCTCATGAGCTGGGAGATGATGAAACGGCGCTTGCGTGAAGGCGTCGAGTTCTTCCGCTTCCTGCGCACTCACGAAGCATGATCGCAACGCCTGCGGCGGCTCGACCGGCACGGCGTGCATTGATTGTCACCGCGGACGATTTCGGCCTGCACACGCGTGTGAACGAGGCGGTGGAGCACGCTCACCAGAGTGGCGTGCTGACGGCGGCCAGCCTGATGGTCGCAGGGGATGCCGCCGCGGATGCCGTCGAGCGCGCACGACGCCTGCCCACGTTGCGTGTGGGGTTACATGTCGTCCTGGCAGATGGCCGGGCAATGTCGCCGCGTAGCGAGATTCCACAACTCGTGGATGCCCAGGGCCGTTTCGGCGACACCATGGTGCGCGACGGAATTCGCTTTTTCTTTCTTCCGCGCGTCCGTGCGCAGCTCGCCCGTGAGATTCGCGCGCAGTTCGAGGCGTTCGCCGCGACCGGGCTCACGCTCGATCATGTCAATACCCACAAGCATTTCCATCTTCATCCAACGGTGTTGTCGCTCTTGCTCGAGATTGGCAGCGAGTACGGCATGCGGAGCATGCGCCTGCCGTACGAGGCTGGCGGATCGCTGGCGCTGCGCCCCTGGATCGCGCTCGTGCGGGCCCGGCTGGACCGGCGCCACATTGCGCATAATGATCACGTAGCGGGTATTGCAGGGAGCGGACGGATGGACGAAGCGGCCTTCATCAAGGCGCTCGCCACCCTCCCCGCTGGCGTGAACGAGATCTACTGCCACCCGGCGGCGCCGGGCAACGGTCCAATCACGCCTTCTATGGCCGGCTACGTGCACGCCGACGAGCTCGCGGCGCTGGTCTCACCGCGCGTTGCTGCTGCGATGAACGCCACCGGTATCCCGCGCGGCGGCTTCAGCGATATCTTCCCGACTCCCGCCTCGCCCGGCGAACCGGCGTTGCGCACCCTATGACCGCAGTGCTGCGCTGGCTTGCATGGGCGCGCTGGCCGCTCGCCGTCGGCATTCTGGGCGCGTTCGCCATGCATGAGGGTTTCGCCGATGTTCTGCGTGGTATTCCGCAAGCCGGTGTCGCCATGCTCTGGCTCGTCCCGTTTCACGCGCTGCCCTTGTTACTCGACGCATGTGGATGGCGTCTACTCCTCGGCCGCCTCGCGCCGCTGCGCGTGCTGTGGTGGATAGCAGCCGTGCGCGAGTCGGTCAGCCGCCTGCTGCCGGCGGCGGGCGTGGGCGGCGAACTGGTCGGGATACGGCTTGCCAACTGGTATATCACCGACATCAATCGGGTCAGTGCATCGGTCATTGTCGAAGTGCTGGTGACCATAGTCGTGCAATACGCGTTCTCGGCACTCGGCCTCTTATTGCTGGTCGCGACCACCCAGGCATTCGCAGGAGTCCGGCTGATCGGTCTTGCGCTGCTGCTGTCGTTACCGATTCCCATTGTGTTTTTTATTCTTGTCCGGCGTGGCGGGTTGTTTCAGGCGCTCGAAAAGCACGCGGCCCGCTGGCTCGGGTCGTCGCACCGGTTGCTATCGAAGCTGGATGGCGCGCAGCTCGACCGGGAAATAGATACGCTGATGCGGCGCCCCGGTTTGCTGGCCTGCGCGTTCGCGTGGCAGCTCGCCGGTTATATGCTCGGCGCGCTCGAGGTGTATTGGGCGCTCGCCTTCTTCGGCCACCCTGTATCGATTGCCAGCGCCCTTGCTGTCGAAGCGCTTACGCAAGCTGTCCGGCACGCGGCGTTCTTCATGCCGGCCGGGCTAGGTGTGCAGGAAGCCGCGATCATGGTGCTTGCGCACATGGCCGGCGTAGACAGGGAAGCGGGTATCGCGCTCGCCCTCGTGAAGCGAATGCGCGAAGTGCTGTTTGGCTGCATCGCGCTCGCCGGATGGCAACTGGCCGAAGTGCGCCGCAACGCCCGCTCCCGGTTGACCTGAGCCCTGACCTTGCGCGCTTGGGCGGGTCTTATCCAGGAGACCGCGTGGCGTGAATGCAGCACGTGGAGCCATGTCACTGAACTGCGGCCACGGCACTGCGCGACGGAGTTGTGCGACGCACAACTCAATAGCCCGATCATGGCATTCCTATTGGCTGCTCAAAACCATCCCGGACGAAAAAGACCAGCTCATGTTTTTTGGCATTCGTGCCGTTAAAGATGCCATCGTACTGATGGCATCGAGTTCAGCTTTTGCCCCTTTATTCGCACCCAAATAGTCTGCAATGCCGGACACCCGCGGCACGGCTGCGACACCGCTAATTGGTCTGTGGATTCCTGCGCAAAAGTGGACCATGATTGCCGGAATTCAGCGTGAATAGGGCCTTTACCCATTCTGCGTGTTGCTCCGGCATTCGAAGCGCGTGTGGGCTTATTCCGTCAGTCGGCGAACTTGAATAAACATTTCCTTGAGCCGGATCGCGCAAGGTAAGACAATCCGTTTCATCCGACGATAACCGGACCATGTGATTCTAATAACTGCGGTAGTTCTAACAACTCGGCCCGGCGCAGCCGACAGCCTCAAAGGTCAATGAGGCTGCTAAAACTTACCCGAGAACATGCTCACATCCCTGCTTCCGCCAACGATCACACCCGCGCTTCGTCTCTGTTTTCACCGCCGTTCGATGGAGCAGCAACGGCCGCTGTCGACGGTCACGATGGCTTTTACCGTGGTGGCATTCCTGATCTTCGTCATGGCGCGCTCGCATGTGACGGGCATGGACCTGCCGCTCTGGCCACGCCTGCTATGCGCGCTGGCAATGCTGCTGCTCGTCGCGGCCATTCCCAAAGCGCCCTCTACTTTCATATTCGGCCTGATCGGCGTGCTTTATATCGTCGTTCTGCAGATTGGGGTGGTAATCAACGTCGAAGGTGTCGAAAAACCGCTCTTCTGGATGTTGCCGGCCGGCATGGTCATTCCGATCTGCGCGGCGCCGCTCTGGCTGACGCCACGGCATTTCATTCTGGGAACCATTGCGTTCTACCTCGCCGGGCTGCCCTTTGTCCTGTCGGTGCCCTTCACTCACGACGACTACGTTTTATGCGCCATGTGGGTGGCCATCGGCATCCCGACGGCGACCACGTTCCATTTCGGCTTCTACTGGTTCCGGCTCAGCCACTTCATGCTGGAAGAAAAACTATTGGCGCTCGCCGGGACCGATCCCTTGACCAAGCTCCTGAACCGGCGCGCTTTTCTCGAGCAGGCGGAACGGGTGCTGGGCGAGACGCAAGCGGAAGGCGAAGTCGTCAGCGCGATCTTCCTGGACATCGATCGCTTCAAGTCCCTGAATGATCAGTACGGCCACGCGCGTGGCGACGACGCGCTGATGGAAGTCACGCAGGTCCTGAACGACGCCGTGCCGCCCGGCGGGGTGATCGGACGGCTTGGAGGCGAGGAGTTCGCGGTCCTGATCAAGACGCCCGGGCCGCAACGCGCGGCCGAGCTTGCCGACACGCTGCGCATACTCGTCGCGGCGATCCTGCGGCCTGACGGTTTTCTCACCGCCAGCTTCGGCCTGGCCCATCGCCGGTCGAACGAGAGCGCCATCGAGTTGCTGGACCGCGCGGATGAAGCGCTGTTGCGCGCGAAACATGCGGGCCGTAACCGGGTGTTTGTCGAGCAGGCCAGGCGGGTCGAGCGCGTGCGCGCGACCGCTATCGATGAAGAAAGCGACACCCGGGTCGACGAAGAGCCCGTTGTTGCCACCCGCTGGGGCGCCTTCGATCTGTTCACCCACTACCAGCCGGTCTACAGTTTGTCGCATCAGAAGCAAGTGGGGTTCGAAGCCCTTCTGCGCGGGTTCGACCGGCATGGCACGCCGCTTCAGCCCGACTCCCTGTTCGCCCCGCAGTCGAATCCCGGCGTGACCGAACTGGATTCGCTGACGCATCATCTTCACCTCGCGAACGCTCGCAAGCGCCTGCCGCTGGACACCTGGCTGTTCCTGAACGTTGCGCCCTCCACGTTCATCCAGGCGGGTTATGAGCAGACGCTGGCGGCCATCGTGTCCGAGGCGGGACTCGATCCTGGCGGGGTCGTGCTCGAGATTCTCGAATCCGAAGGGGTGGACGTGGAGGAACTCGCGCTGGCCGCGTGGCGGTATCGCGGCTGCGGCTTCCTGATTGCAGTCGACGACTTCGGTGCAGGCCACTCCAACCTCGACCGCCTGCTGCGTATTCAGCCCGACTTCGTCAAGCTCGATGGCGAGTTGATCCGCGCCAAGAGCCGCGCCTCCGATCAGCCGCTGCTCCCCACCATTGTTTCGCTGCTGCATCGGGCCGACATGCTGGTGGTGGTGGAAGGCATCGAGACGACCGAGGAGCTCATACTCGCGGTCGAATCCAACGTCGATTTCGCGCAGGGGTTTCTGCTTGGCAGACCGAGTGCCACGCTACCGTCGGCGGCGGCGGTCATGCGGCGGATCGACCATGCGTTCGATGTGATTGCCGAAGGCCGGACCGTGCGGACTGCACGTTTTGAAGCGCAGTTGGCGCCGTATCTCGCGATGCTGACCAGCGCGGCCACCGCGTTGTCGAACGGCGCGAATATCGAAGAGGCCATCGCGCCTATGGCGAAGCTGGAACTCTGCAAGCGCTGCTTCGTTCTCGATGAAACTGGGCGCATTGTGGGACCTGAAATTATTGGCCGTGCGGGACCGGGTGCGGACTTCCGGCTCGGCCCGTTAGCCGGCCCGCAGTCGGGGCGATGGGACCACCGGCCGTATTACTGGAAAGCGGTGGCGAGCATGGGAATGGCCGTGTTCTGCCAGCCGTATTTGTCGCTGACCAGCGGGCGGGCGTCGGTCGGGGTGACCATGGCCTTCACGCGCGACGACAAGGTGATGGTCGTTGGGAGTGAGTTGGACTGGACGTCGCCGCATCTGGCTTGGCCTACCGCCGAATAGGTTGGTGGACGGGGGCTGGGGGCGAAGCGTGTTCGTGTCAGGATTCGCGAGAAGGAGGGCTTCAAACATCGGTGAGTCTGGTGAGCACCGTGCTATCAGGTGCCAAAAACTCCGAGCCTGCACGCTAGGGACACTAACTAGCCGATTGTTGAGAGGCGTTTTCTTTGCTTCTGTTTCTTTTTCGCCGGTGGAAAAAGAAATGAAGTCCCGCCACGGACAGTGGCTAATAGTGATAAATAGAACAACTAACATAGAACAACCGCCAGACTGAGGAGCAGTAACCCGGCATCGACCCAGCCCCACGAGCGCAAGAACCCCAAATCCAAACCCCGAGCGCGAGCGAAAACCCCTTAGACAAAACTACCAACATCGTCTTTCAGACGAAACAGCGCCACCGCATCGTTCAACTGCCGGCTCTGCTCCTCCAGCGACACCGCCGCCGCCGATGCTTCTTCCACCAGCGCCGAGTTCTGCTGCGTCATCTCTTCCATTTGCGCTACGGTCAGATTGACCTGCTCTATACCGGCGCTCTGCTCCCCGGATGCCAGGCTGATCTCCGCCATGATCGCGCTCACGCGCCTCACGGCCTCCACCACCTCGACCATGGTCGAGCCTGCGTGAGCCACGAGCTGGCTGCCGTCCTTGACGCTCAGCGTAGAGTCGCCAATCAATTCCTTGATCTCTTTAGCCGCCGATGCCGAACGCTGCGCCAAGCTCCGCACTTCGCTCGCGACGACAGCGAAACCTCGTCCCTGCTCGCCCGCCCGCGCAGCTTCCACGGCCGCATTCAGCGCGAGGATATTGGTCTGGAACGCAATGCCTTCAATCACGCCGACAATGCCGACGATCCGGTCCGAGCTGCCGGAGATCGCGTCCATGGTCGCGACCACGCGGTTCACCACCTCCCCGCCGCGCAGTGCGATGTCGGACGCGCCGGCAGCGAGTTCGCTGGCGTTGCGCGCGTTGTCGGCGTTCTGCCTCACCGTGGCAGTCAACTGCTCCATGCTGGATGCGGCTTCCTGAAGCGACGCAGCCTGTTGCTCCGTACGCGCCGACAGATCCAGATTGCCGCCAGAGATGGCATGCGCGTCACGCACAATCGTCTCCGCACTCGAACGCACTTTATGCACAGTCTGCGCCAGCCCCTCCTGCATGCCCTTCAACGCGTTAAGCATATAGCCCATCTCGTTGTTGCTCTGGACCGTTACTGTGCTGGTCAGGTCGCCGGCCGAGATCCGGCCGAAATGATCGACGGCCTTGTCGATCGGCCGTACGATCGCCCGGGTCAAGATCCTCTGCGCAAAGAAGCCGATGACAAGCGCGGCGATCGCCGCCGCGCCGAGCGTCCAGAGCATGGCGGAAAAACGCGCATCGGTAGTGTCGAAGCGGGCTTTCTGGCGGTCGACCTGGAAGTTTTCCAGCGCGCTCAGCGCGCTTTGATAATCGGAGAACAGCGCGACCGGCGCCTCACGCTGGGTGGTGAGGAAGTCCACCAGATTGTCCTGATCGAGTTCCGTCAGCGCCTTCTGGAACACCTGGCCCAGCAGTTGGTCGCGCCGCGCCTGCATGGCGTCGATGAGCGCCTTCTCCGCCGGCACCGGCTCGTGAAGCTTCCGGAATGCCTCCAGCTCCTTGTTGCTCTCGTTAAGAAGAGCATGCTGCCGGGCAATTTCGCGCTGGGCCGGTTTGCCGGCGCTAATCAGTTGCTCTACTTCGCCAAAACCGCCGCGCAGCAAAAGCAAGCGCTCCGAGCTGGTTTTAAGGTGCAGCAGCGAAGCGGTGTCGTCGCGATACATCTCCCTGAGCGCAGAATTGCTGCCGTACAAGCCCAAGATGCCCACTGCGATGACCGCGATGAGCAGAATGGTATACAAGGCGATCGTCGCGACCAGGCCGCCGCGAATAGTCATGTGTTTGCGCATAAGGGCTAGTCCCCACTGCGTCGCGGTAGTCCGCGGCGCAACAGGTCTGTATCCTCCGGATATCTGGGGCGAACCGTGAAGGGAACCACTGGAATCAAGCGTCGATTACGTGGATTAACCAGATAACGGCAGCCGGCAATGCAAAGATTTATCGCAAGGCGACACGGATGTGGCGAATAGCGACATCAGGTGCGCGTTCGTGGTACGGGAGACGTGGCGGCGGAGGGGAGCCGCCAAGATCCCGTTCCCCCGGTGCTGGAAACCGTCCGCCTTCGATTCTCAGCGACTGCGGCCTGAACCCTCAAAATCACGGAATCGTTCGCCCTCAAGGCATTTTTTTGAGCATGGATGTATGACCGAATCGACCTTCAAGCGTTTTTCCGACCCGGAGATTGCCGCCGTTTACCGGGCGATCCGCGAACGCCGCGACATGCGGCATTTCACCGGCACCCCCGTCGACGCCGACCAAATGGCGCGGTTGATCGACGCCGCGCACCATGCGCCGAGCGTCGGTTTCATGCAGCCGTGGCGCTTCGTCCGTATAACGGACCGGAGCCTGCGGGTAGCGCTGCACGACATTGTGGAAACCGAGCGGCGCGCAACCGCCGAGGCGCTCAACGAGCGTAGCGACGAATTCATGCGGCTCAAGGTCCAGGGCATTCTGGATTGCGGCGAGGTCGTGGTCGTCGGTTTGATGGAAGATCGCGAGCGTCATATCTTCGGCCGCCGGACGCTGCCGGAAATGGATCTCGCGTCGGTCGCGTGCGCCATCCAGAACATCTGGCTGGCCGCGCGCGCCGAAGGGCTGGGTTTGGGTTGGGTGTCGCTGTTCGACGTGGGCGCGGTTCAACGGCTGATGCATATGCCCAGCGACGCGAAGCCGGTAGCCATTCTTTGCATCGGACATGTCGAGCATTTCTACGACGAACCCATGCTGCAAGCAGAAGGTTGGGCGAAGCGCGTACCGACGTCTTTATGCGTCGAGGAGAACCGTTGGCCCGACGCGCTGCCCCATCCGGACGCATGAAGAGTCTGGAACCAGGCCGCTAAACCTCCGCCAGTTTGAACAGAGCGACGGCCGCGTT
Organism: Caballeronia mineralivorans PML1(12); assembly: GCF_001028175.1. GTDB lineage: Bacteria > Pseudomonadota > Gammaproteobacteria > Burkholderiales > Burkholderiaceae > Caballeronia > Caballeronia mineralivorans. Next base: position 35,281 of record NZ_AEJF01000231.1, read on the forward strand.
CATCTGCGCCGCCTGCGTTTCCAGCGACGCCGCCGCTGCCGCCGCCTGTTCGACCAGTGCCGCGTTCTGCTGCGTCACCTGATCCATCTGCGCGATGGCCACGTTGACCTGCTCGATGCCAATCGTCTGTTCCTCCGACGCCGACGTGATCTCCCCCATGATGTCCGTAACCCTTCCCACCGCAACGATGATGTCGCGCATCGCGCTGCCGGCGTTCTCGACCAGCACCGCCCCGTTGCCGACGCGCGCTACCGACGTGGTGATCAGTTCGCGGATCTCCTTCGCGGCCCCCGCTGAACGTTGCGCCAGCGCGCGCACTTCGCCTGCAACCACGGCGAATCCGCGCCCTTGTTCTCCGGCTCGCGCAGCTTCAACCGCTGCATTCAGCGCAAGGATATTGGTCTGGAACGCAATGCCTTCGATCACCGCGATAATCTCCGATATTTGCTTCGAACTACTGTTTATTCCGTCCATGGTCGACACCACTTGCGTGACGACCTGACCGCCGTGATTAGCCGTTGCCGATGCCGTCAGCGCAAGGCCGCTTGCTTGCCGCGCGCTCTCGGCATTCTGGCGAACCGTACTCGTCAGTTGCCCGATGCTCGCGGAGGTTTCCTGCAGCGAAGCGGCTTGTTCTTCGGTCCGCTGTGACAGGTCGATGTTCCCCGATGCGATCTCGCGCGTCCCTACGGCCATCTGCCCGGTGCCGTCCCTTACGCCACCGACTATCGCGCTCAAGCCTTGTTGCATCGTTGATAACCCCTCGATCAGGCGGCCAATCTCATCGTGCCGGCGCGCGGTGAGCCGGGTCGTCAGGTCGCCTCCCGCGATCTGCGTGCAAGCATCGACAGCTACCCGCAGAGGCGCGATCACGATCCGCGCCAACGTTAAACGTGCGAAAAAGGCAAGCACGAGACCCGCCGCAAGCAGTGTCGTCGCAATCCAGGTGACTGTTTCCGTGCGTCGCTGCGAGGCTTCAAAACGTGCCTTGCCATGCTCGAACTCCATGGCGACGAGCGGCTGCAGCGCGGCGTCGTAGGCGTTGAATGCGTCCTTGATCTGGTTCTCGTTGAACTCGCGAATATCGCTTACGCGCTTCGATTCCAGCGCCTCCACCGCCGGCAATAACGTCTGCTGGACGAGCTGCTCGCGGGCGTTGTTTGCGGCGTGCATGAGCCCCTGCTCCTCGTTGCCGCTTGCAAGCATCGCAAATGCCTTCCAGGCGGCGTTGGCGCCGTCGATGGCACCTTGGGCGTCACGCAGCAACGCGGCCGACGCCGCGGTGCCTGCGCGTGGGTCGTAGTCCTGCAGCGCCGCGCGTGCGATCAGCAAGCGGATCGTATCCTTGGCCAGCAGGTCCAGGCCGCGCGTGTCCTGCGTGTAGAGGGCGCGCATGGAAACGTCGGCCGTTCGTGCAGCATAGATGCTGTAGCCGCCCGTGGCGGCCAACATGATGGCGAACGCCGCTACCAGGATACTGAGCCATGCCTTGATGCTTACCGCTGTTTTCATCGAATCTCCATACGATGCGCCGCTTCGCGCGAGGACATCGGCCCGTGCCGACCCTCTCCTTACGGCGCATCAGCGGGGAAGTTTAGGCAGGCAGAAGCGTGGAGCGGGTTGGAGCGTCGTGCCGAAAAGCCTTGTTTTATAAGGCTCTGGCGGGCGTCATACAGCGCCGGACGACGATTCGGCAAATACCGGCTATAACCGTGGCAACGCTTTGGCGTTGGAAGGATTCATCGCGCAGACCGGAACACAAACCAGGCAAATCCAGAACTTCATCAGCGATTTCCCTAGTCGCGGCCAATGCACTTGCAGTTCCGAAAAGCGACGATGTAATATGACGTCTGATAACGTATGAGGTCGCCGAGAAACGCCGGCGTCCAACTTAAGGCGTCAAGCCAGAGGAAGCCTAGCCATGACACCGTCTTCGCCTTACCAGCCCTTGCCCAACACATTTCGCCAGTCGGTCCTGAAGAGCGAAACCCTGATCGGATGCTGGGCATCGCTCGGCAGCCCGATCACGACCGAACTGCTCGGCATGCTGGGCTTCGACTGGATCCTGCTCGACGCCGAGCATGCCCCCAACGACGTCCTCACCCTCATCCCCCAGCTCATGGCGCTCAAGGACAGCTGCAGCGCCCCCGTGGTGAGGCCGCCGGCCAATGACAGCGTGGTGATCAAGCGCCTGCTCGACAGCGGCTTCTTCAACTTTCTGATCCCCTTCGTCGACAGCGCCGCCGATGCCGCACGCGCCGTCGCCGCCACACGTTATCCGCCGCAGGGGATTCGCGGGGTATCGGTGGGGCATCGCGGCAATCGCTACGGAACCGTGAGCGACTATCTGAGCACCGCGAACGACAATATTTGCGTCGTGGTGCAGATCGAAAGTCGCACGGCGGTCGAAGCAATCGATGAAATCCTGGCCGTCGAAGGCGTCGATGCTGTATTCCTCGGCCCGTCGGATCTGGCGGCGTCCTATGGACACATCGGCAATCCGAATCACCCGGACGTGCAGCAGGCCATCGCGCACGTCTTCGAGCGCGCCCGCGTCGCGGGTAAAGCGAGCGGCACACTTGCACCCGTGCAGGCAGAAGCAGAACGTTATCTGTCGATGGGCTGCCAGGTGATCGCAGTGTGTGCCGACATGGGCCTTCTCAGGAATGCGGCGCAAGCCGTGCAGAAACATTTCATGCAGAAGTAGCCGGACCGCACCTAGACAACTTGTGGAGAAAGACATGCAAAAAGCAGGCTTCATCGGTCTTGGCATCATGGGCAAACCCATGGCCGAGAACCTCATCAAGAACGGCGTCGCGCTCGCGGCATTCACCCGCAGCGGTGTACCGGCCGAGCTGACGCAGGCTGGCGCTGTGGCGTGCGACAGCCCCGCTGCGGTGGCCGCGCAGGCTGACGTGGTGTTCATCATGGTGCCGGATACGCCGGATGTGGAACGTGTGCTGTTCGGCGAGAACGGCGTGGTCGCGTCGCTGCGCGAAGGTCAGGTCGTGGTGGACATGAGTTCGATCTCGCCGATCGCCACACGCGAGTTCGCGGCCAAGGTGCGCGAGCGCGGCGCGGACTATCTGGATGCGCCCGTCTCGGGCGGCGAAGTCGGCGCGAAAGCCGCCTCGCTCACGATCATGGTCGGCGGTTCGCAAGCTACCTTCGACAGCGTGAAACCGCTGTTCGACATGATGGGAAAAAACATCTCGCTGATCGGCGAAGTCGGCGCGGGACAGGTCTGCAAGCTGGCGAATCAGGTGATCGTCGCGGCGACTATCGAAGCGGTTGGCGAGGCTTTGTTGCTGGCATCGAAAGCCGGTGTCGATGCAGAGAAAGTGCGTACGGCGTTGATGGGCGGTTTCGCCTCCTCGCGCATTCTGGAAGTGCACGGCGAACGCATGACGAAGCGTACGTTCAATCCGGGCTTCCGCATTGAACTGCACCAGAAGGACCTGAACCTCGCGCTCTCGACGGCGCAATCGCTTGGGGTATCGCTGCCCAACACCGCGACGTGCCAGGCGCTTTTCAACGCTTGCGCGGCGCACGGCGGCAAGGCATGGGATCACTCGGGAATGGTCCGCGCGCTCGAGTACCTGGCCAACCACGAGATCGGACAGACGCCGGCTGGCTGATCTGCGGCCTGCGTTCTACCAACGCAAAAAGGGCATCGCGATCAACACATCGCGATGCCCTTTTTCATACCGCCCAGGCTTAACCCTTCGTCACGCTCGCGGGCAAATCGCGGCCGTGGTACTTCTTGTAGATCGTATTGAGCATGCCGCTTTTCTGGTTCGTGCTCACCCAGTTATTGACCCACTCCTTGAGCTTCGGCTCGTCCTTGTTCATCGCAATGCCAAGGTCGAAATCCTTCTGCGGGAACTTCAGTTCAAGCTCGCGATTCGGCGCGCGCTTGACCATCTCGGCCAGGTTCGACGGCGTGCTCGAGAAGACGTCGACCTGCCCCGTCACCACCGACGTGATCAGCGTGGCGTCGTCTTCATATCGTTGAATCTGCGCACCCTTCGCCATTTGCGTGGTGATGGTGTCGTTGACGGTCGCGCGCGTGAGGCCGATTGTCTTGCCGTTCAGGTCATCGTAGTTCTTGACCTTCTGATTTTTTGTACCGCCCACGATGATCGTGATGACCGCATAGGGGATCGAGAAGTCCACGACCTTCGCCCGCTCCGGCGTGATCGACAAGTCCGCTATCACGAGGTCCGCGCGCTTCGCCTGCAAGGTCGGCACGCGGGCTGCGTTCGTGATCTGCACGAGTTCGAGCTTCACGCCCAGGTCTTTGGCAAGCGCCGCGGCCGTGTCCACATCCGATCCCGCGGGCTGAAGGTTGGCATCGGCGTAACTGAAAAGCGGCGTGCCCATCGCGATCGCCACGCGGATCTTGCCTGCCTTCTTGATGTCGTCGAGCTGGTCGGCCATCGCGCTGTGCGCTACGCCCGCGAGCAACAAAGCGGCCACGCAGCCGCGCATGATGAATCGGTTGGTCTTCAAAGCAGTCTCCATTTTTATGATCGGTTCAAAAGATGATCTTCAGGCCTATGCTTATAAGCCGTTGTTCAGGAAGGTGCGCAACTCAGGCGTTTGCGGCGAGTCGAGCATGTCGCCGCTGCCCACTTCCCACACCTTCCCCTGATGCATATAAATGATCCGGTCCGCCATGCGCTTGGCGAACGCCATCTCGTGCGTGACGAGCAACATGGTCATGCCGTCCTTTGCCAGATCCTCCATCACGCGCAGCACTTCACCCGTCAATTGCGGATCGAGCGCGGACGTCACTTCGTCGAACAGCATGACCTTCGGCGACATCGCCAGCGACCGCGCAATCGCCACACGCTGCTGCTGTCCGCCCGACAGTTGCTCCGGGTAGGCATCGGCTTTCTGCGCGAGGCCGACCTGATCGAGCACTGCCATCGCCACGCGGCGCGCTTCGTCGCGCCCGAGCTTCTTCACGTGGCGCAGCGCCAGCATGATGTTTTCTTCCACAGTCAGATGCGCGAACAGGTTGTAGCTTTGAAACACGATGCCGACTTCGCGGCGCAACTGATGCAGGTCCACCTTGGGGTCGTCGACACGAATGCCGCAGACCTCGATCGTGCCGCGGTCGATGGTTTCCAGGCGATCGATACAACGAAGCGCCGTGCTTTTCCCCGAACCGCTCGCGCCAATCACGGCGATCATTTCGCCCTTGGCCACTTCCAGCGACACACCCTTGAGCACCTGGTTCGAGCCGAAGCTCTTATAGACCTCCCCGAGTTTAACGATTGCCGACATTGAGCTTTTTCTCCATCGATTGACTCCAGCGCGAGAGCGGATAACACAGCGCGAAGTAGAAGACCCCGACCAACCCGAACACGAGGAACGGCTGAAAAATCGAGTTGTTGATGATCTGGCCGGCGCGCGTCAATTCGACGAAACCGATCACTGAAGCCAGCGATGTCATCTTGATCACCTGCACCAGGAAACCGACCGTTGGCGGCAAGGCGAGACGCAGCGCTTGCGGAATGATCACGAGGCGCAAGGTCTGCCAGCGCGTCAATGACAGGCATTCCGCGGCTTCCCATTGGGGCTTCGGCATGGCGTCAATACAACCGCGCCAGATGTCGCCGAGATACGCGCTCGTGTAGACCATCAGCGCGAGCCCGGCGGCGACGAGCGCAGGCACTTGAAAGCCATACACCGACAAACCGAAGTAGACGATGAACAGCAGGATCAGCAGCGGAATACCCTGAATCGCTTCGATATAAACCATCGCCGGACGGCTGAGCCAGCGGCGCGGCGAGATGCGCGCGAGCATCACGCCGAAGCCGCCGATGCTGCCCAGCACGAACGCGAGTGCGGAAAGCACAAGCGTCCACCAGATGGAGTGCACGAGATAAAACAGATGCGCCGTAGTGAAACCGCCGGTCATGCCGCACCTCCGGGAATCACGGTGTCGATACGTCCTTGATCCGGCGCCGGCTTGCCTGCCCGCTCCGCTGCTTGCCGCAAGACCCGCCGCCGCTTGAACGCGACCTCGCCTACAGCCCAGGCAACCAGCTTGATCAACAACGACAACGCGAGATACAGCAGCGCCACCACGATGTACGTTTCGAGCGAACGGAAGGTATCGGATTGCACGGTGTTGGCGGTGGCCGTGAGTTCTTCCGCCGAGATCTGCGACGCGATGGCCGAGGCCTGCATCATCAGCAGGAACTGGCTGGTCAGTGCCGGATAAACCTTTTCGATAGACGGCTGAAGCATCACATGCCAGCCAATCCTCCAGCGCGACAAGCCCAGGCATTCGGCCGCCTCGAGCTGCCCGCGCGGCACCGATTCGAGACCTGCACGAATGATCTCAGCCGCGTAGGCGCCGATGTTGATGATCATCGCGAGTGCGGCTGCAGCGAACGTCGGCATGCGCACGCCGAAGCCGGCAAGCCCAAAGTACAAGAGGAAGATCTGCACGAGGAAAGGCGTATTGCGCACGGCCTCGATATAGATTGAACACACGCGCGATAAAAGGCGGTTTTTGCCGCGCTTCGCAAACGCGACCAGCGTACCCAGGATCACGCCGAAAAATACCGCCACGGTCGTCATCTTCAACGTCAGCCACGCGCCTTTCAGGAAGACGGGCCAGTACGGAAGCAGCGGACTGAAATCGAGAGAGAAAGTCATCGCAGCAATGTCTAGGGTTGTGACGAGGACGGGCTTTGCGGCGCCGTGCCCGTCGAGTCTTCGGGTGCTTCACCATCGCGCTTCGAATGCGCCGGGCAACGGCTTTATTCGAACGGCCCGGTGGTGGTGAACGCCCCGCCCTGCAACAAGGCAACGGCGCTGTCGGGCGCGGGCGCCGGCTGCGCTTCGACTTTCGCCCGGAACGGCTCCGACGAATCCCGCGGGACAAATCCCAGCTTCGATGCAAACCGGTTGTCCCACCATTTGACTACGTTGTCAGACATCCCGTAGACGACGGTATGACCCACATCCGGCGTAAAGAGACTGCGGCGCAGGAGTTCGAGCAGGTCGTCGTAGCTGAGCCAGCTCGCCATCATCCGGCGATCTTTCGGCTCCGGAAACGCCGATCCAATGCGGATGCTCACGGTCTCGATTCCGTAGCGGTCGAAATAGAACTGGGCCGTGTCTTCGCCAAACGATTTGGACAGGCCGTAGTAACCGTCGGGACGTCGCAGCGCATGAGAGTCTATCTTCTCGTCCTGACGATAAAACCCGGTCACGTGATTGGAACTGGCGAAGATGACGCGCTTGACGTTGTGCCGGCGGGCGGCTTCGTAGAGGTTGTAAACCCCCTTGATATTGGCTTCCAGCACTTCTTCGAAGGGCCTTTCCACCGATACCCCGCCGAGATGGATGACCGCATCGCAACCGGCGACGAGCGCATCGACCGCCTGTTTGTCCGAGAGATCGCAAGGGACGACTTCCTCGTGCGGCGCAGCATCGGAAGATAACGCGACAGCGAGATCCGACACCCTAATTGTTTCCGCGAATTCAGCCACGCGCGCACGTATGACCTTGCCTACCCCGCCGGCAGCGCCGGTCAGCAGCAGACGACGAAAGGGAACGTTAGGAACGTTGTGTTCTTGATTGGCCATGTAAGCCTGTCTCCAATAAGCGCGGCCACCCGGAGCTTTCATGCTCCTTTCCAACGGGTTAGCCACTTCACTTAACTGATATTGTACGTTGTCATATGACTATAGCCTGCATATAATCATTCGCACATCCGTTTGTCAACTTTGGTGAAACATTTTCCCAATCGAGGTGGCCGTGCAGCGATCGACTCGTGCTCTCTTCGAAGCCCCTGCCTACCCCTCGGGCCGGCGCAGCCTGACTACCGAGGTCGTCGATGCACTCCGCCAGCAGATCGAGGCAGCCGAGCTCAAGGTGGGCGACCGGCTGGCGACCGAAGCGGAAATGGTCCAGCGCTTCAACGTGAGCCGCACGGTCGTGCGCGAGGCGTTGTCGAAGTTACAGGCAGCGGGATTAGTAGCGACACGTCATGGGATCGGCACCTTTGTATGCGAGGCGCGGGGCAGAGGACTGTTTCAACTTGATCCTGCGGACGTGGCCGGTTCCATCGACGCCCTCGCCGTCCTCGAACTACGCATCAGCCTCGAGACGGAGAGCGCGGGACTAGCCGCTGCCAGATGCGATAAAGCGCGGATCGCGTCCATGCGGCGTGCGTTGAGCGACTTCGAGCGCAACGTGGGCGAAGCGACCGAGACCATCTCGCCGGATATCCACTTTCATCTTGAGATTGCGCATGCCACCGGCAACCGCTATTTCGTGGAGATCATGACGCACCTCGGCATTCACTTGATTCCCCGCGCCCGCCTCACCGCGACGCAGATTCCACCCGATGAATACGCGGACTATCTGACACGCGTGAATCGCGAGCACGAGCAGATCTGCGATGCCATCGAGCGTGGCGATGCCGACTCCGCGCGCACCGCCATGCGGCTCCACCTGATCAACAGCCGCGAGCGGCTGCGGCGCGCGCAAGAGAACCTTTAAGCCGCGACCTTATGCGCGTGTTCGTTTCGCCGGCGCAGCGACGGAAGCGCGTTCCGTGACGGTCACGGGGAACTCTCGATAGATCGTGTACGAGGTCCCATAACATTGGTTGAGCAACCATCGAACGGCGTTCTGCGTCAAATCGGCGGTCGGGATGTGCACCGAGGTCAGCCCCGGCGCTGAAAACGCAGCCGAGTAGTCATCGTCGTAACCCACCACTGAAATATCGTCCGGCACCGAGATGCCCGCTTGCTGCAAACACGACAATGCGCCGATCGCCATCGTGTCGTTGGCGCAGAACAATCCGGTAAAACGTTTCTTCGATGCCAGCAGTCGCCGTGCGGAATCAAATCCGCCGTCCGGCGAAAAATCCGATTCGATCAACTGGACCGCAGCCCGGTCGATGCCGTTGCGCGCGAGTTCTTCGAAGAATCCCGCGATCCGCGCTTCATTGTCCGAAGCCTGAAAAGGCCCTGAAATCACGGCGATTTTCTTGTGTTGGTGCGCGAGCAGCGTCTGCGCCGCCAACACCCCGCCACGATGATGATCCGCGCAAAACGACGCTTCCGGCATCTGCGCGAAGTCGCGATTGAGGAACACCATTTTCGGATGCATGCCATGCAGCTTGATGAGGTCGTCGTCATGCAGATCGTGGCTCGTCACGACTACGCCATCGCAATCTCGGCCGATCAGGAACTGCACGGCGTCGATAGCCTGGTCGCGCGGCGAGTCGTCACCATAGCCGGTCGCCACCACCACATGGCGATGTACCTTGCGCAACTCGGTATCGGTTTGCTTAAGGATGGTGCCGTAATACGGGCCGAAGAACGTCGGCACGAAGATGCCGATCATGCCGAGCGATTGCGTCGACAACGCGCGCCCTATCGATGACGGCCGAAAATTCAGTTCCGCTATTGCTGCCTGCACGCGCGCGAGCGCGTCTGCCGAGACCGGTCCACGGCCGGAGATTGCTCGCGATGCCGTGGACATGCCCACGCCGGCCAGAGCCGCGACGTCCTTCAGGGTTGCCACTGTTACTCCGTGAATTAAGGCTTCGTATTCATTCGAGCCGACTTAAAGCCGATCCCCGGCGGGTTCGTCGAAGAGCGAAATACGCTTGCTGTCGATCGAAAAGCCCGTGATTTCGTCAACCGCTGCCGTCGCCGAGTCCTGCGCGATCGACGCGATTTGGGCGCCATGATAATCGAGCCAAATTACCCGGTGATTGCCCATCGGTTCGACCAGCGACACCGTGCCGCGACGCTGGAACGAAGGGTCGATCAAGACGTCCTCGGGGCGCACGCCGAGCACGCATGGCTGGTTCTCCAATGGTGCCTGACGAAACGGATACGCGGAGACATCAAGGTCGATATGGTTGTTGCGAAACCGCAGCGTTCCTGCCTCGCGTTGCAGCGTTCCCTTAAGCAGGTTCATACCCGGAGAGCCCAGGAATGTAGCAACAAACAAATTGTTCGGATGCGCATAAACCTCGGCGGGCGTGCCGATCTGCTGGATCACACCACCGCGCATGACCGCCATGCGGGTCGCGAGCGTCATCGCTTCCACCTGGTCATGGGTCACGTAGATCATCGTTGCGCCGAGCCGCTTATGCAGTTGCTTCAGCTCCCGCCTGAGTTCCGTGCGCAGTTTCGCGTCGAGGTTGGAGAGCGGTTCATCGAACAGGAACACGTCCGCTTCGCGCACGATCGCACGGCCTATCGCAACGCGCTGACGTTGCCCGCCCGATAACTGAGCCGGCCTACGCTTGAGCAATGGCCCAAGTTGCAGCATCTCCGAAGCACGCGTCACACGCCGTTCGATCTCGGCTTTGGGCGTACCGGCAATGCGCAAGCCGAACGAGAGATTACGCTCGACGTTCATCGTGGGATAAAGCGCGTAGGACTGGAACACGAGCGCGATGCCGCGATCTTTCGGATCGGCCCACGTCATATCCTGGCCACCAATTTCGATGCTGCCGCCGCTCACGTCGATCAGCCCCGCGATGCTGTGCAGCAAGGTGGACTTACCGCACCCCGAAGGTCCCAGCAGCACGAGGAACTCGCCCGGTTCAACCTCCAGGTCCAGCGACTCGATGATCGTGTTGGAACCGAGCTGAATCTCCAGATCCCGGATTGAAACGTTCGACATGACGGCAGACATGAATGAGCCCTGGACTAACCTTTGACCGCACCGGAAGCAATGCCGCGAACGAACCAGCGACCCGACACGAAGTAGATGACGAGCGGCACCATGGACGTGAGAATGGTCGCCGCCATGTTGACGTTGTAGAGGCGCTCACCTGTCGTCGTGTTGATGATGTTGTTCAGTTGAACGGTCATCGGCAGGTTCTTGGTACCGGCGAAGACAAGGCCCAGGACGAAATCGTTCCAGATGCCGGTGACCTGCATGATGATGGCCACCACGATGATCGGCGTGGACATGGGCACCATCAGTTGCAGGAAGATGCGCCAGAAACCGCCGCCGTCCACGCGCGCCGCCTGAAAGAGCTCATGCGGCAGCGCTGCGTAGTAATTGCGAAACAGCAGCGTCATCACGGGCATGCCGAAGATGGTATGGATCACAACAATGCCGGGCAAGGAGCTGAATAAATGCACGGTAGCGAGCACTCGAACCAGCGGATAGACCATCACCTGCACGGGAATAAATGCGCCCATCAGCAGGATCGCGAACAGCGTGCTCGCACCACGCGGTTTCCAGAACGACAACGCGTAGCCATTCACCGCACCCACCAGAATCGACAGCACCGTACTCGGTACGACGATACGCACCGAGTTCCAGAAGCCGACCTGGATGCCCTGGCAATCGAGTCCCGTACACGCCGATTGCCAGGCTACGCGCCATGCGTCGAGCGTGAAATGCATCGGCAGCGAGAGGATATTGCCGAGACGAATTTCCGTCATCGGCTTGACCGACGTGACGAGCATAACGTACAGCGGCAGCAGGAAGAACAATGCCGATGTCAGCAGGAACGCATACACGCCCAAGCGCGCGGGCGTAAAACGCGACCTGCGGCGCGACCTGCGTTTCAACGGGTGGCGTGGCGCGTTCATCGGGTATCCCTCAACCGCAACGCGCGGCTGCGAACATAGAAGACCGGTGCAAGAATCGCGAGCACTGTAATGAGAAGAACGATCGACGCCGCCGATGCCAGTCCCAGATTCGCGCGCCCGAACAGGTACTCCATGATGAACTTCGCGGGCACTTCGCTCGCCGTGCCGGGACCGCCTTGCGTCATGGCGACGACTGCGTCGTAGAGTTTGATGACCATCACGAACAGCAGGATGAAGGCCGTTGAAATCGACGCACCGAGCATGGGAATCACAATGCTGACGTAGACACGCCAACGCGGAATGCCATCTATACGCGCAGCTTTCCAGATCTCTTCGTCAATACCGCGCAGTCCCGCAAGCAACAACGCCATCACCAGCCCCGACGCCTGCCAGACAGTTGCAATCACGAGCGTATAGATCACCCTATCCTGGTCGACAATCCAGTCGAAGCGCGCGTGCGTGAAACCGATCCTGTGCAGCACCTCCTGAATGCCGAGTTCCGGATTCAGGATCCACTGCCACACAAGACCCGTCGCCACGAAAGACATTGCATACGGATACAGGAACACGGTGCGCAACGCGCCCTCCGCTACCACCTTCTGGTCTATAAACACCGCCAGCAGCAGGCCGATCACAAGACATATGACGATAAACAAAACCCCGTAGATCACGATGTTTTGCAGCGACAACATCCAGCGGTCGTTATTAAAAAGCCGCACATATTGCGAGACGCCCGCGAAGCTCGTCGATGCGAACGTGCGCGAGTTCGTGAACGACGTGCGCAAGCTCCATAACATCGTGCCGAGATAAGCGAACACGACCGTCAAGGCCATCGGCAACAACGCGATATAGGCTCCCAGCGCAAGCCGCTTCCTCAGCGGTTTGCGCTTCGCCTGCCGGACCGATTCGTGCAAGGCTTTGTCGGCGGGCGTCACGGCCATCAGCTTTTCAGCCCGCTGGCAAAGGCCTTTTGTGCGTCTTCCACCGACTGGTTCTTGTTCCAGAAGTTAGTGATGACGTCCTGCAACGCGCCATTGATATCAGGCGGGGTCAGCATTTCCGGATTCGGCAACTGCCGCGACTTGTCCTTCATGATCGCGATGCCCTCCTTCGCGCACATATCGAGGCTCGAATCGTCGATGTCCGAGCGGATCGGAATCGAACCCTTCTTCGCACTGAACGCAACCTGTGCAGCCGGCGACGTCATCACGCTCGCCAGCAATTTCTGAGCCTTCACCGCGTTGGCATCGTCGGTCTTGGGAAACACGAACACGTCGCCTGCCACGAGATACGGCGAATGCGGACCAAAGCCCGGGAAGCAGCCGAAGTCCTTGCCCGCCGATTGTTTGGCAGCAACGAACTCGCCCTTCGCCCAGTCGCCCATGATCTGCACGCCGGCTTTGCCCGAGATCACCAGCGCCGTTGCGTCGTTCCAGTTACGTCCCGGCGAACCCGGATCAATGTAGTTGTGCAGGCGCTTGAACTGCGTCAGCACCTTCTTGAACGCGTCGGATTTGACCGCGTTCACATCGCGATCGCGATAGATCTTCAGGTACAGGTCCGGGCCACCGACATCGGCGAACACGGCGTCGAAGGTGATCTTCTCCTGCCATGCCTGACCGCCGAGCGCGAGCGGAATCACACCCGCCGCTTTCAGCTTGTCGAGGTCCGCGATGAACTCATCGTAGTTGGCCGGCTCTTTCGCAATGCCCGCCTTCTGGAAGGCCGGCTTCGAATAGAAGAACCAGGCCGGCATATGGATGTCCACGGGCGCAGCGTAGAAGTGCCCGTTCGACTTGATGCTGGCGATGATCGAAGGCGGGAAGGTCGTGTCCCAGTTCTCCTTGGCGGCCACGTCGTCGACGTTGTTCAGCAAACCCTGGTCGATGATGTCGTGGAATTGCTTCGATGTATTGAACTGCGCGGCCGTGGGCGGATCGCCGCCCATGATGCGGTTGAGCGCAGTGGAACGCGCCTGGTCCGCACCGGCCACGGCGTTGTCGACCCACAAACCGCCGGCTTTGTTATAGGCATCGGCGAACTGCTTGATAGCCGCCGATTCCCCGCCCGAGGTCCACCAGTGGATCACGGTGGCTTTCAGCGGATCGGCGTGCGCTGCGCTGCTCGCAGCGACGGCTGCAAAAACACTGACGACCAGTTTCTTCATGCTGTTCATTGAGTCTCCTCCGGGTTGTCGCACCCATGTGGTCCAACGGATTCGGCATTGAATCTTGCTGCAGGTCAGGATTTAATTCAGGTGCGGGTCTTGCGCTCCTTAAGGAACTTCGCGATCAGTTCGGCACTGTGTTTCATGGTGCGTTTCTGCGTTTCATAGTCGACATGAAACACGCCAAAACGCCGCTCATAACCGAATGCCCATTCGAAGTTGTCCATCAGCGACCAGATGAAATATCCGCGCACGTCCACGCCGGCTTTGATCGCGCTATCGACGGCGGCAAGGTGGCGCTTGAGGAAGGAGATACGCTGCTGATCATCGACGCGGCCGTCGACCACTTTGTCATCCGACGCCATGCCGTTCTCGGTGATATAGATCGGCGGCAAGGAAGCATAGGTCTTGTTGAATCCGATCAGCAGGTCGCGCAGGCCATCGGGATGAATCTCCCAGCCCATCTGCGTGCGCTCGACACCTTGCAGCGGCACTTCCGTAAAGCCGTGCGCGCCATCGCTTTTCACGTTCGTACGGAAGTAATAGTTGATGCCGAGGAAGTCGAGCGGCGTGCCGATAGTTTCCATATCGCCATCGAGCACGAGCGGCTCGGTGCCTGGCCATAGTTCGAAAAGATCCTTGGGGTAGGCCTTTTTCAGCAGTGGGTCGAGGATCCAGGCGTTATGCTGGACTTCGAAAAGATGCGCGGCGCGTGTGTCAGCTTCGCTGTTGGTATCGGCGGTTCCACGGCCGACGTTCGCGACAATGCCCTTGAGCGATGCGGGATCGTTCGCGCGCAAGACCGGTATTGCGCTGCCGTGCGCAAGCAGCAGATGATGCATCGCCTGCGTGGCGTAGCGGTCATTGGCAAGACCCGGTGCGTGATGGCCATTGCCGTAACCGAGATATGCCGAGCACCAGGGTTCGTTGAGCGTGGCCCAGGCATCGACCTGGCCTGTGAGTTCGCGGCTCATCAGGTCGGCGTAATCAGCGAAGCGATACGCGATGTCGCGATTGAGCCAGCCGCCGCGGTCTTCCAGATATTGCGGCAAGTCCCAGTGATAGAGCGTGACAAAGGTCTTGAGCCCCTTCTCTTTCAGCCGGCCGATAAGCCGCTTATAGAAGTCGATACCCTTCCGGTTCGGGCGCCCTGCTTCGTCCATCACACGCGGCCATGCAATGGAAAGACGGTATGCATCGACGTTAAGCGCGGAGAGCAACTCGAGGTCCGATTCCCATCGATGATAGTGATCGCAGGCAACCTCGCCGGTGTCGCCTGCCAGCACTTTGCCGGGCGTGGCCGAAAACGTGTCCCAGATCGACGGGAGGCGGCCATCTTCGTGCGTGGCGCCTTCGATCTGGTAGGAAGCAGTTGCTGCGCCGAGCAGGAAATCTCGTCGCCAGAGGGCTGAATCGGAGGGTGGGGAAAACGGATCGCTGGAGACAACGGATGCGTCGAGTGCCACGAGAACTCCTGTTGAACGTTGGAGTGGAAGCGCTTCCACAAGCGCTTGCGAACGATAGCAGCGCCGAATTGACGGGGACAATCCGGGTTTGTATGGAGGTGAACCGGGAAGAGGCTGGCGAGTCGACTACGAACTAAAGACTGACAAGATCGGTGAATAAAGGACGCTGCTCCCCCAACTTGCGCTGCTGACAGAAACTGGCAGTCGCAACACTTACGATGGGCTCGGCTTCAAACACCGGCAGCACGCCGGCTGCTTCCCACCGACCCTTCGTGAGCGCTCACTATGACCGATCCCAACTTCATCGTCCTGTACGTGGACAACGCTTCGGCCAGTGCCGATTTCTATGCCGGCCTGCTGGGCAAGACACCCGTCGAGTCTTCCCCGGCGTTCGCCATGTTCGTCCTTGAGTCGGGTCTCAAGCTGGGATTGTGGTCAAGGCATACGGTTGAACCCGCGGCGACAGCGGCGGGCGGCGGCGAGATCGCCTTCCCGGTGAACGACAACGACACCGTGCATGGCGTCTTCACCGATTGGGTCAAGCGCGGCCTGGAAATCATCCAGCGTCCAACGGAAATGGAATTTGGCCTTACCTTCGTCGCGCTGGACCCGGACGGCCATCGCCTGCGCGTTTATGCCATTCCCCAGCAGTAAAGCGACTCCGTCAGCCGTTTTTCAGAAGGTGTACAGCGGTTACCACCTTCTCGATCGCGTCATCGTCCTGGCCGTGGCAAGCAAGTGCGGAGGAGTTTCGTCGGTGGCGCCGTCCCCTCTGCGCCGCGTTTGTTCGAGTTCCTCCGCCAGCCGTTTCGCTTCCCAGTCGCGTTGCCAGGCCTCCGCCTTATGCCGGCGTTCGATCGCGCGCCTTGCGTCGTCCTCTCGATCGGTCCACGCAGCGAAGATCGAAAACGCGCGTTCCATCGCTTCGTATTTTCCCGCTGGGCCAGCCACCGAAAACAACAGGCGATCTCCCTGGCCCGGATGCATCCAGTACACGTCGATTTCGCGCTCGCCGATCGGTGTCTCGTTCGCGCTAGCGGCCTCGCGTGCTGCCGTATCGGCGGTGCCGGAAGGGATCGTTACCGCCTCGCCCGTCCAGCGCTTTGACGCGGCGCGAGCATTCGCCGCAGTCAGCTCGGGCTCGACGGCCAGCGCACCGAACGGCCACTCGAAGCGACCGGAGCGCAAGCGTTGAAATTCACCGGGGGCATCGGGCGAGACGAACCGCCTAGCCACTTTGTTCACGGTGAGCGTTCGCGATGGGAGATGCAAAACGAGATCGAGACCGCCGCCGGCCACGCGAATCCGGCCCTCCTCCTCACGGATCTCGGCGTCGCATAACGCCGACGCATACGACAACCGCCGGCTTTCCCGAAAACCATGCAGCCAGAGCGCCACGATCACAGCCAGCGATAGTCCAATCTGGGCATTCGATTGCGGTGTCGAGGCGAGACCGTTATAAAACGCGACGATTGCCGCGCCGCACACGCCCGTCTTGAGGATCCGGCCTAGCGGGGTTTCAGCCTGGAAGAAAGCGAACAGCCACATGAGTTTTCCCGAAGTCACTTTTTTCTTGGTTTAGGATCGAACACGCGGCGGGTCGCATGTCGGTGACATGTCCCCGCGAGGCGCTTTTTCGCCGTGAAGCGTCTTGATGACGCTTTCTCTCTCAGCCGGCGATTCCTGTACTTTGCAGCGCTCAGGCGTGGGCTTGTCGATGGGCGTGGAGCCTCTCCCACGCTTCGCGGCGGCGTTGGCGATGGATGGTCCAGCAGAATCACAACATCCCCGCCGCGCGGCGCGCATGGTCGTAGTCCTGCTGGCCGATTAGGGCCGCCTTGGTGGCGCTTGTCGGGAACGCGCACGCGATGATCCCTGGCGTGTGCGTGCGATGCAGAAGGCGCCGGCCACGCGTGCAACACGCGCTGGGAGGGTGCTGTCCTGCGCCGAAAGCGGCCAGCCGGATCGAAATACAAGCCGCGACCGCGCAATAGTCGACCTCCACACTTGAGCCACTTCAGCGTCGGGTCGACACCGTCCACGACGCCTGCGTCAAAGTCCGCACATGATGCCCTCGACACGCCCTGCCGCCCTCTCATTCCGTCCGCTCTTTTCGCCCATTTCGTTCCGGGATGCCGATGAAATGTCTACTTCCTCCTACACCCCCGCATATCCATTACGCACTCATTACTCGCCCCTTACGTGCTCAGGCGCGCAGGTCGCGGATCTTCGCGGCAGTCATGGCCCCGACGCCGCGCGCATCGTCCGGGTGCCCGGCGCCATTTCCCGTCGCCGTCACGCCGAAACCCGTAAAAACGCCGCCCGCGCGTCGTCCCCGCGCTTCTGTCGGCGTACAGCCGAAACGCTCCTTGAACACGCGGTTGAACGTCGATTCGCTCATGAATCCGACCGCACTGGCAATCGCGCCGATAAGATCGCGCGCGTGCAGCGGCGACTCGAGCCGGCGCATAGCTTCATCGAGCCTGCGAGCCCGCACATATTCGGCGACGCCGCCCATCGGTTCAAAGAGTTCGTATAGCGCCGTTCGGGATACTTTCAGGATTTCGCGCAGCCTCGCCGGGCCGAGGCTCGTGTCCGCCAGATTGCCTTCGATATAACTCAGCGCCTGAGCCCGGATCACCGGCGTCAGGCGCGGGTCGCCGGATTCCGCCCAGCGCTCGGCGCGCCGCAGCACGCAAGCCGCGATGAAGTCGAGCGTGGCTTCGCCGGCCACGAGCGCCTGCTCGTCGTCCATCGCGGTCGCGACGCTCGCGAGGGTGCGCATGTGCGAAGCGATCAGCACGCCGATAGGGTCGGTGGGGTCCCACGATAAACCGTGCATCCGCAACGCGCCGCCCGTGCGCCGGTCGATCGCCTGACGCGGAATAGTGAGCGTGAGCATGGGCGCGTCCCGGGTAAAGCCGATGTTTTCCACGACGAGGTCGCGCATCACCACCGAGCCGAGCGGCACCTGCTGGGTGTCGCGGCCGAACGTCGACATCAGCGTGCCGTCGAGCAGGCAATGCACCAGGTAATGATCGATGCCGGAGGTCGCAATCCTGCGGCGGGTACGCTGAAACTCGACATCGCCGCCCACGACGTGCGACATAAGCAGCATCCCGCCGAGGGCCCAGCTTTCCATCTTTGCGCGAAATGGCGCGGGTGGATCTTTCGGACGCTGGATCTCGAATATGGCGTCGATTCCTTCGCGCCAGATTTCCTCTGCGTCGTTCTCCGCGAACTCGGCACTGTCGAATCTGATGGGCGGGGACATGGTGTTACTCAGCCTCCATAGCAGCAGGGTTCGACATGGCATTGCAGATTTTTCGGACCAGGCTTTCATGCCTTTATCCGACATCTCAAAGAATTTAACGGCGTTTTAGCACTAAAACTTTAGCATGTGTTTAAAACGATCCTGAGGGAACCGGGGGTTATCGCTATTTTCAGGTTTATTTTCTTGCGGAACGGGTCAATCGGGGCAGCGGCTTTCCTGACGCCGCCGTCCGCCGATGCGCCAAGGAATGCGGCTAAGTGCTTATTAATAAAGGCATTGGAATCGATAATGCGACTCGCGTGGGATCGCCCGTATATCGGTTACTGGTTTTTGTCGCGGTTCGCCTAGCCCCTCGCTCAGAAACCCATGGCCGGACCGGATTAATAAGGGACGGGTTCGCTAAACGCGTTTACGATTTCTCGATTTGTTTTACACGGTAAGTTTTATCAAGGAAATCAGCGTTTTATCGTGAGAACGCGATGGCGTGTTTTCAACGGCTCATAACCATCGTAGAACTCGGCATATGGTCGAAACTGCGTCTGACGAGATGCCAGCGCACGCGCTCTTGCGACTCGGTATCGAGTTCTATCAGAAAGCGCGTTTTCCCTGCGATAACCGCCCCCACCGGCAAACCATCGCGATATAACACGCGATTGCCCGGCAGCGCCGGCACCTTCTCCCCGGGCAGCAAGGTTCCCGCAAGATTCAGCGGATCGACCGCGCTTATCGCGATAAAGCTGCCGTCGGCGGGCCGCTTGCGCATGTCGCGCAGAAGCGGCACGGCTTCGGGCAACGCAAATTGTTCGCCGGCCAGCCCCGCGACAAAACGGCCGCCGCGAATTTCGCCGCGCGCTTCCAGCCGATGAAATACCCGCAGCAGGTCACGCCACGGCGGCAGCCAATCGGCTTCGCGTTCGAGCAGGCGCCAGAAGACCACGCCGTATCGGCGCAAGAGGGTCATTGCGACGTGTTCGAGTGAATCGTTGCCGGGAGCGACTCGGTCGCTACTTTCAGAGCGACGCAGCAAGGCCCAGCGCCCGGCGTCGTTCATGCCGCCGATAAACCGCCCGCCGCGCCGGGGCCGCCGGCCAAAACTGTTGCGGCGCGCAGCCGGCGTGAGCAACGCGCGCAGGCCGGCGAAGCTGTCGGCATTCACCAGTCCCAGCGACACCAGTTCGCCCAGTGCGGTTTCAAGCTCGGTATCCAGCAGGCGGACGTCCGAGCGCAGTTCATCGAAGAACATGGCGCCGTGTTTCGTGAGCGCATCGAACACAAGTTGGGCGCGCGACGACGGTTCCGGCGTTTGCATCGATTGCATCAGCGGGTTCCACGCCGGCAGGTTGCGTCGCGGCAGCAACACGATGGGCGTGGTGCGCACCGGACCGCCCGAACTGCGCGAACGTGCGCCCGGCCGGCTCCAGACGACCTTGCCAGAGCGGCAGAGATCGTCGAGCCAAGTCATCGAATAGTCAGTCAGGCGGGCGGGCAGAATCTCGTCTTCCCACGCCACGGCGGGCGCTTCGTAACCTTGTAATTGCTCGATAGCCTGCATCAGCGCGTCGTGGCCGTCGCCGTGCGGGTCGGCTTTGGAATCTGCGCTGAGGTGTTGCCAGTCAAACAGGAAACGCATGAAATCCTGCAACTCGACCGGCTCGATTTCGCGCCGCAAACGCCGCACGGTGTATCGATGAATACGCGCAAGCAGATGCCGCTCGCACCATTCCTCTTCCGTAGCGCCCGGCGTGAAGCGGCCGCGCATCACGTAGCCCTCAGCTTCGAGGCGCGTCAGTGAAAGCGCCACTGATGAGACCGGCACCGCCAAAGCCCGGGCGATAACAGGCGCTGGCAATGGACCAAAGCCGCTTAACCGCGCGCGCACGATTTCGACGAGTGCGTCGTCTTCCGTCCAGGTTTCATCGAAACCGGGAAGCGCTTCGAGCGGCGGCTGCATCGGCGCGACCGGGTGGAGGGCGCGCAAGCATGTCAGGCGTTCGACCGGCACCCACAAACCATCCGCCGATGTCACCTGCAAACGCGTCGCGCGCCCTGAAGCCGAGAGCGTTTGAAGCAAGGCTGGCCAGCCGTCGTTCGCTTGCGCCTCGGTTTCGGTGATGCATGAAAGTCCTGATAGCGCCTCATGCATTTCGTCGGCGTTGCGCACCGACGGCCACGCTTCTTCGCGCACGCCCGCGATGGCATCGGCGTCGAGCGCGCCCAGGTCATCGGTCGATTGAGGGTCAGTCCAGCCGCGCGCCAGCACGGCCCGGGTGCGGCGTTCTTCTATAGGGGCATCGTCGAGAAAGGCGTACGGACGCGCCGATAAAACCTCAGCCGCCAACGGCGACGGCGCGGGCAAATCGCGCGTGACAAGCCGCACCTCGCCGCTTTCTATCCGCCGCAGCAACGCGATCCACGCGTCGCAGTCCATGGCGTCGTGCAGACAATCGTCGATCGTCTGATCCACCAGCGGATGACGCGGCACATCGCGTTCGCCCACCACGTTCTCGACGCACGCAACCTGATCGGGGAACACGGTCGCCAGCAGGTCCTCGCTTTTCATGCGCTGCAATTGCGGCGCGACCCGGCGCCCGCCCGCATAGCGCGGCAACGCGAGCGCATTGGTCGCGTTCCAGCGCCAGCGCACGCCGAACAGCGGCGCGTCTAGCAGCGCCTGGATCAGGACATGTTCCGCCGTGGCTGAACGCAGATAACGCCAGACTTCATCGAGGGGAAAGCTGTGGCTGCCCGTTAGCGACAGCACGATCGCGTCCTCGGTCGCGGCCGCTTGCAATTCGAAGTTGAACGTCCGGCAAAAGCGCTTGCGCAGGGCAAGCCCCCACGCGCGGTTCACGCGGCTGCCAAACGGTGCGTGAATAACGAGCTGTGTGCCGCCGGAGGCATCGAAGAAACGCTCCATCACCAGCACATCCTGCGTCGGCAGAACAGAAAGTGCCGCACGGGAACGCGCCAGATAATCGACGATCTGCCGCGCCGCTTCCTCGCCGATACCGGTTTGATTAACCAGCTTGGTAATGGCGATGTCGAGCGAGAATTCGCCGAGCCACGCGTCGATGCCAGCACGCAACCGCGCGATCGCCGACGACAATTCATCGCTCCGCCCCGGCGCTTCCCCAAGCCAGAACGGAATGTTCGGCGGCTGGCCATGCGCGTCTTCCACCCGTACACGCCCGCCTTCCACACGCAGGATCTTGTACGACGCATTACCGAGTTGAAACACATCGCCGGCGAGACTTTCAACCGCGAAATCTTCGTTTACCGTACCAATCTGCAAACCCTGCGGTTCAAGCAGCACGGCGAAGTCGGCGTTGTCGGGAATCGCTCCGCCCGATGTCACCGCGGTCAGCTTGCCACCGCGCCGGCCGCGCAAACTGCGCGTCACCGCGTCCCGATGCACATACGCCCCACGCACGCCGCGCCGGCTCGTGTAGCCCTCGGCGAGCATCCGCAGCACCTCGTCGTATTGCTCGCGACTCAGCGCTGCGTACGGCATCGCGCGGCGCACAAGGTCGAACAGCGCGTCCTCGCTCCATTCGCGGCACGCCACTTCGGCCGCGATCTGCTGCGCGAGGATATCGAGCGGCGCTTGGGGAATATGCAGCGCATCGAGTTCTCCGCGCGCCACGCAATCGAGCAACGCCGCGCATTCGATAAGATCGTCGCGCGATTCAGGAAAGAGCCGCCCCTTCGGCGTGCCGCGCACCTGATGCCCCGAGCGCCCGACACGCTGCAGGAAACCGCCGATCGATCCCGGCGAACCGAGTTGGCAGACCAGTTCCACGTCGCCGATATCGATACCCAGTTCCAGCGAGGCCGTTGCAATCAGCACCTTTAGTTCGCCGCGTTTGAGCCGCTGTTCGGCATCCAGCCGCTGCTCCTTCGCAAGGCTGCCGTGATGCGCCGCGACCGCGGGCTTGCCGAGCCGTTCCGTGAGATGGCGTGCAACACGCTCGGCCATCCGGCGCGTATTCACGAACACGAGCGTGGTGCTGTGCTGCGAGACGAGATCGGCGAGGCGGTCGTAGACACGCTCGCGGACATCGTTCGACATGATGGCGTCGAGCGGTATGGGCGGCAGTTCGAGCGCGAGATCGCGCTTGCGTACATGACCGACATCGACGATCGAACACGGGCACTTACCCGTCAAAAATTCCGCGACCAGTTCGACTGGTTTTTGCGTTGCCGACAACCCAATCCGCACAGGCGCTTCGTGTTTGTGTTCCATGCACAACGCGTCCAACCGCTCGAGACTGAGCGCGAGATGCGCGCCGCGTTTGTTGCCGGCCACGGCATGAATTTCATCGACGATCACCGTTCGCACCGTCGACAACATCGCCCGGCCGGAATCGGAACTCAGCAGCACATAAAGCGATTCCGGCGTGGTGACGAGGATGTGCGGCGGCCGTTTTTTTACTGCATTGCGTTCTTGCGGCGTGGTGTCGCCGGTGCGCACGGCCGCGCGAATCTCGATGGGCGGCAGGCCGAGCCGCGCCAGTTCATCCGAGATGCCGGCGAGCGGTTCCTGCAAGTTGACGCGGATATCGTTGGAAAGCGCCTTGAGCGGCGACACATAAACCACGGTCGTCTCGTCGGGCAGCGGGCTCTTAAGACCTTCGCGAACCAGTTCGTCGATGGCCGCGAGGAACGCCGTCAGCGTCTTGCCCGAACCGGTCGGCGC
>NZ_AEJF01000232.1 GCF_001028175.1 Caballeronia mineralivorans PML1(12)
TGCGCCTCGGTGGGCGCGGCGAAAAGCCGGCTAAACCAGGCCGCGACGGCCGGATGGAAGCTGTCGAGCGGGTGGGAAATCGATGATCTTGCAGCGGTCATGACGCTAGTTTATTAGCGGCGGGGAAAGCGTGGTTGTCCGCGTTCAATCCGCAGGGTAACGGTATGTGCCTGAGCCATACGCAACCGGGAAATCCGGGTATCGAGGTCGCAGAAAACGCGGCGCTTTGCATGCAGCTCATTTCCCAGCCACCCTCACAATGATCGAACCAATCATCCAAACGATCGATTTGCGCATTTCCCTCCACAGGACTACACTTCAATTTGACTGTTTCAATCAAATATGTGATCGATTCGAGCATCGCACTCGAGCTCACTCGTCAAACAGGAGACCCGTATGGCCCAGCTTCCTATCAAGCGCTCGATCGAGCGTGTTCCCGGCGGCATGATGATCGTGCCCTTGCTTCTCGGCTCGCTAGTCGCGACGTTCCTGCCCGGCATGCCGAAGTTCTTCGGCTCGTTCACCAACGCGCTTTTCACCGGCGCATTGCCGATCCTCGCGGTGTTTTATGTATGTATGGGGGCGAGCATCAACATCAAGGCGACGCCTTATCTCCTGAAGAAAGGCGGCGCGCTGTTCGCGGCGAAGATCGGCTCGGCGATTGTCGTAGGTGTCGTGCTGGGGCATTTTCTCGGCGAGCAGCCAATCTCTTCCGGTCTGTTCGCGGGCATCTCGACGCTCGCTGTCGTCGCCGCGATGAACGACACCAACGGCGGTCTCTACATGGCGCTGATGGGGCAATACGGGAGGTCCGAAGATGTGGGCGCGTACACCATCATGTCGCTGGAATCGGGACCGTTTCTCACGATGGTCACGCTGGGTGTCGCGGGGCTCTCGGCGTTCCCGTGGCCTACGCTCGTCGGCAGTATCCTGCCGCTCGCGGCCGGCATGCTGCTCGGCAACCTGGACCGCGAAATGCGCGACTTCCTCGCGCGCGCCGTGCCGGTGATGATCCCATTTTTCGCACTCGCGCTGGGCGCCAGTCTCGACCTGCACAAAGTCTGGCAAGCCGGTTTGCTCGGCATCGGACTGGGACTGGCGGTGGTTGTCGTGACCGGCATTCCGCTGTATTTCACCGACCGCCTGACGGGTGGCACCGGCGTGGCCGGCGTGGCGGCGGCCAACACGGCAGGTAATGCGGCGGCTGTTCCCGCGCTGATCGCGGCGGCGAATCCGGTCTACGCAGAGGCCGCCAAAAGCGCGACACTGCTGGTCGCGGCGTGCGTAGTGGTGACTGCTATTGTGTCGCCCATCCTGACGGCGGCCGTCGCGAAACGCGTGAACGCCAGAGCTGAAGAGCGCCGTACCGTGCCGAAAACGCAGAAGGTGCAGAAGGAGGCCACGCGATGAACCCCCGCGGCATCCTGATCGTCGCCGACGATCTCTCCGGCGCGGCCGACTGCGCAATCGCGTTCGCTGGAGCGGGACGGCGTACGGTCGTCACGCTGGAGACATCGACTGTGATAAACGCCGGTGCCGATCACGTTGATGTGATCGCCGCCGATACCGACACGCGCCGCCTCTTGCCGCAAGACGCGGCGCGCCGCACCGCCGACACGTTCAACACGTTGAACGCGCCCGGCAGGCGTCTGTACAAGAAAATCGATTCGACGTTGCGCGGCAACTGGGCCGCCGAAGTGGCCGCTTTGCAGCCGCTGGCCGGGCTGGCGATCGTCGCGCCCGCGTTTCCTGCCACCGGCCGCACGTTGCAGGGTGCACGCGTGCTGGTGCATGGCGAACCGCTGGAAAGCACGGATACGTGGAAGCTGGAAAACGCCGGCCGGCCGGCGAATGTCCTGACGATGCTCGAGGAAGCGGGCCTGCAGTGCGAGTCCATCGACGTGAACACCCTGCGCGGCGAGGCCAACGTGCTACTGGATCGGATCAAGGCAACGGCGACGAAAGGCACACAAGCACTGATCGTCGATGCTCATACCGGTGACGACCTTCAACGGCTCGCGCGAATCACCGCGCAACTTGACCACCCGCTGTTCTGGGTCGGATCGGGCGGACTGGCGCGCGAACTGGCGGCACTGTCCGATCTGTTCGATGCCCCGCCCCGCGAAACCCTCGTCCACGAGAAACAGGATGGCGCGATCCTGGTCCTGGTCGGCAGCCTCTCCGCCGTGTCCGAACGCCAATGTGCGATGTTGCGCGAGCGTGCCCGCGTAAGCGAACTGATCGTGCCGCCGGCGGTTTTGCGCATGGGCAGCGAACACGCGCACTGGCCCGAGTGGCAATCGAGGATTGGCGATTATCTCGCGCGGCATCTCGACTTGCTGGTGCGCATCGGTCGCGACGATGCCTTCGATCCGGCGGAGGGCGCGCATCTGTCCACCGCACTCGCCGCGCTGGTGGCGCCGCATTTCAGGCATGTCGGCGGCTTGATCGCGACCGGCGGCGAAACCGCCCGCGCCATGCTGAGCGCAGCCGGCATCGGCAGTCTCGATCTGCTGGCCGAAGTCGAAGCAGGCGTTGCGGTAGCGCGGCCTTGCGTGCCGCATCCGGCCCGTCCCGCGGTCGTCACCAAAGCCGGCGCGTTTGGCAGCGAGCACGCGCTGTTCGGCGCATGGGAGCATTTGCAGAGACTGCCACTGCCCGCACCGCCGCCGCGAACACCGGCCGCAGCCACTAACACGCATTAACGCAATGAACGCGAACACGACATTTACGTCGCCTCAAAGCGCCCTCACCTACACGGAGTTCAACGAACCATCATGAGCAACACTCTTCCCGTAATCGGCATCACGATGGGCGATGCTTCCGGCGTCGGTCCCGAGATCGTCGTCAAGAGTCTCACGCATGACGTGGTCTACCGGCAGTGCCGTCCGCTCGTGATCGGCGATGCCCGCAGGCTCGAACAAGCCAACGACATCGTGCATGGCAGCGCGAAAATCCGCCGCATCAAGGATGCGTCGGAGGCGAAGTATGAGGCGGGCACGATCGACTGTATCGACCTGGACCTGATCCCCGACGACCTGCCCTTCGGCCAGCTCTCGGCGGTGGCCGGTGACGCCGCGTATCAGTACATCGCGCGCGCCGTCGAGCTGGCGCAAGCACAACAGATCGACGCGATCTGCACCGCGCCGCTCAACAAGGAAGCGCTGCACGCGGGCGGCCACAAGTTTCCGGGGCACACCGAAATGCTCGCGCATCTGACGGGCGTGAAGGAAGTCTCGATGATGCTCGTCGCGCCGCAACTGCGCGTGATTCATGTGACAACGCATATCGGCATCATCGATGCGATCAGGAAAATCGAGCCCGGCCTCGTGCAGCGCACGATCGAACGCGGTAATGCGACGCTGGTGAAAGCGGGGATTGCGAAACCGCGTATTGGCGTGTGCGGTATCAATCCGCATGCGGGCGAGAACGGCTTGTTCGGTTATGGCGAGGAAGAAGAAAAGATCATCCCGGCGGTCAAGATCCTGCAGGAACGCGGGCTCGATGTGACGGGTCCGCTGCCCGCCGATACGCTCTTTTTCCGCGCCGGCCGGGGTGACTTCGATCTCGTGGTCGCGATGTATCACGATCAGGGACACGGGCCGGTCAAGGTGCTCGGGCTTGAAGCGGGCGTGAACGTGACGGTTGGGCTGGAAGTGATCCGCACGTCGGTGGATCATGGGACGGCGTTCGATATCGCGGGCAAAGGTATTGCCGATGAACGCAGCCTGCTCGAAGCACTGCGCCAGGGCGCGGAACTCGCGACGCGGCGCGGGTGAGCGGAGCGGCGGATCAGCACACGCGCTCGTGTAACATCGGCGGCCTTGTTATCCGCATGAGCTTCCACCGATGAAAGCAGCCGACCGTCACCGCGCCATCCTCGATCTCGTCCTCACACGCGACGCCAACGTAGAGCAGTTGAGCGAGGCGCTGGGGGTATCGGAGGCGACGGTGCGGCGCGATCTCACCATGCTCGCGAAGGAGCGCCGTCTCGTGCGCACGTATGGCGGCGCGACTGCGCTGGTCGGTGCGCATGAACCGGAAGCGTCGCTGGAGGAACGCAAGTCGGCGCAGCGCGAACAGAAGGAAGCGATTGCGCAGGCCGCGGCGCTGCATGTCAAGGATGGCGACACCGTGTTGCTCGATGGTGGCACGACCTGCGCTGCGCTCGCGCGTCATCTGAGCGCGCATCGCGATTTGCATGTGGTGACCAATAACCTGCTGGCGGTGATGACGCTCGCCAATGTGCCGGGCATGCGGATCACGCTGATTGGCGGCGATTTGCGGGCATCGAGTATGAGCACGCTCGGGCCGCTGGCGGAACTCGTGCTGAGCCGGTTGAGCGTGGATATTGCGTTTCTCGGCGCCGATGGCGTGGCGGCGGATTTTGGTTTGTGCGAGGCCAGTGCGGAACAGGCTTATCTGAAGGACTGCATCATTCGCCGTGCCGCGAGTGTGGTGGTGCTCGCCGATGCAGACAAGCTCGGACGCACGCGGCAACAGCACTGGACACCACTGGAACGGGACTGGCGGTTGATTACGACTACGCTTGCGGATGAAATCAGGCTGGCGCCGTTTCGGGCTCTGGAACGGGTGATCGTAGAAGTCGCGCCTATGGGCGTGGAGTAGGTTTTGATACGATCAGGTCGATCGCCTCGGCTAACTTGCCGCCGCGAAAGCCCGCTTCATTCCCTCATCCCCTTCATCTCCGCCGCCCGCTCCAGCAACAACTCCCGCTCGCGCACATTACGCGCCATCGCGGCGGCACGCTCGAATTCCACCCGCGCTTCTTCGCGACGGCCCAGCTTCGCCAGCAGGTCGCCCCGCACGCTCGGCAGCCAGTGGTAATTCGCCAGCACGGCATTCGAACGCAGCTCGTCGACTATCTCCAGCCCTGCCGCCGGACCAAACGCCATCCCCACCGCCACCGCGCGATTGAGCTCCACCACGGGCGACGGCGCGACCATCGCCAGCGCATCGTATAAAGCCACGATCTGCGCCCAATCCGTATCCTCCGCCCGCCGCGCACGCGCATGACAAGCCGCCAGCGCACCTTGCAACGCATAAGGCCCGCGCGCGCCGTTCAGCGCCTCCGAACGCTCCAATGCGGCGAGGCCGCGACGGATCAACAACGGGTCCCATCGGCTGCGGTCCTGGTCCATCAACAACACCGGCCGGCCGTTCGCATCGGTTCGTGCATGGGTGCGCGATGCCTGTATCTCCATCAATGCAACCAGCGCGTAGACCTCGCTCTCGTCAGGCGTCAAACCCGCGAGAATCCGGCCGAGACGCAACGCGTCATCGCATAACGATGGCCGCATCCAGTCATCACCGGCCGTCGCCGAATACCCCTCGTTGAAGATGAGATAAATGACTTCGAGCACCGACGCAAGCCGCGCCGCCCGCGCATCGGCTTTCGGCACCTCGAACGGCACCCGTGCCGCCGATAAAGTCCGCTTCGCCCGCACGATGCGCTGCGCGATGGTCGGCTCGGGCTGCAGGAACGCACGCGCAATCTCGTCCGTGGTCAGCCCACCAAGCAGCCGCAACGTCAACGCGACCCGCGCATCGACGGACAGCACCGGGTGACACGCCGTGAACACGAGCCGCAGCAAATCGTCGCCAATATCGTCCTCACGCGCGGCATCCAGCGCATCCACGAAATCCGGCGTGACGTGCTCCTCGCGCGCATCCATGTCGAGTCCCAACTCCTCGTGCTTGCGGGCGTGCAGCGCATCCTGCCTCAAACGATCCAGCGCCCGATGTTTCGCCGTGGTCATCAGCCACGCCCCCGGGTTGTCCGGCACGCCATCCACACGCCAATGCTCAAGCGCCGCGATCAGCGCATCTTGCGCAAACTCCTCGGCAAGCGACACGTCGCGCACCATTCGCGCCACGACTGCAATCACCTTCGCCGATTCCATCCGCCACACCGCTTCTATCGCGCGGTGCGTGGCCTGTTCCTGGCTGCCGGACGTGCCGGAAGCTCCGCTCACGGCGCGCCCGCCGCGTTCGGATCCATGTACACGAACTCCCAGGTGTGGCCGTCGAGGTCATCAAAACCGTGGCTGTACATGAAGCCGTAGTCCTGCGGCGGTCGCGGTGCCTTGCCGCCCGCTCGCACGGCCTTCGCCACGATGTCGTCGACCTCGGCACGGCTCTCGCACGACAGGCACGTGAGCGCTTCCACCTGCTCTTTCGGGTCGATGATCGTCTTGGAAGTGAAGGTCTGGAAGAACGGCTTCACCAGCAGCATGGCGTAGATGTTCTCGCTGATAACCATGCCCGCGGCCTGGTCGTTGCTGAACTTCGGGTTGAAGCTGAAACCGAGTTCGCCGAAAAAGGCGCGCGATTTCTGCAGGTCCTCGACCGCCAGGTTCACAAAGATTTGCTTATGCATTTTGTTATCCTTCAAGAATGGATAGGTGGTGTTAGCGGGTTTCCGCCAGCGTCTTCAGATTGCTCAATCCGTCTTCGACGTCACCGCCGACGATGCGGTCCATGCCGAAAAATACCGGCAAGCGAAATGATTTTGAGCATGGATGATCCCCTTCGGGTGCGGGACTGGACGCACGATGGAACCGCTGCGGGCCTCATCGCCGTGCCCCTTCGAGTTCGCGGAAACGCTCGATCGATTCCCCCGAACCGATCTCGTCCAGTTCATACAACTGCCGCACTTCGATTTCGCCGCTTTCGCGCTCGCCCATCGGCGATGGAAAACGGCGCGCCCATTCCATTGCTTCTTCACGCGA
This sequence comes from Caballeronia mineralivorans PML1(12), assembly GCF_001028175.1. Classification (GTDB taxonomy): domain Bacteria; phylum Pseudomonadota; class Gammaproteobacteria; order Burkholderiales; family Burkholderiaceae; genus Caballeronia; species Caballeronia mineralivorans. The sequence continues at coordinate 6,753 of NZ_AEJF01000232.1, forward strand.
GCGCACCTGGATCAAGGTGTAGCCCGCAATCAGCTCGCGGGTCTCGGGAAACGGCCCATTGATGACGGTTCGCCGGCCGCCCTCATAACGCACGCGCCAACCCCTGGCGCTTGGCTGGAAACCGCTCGCGTCAAGCAGCACGCCCGCTTTCGCGAGTTCTTCGTGGTAGGTCGCCATTGCGCTGGTCAGCGCGTCCTCAGGCAACGCTCCCGCTTCGCTTTTTTCGGTCGCCTTGACCAGGATGATGAATCGCATCGCCGTTCTCCTTCTGCTGTGAAAACGAGAACGCTGGTTGCGCTCTCATCCCCACGACGAATGACGCACGGAGAAATCGACAATTTTTCTGCAGCCGAGGGTTAACGCGGGGTAAAGCTGGGCACTGGGACAACGTCCCGAGACGCCACAGAAAAGTGGCGTAATAACGCCGCGTAGTAAGCCGGCGCATAAAAAGCCGCAAGCCCGCTTACTCCCAGCAGGGACCGACCTTGCGCACTTCGACCTCGCACCACTCGGCGGCCGGGCACGCTGTTGCAATCTCGATAGCCTGTTCCTTCGTCGTGCAATCGAGCATGTAGAACCCGCCGATCATTTCCTTCGCTTCGGCGTACGGTCCGTCGATCATGCTCGTCTGGCCGTCGCGTTTCTTGACACGTACGCCGCCCGTTGCGAGCGACTCACTCGCGATCAGCAAACCACGCTCTTTCAGTTCCGCGCCGAATTCGACCATACGCTCGTAGAGGAGCTTGCCTTCGGCTTGCGAGCGCTCGGCCCGCTGTCCAACAGGTTCGGCGATGAGCAGCAGATAAGACATGATGTCTCCTGGAATGAGGTTTTCAACCGGCCTTCAAGGTATCAAGTGTGGCCAGACCTTTCAATCCCTCGATACCTCAGCCGATGCCGAGGATCGCCGAAAAGCGGCTAAGCTGTCGCCCTCTTTCACGGTTGCCCGCGTTTTCTCTCATGGTCGATTTATCTGTATATGGCGGGCTTTTCGCGGTTGCGCTGGTCGCGGCGACGCTCTTTCCGCTCCAGTCCGAAGCGTTGCTGGCGGGTTTGCTGATCGCCGGCAAACAGCCGGTCTGGATGCTCGTCGCGGTGGCGAGCGTGGGCAATGTGGGGGGCTCGACCATCAACTGGGCTATGGGGCGCTCGATCGAAAAGCTGCGGGAGCGCCGCTGGTTCCCGATCAAGGCGCGCGCGCTCGAGCGTGCGGAACAGTGGTACCGGCGCTTCGGGCGCTGGACGCTGCTGTTGAGCTGGACGCCGGTGATCGGCGACCCGTTGACCATGATCGCGGGCGTTTTACGCGAGCCCTTGTGGTCGTTCTTGCTAATCGTGGCGATCGCAAAAACGGCACGTTATGCGGTGATCGCTTTCTTGCTGACGATGTGACGCTCCTGGCTACTGCCGTCCAGCCGCTCGCGTGGTGCGACACAATCGGCCCAATCGATTCGATCGACTTACTTCGCCGCAGCGTGGCTTAGCCGGCGCAAGCGCGCCTGATGATGCCGCGCGCTCAGCCGCTTGAACAGGCTGCCGGCGTGGGGATCGCCGAAATGGAACAGCGCGGTGCAGCGCACGCTGGTTGGCAGGCACGGCTGGTTAGCGTGCAGCGAGCGCATTCCCCAGAAGAAATAGATATTGCCCGGCCGCATGCGCACCGTGCGCGCCGACATCGCCCGCTGCACCGCGCTTCTCTTCCACAGGCGGCAAGCGAGCGGACTCTCGACAACCAGCTTCTCGACGATGTTGAACACAGGCCGCCGCCGCACGCCGCGCAGGTTCGGGTACATCACAAGGTCGCCGGGCAGTTCTCCTTCGCCATCGGGAATCTGCAGTGGAATCAGCGCGGTGACCACGTACGAATCGTAGTGAAAGAGCCAGGAATGTTTGGCACCCGTGCCGCCTGACAGCGCCCGGATGGACGTGGCAATGCGTGATTCGAGGGGCGCTTGCTTCATCTCGTGGCTATACAGTTCCGCGAGGGCCTTGTGCAATGCCGCAGACGTCGAGAGCGCCGCGAGCGGGCTGTCCAGTATCCAGTCCGGGCCGGCCAAACCGAGATATTCGACGTTGCGCCGCTTCAGCTCACCGTCGATGTACACCCGCATGCTCTCGATCAGCGGCGCCGCGATCACGTCGCGCAGCACGGCGAAGCCGGTAGTGTCCATGGCCTGCGCCAGCGCGTCGATATCCGCGGCGGACAAGCTTGGCAACGGATCGGCGGCGAACCCGGCGTCCAGATGCTCGGCAAACCGCGCAGGCGCCGCTACGTCGATGTTCATTGTGTCCCCGTCTGGTAAGCAGCTTTGGCAGAGTCCGGAAAATCATAGGTTGCCTGACCAGCACGCAATGCGCGCTCGCCCACACATTGGATAACAACGGCTTACAGAACTGAATCGAGGAAGGGGACGACGTGTGATGTGAACGCATGCATCCGGCGAGCGATGGCTTCTGTAATAACCGGCGAACGAGCGGGAAAATACGGCATGGAGGCAGAAACGACCGCGTGAAACTGCCCGGCGCACCCGAATCCAAAAACCCGCCGCGGCCCACCGGAACGGTATCGGCGCAACTTCGCGACACAAGCGTGCGACGCAAGATTAAACTGACAATTGAATTTGTTGATTAAACGTTTGCGTCAATTGTCTGAATGCTACATAAACTGGACAAGACGAATTTTTTGCCCTCTGTTTGCGGCTTTAACCACAGAACTATTTGCTAATGTGCGTTAAGTGGCAAAAACAAATCGCCTTGAAGTAGACTCCCGGCTTACTGGTAACCCGTACCACTATTACCGCCGGTTGCGCTACAACACAATGTAATTAGTACTGGTACCGCAGGCATTGTTTTTTGCGTTCATTTTGCTGAAAGCCTTCCCCCTCTAACACCATGGCCATGACTCTCGACTACCTGCTGGATCGGCAAATTTCTTCGCAATGGCGTGGCGTGCTGGTCGCCCTGGCGGAAGAGTTCGATACCCAGATCGGCCGCGACGAGCTACGTCAGTTAATGCAACGGGTAGGACGCCGTTTTGCCGCCGCCCACCCGTTGCCGCCGTGCGGCACCACGCCCGAACTCGGCGCCGCATTGAATGCGGTCTGGAATGACGTCGACTGGGGGTTTGTCGAAGTGGGCGACGAGCCGGATTATCTGCGCATCGTCCATTGTTGCCCGCCGTTGCTCGCGTTCGGCGCGAACGCACTTCCGTGGACCCCCGCGTTTCTGGAAGGTGCGTATCAGGAATGGTTAAGCGCGCTCGGCGCGCAAGGATTGTCGGTTGTACAAGCAGGCGAGTTCGACGAAAGCGCTGCAGTCGAGTTCAGGCTTGGCCGTTATAGCAACTGAGGCCAGATCCGGCTTGCGGGTCAAGCCGGAAGCTGAATCTGGAGTTCACTTAACCCTTGCTCATGCAGTATCGGTCCGGCATCGGATCAGGCAGTCAATCAGGCATTGCCCGCATCAGCGCCGAAAGCGCGCGAGACGTCACCGGCCAGTGAGCGTCGAGGCACGGGCCAAAGTACAACCGAGAGTACGAGGACGCAGCACATGAACCCTTCGCGCGATATTGAGAAGCTGTTCGACAAATTTGGCGGCGATGCCGGCAATTATCAGGAAATCGGCCGCGAAAACGAGGCGATCCACGCCCGCACGCGCTGGCCGCTGCTCGCGACACTCGACCTCTCGCAGCCGTCTATTCCGAACATCGCGCCTCGCCGCGATGCCTTGCTGCCACAGACGCACGATCGCTCCGGCGAGCATCGCAGCGTGCCGAACAGCCTCACGCAACCGCCGGGCGCGGCGCCGCTCAACCGGGGCAAACCGCCGCTGTTTGCGCGCGCTCATCGCAAGACGGTTCCGCCGGTCGCCAACGTGAAGCTGCCGGACGCGCCGGTCGGTGCAGCGCGTTTTTCGGCTTTGGCCGATGTGGTCGAAGAGACGTCGAACGCGGAGGAAGCCGCAGCCGTGCCGGTAGTCGCCGCACAGCCGCAACCGCCCTTGCAGCCTCTGTCGCAAACATTGTTAAGACCGCAACAAGCGCAACAGCCACAACAGCTGCAACCACGCTCGCAGCCACTCGCCACGCCCGTGCCTGTATTCACGCCTGCCCAACCCACCGGTTTCGCAGCGGCACTGCAACGCTCGCGCCCTGCTGTCAAACCACCGTCGCTGCCGCGCGTACCCACACCTGTAGCAGTGACGGCTTCAGCGCCTGAACCCAAACCCCAATCGATCCTCGGCAAGCTGTTCCGGCCGCAAGCGCAAGCTCAGCCTGCGCCGCAAGCGAGCGCCCCGCCGCCGGATTCGCTGGAGTCGATGTTCCAGCGTCTGCGTGGACCTGTCGTGCCGGCGCCAGCAGCGGCTCCGGCACCCGTCAACTCGCCGCTGAAAGCGCCGGCCCTGGTCGCCGGTTCGTGGCTCGCCAAGCGCAACTCACCGTCATGAAAGTCATCACCGTCGTCTCGGCCAAGGGCGGTGTCGGTAAAACCACGCTCGCGGCGAACCTGGCCTCGGTGCTCGCCGCACGCGGGCGGCGCGTCATCGCGCTCGACCTCGATCCACAGAACGCCCTGCGCCTGCATTTCGGCATTCCGCTGGACAGCATCGACGGCCTCTCGCGCGCCACGCTCGGCGGCGACGCATGGCAAACCGTGATGTTCGACGGCGTCGACGGCGTCACGGTCCTGCCGTACGGCGCGGTGGTCGAAGACGACCGCCGCCGCTTCGAGACGCACATCGACCGCGACCCGCAGTGGCTCGCGCAAGCGCTCGACAAGCTGGGACTCGATGCCGCGGACGTCGTCATAGTCGATACCCCGCCGGGATCCTCGGTCTACACGCGCACGGCTCTCTGCGCGTCGAACTTCGCGCTGAACGTGGTGCTGGCCGATGCCGCTTCGTACGCCGCCATCCCGCAGATGGAACGCATGATCGACGCCTACGCCACGCCGCGCGCGAACTTCGCGGGCACGGGGTACGTGGTGAACCAGGTGGACCAGTCGCGGCAGTTGACGAAGGATGTGCTCAAGGTGCTGCGCAACCTGCTCGGCAACAAGCTGTTCCCGGGTGTCATCCATCTGGACGAAGGCGTGAGCGAATCGCTTGCCTGCGACACCACGCTGATCCATTACGACCCGTTGAGCCAGGCCGCCGCCGACCTTCGCGCGTGCGGCGAATGGCTCACCCATGCAATCGATTCCACGCAGCTCTCGCCGAGGAGCGTCGCATGAGCAAGCCACGCGCACGATCATTGTCCGAGGCCGACGAAGTTCCATCGCGGTTGGAACAGTTCGTCGATTCACGCATCTGGAGCAGCCGGGTCTTTACGACGCTGCTCACCCTGTTCGCCCTCACGACGATGTACTTCGTCTGGACGGTGCCGCTCGCGTTCGCCGAGCAACTGGCGTTCGCGTGCGTCTGCTTCGCGTTCGCGCTCGCGTTCCGGCGTCTGCGCGGCCAGTACGCCACGCTGGTGATGATCATGCTGTCCGTCGCGGTCACCGGCCGCTACATGTACTGGCGGCTGACCGAGACGACCGTCTGGGAACGTCCGCTCGACGCAGCGTGGGGATTGCTGCTGGTCTCGGCCGAGGTCTACTCGGCGATCGTGCTGATGCTCGGTTATTTCCAGACCGCCTGGCCGCTGCAACGCAAGCCGCTGCCCCTGCCGGAAAACCGCGATGAATGGCCGACCGTCGACGTCTTCATCCCGACGTATAACGAGCCGCTCAGCGTCGTCAAGCCGACCATCTACGCGGCGCTTGCCATCGACTATCCAGCGGACAAGATATCAATTCATGTTCTCGATGACGGCCGCCGTCCCGAGTTCAAGGCGTTCTGCGAAGACGTCGGTGTCACCTGGACCATCCGCACGCACAACCGGCATGCGAAGGCCGGCAATATCAACGAAGCGCTGAAGATCACGAAGGGCGAATATCTCGCGATCTTCGACTGCGATCACATTCCCACGCGCTCGTTCCTGCAGATCGGCCTTGGCTGGTTCCTGCGCGACAAGAAGCTGTCGATGCTGCAAACGCCGCACCACTTCTTCTCGCCTGACCCGTTCGAACGCAACCTCGGCACCTTCCGCAAGGTGCCGAACGAAGGCGAGTTGTTCTATGGGCTGGTACAGGACGGCAACGACCTCTGGAACGCGACCTTCTTTTGCGGCTCATGCGCGCTGCTGCGCCGGACGATGGTGGAAGAGATCGGCGGCATTGCGATTGAAACGGTGACGGAAGACGCGCATACGGCGCTGAAGCTGCACCGCCTCGGCTATACCACCGCGTATCTCGCGATCCCGCAGGCAGCGGGGCTTGCCACCGAAAGCCTGTCCGGCCACATCGGCCAGCGGATTCGATGGGCGCGCGGCATGACGCAGATTTTCCGTATCGATAACCCGTTGACCGGCAAGGGTCTCAAGCTCGGTCAGCGGCTGTGTTACCTGAACGGGATGATGCACTTCTTCTACGGCATCCCGCGTCTCGTGTTCCTCACCGCGCCGCTGTCGTACCTGTTTTTTGGGGCGCACGTGATCCACGCGGCGGCCGGCAGTATCGCCATCTTCGCGCTGCCGCACATGATGCACGCGAGCATCACGAACTCGCGCATGCAGCGCTCGTTCCGGCATTCGTTCTGGGCCGAAGTCTATGAGTCTGTGCTGGCGTCGTACATCACCGCGCCCACCCTGCTCGCGCTGATCAACCCGAAGCTCGGCAAGTTCAACGTGACGGCGAAAGGCGGCCAGATATCGAAGGATTACTTCGACTACGCCATCTCACGCCCGTACCTGATCCTGCTGGTGCTGAACCTGCTCGGGTTTATCGCGGGGATCGTGAACATCTACCTGCACTGGGACGTGAACAGTGAAGTGAACACGGTCCTGCTGAACCTCGCGTGGACCACCTACAACATGCTGATCCTCGGCGCGAGCGTCGCGGCCGCGAGTGAGCGCCGGCAAGTGCGCACGACGCATCGGGTGGAGATGAAGATGCCCGTGATGCTCAAGTTCTCGACCGGCCGCACCCTCGCCTGCGAAACCATGGACTACTCGGAGGGCGGCGTGGGCGTGAAGCTGCCTGGTGACCTCGAAGTGCCCCTGCACGAGAAAGTCACGGTCTCGCTATTTCGCGGCGATGAAGAATATGCGTTCCCGGCGACCGTCGGTTTCACCGCCGTCGGGCGTGTGGGACTGCGTTTTTCGGCACTCACGCGCGAACAGGAATTCGAGTTCGTGAAGACCACCTTCGCCCGCGCCGATGCCTGGACCAACTGGTCCGAAGGACGCACCCCGGACGCACCGCTGCGCGGCTTGCGGCATGTGCTGGTGGTAGGCATGGGCGGGATCGGCGCGTTGTTCGAGCATCTTTTCATCGACGCCCGCAACTGGCTGACGACCCGTTCGCCCGACGTTAAAAAACTGAAGACCAAAGACTGACATGGGTAAGGGAATTTCGATGCTGCGCCTTGACAACGAACGAGGCGAACAGGACATGACGGGTTTCACCCCGGTTTTTACCCCATTAAGCTCCCGCCCCATTCCCCGTGCCCTGATGCGCAGCCTGGCCTGCTGGCTCGCGTTGC
>NZ_AEJF01000233.1 GCF_001028175.1 Caballeronia mineralivorans PML1(12)
ACCCTCGCATCCAGAACGCCCACCACGGCCGAGCCCGGCACGCTGGTGCCCGGTGGCCGTCGCCAGACGCTCACGTTCACCGACCTTGGCGCGCTCGATCCGCTGCAACTGCGCGGCACCGACGGCCAGAACGGCGTGCCGTTCTCGGTACGCGGCGACGAAGTCGTGACCAGCGCGGTGCTGCATCTGATCTACAGCTATTCGCCCTCGCTGCTGCCGTCGATTTCGCAACTCAAAGTGCTGGTCAACGGCGAAGTCGCCGCGACGCTGCCGGTGCCGCGCGAACAGGCCGGCATCCTGGTCGCGCGCGATGTATCCATCGACCCGCGCTTCATCACCGAATTCAATCACCTGAACGTGCAGTTGATCGGCCACTACACGCAGCAATGCGAGGACCCGTCGAACTCCACGCTGTGGGCGACCGTCAGCAACGCGAGCTCGCTCGACCTGACGTATGCATCGCTTGAAAGCAAGCCGGATCTCGCCGCGTTGCCCGCGCCTTTCTTCGATCGCCGCGATGTCCGCCGCCTCGAACTGCCGTTCGTGCTCCCGCAAAAACCGAGCGCGGCTACGCTTGAAGCAGCAGGCGCCGTGGCGTCGTGGTTTGGATCGCTGAGCGGTTATCGCGGCGCGGTGTTTCCGGCGCAGATCGACAACGTGCCGCTCTCCGGCAATGCCGTGGTGTTCGCCACCGGCGACCAGCGCCCCGCTGGCGTGAAGATTCCCGATATCTCCGGCCCAACCATTGCCGTGGTGGATCGGGACACGCCTTCACGGGGCCGGCTGCTGCTCGTGATGGGCCGCAACGACGCCGAACTGAAGACTGCCGCGAAAGCGCTCGGCATCGGCCAGAACACCTTGTCCGGGGCGAGCGTGACCATTACGCAGCTGAACGACTTCGCGCGGCGCTTGCCCTACGACGCGCCAAACTGGCTGCCGACCGACCGCCCGGTGCGTTTCGGCGAACTGGCCGAAGCACGCGATCTGTCGGTGACGGGTTATAACGCCGACGCCGTGCGCGTGAACCTGCGCGTGCCGCCCGACCTGTTCATGTGGCAGACCAAGGGCGTGCCGATCGACCTGGGGTATCGCTACACGGTGCGTCCCGCGCTCGACCGGTCGACGCTGAACATCAACGTGAACGACGCCTTCGTGCAGTCGCTGCGGATTCCTGCCGTCGCCACGTCGACGTTCGATCTCGGCCGCTATTTCAACCGCGTGCTGCCCGACAAGACCGCCGCCGCGCGTCATGAGATCTACGTGCCGCCGCTGCTGCTCACGCCGCGCTCGCAGTTGCGCCTGCACTTCTACTACGACTACCCGAAGACCGGCGAATGCCAGGGCCGCGTGCTCGATAACGTGGTGGGTTCCATCGATCCGAATTCGACCATCGACTTGTCGGGCTTCCCGCACTACATGGCGCTGCCGGATCTCGCCGCGTTCGCCAACGGCGGTTTCCCGTTCACGCGCATGGCCGATTTGTCGGAGACAGCGGTGATCCTGCCGAACGATCCCAACTCCGCCGACTTCAGCCTGTATCTGCTGGAGATGGGACGCATGGGTGCATCGACGGGTTATCCGGTGGCCGGCGTGACTGTTGCCCAGGCCGATCAGGTCGACAACCTCGCCGACAAAGATCTTCTGATCCTCGGTTCGCCCGGCCGCCAGCCGCTCTTGCAGCGCTGGGCGAAGCAAATGCCCTTCTCCGGCGACGGCGAATCACGCAACTTCGAACTCTCCGACGTGGCCTTCAAGGTGGTCGACTGGTGGCACGGCGAACGCGGCGTTGAGCGCCTGCCGGCGCGCGCCGACCTGACGCTCGTGAGTTCCAACGGCGACGCGCTCATCACCGGCTTCGAGTCGCCGCTGAAGAGCAATCGCAGCGCAGTGGCGCTCATCAGCGCCGCAGGACAGTCCGATGCCGACCTGTCCGCCGCCTTGCTCGACAACGACGTGCTGCCCGAGATCCAGGGCGCCATGGCCGTGATTCACGGGCGCGACGTGACGGTGACATCGAATGGCCAGGCGTATTACGTCGGCAGTCTGTCGCCGTTCGAATACATGCGCTGGGCGTTGTCGTCGCATCCGCTCTTGCTGGTGTTCGGCAGTTTGCTCGCGGCCATCATCATCGCGGCACTGTTCTACCGGTCGCTGCGCGCCATTGCCGCGCGCCGTTTGAGGGATTGATATGCAGGCTGGTCTCAGACGTGGATCGAAGACGGCAATTCTGGCGCTGGCGCTGACCGGCATGGGTTCCATTTTCAGCGCTCACGCGTCCACAGCGGCGGCACCGCAATGCACCGACTGGACGGCGTACCGGACGTTCACAGCACGCTTCGTGCAGCCCGACGGCCGCGTGATCGATTACTCCACCCCCACGCAGCAGACAACATCCGAAGGCCAGTCGTACGCCATGTTCTTCGCCCTGGTCGCCAACGACCGCGCGACCTTCGACCGGCTGCTCGCCTGGACCCGCACGAACCTCGCGGCAAACCAGTTCGAGCCGGGCAACGTCCGGCTGCCGTCATGGCAATGGGGCAAGAGGCCGGACGGCTCGTTCGGCGTACTCGATCCGAATTCCGCCTCCGACTCCGATCTGTGGATCGCCTACGATCTGCTGCAAGCCGGACGTCTCTGGAACGAGCACAGTTATACGCAACTGGGTCTGGCCCTCGCGGCCCAGATCGTGCGCCATGAAGTGACGAATCTCGCGGGCCTTGGACCGATGCTGCTGCCCGGTCCGCAAGGTTTCATAACGGGCGACGTGACGCGTCTCAATCCGAGCTATTCGCCGCTGCCGGTGCTGCGCGGCCTCGCTCGCGAAATGCCGGACGGACCGTGGAACCAGCTTGCGGAGAATGGCTACAAGCTCGTCGCCACCACCGCGCCGCGCGGCTTTTCTCCCGACTGGGCGGCGTACAAGGCGGGGCAGTTTGTCGTCGATCCGCAGAACCGCGACACCGGCAGCTACGACGCCATTCGCGTGTATCTCTGGGCCGGGCTTGCATCCAGTGCCGACCCGCTCAGCAAGCCGTGGCTCGCCGCTCTCGGCGGCATGCGCCAGGCCGTGACGCAAAGCGGTTATCCGCCGGAACGCGTGAACGTGGCAACTGGTGTCACGAGCGGCGAAGGCCCGCTCAGTTACTGGGCCGCGCTCGCACCATACTTCAAGACGCTCGGCGACGATCGCAGCCTTGGCCTCGCCCGCGCGCATCTCGCGGCGCTCGATGCGCCCGTGG
>NZ_AEJF01000234.1 GCF_001028175.1 Caballeronia mineralivorans PML1(12)
CTGAGTCTCGCGGCCGGTTGTGTCGCCAACGTGCCGCCGAGCGCGTTTGCGCAAGCTGCCAGCAGCAGCGCGGCTACTGCGGGCGCGGGCGCCACTGGTGCTGCTGCCAACGCGAACGCGCCGCTGACCGTGTTGATCGATCAGGGCCGCTACTGGCAGGCGCATCGCCGGGGGGATCTGGCCGAGCAGGCGTGGCAGAAAGTGCTGCGCATCGACCCGAAGCAGCCCGACGCGCTCTATGGCATGGGCATCATCCTCTCGGACCGCAAGGACGGCAGCGGTGCGCAGCAGTATCTCCAACGCTTGCGGGCGGTGGCGCCGCAGTATCCGAATATCGATGAACTCGGCCGGCGGCTGGGCGAAACCAGCCCGCGCGACCAGACCGTGAACGACGCCCGGCGGCTCGCGCAAAGCGGGCAGAACGCGTCGGCGGTGCAGGAATACCAACGTGCTATCGACGGCAAGCCCGCCACGCCGGAACTCACGCTCGAGTATTACCAGGCACTCGCCGCTACACCGCAGGGCTGGGACCAGGCACGCCAGGGCCTGACGCAACTCGCGCGCCAGAACCCCAGCGATCCGCGCTATGCGCTCGCGCTTGCGCAGCACCTGACCTACCGCGACACGACGCGGCGCGACGGCATCGCCCGTCTCGAGCAGTTGAGCACCGACAGCACGGTCGGCGAGCAAGCCAAGAAAAGCTGGCGCCAAGCACTGCTGTGGCTCGGCGCACGCGCATCGGACGCCCCGCTTTATCAAGCTTATTTGCAAGCGTCGCCCGATGACCCTGCCGTCAAGGCGCGTTTCGATTCGATGGTGCAGCAGGACAAGCAAGCCCGCGAACGCGCGCAAGCGGATGCTGTCGTCGATGCCCGGGGACGTGCTGTCGCCGATGGATTTGCATCGCTGGATCGCGGCGATATCGTCACGGCGCGCGCACGGTTTTCCGCTGTGCTGGCGAATAACCCGAACGACGGCGATGCGCTCGGCGGCATGGGCATCGCCGCCTTGAAGCAGGAAAAATTCGACGAAGCGCGCACGTATCTCGAACGCGCGTCGCGTGCCGGCAATCCGGCGCGCTGGAAGGACGCGCTCACCAGCGCGACTTACTGGAGTTATACGAGCGAGGGGATTGGCGCGCGCAGCAATGGTGAAATCGCGAAGGCGAAGTCGCTGTTTGAACGCGCGATCGCCCTGAATCCGTCGGACACCACCGCCCAGACCATGCTCGGTGAAACGCTGCTCAATAGCGGCGACCCGCGCGGCGCGGAACAGGCTTACCGGATGGCGCTGCGCCGTCAGGCCGACAATCCCGATGCGATTCGCGGACTCGTCGGCGCGCTGGCCGCGCAAGGTCGCGGCGACGAAGCGCTTGCTTTCGCGAACCAGTTGAACGCGGAACAGCAGGCGAAGGCCGGCGGCATCAACAAGCTGCGCGGCGAAGCAGAGGCGGCGCAAGCGCGTGCTGCGGAAGCACGCGGCGATCTGGGCGCCGCGCGCAGCCTGTTCGAAGATGCACTGCTGAACAATCCCGACGATGTCTGGATGCGCCTCGACCTCGCGCGCATCTATGTGCGTCAGGGCGCGGTCGGCAATGCGCGCAGCATGATGGACGGTTTGCTCGCCACGCACCCCGACATGACCGACGCGCTCTACGCGAGCGCGCTGCTATCCGCCGAGACGCAGGACTGGACGACGGGATTATCGCAACTGGAGCGGATCCCGGTCAACCAGCGCACGCCGGCGATGACCGTGCTGCAGCACCGGTTGTGGGTGCACGCCCAAGCCGAACTCGCGAACCGGATGTCGCGCGCCGGTCAGACGCAGCAGGCCGAAGCGACCTTGCAAGCCGCAACGCCGACCGCGCAAGGCAGCCCGGAACTGATCGGCGTGCTGGCGTCGTCGTATCTGCAAGCAGGCGACACCATGCGCGCGTTGTCGCTGGTGCGCGACGCGATGGCCGCGGCACCCGTCGATACCGGCTTGCTGCTGCAATACGCCGGCATCCTGACGGGCATTCCCACGGCACCGGGCCAGCAGACGAACCCGCAGCAAGAAGCCGAACTGAGCGCGGTCATGCGGCGGCTGGCGGCTTCGCAACTCACGCCGCAGCAGCGCATCGACTTCAACAACCTGAACATCGGCATTGTGGTGAAACAGGCCGATACGGTGCGGCAACGCGGCGACCTCGCAAGCGCGTATGACGTGATTGCGCCCTGGCTGGCAGCGACGCCCGATAACCCCGATCTGCAAGCGGCGCTGGCCCGTCTGTATACCTCCGCCGGCGATGATCGCAGCGCACTCGCGAGTTATCGCGCGGCGCTGGCCCGCCGTCCTGATGACATCGGCTTTCAAGTAGCGGCGATTGGCGCGGCGTCGGGCGCGAAACAATTTTCGTTTGCCGAGGCAACCGCGAACCAGGCGCTGCGCGCCGCGCCCGACGATCCCCGCGTGCTCGCCGCGACCGGCCGCATGTATCACGCCGAGGGCAAACTTTCGCTGGCTTCGCGATATCTGCAACAGGCGCTGATCGCGGCGAATTCCCCCGTCCAACAAACGCCGCGTGACACTCGCCAGGGTGCGCAACCCGCTGTGCCGCGCGGCTGGGAATCGGCCATGCAGCGGATCGGTTCGATGCCGCTGCCCGGCACCAATCCGTTCGAAGGCAAGACCGCCGTCGATACGAACGCGGGCGCTCCCGGCGCACCGACCGGCCTGTTGAGCGGAGTGTTCTCGCGGTCTACATCGCCGATGCCCGGGCTACCCTCTTATCCTCAGCCTTCTTCACCGACGCAGAACGTGCCGAACTATTTGCCTCCGCCTCAAGCAGCGCCTTATTCGACACCTTACGTTGCACCCTATACGGCGCCGGGCAACGTTGCGCGCCCAGTAGCGGCAAGCGGTGGATACGGTCCCGATACCTCCGGGTCGAGCCAGTCGGGTGGTCCGGCGGCGCCGTTGCAGCCGTATCCGGGGCAAGGGCCGGCTCAGGACGCGGGGCAGTATCAAGGTCAATATCAGGCACAGGGTCAAGCGCAATATCAGCCGCAATCGCAGTATCAGCATCAATATCAGCAACCTCAGCAACCTTACAACGCGCAGTATCCGTCGCAGGATGCCGCGATAAGCTCGCCCTGGCCCATATCGCCCGCTGCGCGCGAAGCGCAAGCGAACGCGTACGCGCAGTCGTCACAGCCGCGGGTGTATTCCAGCGCGCCCGCAGCGAAGTCGAAACATGCTTCGACACGCAAGCACACCGCGTCGCGTAGCACCAGGCAAGCCGATCAGACCGACTACACGCAGCAGCCTTATCCTCAGCAGCCGTATGCACAGCAGGGTTACGGGTATCCGCAGCAACAGCAGCAGGCGTACGCGAACCAGGGTTACGGGCAGCCCTATATTCCGCAACCTCCCGCCGGTTACGGACAGGCCTACGCGCCCGCACAAACCGCACAGGCGTATTCCGGCATGGCGGGCAACAACCCCGTGAACGTGGCGAACGCGCAGACGCTAGGCGTGGCCGATGAACTCGCGCAGATCAACCGTGCTCGGTCGAGCACGATTTCTGGCGGCGTCATCTTCCGCGACCGCACGGGCGAAGACGGGCTGTCGAACCTGACGGATATCGAGGCACCGGTTCAGGGTCGCATCGCGGTGGGCAATGGGCATATTGTCGTGACGGCGACGCCTGTGACGCTGGATGCGGGCACGGCACAAACCACCACCGATACCCTCAAGCGTTTCGGCTCGGGAGTGGCTGCAACAAGCTCACCTCTTGCTAACAACTACGGCGACCAGACAGCGACCGGCGTGGGCTTGTCCGTGGGATACGAAACAAACAAAATCAAACTCGATGTCGGCACCACACCGCTCGGCTTTCGTGAAGAAAACCTGGTCGGTGGCGCGCAGTACAACGGTGGTTTCACTGACAAGGTCTCGTACTCGATCGCCGTCGCCCGACGCGCGGTCACGGACAGCCTGCTCTCCTACGCCGGTACGCGCGACCAGGGTCAAGGTCTGGAATGGGGCGGCGTGACGTCCAATGGCGCACGCATGGATCTCGGCTGGGACGACGGCACAAGCGGCGTGTATGCGAATTTAGCGTTCCAGTACTACGATGGCCACAATGTCGCGAGCAATTACTCCGAAAAAGGCGGCGGTGGTTTCTATACGCGCCTGTTCCAGGACGGGAACCAGACACTGACGGCGGGCGTGAACACCACGCTGATGCACTACAACAAGAACCTGTCGTACTTCACGTATGGCCAGGGCGGCTACTTCAGCCCGCAGCAGTACGTAATCCTGAACCTGCCGGTCGAGTATACGGGCCGCACCGGCCCGTTCACGTACGACGTCAAGGGTTCAATCGGCGTGCAGCACTACCGGCAGGATGCTTCGGATTATTTCCCGACTAACGGCAACATTCAGCCCGGAACCTCCGGAACCGCCGGTAGTACTTATGCCAGCAGCACCAAGACCGGCCTGTCGTACTCGTTCAGCGCGACGGGCGAATTCCAGCTCGCACCGCAACTCGCGGCCGGGGTGACGGCATCGCTCGGCAACGCGTATCAGTATCGTGAATATCTGGCTGCCGTTTATGTGCGGTACAGCTTCACGAAACAAACCGGCGCACTGTCCTTCCCGCCAGCGCCGCTGAGTTCGCCGTATCTGTCGCTGGCGAATTGACGCGTTAGTGGGTTGAACGAGAGAACATGTGACCCGGGTGGCCTTCGCCCGGGTCACTGTTTTCATTAGCGATGGCCCTTGGAATAGTGATTGAACGCTCCCCAGCCGCAGCGTGGGCGAGTACTAATCGCAGGTTCCTAAGACGCCTTTTCGATCAGCGATTGCAGCACCGTATCGAGTGGAACACGGCCTTTGCGCACTTCGTTCTCAGTGCCTTCGAAGCAGATCCACTCCTCGTTGAAACCATCGATCATCTGCATGCGCGGCGTCGGGTTTTTCATCCCTTGCGAGCGGAAGAGTTCTTCCCACGTGTCACGCGGCACGGCTGTCATGCTGACGTCGCGACCGAGCAGACGCGCAAAGCTCTCGGCGATCATGTCGGGCGAAATACGCTGCGGCCCTTCCAGTTCGACGATGCGGCGTCCCGTCCACGATTCGCGCAACAGTTCCGCCGCGACGCGGCCGATATCGGCCGTGGCGACCATCGGCACGGGTTTATCGAGCGGCTGCAAGAAGCTCGGCACGATGCCGGAATCGCGCGCGGGCGCCACATCCCAAGCAGCGTTTTCGATGAACCACGCAGCGCGCAGGAACGCCACGGGCATGGGCAGCGTGCCCAGCTCCTGTTCGAGTATCTGCAATTGATTCAATAGATTCGGCTGCGTAGCTTGTGCGCCGATGGTCGACAGCACCACCACCTTGGACGGTCTGGCCGCCGCGAGCGCGGCGCGCAACGCGGCGATCGTCTTGCGCGCTTCAGGAAATCCCGGCGATGGATCGAAAGTTGGCGGCAGGAGAATGAACACGCCTTCCGCGCCTTCGAATGCGTGCTGCAAAGCGTGTTCGTCGTTGAGGTCGGCGAGAGCAACTTCGCAGCCCTGCTTCGCCCACGCCTCGCCCTTCGCTGCGTCGCGCACGATCGCGCGGACGTCGTGACTCGCTGCCAGCAGCAAACGCGCCACGACGCCCCCGACCTGCCCTGTGATTCCGGTAACTGCAAACATGGTTTCTTCCCAAAGAGTTAGACAGCAAGCGCTGCGTTGGAAAGGATTGTGCGAGGCGGGAAGGCGTTTGACGATAACCCGAAGGTCATTTCATTCATGACATGACGGCATGAATCGCTGGTATCGCAATGATATACAGGTCGCGGCAAGTCGCGGTCTCCTTCGATTACACGAAGCCGAGCACGTGTTTGAAGCAGGCATAAAATCAAAAAGCCGTTCCAACGTAAGTTGGAACGGCTTTCTTCGACTGAACAAGCGGCATCACAACCTGCATGCCGGTTTTCAGTGGA
>NZ_AEJF01000235.1 GCF_001028175.1 Caballeronia mineralivorans PML1(12)
TTGGTGAACTTGCCGCGCCAGACCGAGAGGCCGCCAAAGTGGTCAGCTTCGAAGCTCGGGGACGTGTGGCCTGGGTCGAGCTGATACGTGGCTTCTTCGGCCATCACGCTAAATGATGCCACTGCGACCAGCGCGCCTGCTGCTGCGATCAGAAGGTTCTTTTTCATGTGTTTTCCTGGATGAATTTGAGGGTCGATGACCGTTTATTTCTTGGTAGCGACGAGGTGAAACTTGATGACGACTTCATCGGCGACGACCGAGGTGTCTTTCCACTCACCCGAGCCGACATCGAACTGCGTGCGTTTGATGGGCAGTGAACCATCGAAGGTTTGTGTCGTGCCCTGGCTCGTGACGGTGACCGGCACGGTGACGTTCTGCGACTTGCCCTTGATGGTCAACTTGCCGCTGACATTGAACTTGCTGCCGCCCGCGGGCGCGATGGCCGTTGAAACAAAGGTGGCGGTCGGGAAATGCGCCGTATCGAACCAGTCCTTGTCCGTGGCCTGCTTGTTATAGCTTTCATCGCCGAGATCGTAGCTTCCCGCGTCGATGCTGAGATTCGCGCTGCCTGCGGTGGGTTTAGCAGGATCGAAGTCGAGTTGTGCCGTGAACTTCTTGAACTTGCCGTCGACCGGCACGTTCATTTGCTTCGATGTCGCGGTAACCGTGCTTTTGGTCGTGTCGACCTGGGCTTGAGCGGCGCTTGTGAATAACGCGGTAGCCGCGGTGGCAGCTAATAACCATCGGTACAAAGGTGTTGGCATATCAGGCTTAGGATCGTAATCGGTACGGCATGGTATGCGAGTCGATATGCGGCGGATAGCCACACGGAAAGAACAGATTGTTCTACCGGTGAAGGTAATAGCGGACGGAATGCGACAGCGGTGCGGAGATCGCCAGTTACGACCCCGTAGTACGCAACCGCAAAAACAAAAACGCAGTGCAAAGGGACCGTCCAGAATCCCTTCGCACTGCGCATAACCCACCTAGCCCCAAGAGGAGCCAGCGATCAATACAACACGTTCTTGGCCACCGGCTGATCGATATTCCCCTTGTCGACCATGACAACACCGGTATCGACGAACTTTGGCGGCGGCTTCTTCTCAATCACGCCCACTACCGTCTGAATGCCCTTGTAGCCCATCTGGTATGAGCCTTGCACCGCTATCGCCTGGATCGTGCCGTCCTTCACGAAGTTCTGCAGATCCTGGTTGCCATCGAACCCAATCGCGATAACTTTCCCCGCCTTGCCCGACTGCGCCAGCGCGCGTCCCATCCCCACGGCTGTCGGCTCGTTCGCCCCGAAAATGCCCTTCAAATCCGGATTGGCGGCAAGTACATCGGTCGTCTGGTTAAGCGCATTAGCCATCTGCGACTGCGAGTAGAACGGTCCGACCACCTGCAGCTTGGAGTGCGCTGCCAGATACTTGCGGAACCCGCCCACACGCCCCACTTCGGACCCCGCGCCCGCCACATACGACATCAACGCAATCTTGCCCGTCTGTCCCACCCTCGAGATCAAGGCCTGAGCGCACATCTCGCCGGCCTTCTCGTTGTCGGTGGACAGGAAAGCCTGGTAATACTGCTTGCCCGAATCGGACAAGGCCGAATCGATGATCACAACCGGAATATGCGCTTCCCACGCTTTCTTCACGGCCGGCACCAGCGCATCCGGGTCCGACGCCGCCAGCACAATCCCGGCGACCTTCCGGTTCACCGCGTTCTCGACCATGTTCACTTCGGCGGCTATGTCGGATTCCGCGGCCGGGCCCTGGAAGGTCATCGTGTAACCCTTCACGTCAGCCAAGGCCGCGGTCGCGCCCTTGTTCACGTTCTGCCAGTAGTTCGAATCCGCACTCTTCACAATCACGGCAATTTCGCCGCCGGCCGCAAACGCGCTGCTCGCAGCGACGGCAAGCACAGCGGTGAACATCGCCTTGGTAGTCAGTTTCATGTCTCGCTCCTGTTGATTTTGTAAGACCCCGTGGGCCCACTCCACTCTTCTACGTCGCGAACGCTTCAGGTGCGTTCGATGAAACTCATCTCCGGTTCCGGATCTGGTCAATCCACACCGTGCCCAAGATAACCAGGCCGATGATGATCTGCTGGATGAAACTCGATACCCCGTTCATGTTCAGGCCGTTCCGCAAAATGCCGATCACGAACGCGCCAATCGCCGTGCCCGAGATCGTGCCGACACCGCCCATCAGCGACGTTCCGCCAATTACCGCGCTCGCGATGGCATCGAGTTCGTACATCACGCCTTCGTTCGGCTGCGCCGTCACGAGCCGCGACATCAGCACGCACCCGGTCAACCCGGCGAGCGCGCCGGACAGCACATACGTGAACAGCTTCACGCGATTCACGTTCACGCCGGACAGCCGCGCCGCTTCCGCATTCGATCCGACCGCGTAAATGTGCCGCCCAAGCGAGGTGCGGCTGAGCATGATGGCCACCAGCACCGCCAGCACGACCATGATGATCACGGGATACGGAATGCCGGGGAACACGATGTCCGGGAACCCGTCCGAACCCATGCGGACGATGCGAAACAGCGCGCCGTTGCCGAGCTCGGCGAAGGAATCGCCGAGACCCGACACAGGCCGCGCGCCGGTGATCTGCAACGCCACGCCGCGCGCAACCAGCATCATGCCGAGCGTCGCGATAAACGGCGGCAACCCCATGCGCGTGACGAACAGGCCGTTGAACGCACCGCAGATCGCGCCCATGATCACGCCACCAAGCATGCCAATAGGCACAGGCACACCGGCTTTCACGAGCAACGCGGCGACAACACCGGAAAGCGCGAGCACCGATCCAACCGACAGATCGATACCGCCGGTAATGATCACGCACGTCGCGCCGAGCCCGAGATACGCGATGGACGTCACCTGCAACGCCACCGTCATGCCGTTGCCAAGCGACATGAACGCGTTGCTCGTGGCCGAGAACACGACCACGAGCATCACGAGGCTTCCCAGCGCCGCAAACTTCTGGATCAGGTCCTTGCGGCGTTCGCGGGCGCGCTCCCGGTCGGCGTGGGCCGTGTCGGTGGTCATCTCAAGCATGGGCGATCCGTCCTGATGCGTAGTGCATGATTTCTTCCTGATTGGTTTTACGGGTCTCGAGCACGCCCGCTATCCGGCCTTCGTGAAACACGGCCACGCGATCCGTCATGCCCATGATTTCGGGCAACTCGGAACTGATCAATACGACGCCGATGCCCTGCGCCGCGAGCCGGTCCATCAGTTCGTAGATGGCGTATTTCGCGCCGACATCGATACCGCGCGTGGGTTCGTCGAAGAACAGGATCTTCGATTCGCGGAACAGCCATTTGCTGATCACCACTTTCTGCTGGTTGCCGCCCGAGAGATTGCGCGTGATCTGGTTCACGCTCGGCGTGCGGATGCCAAGCGCATCGACATAACGGCGAGCGACCTTCGCTTCTTCCTCGAAGCGAATAAAACCACCCGTGCCCGAGACCGCTTCCACGTTCGCCAGCGTGATGTTCTTCGCCACCGTCATCTGCAGCGCGAGACCGTTACCCTTGCGGTCCTCCGAGAGATACGCAATGCCGTTGCGAATCGCGTCGATGGGCGAATGGATCGAGAGCCGCTCGCCCTTCAACTGGACTTCGCCCGCATCCACCGGATCAGCGCCGAACACTGCGCGCGCGACCTCGGTGCGCCCCGCGCCCATCAATCCCGCAAAGCCGAGGATCTCCCCACGACGCAATTCGAAGCTCACGGGTCCGAACACCTCGCGACGCGTAAGGCCGCTCACGCTCAGCAGCACTTCATTCGTCGGCTGCGATTTGCGTTCGGGAAAGACATCGTCGAGATCGCGGCCAACCATATGCGCGACCACTTGCTCGATGGTGGTGGCGGCGAAGTCATCGGTGGAAATGGTGCGGCCGTCGCGCAGCACGGTTACGCGATCGGCGATCTCCGCCAGCTCATCCAGCCGATGCGAGATATAGACGATGCCGACACCCGCCTTCCTGAGTTCCTTGATGATCCGGAACAGGTGCACCGTCTCCGATTCAGTCAGCGACGACGTGGGTTCGTCCATGATCAGCAACCGGGCGTTGAGCGACAGCGCCTTGGCGATCTCGATCATCTGCTGCTGCGCCACCGACAACGACCCAACCAGCGTACGCGGCTTCAGTGCCAGCCCAATGCGGTCGAGCGCCATCTGGGAATCAGCGGCGAGACGCGCCCGGTCGATGAAAAATCCGCGCTTCGGCTCCCGTGCCAGAAAGATGTTTTCCGCGATGGACAAGTGCGGGATCAGGTTCAGTTCCTGATGAATGATCGCGATGCCGGCGGCCTGCGCTTCGAGCGTGGACGAGAAATGATGCTCGCGGCCGTCGAGGAAAATCTCGCCTTCGTCCGGCCGGTATTGGCCGCTGACGATTTTCATGAGCGTGGACTTGCCCGCGCCGTTTTCACCGCAAATGGCATGCACTTCGCCCGCTCGGACGTCGAAGCTGACGTTCTGCAGCGCGATCACGCCCGGGAAACGCTTGCCAACGCTGTGCAGGCGCAGCAAGGGCTCGTCCGGCATGGATTGCGGGCGCGCGGTATGTGGCGCGATATGCGGTGCGCCCTGTTCGGCCGCCACGTTCATCGCTTGGCCTTGTCGACTCGTATGAGCATTTGCACCGGCGTTGTCTCCTCGGCGGGGGGTCTCTGATTCTGGGGCGGTGCCGACCGTCGTTCAGGCACCAAAGTGGTCAAGCCAATTTTCTATTTGGCCATGTGGCCTTACCTGTTGCGAATGATAATGGCGTTAGGCCCACTCTGGAATCGCGGTATTTACCCTTATATCCATTGGCATAGCCGACAAGCCATGCTGAAAGCAATTGGTCAAGCCACCTTACACTTCGACTCTCGCCCAGCGCTCTGCCAGACACTCATGACGACATCTGTAAAACCGGTTGAAACGCGGCGCCTGTATCAAACCATCGCTGATCAGATCAATACGCTGATCCGCCACGGCAGCTTCCAGGCCGGTACGCGCCTGCCGCCCGAACGTGAGCTTGCCCAGCAATTGGGCGTGTCGCGGCCATCGTTGCGCGAGGCGTTGATCGCGCTCGAAATTCGCGGGCAAGTCGAGATCCGGATGGGCTCGGGCGTGTACGTCTGCGAAGGCAGCACCGAGGAACCGCCGCTGACCTCCATGGGCGAGAGCCCGACCGAGCTGATGCAGGCGCGTGCGGCTATCGAAGGATCAGTAATCTTGCTGGCTTGCACGCGGCTGACGCCGGAGGGAATGGCCAGGTTGCAAAAGAGCGTGGAGTCGATGCGCGAGCTGATCGCGGCGGGACGCTCGCCACTGGAGCCGGACCGGCAGTTTCATATGACGCTGGCCGAAATCGCCGGAAATTCGGTACTGACCCGGCTGGTGGGCGAGTTATTCGATGGCCGTAACGATCCGATCGCAGCCAAGGTCAGCGGGCTCGCGGAGAACATCACGACATGGGGCGTCGCGCTATCCGAGCACGAACGGATCTTGAGAACGCTGGAAGCGCGTGATCCGATTGCCGCGCAGGCCGCGATCCGGTCGCATTTGAAGGCATCGGAAGAACGATGGGTGGGCGGCGTTTGACGGCCGGAAGCCTTAGCGGGCTTGCGCTCGCAGTGCGACCGGGTTTTGCCGCCGGACGAGCGCAGTCTTCACCATGCAAACGGCCCGCTTTAGAGCGGGCCGTGAACTACCAAAACGTGCTGCTGGAAGCAGAAATCCGGGAGCCGAAGAGAGCTGGGTACAGAACAACCCAGATCAAACCGGCTGTCGTTGAAGCGCACCCGCTTCCGTCACTTCCATTACTGCCGCTTGGACGCCTCCTTCTTCAGTTTCTTCGCTTCTTTCTTCTCTTTCGGCGATTTGACAGCGACCTTCTTCTCGGTTTTCTTCGCGTCCTGGCTCTTACTCATGATGTGCTCCGTGGTTGACCTAACATTATTGCCCGAGCCGCCGCGATTTGGCACGTAAAAATGCGTCGCCGTGGCTTGCTCAATGGCTCGGGTCAATGGTTTAAGACATGCGTCGAAACGCTCAATCGATCCGCGAGCGCAGTTCTTGTGCGCTCGCGCGCAACGCCTGATAGCCGGAACGCGCGTGTTCCGGCAAATCCGGGTCGCCGATAAGCGTGCCCAGCGTCTCGATCACGCTGTAGAGAATGCCCTTCGCCGCGCCTGCGGCCATTGCACCCGACGCGTAAGAATGATCGACGTGGCTGATGGCGGCATCGAAGTGATCCTGGTCAGGGGGCTCGTTTACCGCGGGCGTGACTGGCTTCTCTGTCGAGTTGGGTTCCATGATGGTCGACCTCTTCTGGTTAATACGTCACTACTGCGACGTCATTGCTGTGACGTCTGGACTACGACGTTGTTACTGCGGCGTCTTGCCGTGTGCACGTCTCAGTCGGTAATCGGCTGGATCATATGCACGCGACGCTCCGTCACGAGTTCGCGAACCGGCGCGCCGCACTGGATCAGCAGCGAACGCAGCTCGTTGATGACCGGGAAAACCTCGTGGTTATGATCGGCACCCTGCCGGTCGTGCGCTTCCTGCTCGCGCTCCACGATCCACCGGTCTTCCTTGAAGATACGCTCGGTGAACCACACCAGCAACGGCCACGCGGCGTCGAGGATGCCCGGAATTTTCGGCCGGCGGATGGACAGCAGGCCAAACGTGCGGTTGGTGCGCTGCTGGGCGTCGAGCGGCACGTACGCGATCCACAGATCCATCACCATCGTCTGGTCCTTCGTGCGGATCCTGAGCGTCTGGTAGGGATATTCGGTACGGATCGTCATCACGTCGTTGTGGCCGTCGTTCGGGTCGTTGCTGCGCTTCTGACTGAACACCAGCGCCTCGCCAATCGGCTGCTTGCCCTCCTCGCGCGCGAACGTGTAGTTCACCTCTACCCAGTCGTCGCCGCGGCTGCGCCCGACCGAGCGCGCCTTCATCTGACCCATCTGCTTGCGATGCAGGAACTGATGGTTCATGTCCATCAGGTTCTCGTGCATGAAGGTGTAATGGCACTTCACTTCGCGGCCGAAGCGGCGGGTTTTATAGGCTTTATCGTCGACGGAACCGAGCGCGGGAAGCGGCGCTGTCTCAGCGAGCAGCGGGTCGCCGGGGAAAATAAAAATCAGGCCGGATTCTTCCCGGCACGGGTAAGAACGCACGCCGTTCGGCAGGCGTTCGCGGCCGAGATACGGGACGTCGATACAGCGGCCGGTGCAGTCGTAGGTCCAGCCGTGATAACAACAGCGGATGGATTCGCCGTCGACCACACCCGCATGCAACGGCACCTGTCGATGTGCGCAGCGATCTTCCAGCGCGAACACCTTGCCGCTTTCCGTGCGTACCAGCACGACGGGGTCACCGGCAAAACGCACACCGTGCGCCTTACCGCGTTTTACCTCCGGCGACCAGGCGACCGGATACCAGTGATCGGGGTGGATATCGACGCGACGCAGATCGCGCGCGGACGGTTGAGACTGTTCGGACGGCAGTTCGCTCGGAGCGACGTCCTGCTGCAGTGCTACATGCATGTACGATGCCTCCGCGTGAGGGTATCGGCTGGAAACGGACTAAAAAATGCTTTGGGGAGACGTTGCAACCAAAGGCCTAACGCAGTCTACACGCCAGAGGCCGGTTGATGCGCGACGAGAGGGTGATTGCGGATATCGGAAGCGGACTGGACGGGCTTGCACAGGCGGTCGAGCGGTTTTTGCGGCAGCTTTTTGCTGCGGCTTTCTTCGGCGATTCCGCCCCACCGGACGCAATTTTGACGATCTTCATTGCGCCAGTGCGAAACCATTCAAGCGCGTCGCCGATCGAATCGCCCTACGTCAAATCCAGGTGCGTCAGGGTGCGCGTTTGAAGATCAGGCAGAAATTGTTGGCGGGCATCGGCACGGCTTCGTCCATCGACAAGCCCGATGCGCGCCCGAGCTCCACCACGTCTTCCATATTCCGGACACCCCAGGCGGGGTCGGTGGCGCGAAGCTGGGCGTCGAAGGCTTCGTTACTCGGGGCGGTATGCGCCCCGTCGCGCTTGTAAGGTCCGTACAGGAAGAGCACACCGTCGCTGGCCAGACGCTCGCGTGCTCCATGGAACAGCGCCTCGGCTGCCGCCCACGGCGCGATATGGATCATATTGATACATACGATTGCCGCGAGGGAATCCGGCACGGGCCAGGGTGTTGTCCGGACATCCAGGGCGATCGGTGCATTGAGGTTGGCGAGTGAAGCGTGCTGGCGCCAGGCGTCGATGGAGGCTCGCGAAGCGGCGTCGGGATCACTGGGTTGCCAGGTGACGCCCGGCAATGCGGAGGCGAAGTGGACAGCATGCTGCCCCGTGCCGCTGGCGATTTCGAGGACCACGCCGGCCTTGGGCAGGACCCGCGCGAGCACGTCGAGAATGGGTCCGCGATTACGTTCGGCGGCGGGCGCCACGCGGCGGACAGTGTCGGGATTGGGGCTCACGGCGTTTTTCCTGGTGAAGAGTGCTGGCGAGCGTAAGCGTGCGATAGGCATAGGTCAAGCGACGAGCCGACGAGGGCGAGCGTGAGCTAGACCCGGACCATGAAACAACGGCGCCGCGAAAGAGGCGCAAAACAACCGGCCTGCAGGAAGACTACTGCCGTCGTTGCAACGGATAAAAAGCGGGTCAGGCTAGCCCTTCACGGCCGGCGCCATCGAAGAACGAATGGTCATGAAGAGGCTCCCTTTAGAATAACGCTCGGAACACGCTGTCAGCTTAGGGATCCCGTAGGCAGCCCGGTCGCCCGGATAAGGCGCGATTCCTGCTGCGACGGTGCGGCGTGCCGCCAAACCTGTGTATCCTGACGCACTGATAGAAACCGCGGAAGCCGCAAAAACCCGCCAAGGCAGAATCCGCGGACCGCTTGCCATATACAACGAAACAACCGAACCAACCGCCTGACATCGAAAGCTGCACGCAGTACCAACCGGATATCGCCCAACCCGGCGCGCGCCCAAACCCCTGCATCGAACGGCTGCAGCGCCGCACCAGTCCATGCAATCCCAATGGAGCTCCCATGCAACCCGACTCACCCGCAGGCATTCCCGGTCAAAGCCAGGAACCTCTGAGCGACGATCTCATCGATTTCGCGAGCGAAGTCTTCGACGTAGCCCGCCGCGGCGACGCAGCCATGCTCGACACGCTGCTGCATAAAGGCTTGCCGCCGAACCTGCGTAACGACAAGGGCGACACGCTCGTGATGCTCGCGAGTTACCACGGCCATGCCGACGCGGTGCGCGTGCTGCTCGAACACAAGGCCGATCCGGACCTGCGCAACGACAACGGCCAGACGCCGATCGCGGGCGCGGCGTTCAAGGGGTACAAGCCGGTCATCGAAGCGTTGCTTGCGCACGGCGCGGACGTAGAAGGCGCGTCGCCGGACGGACGCACGGCGTTGATGATCGCGGCCATGTTCAATCGCGTGGAGATGGTGGAGTTCCTGATTTCGAAGGGCGCGAATCCCGACGCGAAGGACGCGAACGGTTTTACCGCACGCGACGCCGCCGCGAAAATGGGCGCCCCCGATACCGCCGCGCGGCTGGCTCAAGCGACTGAAGCGAAGGCGACCGAAGCGAAGTCGCGTCCGCCGGGCGTGTGATCGAAACCGGGCGACACGAACGCCGCCGCTCGCCCGGCCTGTATCGACCTGTATCGCCCCCTAACCCACGCACCGTCGATAACCCCAGCGGCGGCGCACGAATTTCCTGAAGGTAGCCCTGCAACATGGAGCTCTTGTGATGAGTGGCGGTTTCCCGCTTCGAGCGTACAACTGGCACTGGCGAACGGTAGCCGGAACGCTTGCGATCCTCCTTGTGCTCGCGGTCATGTCGGGATGCAGCCTGTTCCCGGTGCAAGCGCCCGCGCCCATCATCGATTTGTCGACGCCGCAGCCGCCAAGCGAGCCGGAAGTCGTGGAGCCGGAAGAAGTGCCGGCATCAGCGCCGGTTGCCACGCAGCCTCCGTCCGAACCCAGACCGCATCCCGCGCCGAAACGGCGTGTGATCGTGCCGAAAAAACCGCCGCCGCCTCCGCCGCCGCCCGTTGAAGAGAAGGCGCCGCCGCCTCCGCCGCCGCTGCTCACCACGCGCATCATGCAGCACGAGCAAATCCGCGGTTTGCTCGACAGCGAAATCCAGCGCCCGGATGGCAAGGTGATCGGCCGCGCAGTGGACATGTACGCCGATGCGTCCGGCAAACCGAAGATCATGATCGTGAACCTGGCGGGATTCCTGGGTGTCGGCGACCGCAAGGTGACGTTCCCGTGGACCGTGTTCCGCTTCAATCCGGCCGCGAAGAAAGCGCCTATCACGTTCGCCGTGCCGACGCCGGGCAGCAACGGCGCATCGGGCGCGGCCAAAGCGAAGGCTCAGGACGCTTCGGCGAGACCGGGTTCCGTCAACGACATTGCGCCGACCCTCGCTCAACTCATCGACTCCAATGTGTCGCAGAAAAACGGCGCGCGGATGGGCCGCGTAGTCGACGTGCTGGTCGATTCGCAGGGGCAGCCCCAGGCGCTCGTGATCGATCTCTCCGATTCCCTCGCCGGCGACAAGCGGCAAGTCGCGGCGAACTGGCCAGACCTGCACGTGATGTCGCGCAACAAGGTACTGCAATTGCAACTGGATTTCACCGACGCACAGATCAAAGCCGCTCCGACTTACTCG
>NZ_AEJF01000236.1 GCF_001028175.1 Caballeronia mineralivorans PML1(12)
CCCGGTGCGGCGGCCGTTGCGCGCCCCTCGAAACAATGAGGACGATCTGAAATATGGTAATTGCACGAAGTCTGCGCGCGCTCGATTGGCTGAACTTCTTCGTCGCGAATGTGCAGACCGGCTTTGGGCCGTTCATCGCTTCCTATCTCGCCGCGAACAAATGGACGCAAGGCGAGATCGGGCTGATGCTGAGCGTCGGCACGATCAGCGCGATGGCGAGCCAGTTGCCGGCCGGCGCGCTCGTCGATGCGCTGCGTAACAAGAAAGGCGCCGCCGCCGCCGCGATCATCGCGATCATTGTGGCGGCGTTGTTGCTCGGTGCGAGCCCGACGTTTGTCGCGGTGTTCGCGGCCGAAGTACTGCACGGGTTTGCCAGTTGCATGCTCGTCCCCGCGATGGCCGCAATCTCGCTCGCCCTCGTCTCACGCGCCGATCTCGGCAACCGGCTCGGGCGCAATGCGCGCTGGGCATCGATAGGCAGTGCGCTCACAGCCGCGTTGATGGGCGTGTTCGGGGAGTACCTGTCGCTGCGTTCGGTGTTTTTCCTGACCGCGGCACTCGCGCTGCCCGCGCTCGTCGCGCTGAACATGATCCATCACGAGATGGCGCCCGTCGTGCCGCGCATGAAAAAAGCCGCGGCGAAAGCGGGGGCGAGCATCGCTGAAGCGGTAAGCGCGGCTGGAGCCGAACGGCCCGAGAGCCTGCGCGATCTGGTGCGCGATCCGCGGCTGCTGACCTTCGCGGCGTGCGTGGTGCTGTTCCACTTGTCGAATGCGGCGATGCTCAACCTCGCCGCCGGCGAAGTTACCGCGCACATGGGCGACAACGTTCAACTCGTAATTGCCGCGTGCATCATCGTGCCGCAGTTCATCGTGGCGGGGTTGTCGCCGTGGGTCGGACGGCAAGCGCAAAACTGGGGACGGCGCCCGGTGCTGATCCTTGGCTTCGCAGCGTTGCCGTTACGCGCGTTGTTGTTCGCGGCCGTGAGCAGCGCGAGCAGCCCTTATCTGCTGGTGCCGGTGCAGATGCTCGACGGTATCAGCGCCGCCGTATTCGGCGTGATGCTGCCGCTGATCGCCGCCGACGTGGCCGGCGGCAAGGGCCGGTACAACTTGTGTATAGGATTCTTCGGGCTGGCAGCGGGCGTTGGGGCGACGCTGAGCACGGCTATCGCCGGGTTCGTGGCAGACAAGTTCGGCGTGAACACCAGTTTCTTTGGACTCGCCGCCGCGGGTGCGCTCGCCGTGGCGCTGGTATGGCTCGCCATGCCGGAGACACGCGACGCCGCCGCGAATGAGGAAGCCGCCAAGGAAAAGGAAGCAACGCCCGCAGCGTGAGCCAAAAGTTGAACGCGCTGGCTTCAGCCCAGCGCGTGCTCATGCTGCAAGACCACCTGCGACGTCAGCCACGCATCGATTTGCTCGTCTGAAAAACCATATTCGCCCAGCACGCCGATCGTGTGTTCGCCCAGCATGGGCGGCGGCATGCGAACCGAACCTTCGGTCATCTCGCTCATCCTGATCGCGCTCGCCACCTGCTTCAACTGGCCTATCGTGCTGTGCGCCACTTCTTCGACCAGCCCACAGTGGACAACCTGAGGATCGGCGAATACGTCTTCCAGGTTATTGATGGGACCGGCCGGAATGCCGAGCCTTCTCAATTCGCCAGTCCACTCGGCGCGAGTCCGCGTACGCAGTTTTGTATCGATAACCTCCTTGAGCGCCTCGCGGTGCTGCATGCGCTGCTCGTTGGTCACGAAACGCGGATCGGCCATGATGTGTTCGAGCCCAAGCAGTTCGCAGAGCTTGACCCACATGTCCGGCGTACCCGGCGCCAGATTCAGCGCACCGTCCTGCGCCTCGAAAACCCCATACGGCGCAATCACCGGATGATGATTACCGGTCGGCTCGGGTATCTCGCCGGCGCTCAGAAAACGCTGGCCCTGAACGCCCAGCATGGCTACGAGCCCCGACAGCAGCGAACTCTCGACGCGCTGTCCGCGGTTGGTCACTTGACGTGAGAGCAGAGCGGCGAGGACGCCCATTGCGGTCCACATTCCGGCGGTCATGTCGCCGATCGCAATGCCCACGCGCGTGGGTCCGGCCTCGGGCATGCCGGTGAGGCTCATGAGACCCGAGTACCCTTGCGCGACCTGATCGAAGCCGGGCCAGTTTGCGGCCGGACCGGAGCGGCCGTAGCCTGTGATGTTTCCATAGACGAGCCGCGGATTAAGCGCCGATAGCGTCTCATAACCCAGCCCCATGCTCTCCATCGTGCCCGTCTTGAAGTTTTCCAGGACCACGTCGGCGGTGCTGGCCATGTTGCGCAGTAAATCGAGCGCAGCGGGTTTGCGAAAATCCACCGCGATGCCGCGCTTGTTGCGATTGCACGAAAGGTAGTAAGCGCTGATCCCGCCGGCAAAAGGTCCCCAGGTCCTAACCATGTCGCCGCTTGGCGCGGGCTCCACCTTGATGACGTCGGCCCCGAGATCGCCGAGGATCATCGAACAAAAAGGACCCGCGAGCGCGCGTGTCAAATCCAGCACCTTGACTCCCTGCAACGGCAATGCCATGTCCCCTCCGTATATCTGCTTGCGGCGGCGCTGGCTTCGATAATGTTTTTATCAACCAGCGCACGCTTGGAGCGGACACGATAGACGGCCGCCGTGCAGATGAAAAATACGGATTGACGATGGTTCAATCACATTGCGCTATGGAGTCTTCTGGAACGTGCGTGCCCGGAGAGACGCTCAGGCTTCGTCCAGTGCGGGCAGACTGCGGGCACCGGGCCATGCGCCCGGTGCGAGGCGGCGTTGTACGTCCTGAATGATCAGCGACTGAACGATTTCGCCCGCCGGTGTGAGCGGCAACGATTCCGCATGGCACAGCCACAGATCCCGCTGCCATTCGTCGCCGTCAAGCGGTGTTGCTATCAATCGCCCTGCTGTTACCTGTTCGTGCACGGCGGACCAGGGCAGCACAGTTGCCCCCACGCCTCTCTCGACCCATGAAACCAGCATGGAAGTAGCGTTGACGACAGCAACAAGGTTGTAGTCGAGCCGCGCTGCCGCGAAAGCCCGGTCGAGTTTCGTCCGGACGATATTCGGCGGACTGATGAGCACCAGCGGCAGGCGCGCCAGTTCGGCAAGGCTGCACGTGGGTCCTATGTCCGCCATGTCGGGATGACGTATGAGGAACAACTGCTCGTTGAGCAAGGGCGTGCGTATCAGTCCGCGAACCGGCTGATCGAGGACGACGATCGCAAGATCGACCCGGCCGAGCAAAACGAGTCCGTGCAATTCCGACGACGAGCTCTCGGTCAGCTCCAGGATGATGCCCGGGTAGCGGTCGCGCAGCTCCTGCACGACATCGATCGCAATCAGATGCGCGGTGCTGTGCGGCATGCCGACCGCGACCGTCCCGTTCGGCTGGCGCGCATGCTGCGAGAGCAGCAACTTCGTGTTGTCGGCCTGACGCACAAGCCCCTTCGCATGCCGGTAAAGCAACTCTCCCGACGGCGTCACCTTCACGCCCTGGACGCTGCGGCTGAACAGGCGCACGCCCAGCTCCTCTTCAAGATTCTTGATATGCAGGCTCAGCGCGGGCTGCGCGATACACAAGGTTTCGGCCGCCCGCGTAATGCTCCCCGACTCGACGATCGACAGGAAATACCTCAACTGCTTCAGGTCCATCGATCACTCTCCTGGCTTTATCGTCCATAACAAAAACACTATGGATGGATCGTAATTCAATATTTCCACGATGTCGCGCCTGCCGCTTATATTGCCCTTGGGCCCATGGAAGGGGCGTCCCTTCGCCGCTTGCCAAGGACCCGATAAAAATAGCCAAGGAGACAGGAGTGAACTCATCGAGTCGCGCCATCGGCGAAACGCTGCCGCGTAAAACGACGCTCAATCGCGAGCAGATCATTGGTTTCTGGGCGGCATGGTCGGGCTGGACGCTCGATGGCATGGACTCCGTAATCTTTGCGCTCGTGCTCGTTCCGGCGTTGAAGGAATTGCTGCCGTTGTCGGGATTTGCCGCGACGCCGAGCGTGATCGGCCTGGCCGGATCGCTGATGTTCGCGTTGTTCCTGGTCGGCTGGGGTTTCTCGTACATCTGGGGGCCGCTTGCGGACCGCTTCGGCCGCGTGCGGGTACTCGCGGCCACGACCGTGTTCTATGCGGTTTTTACCGGGCTCGCGGCTATTTCGCATAACGTCTGGGAGCTCGCGATCTTTCGCTTTCTCGCGGGCGTCGGCGTTGGCGGCGAATGGGCGCTCGCGGGCACCTATGTTGCGGAAGCTTGGCCCGAGGACCGGCGGCGTGCGGGTGCGGGTTATCTTCAAACGGGCTATTACGCGGGATTTTTCCTGGCCTCGGCGCTCAACTATACGATCGGCACGCGCTATGGCTGGCGTGTCATGTTCCTGTGCGGCTTGTTCCCTGTCGTGGTCGCGCTGTACACCATGCTCAAAGTCCGTGAACCACGCAAATGGCAACGCACGCACGGGGACGCGCCCGCTGCCGTGCCCAGCAAACGGCCTTTACGCGATATTTTCTCGCGGCCGTACCGCCAGCGAACCATCGTCAATTCGGTTCTCGTGACCATCGCCATTCTTGGGCTCTGGGGCGGCTCGATCTATCTGCCGACAGCGGTTATCCAGTTGGCGGAGAGGCAAGGAATCGATGCCATCACCGCGATCAAACTGGCCTCCGCGACGACCGCTATTTTTTCGATTGGTACGATCATCGGCTGCCTGGTGTTGCCGTTCCTGGCTGACCGATTTGGCCGCCGTCCGACGCTTGCCGCCTACTATGCGACGGCGGCACTGTTCCTGGTTGCAGGATTTGGCTGGGCGTTCTACCTTCAGGCAGGGCTCGTTCCGTTCATGATCCTGGCGTTTTTCATCGGCCTGGGCGGCGGTAACGCGGCCATGTACGCGTTATGGTTGCCCGAGCAGTATCCGACCTCGATCCGCGCAACTGCGTTTGCTTTTTCGACATCGATCGGGCGGTTTTTCGCGGCGGGCGTCAGTCTGTGCCTGGGCGTCGCAGTGAATCATTTTGGAACGCTGGGCGTACCGGTTGCGCTGACCGCGTCGTTGTTTATTGTTGGAATCATTACGTTGCGATGGGCCATGGAGACACGGGGCGCGCCTTTGCCCGATTGATCGATATTCATGGTTTGCCAGTATGCAACTCAGAACTTACTTTCGATACGAGACATGACGAATACCAGCATGGCCCACGGTTTTTCCTGTTCGCGGCACGAAGGCGTCGTCACGATCCAGCTCACACGTGTGGAACAACATAACCGCATTGATCCCGCCGACCTTGCCGGGCTCAGGGAAACGATCGCGTTAATTGCAAGCGATGAAACTGCCATAGCGCTGGTGATAACCGGAACCGGTGCGGTCACGTTCAGTTCGGGCTATACCTTGTCGGCGCTGGCAGAAGGCAATATAGACGATTCGTTCGAGAGCTTTTTGAACGAACTCGAGGCGTGCCCGGTGCCCACTGTCTGCGCGCTCAACGGCAGCGTCTATGGCGGTGCGACGGACCTTGCGTTGTGCTGCGATGTCAGGATCGGCGTTGAAGGGTCGCGCATGTTCATGCCGGCGGCGCGCATCGGCTTGCATTACTACCCGGACGGCATGCGTCGATACGTCCGCGAGTTGGGACTGGCTCAGGCGAAACGGCTCTTCCTCACCGGTATGACGATGGACGCGCCCGAGATGCTGCGCATCGGCTTCCTGACGGAGCTCGTCAAACCCGAAGAGCTGGTGGCGCGCACGGCGGAATATGTCGATGCACTTCGCGCATGTGAGTCCAACGTCGTACGGTCAATGAAGCGTCAACTGACCGCGATCGCGGAGGGCGATGCATCGAAAGCCACCGATAGAACCGCCTACGAGCGTTCGCTTCAGAGTCCGGTCATCGCTCAACGCATCAAGCAACGCCGGAGCTAAATCATTGCAACGGTTTCAGCATTCCCAGCAACGTCGGAATCAACTCGCTGACGGTCGGATGAATATGCATCGCGCGTTGCAGCGTGGTGTACGGCGCGTCGGCATTCATGATGTCGATGAAGGTATGGATGGCTTCATCGGCTTCTATACCAAGCATCGCGGCGCCAAGTATCTTCTTCGTTCCGGCATCGACCAGCACCTTCATGAAACCGTCGGTCTCGCCGCGTTCTCGTGCCCGGCCGACGCGCGACATCGGCATGGTGGCGATCAGTGCGGGCCGGCCGTCGCGGCGCACGTCGGTCTCGCTCAACCCCGCGCGCGCGAACGGCGGATCGACAAAAACTGCATAGCACATGATGCGTGAATCCACGCTGCGCGTTTCGCCATCGACCACATTCGACGCGATGATTTCATAATCGTTGTACGACGTATGCGTGAACGCGCCGCGGCCGTTGACATCGCCAAGCGCCCAGATGCCGTCGGTTTTCGTGCGAAGCTCGCCGTCCACATCGATCAAGCCGTGCTTGTTCAACACGATGCCCGCTTGGTCCAGCCCCAGGTCATCCGTATTCGGCGTGCGTCCGGTCGCGAACAACAAATGCGAGGCATCGATGCTCTTCTGATCTTTCAACATGATCCGAACGCCCTTGCCCGCCGGTTCGACCTTCGACGTCTCCGTGTTGAACAAAAACTCCACCCCCTCCCGCGACAGGACCTTCTGAATCTGTTCAGCGAAGTCCTTATCCTCGCGCGCGAGCACACGATCGCCTCTGACAAGCATGCTCACGCGGCTGCCGAAACGCCGGAACATCTGCGCGAATTCCAGCGCGATATAACTCCCGCCGACAATTGCCAGATGCTCCGGCAATTCGGTCAATTCGAGGATGGTGGAATTCGTAAGATGTGAAATGCTCGCCAGCCCGTCGATATCCGGCACGGTCGCGCGTGTTCCCGTGTTGATGAAGATCGCGTCAGCATCCAACTCGTGTTGCTGGCCGTCGTGGCCCTGCACGCTGATGGAATGCGCGCCCGTGAACCGGGCGTGACCGTTGAGCACCGTCACGCCCGGCGTGCTGCGCAACCACTTCTCCACGCCGTTGCGGGACCCTGCAATCACCTCGTCCTTACGCGCCTTGACCCGCGCCAGATCCACTCGCACCTCGCCTTCCACGATCACGCCGTACTCGCCTGCATGACGCGCGACATGCGCCGCACGGGCGCTCGCCACGTAGGTCTTGGTCGGCGTGCAACCCACGTTCACGCAGGTTCCCCCGAACAGATGCCGCTCGATCACGGCCGTGCGCTTGCCGCTCTCGGCGAGCTTGACGCCTAGCGGGCCACCGCCTTGTCCTGTGCCGATCACGATGGCGTCGAAGTGTTGTGACATGCGAGTCTCCCCAGTGAAATGTCAGACCGGATCAATGCGGATCAGTGAACAAACGTTGCGTTTTCGCATGGTAGCTCGCCATGGGCCATCGCGCTGCACGACACGCCGGTCGTTCAGTGCGTTTTTCGCATGCACGGGTCGAGATTTAATCGCTTGTGGCCGAGTGTCGCGCCGATAAAACTACCGCCATTCACGTCGCGGACGGCCGCGACGCTTCACCTTCCCTGGCAATCACGATGCGCACCTACCGTAATTTCATCGACGGCCGTTTTGTCGAGCCGCAATCCGATTCTTTCGCCGAAGTCGATAATCCCGCCACGTCGGCCATCATCGCGCGCGTCACGCTGGCCTCGCAGAACGACGCGCTGAGCGCGGTCGAAGCCGCATCGCGTGCACAAAAGAAGTGGCGTGCGCTGACGGCTATTGAACGGGGCGAGCATCTGCGCCGTTTCGCCGATGCAATTGTTGAACGCGCGCCGCAGATTGGCGCAGCGCTCGCGCTGGAGTCCGGCAAGAGCGTAGCCGATTCGGAGAACGAAGCTCGCTACGCTGCGGATATCACGCGTTTTCACGCGGAATGGGCGCGCAGGATTGAAGGCGAACTCATCCCCAGCGATACCCCGAACGAAAACCTCGTCCTGCATCGCGAGCCGATTGGTGTCGTGGCTTGTCTGATTCCGTTCAACTACCCCGTCTACACGCTGCTGCGCAAGGTTGCGCCCGCGTTGATCACGGGTAATGCGGTTGTCGTGCGGCCGAGCAATAACACGCCGGCGTCCGCCTTCGAAATCGCCGAGGCAGCGCTGCAAGCGGGCATGCCCGCAGGCATTTTCAATGTCCTGGCAATGGACCACGCGACCGCGGGCACCGTCTGCACGCATCCCGCAGTGGGAATGATTACGCTGACCGGCAGCGTGAGCGCGGGGCGCATCGTGCTGGATTATTGCAAGGCGAATATCGCCAAGCCTTCGCTCGAACTCGGCGGCAAGGCGCCCGCGATCATCGAACCCGATGCCGATCTTGAGGCGGCAGCGAGCGCCATCGTGGCGTCGAAGACAACACATTGCGGGCAATTGTGCACCGCGATGGAACGCGTCTACGTCCACGCCAGCGTGCACGATCGTTTCGTGGAACTGTTGCGCACGAAGATGCATGCGGTGAGTTTCGGCGACCGTGCGCAAGACGCATCGAAGATGGGTCCGCTTGTCAGTCGCTCGGCTCAACGCAACATTCACGCAATGGTCGAACGCGCCATCGCCGAAGGTGCAACGGTCGCCACCGGCGGTACCTCGCCCGACGGTCCAGGCTATTTCTATCCGCCAACGCTGCTGGTCAATTGCCGCCACGACATGGAAATCGTGCGTGAGGAAATCTTCGGGCCGGTGCTGCCGGTGATCTCGTACGACACGCTCGACGACGCCCTCGCCATGGCGAACGATCATCAATACGGCTTGTCTTCGGTGCTTTACACCGAGAACTATCGCACGGCAATGCGCGTGGCCAACGAGATCGAAGCCGGCGAACTGTATGTGAACCGCACGCCCGCCGATCCGTACCAGGGCTTTCACGCAGGCTGGAAACGCTCCGGCCTCGGCGGCGATGACGGCAAGCACGGCATGCTCGAATTCACGCAGACGCGTCTTGTCATCATGAAGTACTGAGACCTCAACACTCACTCGCACATCTATAAAAACGGCGTTCCTGGCGAACAGCCGAAGGAGACTCATTGTGGAAAAAACCCTGACCGGCATCACGTCGCCAATCGCCGATACGACTCGCCCGCAGCGATACATGCAGCTTCTGCTGCTGGTGATTGCCGCTGGCGCGATCTATCCGCTGCTGTATTTGCGTCAGGTCTACCAGACCCCGATGCTCGAGTTTTTTCACATCGACAATAGCCAGCTCGGCTACCTGTATTCGATCCTCGGCACCGTTTTTCTGATCAGCTATTTGCCGAGCGGCTGGCTTGCCGACCGCATCGCGCCTCGTTTCCTGATCTGCTTTTCATTAATCGCAACCGGTGCGCTTGGCCTCGTTTATTCGACGGCGCCCAGTTTCCCCATCCTGTTCGCCGTGTTCTGCTGTTGGGGTTTGACGACCGGCCTGACGTTCTGGGCCTCGATCCTGAAGCGCGTGAAGACCATCGCTGCGCACGACGAACAAGGCCGTTTCTTCGGCTTGCTCGACGGCGGACGCGGGTTGATCGAAGCGTTGCTCGCGACTGTCGCGCTGGTGATCTTCGCGACCGCCACGGAGAAACATGGCCTCCCGACGAACATCGGTTTCCGCTACGTTGTCTACCTG
This sequence comes from Caballeronia mineralivorans PML1(12), assembly GCF_001028175.1. GTDB lineage: Bacteria > Pseudomonadota > Gammaproteobacteria > Burkholderiales > Burkholderiaceae > Caballeronia > Caballeronia mineralivorans. The sequence continues at coordinate 9,662 of NZ_AEJF01000236.1, forward strand.
TATTCGGGCGTCTGTATCGGGCTCGGATTGTTGATGGCGCTGGTGAAGGAACCGCCCACGACAAAGGAGGAACGACAGCAAGCAGCAGACAAGCTCACGCAGCACCATTCGCTGTGGAGCGATCTCGTCACGCTGATGCGCATTCCGCAACTGTGGCTGATGGCGGCTATCGTGTTCTGCGGGTATCAGATCTTCTGGGCAACCTATAGCTTCTCTGCTTATCTGCAAGTCGGCGACCTGAAGATGACCGTGGTGATGGCCGGTACACTCACCACGCTCAAGCTGTGGATGCGGCCGATTGGCGGCATTGGCGGTGGATATCTCGGCGATCGTTTCTCCACGCTCGGCGTCCTGACCAGCGCATTATTTCTCGCCGCACTCGGGCTCGTGGCGCTAGTCGTGCTGCCCACGTTCGGGCATCTCAATCCGCGTGCGGGCGTCGCGATGATCGCCGTGGTCGTGCTGCTGATCGGCATTCTGACTTACGCGATTCGCGGCCTCTACTGGTCGCTGCTCGACGAGTGCGGCATTCCGCTGCGCATCACCGGGCTTGCAATCGGTCTGGTCTCGCTGATCGGTTATTCTCCCGATGTGTTCCTGCCGCTCGTGAACGGCTGGACTACTGAGCATTTCCCCGGCCTTCTTGGCTACCAGTTCTACTTCTCCTACATCGCTGCGATCAGCGTGATTGGCGGCGTGGCTGCCATGGCACTGAAGTGCATGCGCAAGACCGTTGCAAAGGATGCCCTCCAATGAAAATCGTCTCTCTCGAAACGCATTTCGTAGCTGTGCCGCCGCCGCATCTGGGCGGCATGTACTGGATCTTCGTGAAGCTGAAAACGGCTTGCGGAATTGAAGGCGTGGGCGAAATCTATTCGGCGACGTTTCATCCGAAAGCGATGGCGCACATCATTGACGACGTGTTCGCACGGTATCTGCAAGACCACGATCCGCACCACGTAGAGCGCTTTTTCCGCGAAGCGTATTCGAGCGGCTTTACGCAACGCCCCGACCTCACGATGATGGGCGTCGTCAGCGGCCTCGAAATGGCGTGCTGGGACATCATCGGCAAGGCAGCAGACAAGCCGGTGTACGAACTGCTTGGCGGTTTGGTTAACGAACGGCTGCGCTCGTACACGTATCTGTATCCGAAGAACGCAGCGGGTGAGTACGACTACGACGACGTCGATCTCGCTGCCAAATGCGCCGTGCGCAACGCGGACCTCGGCTTCACCGCGGTGAAATTCGATCCGGCCGGTCCGTACACCGCGTACTCGGGCCATCAGCTTTCGCTCGATGTACTCGAACGCTGCGAGACCTTCTGCAAGCGCATTCGCGAAGCAGTCGGCAATCGATGCGACCTGCTGTTCGGCACGCATGGTCAGATGGTGCCGTCGTCGGCCATTCGCCTCGCTCAACGCCTCGAAAAATACGATCCGCTATGGTTTGAAGAACCCGTTCCTCCCGGTCAGGAAGATGCCATGGCGCAAGTCGCGCGGCATACCAGCATTCCGATAGCAGCCGGTGAACGCCTGACTACCAAGTACGAATTTTTCAAACTGCTGCAATCGGGTGCGGCATCGATTCTTCAATTGAACGTCGCGCGTTGTGGTGGCCTGCTCGAAGCCAAGAAGATTGCCTCGCTTGCTGAAGTCTACTACGCACAGATCGCACCGCATCTCTACAACGGACCGATCGGCGCGGCCGCGAGCATCCAGCTGGCCGCGTGCACGCCCAATTTCCTGATCCAGGAAAGCATCGGCACCTGGGACGGTTTTCATGCGCAGGTGCTGAAAACGCCGATTCAGTGGGAAGACGGTTACATCATTCCGTCGAAAGCGCCGGGACTCGGCGTGGAGCTGAACATGGATGTCGTGCGCGCGCATTCCCCTTACACCGGCGAACGTTTGCACTTGCAGATGGCGTCAAAGCCCGCCGACGTCCGGGATTCTTCTCCGGCCAAAGGCTGAGGGCAAGTGAAACACATGACTTACGACTACATCATCGTTGGCGCCGGATCGGCAGGCTGCATTCTTGCCGAGCGTTTGTCCGCATCAGGACAATACTCCGTGCTCGTACTCGAAGCGGGCGGCAAGGCCGATTCGTTCTGGTTCAAGATTCCGGTCGGCTTTGCGAAGACCTACTACGATCCGGGCTGCAACTGGATGTATTACACCGAGCCGGAAGCGGAGCTCGCGAATCGCAAGATCTACGCGCCGCGCGGCAAGGTACAAGGCGGCTCGGGCTCCATCAACGCGATGATCTACGTGCGCGGCGCGCCCCGCGACTTCGACGACTGGGCCGCTGCGGGCAACTCAGGCTGGTCGTACAGGGACGTGCTGCCGTATTTCCGCAAGCTGGAAACACATGAGGCCGGCAACACCGCCATGCACGGTGCCAGTGGCCCGATTCACGTGACATCGATGAAACGCGGCATTCACGCCATCACGCGGCATTTCCTCGATGCCTGCGATGAAATGGGCATTCCGCGCAATGACGACTTCAACGGCGAACAGATCGAAGGCGTTGGCGTGTACGACGTGAACACGCACAAGGGTCAGCGTGCATCGAGCAATGTGGCCTATCTTGAACCGGCGTTGAAGCGCTCGAACGTGCATATCGAGCATCACGCGCCGACCTCGCGCGTGCTTTTCGATGGTCTGCGCGCAACGGGGGTCGAGGTATCGCAGAACGGTGTGCAACGAAGCTTCCACGCTACGCGCGAAGTGCTTTTGTGCGCCGGTGCAGTCGATACCCCGAAGCTGCTGCAACTCTCCGGCGTCGGTCCGAAAGAACTGCTTGCGCGCCACGGCATTTCGCTCGTGCACGCGCTGCCGGCTGTCGGCCAGAACCTGCAGGACCATTTGTGCGCCAGCTACTACTATCGTGCGAACATGCCGACGCTGAACGGCGACTTCGGCTCGCTGCTGGGCAAGTTGAAACTGGGTCTGCAGTATCTGCTGACGCGCAAGGGGCCGCTCGCGATGAGCGTGAATCAGGCCGGTGGTTTCTTCAACACCGACCCCGCCAGCCCGCTTGCCAACATGCAGCTTTATTTCAATCCGTTGTCGTACCGGATTCCGAAGTCGAGTCGCTCGCAGCTCACGCCCGAGCCGTACCCCGGCTTCCTGCTCGCGTTCAACCCGTGCCGCCCGACGAGCCGCGGATCGATCGAGATTGCATCGGCGAATGCTAAGGATGCCGCGTTGATTCACGCCAACTACCTGAGCACGCAGAAGGATATCGATGAAGTGATTCAGGGCAGCCGCCTGATCCGCGCGATCATGCAGGCACCGGCATTGCGCGCGGTGACGGTGGAAGAAACGCTGCCGGGCGCATCCGTGGTTCCCGACGGCGACGATGCCGCCATGCTGCAATATTTCCGCGACAACAGCGGCTCGATCTACCACCTGTGCGGTTCGTGCGCGATGGGCCCGGACCCGCAAACCGCCGTAGTCGATAGTCGTCTGCGCGTGCATGGCTTGCAGTCGTTGCGTATTGTCGATGCCTCCATTTTCCCGAACGTCACGTCGGGCAACATCAATGCGCCGGTGATGATGGTGGCGGAAAAAGCTGCGCAGATGATTCTCGACGACGCCACCGCGCCATCCTTCGTTCAACGCGAAATGCTTGCAGCCGCTTCGGCCTGAAGCCACTGCTGGAAAAGCCGCTGCGTCCCGCTTGCACGCTGCTCGGGACGCAGCACGAACCAGTAGGATTGCCGCCCTTCCACCTCCACGTCCAGCACCTGGCGCAATTGCCCGGAGGCCAGTTCGGCCGCAATCATGTGGCGATCAGCGATGGTGATGCCCATGCCGTCGATGGCCGCTTGTATCGACAGATCGAGCAAGTCGAACTCATGGCCGCCGTCCGTATCCACGCCTTCAATACGCGCTGCGTCCAGCCAGTGCTGCCACGTGAGGTAACGCTGATCTTCGCCCGAAAGAATATGCAGCAGGGTTGCGCGGTTTAGATCGACCGGCGCGCCCACGCCTTCACGATCCAGCAGCGCAGGCGACGCCACTGCAATATGGCGCTCGTGCATCAGCAAGGTACTTTCGAGATTGCTCCATTCGCCATCGCCGAAACGGACCGCGCAGTCGAGCCGGTTCGAATCCGTGATGCCGTCGTCCGCGCGCGTCGTGATGCTCAGATCCAGTTGCGGGAATGCTTCGCGCAGACGTCCGAGACGCGGCACCAGCCAGCGCGCGGCGAACGTCGGCGGGACGTTGATGCGCAGGCGGTTGACGTCGTTGTTCTGGCTGATGGCGCGCACCGTCAGTTCTATCTTGTCGAACGATTGTTGCAGCGCACGCAGCAGCAAGCGGCCGCTGGGCGTCAGGACAAGATGCTGGTGGCGACGTGAAAACAGCGTCTCGCCGAGTTGCTCCTCCAGTTGCCTGACCTGCCGGCTCACGGCACTTTGCGTGACGTTGAGCAGCTCGGCTGCACGGGTAAAGCTGCCGGTCGTGCCGGCCGCCTCGAAAGCTTTGAGCGCATTCAGCGCGGGCATTTTGCGTTTCACGGTGTTCTGGACGGTTCGTTGGCTCGCGACGTGCCAATGGCGCGGCGAGCAGGTGCGCGCGTGATTCTACGCAGCCGATAGCGCGGACTGGGCGAACTGGGGCTCCCGCGCCGGGCCGGCGTCATTCAGGCGCATCATTGTGCCCGAGCCAGAACGTCGTGCGGGTGGCCGGTGCACTCCGCTGCTTCACGGTTGGCGCAGGAAGCTCCTACCGTTGCACGCCGCGAAAATCCATTCGTCAGCCGGCGTCGTATGCGGAACGCCTCGCGCAACAAAACAGGGTTCAATGACGCTAAAAGACACATTCATCTCAGGCCGCACGATAATCTGTTGCAGCCACTGTCCACTCGTTATCAACCGCTGCCAATCATGACTCACCTCGTCTTCGTCTGCGGTCACGCAGGCACCGGCAAGACCTCGCTGGCAAAACGCCTGATCGGGCCGTTGATGCGCGCAACCGGCGAGCCGTTCTGCCTGCTCGACAAGGACACGCTCTACGGCCACTACAGCGCCGCGGTGATGGACGTACTGACTCACGACCCGCACGATCGCGACAGCCCGCTCTATCTCAAGCATCTGCGCGATCCGGAATACCGGAGCCTTATCGATACCGCACGCGACAATCTCGAACTTGGTATCGGCGCGTTGATCGTCGCGCCGCTATCGCGGGAAATACGCGATGGCCTGCTCTTCAATCGTGCGTGGCTGGGCATCAGTGACGATGTGACGATCCGGGTAGTCTGGGTGCACGTCACGGAGGATGTGGCGCACGCGCGTATCGCCGCGCGCAATGATCCGGGCGATGCGTACAAGCTCACGCATTGGGACGAATACCGGCAGCGGCGCTTCGTCCCGGACGCCAAAGCAAGCCGCGATTTGCTGATGTTCGATAACGACGCGCCCTCGCCGGAAGCATTCGACGAACTGCTCGGCCGGATCGTGCAGAAGTGACGTGAAAGGCGACGTGACACCCATGCCTTTGCGCTATAAAAAAAGCCGTTCCGCAACGCAGCGGAACGGCTTCATCCAGACAATTTTTTTATTTAGTCTCTCAGGCAGCTAGCAGCGATGTTCAGCCCAAACCGGGCGATCAAGCCGCTTCAAGTTGTCTCACGGCTGCAAGTGTGCTCGCGCCTTCGTACAACCGCCCGAACCGGTTCGCCAAAAACGCTTCCAGCGGTACCTGTTCCTGACGAATAAACCCGCTCTGCGGCAACACGCCTTCGCGGAACAGATCGAGCTCCGCGCAGATCGCGCCGGCAGTCGTGATCTGGATGGCGCTCATCGGCACACCACATACGGTCTTCGCGAAAATCTTGCGCGTGAATACATCTTGCACGAGACGGCCATCGCGCATCCCCGTCGCCGTAACAAACACCAGCACCACGTCCTGCGCTGTAGCCGGCACCGCACGCCGCAACATCGCCTTCAACCCGTCGCGATCAGTCGACATGCGCAGGTCGTCGAGAAGAAACTTCATCAGTTCGCGATGCCCCGGATAACGCACCGACTTGTAATCCAGCGCCTCCACCTTGCCGGCGAGCGTCTCGCACAAGGTGCCAAGACCACCCGACGTATTGAACGCCTCGTACTCGGTGCCATCGAGCGAAAAATGCTCCAGTCCCTCCAGCGGCTGCACCCATTGCGCCCTGCCGTCGCGGATAGCCTCGCACGGCTGGCAATACTCGTTGATCAGACCATCAATGCTCCACGTCAGGTTGTATTTCAACGCGTTGGTCGGAAACTCAGGCAAGGCACCCACACGCATCTTGATCTCGCGGACCTCGGCGAAGCGCTTCGCCAGGTCGTGTGCCACGATGCCGATGAATCCCGGCGCCAGCCCGCATTGCGGCATGAACGCGTGCGTGGAGTCGTCAGCGATCTCGCGGATCGCATGCGTCGCGCGCACGTCCTCGGTCAGGTCGAAGTAATGCACGCCGGCTGCTTTCGCCGCCGTTGCCACAGTCACGGCAAGGTAATACGGCATCGCGTTGATGAGTGCATCGAAACCTTGCAGCGCGAGTCGCAATGCATTGGCATCGGCGGAATCGACACGGCGGGTGGGGATACCCTGCGCTTCAAGCAACGCGAGCGCCTGGGTATCGCGGTCGAAAGCGACCACGTCGTAGTCGCCGGTTTCACGCAGCAAGTGAGCGATGCTCTGGCCAATCAGGCCGGCGCCGATGAGGGCTATTTTCATGTTTATCTCCTTGATGGGCGGTCGGTAAGCAATCTCCGACCACCAGTTTAGGAGCGCATGAATATTGATAACAGACACAAAATGATGCTAATCGACTACTGATCTCGACGTTTTGACGACTCCATGCGACAAAATGTCCAAAACTGCTCGATTTGCTCCTCAACCCATGCCACCGCGATCGACCTTACGCGCAAGAATGATCGATGTCGTCGTGCGTTCGACACCCTCCAGGCCGCCGATTTCATCGAGCAGATCGTTCAGCCGGTCGGGCGAGTCGGCGCGCAGCCACGCGACGTAGTCGAACTCGCCGCTCACCGCGCAGAGCAGTTGCATTTCGGGCATCCTGGCGAAGCGTTTCTGCACGTCGCGACCATACTTCGGCGCCAGCTTGATGCCCACGTAGGCCTGAATGCTGGCATCGAGCACGTCTTGCCCAAGCCGCACGCCATAACCCGCGATCACGCCGGTTTTTTCCAGCCGCGCGAGCCGGGCGATGACCGTCGTGCGTGCAATGCCGAGCTGGCGCGCAAGCTCAGAGACGCTTTCACGAGCGTTCACCTGCAACGACGCGACGAGGTTCCGGTCGATGTTGTCGAGCTGATCGAGGCGCGGCGGTCGCATGAGACATGATCCTTTTGTTGGGGATTCGTTTGAAGCAGTGAAAGTACTGCAAGCGGCAAGAAAGCCATTAAAACACGAGTGCATCAAGCTGCGTCCGTCACCGCGGGTTGGTTAAACTCCTGACGCTGCGCACCCGGTTTGGCTCCTTCAAGGCGTTTTTTTCCATACGTATCGGTTGTAAGCAGTTGTGGCAACTGAAGCAGCGCTGCGCGCTATCGTGATATTAATAGCGGCGTCGGCCAAACAGCGCACGTGGTCTTTCCCGTGTATTGCTTGCCCCTTCTCAATGGACCCAAGGTGTCACCCATGAAAAAAACACTCGTTGCACTGGCTGCCTCGCTGGCTCTTTCCACGGCGTTCGCCCAATCGTCCGCTCCTGCCGCTACGACTGCACCAGCAGGTGCATCGGCGCCGGACACGGCACGTGGCCAGGCACGCGAAGCACGCGTCGAGCAACGCATTTCGGACCTGCACGCGAAGCTCAAGATCACCCCGGCTCAGGACGAGCAATGGAACAAGTTCGCCGACGTGATGCGCGACAACGGCCACACGATGGGTGAGTTGTACCGTCAACGCATGGCGCTGGGCACGGACACGAGCGCGCTCGACGACATGAAGCAGTACGCACAGATCACGCAAGCGCAGGCGGACGGCACCAAGCGTCTGGTCGATGCCTTCGAGCCGCTTTACGCGAGTCTTTCGCCCGAGCAGAAGAAACTCGCCGACGCAAGCTTCCACCAGTCGGCTAAACGCTCGGAGCATAAGGGCCACGGGGCGCATCGCAAGGCGCCGGACGCGGCGGACGGCGCATCGGCAACCAAGCCGTAAGCTTCAGGTAACGGCTTGATTTGGTTTGACCCGGTCGTTTGACGCAGTGGTTTGACTTAGTGGCTTGAAACAGGCGCCCGCATCGTGGTTTCGATGCGGGCGCTTTCACATTGCGGTATGCACAACACGGGGCTTGGCGTTACGATCGCGGATTCTCAATGCTTCCATGACATGCGCATGACACCGATCAGTCTCACCCGCCTCGACCTCACCTCCGATCCAGCCGCGCGTCGCGTGGTGAAAGACGAGACCGTCACCGTCGAGTTCGCGCGGGAAGCCGGCTCGCTGATGAGTCTGGAAGGCCCGAATCGCTACGGCCCCGGCGACGCGTTGATCACCGGCGCCACCGGCGAACGCTGGGTGGTATCGCGGGATCGGTTCGATGCGAAGTACGTGGCGCACGACGGTGTCGCGCATGGCGATGCCGGTGCGTACCGGAACGTGCCCGTCGCCGTCCTCGCAAAGCAAATGCAAGAAGCATTTTCAATCGCGCGTTCGGAAGCCGGCGATGTGCTTCACGGCGAAGCGGACGACTGGGTCATGCAATACGCGCCGGGCGATTACGGCGTGGTGAAGGCAGCGCGTTTCGCGAAGGTTTACAAAGCGTTGTAACGCCCCGGCCTCACGCAAAGTCCTCGCCGATATCGATCTCCACCGTGCGCGGCACCGTTTCCCCGTTGGCGTACATCTCCTCGAGCGAACCGAGCGTGGCTTCCACATAGGCACGCAGTACCGCATAACTGCGCGCGTGCAACCGCGGCGGCATCGCCCGGTAACGCGCGAGCGCGGCGGGATCGAAGCGGATGTCGATGGCGATACGGCGTGCCGTCGCCCCGAAGCGCATCGCCACATAATGAATCACGAGCGAAAGCTGGCCGTCGTCGCCGGGGCGTTCGGCGAATTGCGTCTGCTCCGGGAACAGGTCGCTGACCACGCGCGCCAGCAATTCGATATCCGCGCTCGGGCAGTCGTATTGATATTCGTCATCCATGTCAGTCTCCGGCCTTCACACGCGCCGCGCGATTCGCGGCTGTCGACACGCCGAGAAAATACCGGCGCAGCGCACGCATCACGATCAGGCCGAACACGAGATACACGGCATCGGCGGCGAGCAGCGGAATCAAACGCGCCTGATACAGCGCAATGGGCATCGCGATCAGCGCGTGCGCGACGATCATGAAAGGCAGCGTGAACCGGAAACGCTCGCGCAACATATGCCACATCGCCACCGAAAAGCCGATCTGAAACACGAACGCTGCCGCCCGCTCGACCAGGAACAACCCGGCGGATTCCGGCGTGAGACTGCCGAGCACTGCGTGCAGCCGCAGCAGCGATTCGGCTGGCACGCTCGTGAAATATTGATCAAGCATGCCGCGATCGGCAAGCATGGCGTAGAGGATCCACTGCAGTTGCACCAGTACGCCAACGAGCCACGCTTCCGCACCGCCGTGCCCAATCCCGTAGCCGAGTGCCGTACCCGGGCGCTGCAATGAAGCGGGATCGCGCCTGATCAGCCATTTCATGCCGACGAAGCGCCCGACTTCCTCGCAAATGCCCGTGGCAAGCGCGCCATAGATCACAAAAATGGCGGGATTCATCAGCAAGCCGACCGTCGTGGCATTGCTCAGAACGAGCCCGTGCAGGCCACGTTCGATCACCATCGAAAACAGCGCAAACACTGCGATCCCGACAATCACGTCGCGCCGTTCGAAGCCATAACGCGGCTTCATCCTGCGATACAACCAGATGGGCAACGCGGCGATCAGCAGCGTCGCGAGGGTGAGGAAGACCAGCGTCAAAGCACTTACCATTAATTAAATTTCCCTGGAACTAGGTACCGCCATTATTCGTCGACGCCGACGTCGATGCCCGCACGATGAGTTCGCCCGGCAGCAGGCATTCTCGCGCCGCCACGCCCGCGCCTTCTATGCGCTCGTGCAGGAACTCGACGGCGCGCTCGCCTATGTTATAGGTCGGCTGGCGCACCGTCGTCATGCCGTCAAGCTCGGCCCACTCGGAGTCGTCGATACTCATCAGCGCCACGCGCCGCTGCCAGTCGACGCCGTGACGATCCTTCATGTGCAGCGCGACCCGCAATGCTACCGGTGCGTTCGCCGCGAACAGCGCCACGCGGCGGTTCTGACTCTGCGCCGCGCTGATACGCGCATCGATTTCCGCGAGGTTTTCGTCATTATCCAGATCGAGCACGATCGTGACGCCAGAAATGCCGAGCGCGCCGATAGTGTCACGAAACGCCGCCTCGCGCACGCGTCGCGAACTGACCTGCGCGTACGGCTGGACGACAAACAGCAGCTCGTCGAAACCCTGGCTCACGAGATGACGGATCGCCATCCGTACTGCTTCGGGATTGTCCAGCCCGACCATATCGGCGACGAGCCCCTCGACCGCGCGGTCCACCAGTACCACCGGAACGCCGCCGCGAGCGAGCGTTTCCAGGGTCTCCTCCTTCACGCCGAGCGCGTTCACGATCACGCCTTCCACGCGATACGTTGTCAGTAATTGCAGGTAGCGCCGCTCCAGATCGACCTCGTTCGCCGCGTGGCAGATCAGCGGCATATAACCATACGCGTGACAGGCGGCTTCCACGCCCTGCAGCACCTCGACCGAATACGGATTCGTCAAGTCCGCGACCAGCATCCCGACCAGCCGGTTGCGGCCGCGTTTCAACCCGCGCGCCATCTGGTTCGGCCGGTAATCGAGCTTCGCGATCGCTTCTTCTATGCGTTCGCGCAATTCGGTCGACAACACGCCCGTCTCGCCGTTCAGATAACGCGAAATGCTGGTCTTGCCAGTGCCGGCTTCACGGGCGACGTCGGTGATGGTCGCGCGCCGGTCATTCGAAAAGTTGTCTCTTGTCATGTTCTCGTTCGACACCCGATAAAAACAAAGCGCGCCAAGGCGCGCTTTGTACGATGCAGCGAGCTTGGCCTCAAGCCGCTCAGCGCTTCAATGCTTCCGGATTCACCATGTTGTTGGTGAGTGTGCCATTCAGCGCACCGATCAGGTTCTCGGCGGCGTTTTTGTTCATCGCGTGCCGGGTTTCGTGCGTGGCCGAGCCAATATGCGGCAGCGCCACCACGTTCTTCATCTTGAGCAACGGCGAGTCCGCAGAAAGCGGTTCTTTCACGAACACGTCGAGGCCCGCGCCGAGGATCGTACCGTTCTGCAAGGCTTCAATCAGCGCGTCTTCATCTACCGTCGGTCCACGCGACGCGTTGATCAGGATTGCGCTGCGCTTCATCGCCTTGAGCTGCGGTGCGCCGATCAGGTTACGTGTTTCGGCGGTCAGCGGCACTTGCAGCAGCACGAAATCGGAGGTCGCGAGCAGTTCCTCGAGATCGACTTTCTTCGCGCCGTAATCGCGTTCGGCCTGCGCGTTCGCGCTGCGGTTCGTGTACAGCACGTTCATGCGGAAACCGAGCGATGCGCGCCGCGCCACTGCCCCGCCAATGCGCCCCAGCCCGATGATACCCAGCGTCTTGCCCTGGACATCGACACCAAAACAGTCCTCACCGATGCTCTTCGTCCACTTGCCCGCCTTCACCCACTCCGCGAGTTCCACCACGCGGCGTGCGCTGGCCAGAATCAAAGCGAAGACCGTATCGGCCGTCGATTCCGTCAGCACGTCCGGCGTATTCGTGAGCAGGATGCCGCGGCGGTTCAGGTCGGCGATATCGAAGGCATCGAAACCCACCGATACCGTCGCCAGCGCCTTCAGCTTCGTCGCGCCCTCGAGCATGGCCGGCGTGATTTGCACGCTTGCGCCGATCGCGCCATCGGCATCTTTCAACGCGGCCACGAAGGCGTCGTGCCGCTTCGGGTCGACGGTCGTGACGTCCGCGTGTTCCTGCAGATACGCGAGCACGTCCGCGGGCAACGGCTTATACGCGACGATCTTCTTTTTCATCGAAACGAATCCTGTGGATCAAATGGAATGAGTGCCTCAAGCGCGTGTAGCGAGTTTGGCGACAGATGCGACCGGTTGCGGTTTCACGACCAGCGTCAGTATGACGGCGGCCACCAGCGCGGCGCTCATGAACACATACGATGCCGCCGGCGACCCCGTCGCACCGTTCAAATATCCGACCACGTACGAACCGACGAACGAGCCGAGCGCGCCCATGCTGTTGATCAGCGCCATCGCTCCGCCTGCAACGTTCTTCGGCAGCAATTCTGGCACGATCGCGAAGAACGGGCCGTAAGGCGCGTACATGGCGGCGCCCGCGATCACGAGCAGCGCATACGAGCCCCAGAAACTCGTCGACCCGAGCAAATACGATCCCGCGAACGCGAATGCGCCGATCAGCAGGAACGGCCATACGAACAGCTTGCGTCGCTCGAGTTTGTCCGATGCCCAGGACGCCGCGATCATCGCGATGGTCGCCGCGAGATACGGCACGGCCGACAGCCAGCCCGTCGCGACCATGCCGAACGTCGAGGCGTTCTTGAGGATCGACGGCAGCCACAGCACGAAGCCGTACACGCCGATGCTCCAGCAGAAATACTGCGCGGAGAGTTTCATCACCGCAGGCGACTTGAACGCCTCGCCATAGTTCTTGACCGGTTTGATGGCTGCTTGTTCCGCGCGCAGCGTGTTGTCCAGATCGCGTTTTTCCTGCTCGGACAGCCATTTGACCTGCTCTGGCTTGTCCTGCACGATAAACCACCAGATCACCGCCCAGATGATAGCCGGCACGCCCTCGACCACGAACATGTGGCGCCAGCCGAACGAATTGATCAGGTAACCCGAGACCACCGACATCCACAGCACCGTCACGGGATTGCCCAGGATCAGGAAAGTGTTGGCGCGCGATCGCTCCGACTTCGTGAACCAGTTGGAGATAAAGATCAACATCGCGGGCATCACGGCCGCTTCCACAATACCGAGCACGAAACGCAGCGCCATCAACGAAGGAATGTTGGTGACCACGCCGGTCAGCGCCGCGCAGCCGCCCCACAGGATCAGGCTCACGAACACGAGCTTCTTCACGCTGCGACGCTCGGCGTAGATCGCGCCGGGAATCTGGAAGAAGAAATAGCCGAGAAAGAACAAGGCGCCAATCAGCGATGCCAGCCCCTTGCTGATGCCGAGATCGTGATTGATACCGGCCGCCGAAGCGAAGCCGAAATTCGCACGGTCGAGATACGCGAGGCTATACGTGATGAACACGATCGGCATGATCGTCCACCAACGGCGCATTGCAAGCGTGGGTGTATTCGTATTGGCTTGTTGCATGATTGTCTCCGTCCTTGTCTCGTTTGCCCCACGGCTATCTCTGTCGCTATCTCTGTAGCTATAAAGGCGTTTTTACAGCGCGACGTTGATTGCCGCCGCGCCGGTTGCCAGCGTCCCGTTGCCGCCCGGTTGTTCCAGCGCATCGAGTTCCGCGCGGGTCGGGAGACCTTCGCTATCGCCGATCACCTGGATCGCCAGCGCGCCGATGCGGTTGCCCCGCGTAAGCGCATGCCGCACATCGCGGCCTTCCAGCAGCGCGCTCACCACGCCGACCGCGAAACCATCGCCGGCGCCGACCGTATCGACGACATTTTTCACAGTGATCGCCGGCACCGTGCCTTCTTCGTTGCTCGCGGTCCGAAAGTACGCGCCGTGGGCGCCGAGCTTGACCACCACGCCCTTGGCGCCCCGATCCAGATAAAAACGCGCGATGTCCTCGGGCTTCGTGAATCCCGTCAGGATCTTGCCTTCGCTCACGCCCGGCATCACCCAGTCGGCGTGCGCGGCCAGCGCGTTCAGCGCCTCAACCATCGCTTCTTGCGACGGCCAAAGCGTCGGCCGCAGGTTCGGATCGAAGGAGATGGTCTTGCCGGCCTTGCGCATTTCCTTCGCCATATGAAAGGCGAGCTCGCGCGAGGTCGCCGAAATGGCAGGCGCGACACCCGTCAGATGCAAATGGCGCGCGCCGAGCACGTAGTCCGCCACGTAGTCGTCGAGCGACAAATGGCTCGCCGCCGAGCCCTTGCGGAAATATTCGATCGCCGGATCGCTGCCGTCGTCATTCTTCGATTTCAGCTGGAAACCGGTCGGATAACGCTCGTCGATGGTGACGCAACTCGCGTCTATCCCTTCTTGCGCGAGCACGTCGAGTACGTATCGGCCGAACGAGTCGTGGCCCACACGGCTCATCCAGCCGACCCGGAAACCAAGTCGCGACAAGCCGATTGCGACGTTCAGGTCCGCGCCGGCCACGCGCTTCGTGAACTGGCCGATCTTCGCGAGATCGCCGGTCTCGGCCGCGACGAACAGCGTCATGGCTTCGCCGTAGGTCACGACATCGAGAGTGGTTTTCATAAGCGGTCCTTCGTCATTCATTGATAGGGGCATGCGGTGCGGGTGCGTTCTTTTGCTTTCAGGCTGAGGCAAGTTGTTTTACGTAGCGTGCGGCGTCGCTGGCAAGACTGGCTTGGTCGAACGGAAATTCGATGCCGCGCGGGACGTGGGCCGGCAAATAGGCTAATAACGCGGTGAAGTAAGAGTCATCAATCGCGGGCGCCGTCGCGAAACATCGCCCGTCTTCGCCCTCCACCGCTTTGCAATGTACGTAACCGACATATTTGGCCAGGCGCCGCGCCGCTTCGAGCGGATCTTGCTGCGCCCATTGCCAGTTGCCGGTGTCGAAGGTCATGGCGAGCGTGTGCGCGCGGGTTTCCAGCGCTTCGAACAAAGCGGAGAACGCATCGATTGTGCCGCCCGCTTTCAGTTGACCGTTCTCGACGACGACCTGCGCTTTGGAATTTCGGACACCGGCGATCAGGCGATCGAGCGTCACGGAATCCGTCGCCGTGCCGGTGCTTTCTGATCCACCGAGCTGGAATTTGACGATACGCGCACCGAGCGCAGCGGCTTCGTCCAGGGTTTGCTCCATCGCGCACTCATCGAGGGCGCCGGTATCGTCGAAAAGCATCGCGGGCGTCGAATAGACGGGCCACATGCCGCCCGCCCGGATTCTCTGACCGAGTTCGTATAGCGAAGCGGGTTGGGATTGAGTCTTATTGGAGAACAATTCGCGGCGCACTTCGAAACCCGCCGCACCGGCTTTTGCTGCGACCTCCACCCAGGCCGCGTGGCCGTCGCGGCGGATCGATTCCGCGCCAAATGCACTCGCCACGATAACCACCGGGACCTTCGCCCGAGTCCGGGCATTTTTGATCAAATTACCGAAATTAACCTGTTCCACCATCAAATTTGCCCTTAATCGATCAATGGAACCGGTTCCAAGATCAAATTTCAAAAAAGACGCGTGCTGCGTCGGGGGATTTGCGCATGATGCGCTGGAGGGTTGGGGGGCGCTATTCTGGAAATCCCTAGGGGGAGGGATTTTTGCTCGCGCCGGTGGACAGGGTTTTCGTTCGCACTCGGCGTTGGACGGGGTCTGCTGGCGCCCGTTGGGCTGGGTCTATGCCGGGTTGCTGCTTTCTGCGTCCGTGGCCGGTCTATGCTGGCTGTTCTCTTTATCACTATTAGCCACTGTGCGTGGCGGCACGTCACAGCCTAATCAGCGGTAGCCATCATTTTCCAACCCCATCCTCCACGCACAGCGCGTAAAACCTCGCCGCCGCCCGCGACGCCGCCGCCCCATGCGGCATCAGGATCGAAAACCGTCGCGTCAGCGGCTCCGGTGCGATCCGCATGCGCTGTAACGCGCCATCCTCGTGACGCATCGACATTGCCGAGACAAAACCAATACCCATCCCCGCCCGCACCGCTTCTTTCACGCCCTCCACGCCCGCAATTTCCAGCGCCACGCGCATCTGCACGCCCGCCCGGGCGCACGCGCGCTCAACCAACTGACGCACGCCCGAACCGGTCTCGCGCAAAACCAGCGGACTCGCGCACAACGCCTCCAGCGTCACCCCGCCCGAGGTTGCCGCCAATGGATGACCACTTGGCGCAATTGCCACGATTTCGTCCTCGCGCCACGGCGTGGCTTCGGTTCCCGGAGGTAAATCAGCACCCACCGGTCCCTCGATCATCGCAATATCCAGCGAACCAAGCGCAGCAACGATCTCAGTCGTATTGCCGTCGATGGTGTGAATCGCCACGTCCGGATACCGCCGATGAAACTCCGCAATCAGATAAGGCAACAAGTAACTGGCCGGTGTCGTGCTCGCTCCAATTCGCAGCGTGCCGCGCTCGAGCCCCCGTAACGCATCCCGGTACGCATACGCCTGGCCGAAGGTCTCGCGAATCCGCACTGCATAAACAGCGAGCTGTTCACCGGCAGTCGTCAGCCGGATGCCACGGCCATCGCGCTGGTACAAAGGCTCGCCGAATTCGTCCTGCAACTGGCGCAATTGCCCCGACACCGCGGGCTGCGATAAATGCAACGCGACCGCCGCACGGCTGATGTTGCTGTGCTCAGCAACAGTGGCGAAAGTTATAAGCTGATCGGGGGTCATGAGTATCAAATATCGTTTAGGCCGATAGTTTACATTCTAAATGACGATTTTTCATATCGATATATCCAGAATAGGATTGGCCTGCTCAAACCAGCGTTGAAAAACCATGAATTCCCTCGCCACTCCCGTCGCATCCGGTTCCGCGCCAGCCAATCAAACACGCGGCCAACTGAACGGCATTCTGTTCGTCGCGCTGTTCGCCGCCGCCGTCACACAGCTGTCCGCGCTGCCATTCATCGCGAACCTGGGGCTGAGTCCGCTGATCGTCGGCATTGTCGCCGGAGCAATCTACGGCAATGCGCTGCGTGACGGCATGCCGGAAAGCTGGGCGTCAGGCATCAATTTCTCCGCTCGTAAACTCCTGCGTATTGCGGTGGGATTTTTCGGGCTGCGTGTGAGCCTGCAGGAAATCGCGCAAGTCGGGCTGCCGGGGCTGACGGTATCGGTGCTCGTGGTGGTGAGCACGCTCGCCATCGGCACGTGGGCGGGCATGAAGCTGATGAAACTCGACCGCGATACAGCGTTGCTGACCGCAGCCGGCAGCGCGATCTGCGGCGCCGCGGCCGTGCTCGCGTTCGAATCGACGCTGCAATCCGAGCCGCACAAAAGCGCGATGGCGGTCGGCAGCGTCGTGCTGTTCGGCACGCTTTCCATGTTCCTCTATCCGCTCGTCGTGCACCTCGGCTGGCTGCATCTGGATACATTGGGCGTTGGCCTGTTTTTCGGCGGTACGATCCACGAAGTGGCGCAGGTGGTGGGCGCGGCAAGCAACGTCAGCCCGGAAGCAACGCATATTGCGACCATCGTCAAAATGACGCGCGTAATGTTGCTCGTGCCGGTGCTGCTCGTGATCGGCATGTGGGTGAACCGCGCGCGCAACAACGGTCTGACTGACGATAGCGGCACCACTGGCACGAAAGGCAAGCTGGCGATTCCCTGGTTCGCGCTCGGGTTCCTCGCGCTCGTGATCGTGAATTCGCTGCACGTGCTGCCCGCCCCCGCCACCCACACGCTGAACACACTCGACACTTTCGCATTGACCATGGCGATGACCGCCTTGGGCATCGAAACGCGGATCGCGCAAATTCGTCAGGCCGGGCCGCGCGCGCTGATGACCGGCGCCATCGTTTATGCCTGGCTGATCGGGGGAGGACTCGCGATTACCTTTGGCGTCGAGCGCCTGCTCGGGTAACGTGGGCCCGTGGTGCCGCTTACAGGAACATGGAAGCCTCGCCGCGTGCGGGGCTTTTGCTTTTAAGCGACCTTACGAGCGCAACGGCACGCGTGTTGCTACCCTACTGTCTTTGGTTTCCCGCATTTTCCAGCCGTCAGATCGCGAGGATATTGCCGATGGCCTACGAACTTTATTACTGGGACGGTATTCAAGGCCGAGGCGAATTTGTCCGGCTTGCACTGGAAGACGCCGGCGCCGAATACATCGATGTTTCACGCGGCGCGAAGAAGGACGGACAAGGCACCGGCGCGATGATGAAGATCATCAACAGCAAGATCGAGCCGCACATTCCGTTCGCACCGCCGTTCCTGAAAGACGGTGAGCTGATCGTGCCGCACGTCGCGAACATCCTGCTGTATCTCGGACCGAAGCTGGGTCTCGCGCCGAAGGACGAAGGTCTTCGTTACGTCGCGCACGGCTTGCAACTGACCATCGCGGACATGGTGACCGAAGTACACGACACCCATCATCCGCTCGCGAGCGGTCTCTATTACGAAGACCAGAAAGACGCGGCGAAGCGTCGCGCGAAGGATTTCATCGAGAACCGGGTTCCGAAATTCATGGGTTATTTCGAACGTGTTCTCGCACAGAATCCGCAAGGCGATACGCAGATGATCGGCGACACGACCACCTACGTGGATTTGTCGATGTTTCAACTTGTGGGCGGCCTGCACTACGCATTTCCCCACGCGATGAAAAAATTCGGCATGTCCTATCCGCGCGTGGCCGCGCTGCATGACGCCGTGCTCGAACGGCCAAACATTGCGGCTTATGTGGACTCGGAACGACGGATTCCATTCAACGAATCCGGCATCTTCCGCCATTACCCCGAACTGGATCAGGATGCCTGAACCGGCCGGCTTATTTTGGATAACCAATCAAGCAAGGAGTATCAGATGGTTGAAACGATTCCCTCTTTCGGACTCGGTACGTTTCGCGTAGATGCGGAAAAAACCGCCAAGGCGGTCACGAGCGCGCTGCAACTCGGCTATCGACATATCGATACCGCGAAGTACTACAACAACGAAGAAGCCGTCGGCAAAGGCATACGCGATTCGGTCGTGCCGCGCGAAGATATCTGGATCACCACGAAGGTCTGGCACGACCAGTTGCGTCGTGATGACGTGGTGAAAAGTCTCGTCGACAGTCACAAGAAGCTGAACATCGGCACGATTGATCTTGCGCTGATTCACTGGCCGTCGCCGGATAGCGTGGTGCCGATCGCCGAATCTATCGCGGGCTTCCAGGACGCGCAGAAGCAGCAGTTGATCCGGTTTTTCGGCGTGTCGAACTTTACCGCGCCGTTGCTCGAAGAAGCGTTGAACGCGCCCGGCGGCAAGGGCATTGTGACGAATCAGTTCGAAATCAGCCCGTTCCTCGCGAACCGCAAGCTGGTCGAGGCAACGCAAAAACTCGGTGTGAAGGTGACCGCGTATATGCCGCTCGGCGAAGGCCGCGCGCATAAAGACCCGACGCTGATTGCCATCGCGAAGAAACATGGCGTGACACCGGCTCAGGTGACGTTTGCGTGGTTGCTGTCGCGCGATATCGTGGTGCTGTCGGCATCGACGAATCCGGAACACCAGGAACTGAACTGGGATTCGCAAAAGGTGAAGCTGGATGCCGACGATATCAAAAAGATCGATGCGCTCGACGAAGGACGGCGTAACGCCAAGCCGCCGTTTGCGCCGAAGTGGTGAGTTGGCGTTTTAACGTTAAAAATCCGGCCTCATGAAACAAGGCCGGATTTCTACATGCCGGGCAAGCTTCGGAACTCAACCCAATTCGGAACTCAACCCAAATGCGTACGCTTCTCGCGGGCGGGCGCGACATCGTTCGTTGAAAGCGCCTGGACTATTCCGCAGTCCGTCACCGATTCCTCCGTCGTGCATTGCCCTCGCAGCACGACCAGTTGTGACTTCAGTTGCATCAATTCCTCGATCCGCCGGTCGACGTGAAGAATGTGTTCATCGACGAGCGAATTGATCGAGCCGCACGGTTCGCCGGGGGCATCGGTTGCGCCAAGCAGATGGCGGATCTCGTCGTGCGTCATATCGAGCGCTCGGCAATTGCGGATAAACCGCAGGCGTTCCGCATGCGCTTCCGTGTAGTTCCGGTAATTCGAGTCTGTCCGCCTGGCTTGCGGCAACAACCCTTCCTTCTCGTAGAAGCGGATGGTTTCAGTCGTGCACTGCGCCATTTTCGCCAGTTCACCGATTCTCATTGCGTGGGCTCCCGGTCAACGCTTGACCTTGAAGTGACTTCAGGGCGTCTACTACATCATAGATCCCTTCTGGAAGCCACGATGTCCCCACGCAGCAATGCAGATAATACGGTCGATGTAATCCCGGTCCAGTCGCCGTGCTGCCACGGTCACGCTCATTCTTCCCAGCACAAGCATTCGCACAGTGAGAGTAAAACCGCCTCTCCCCAAAACCCGCTGAGCCGCGGCGAACGCACGGTTTTTCTTATCGCGCAGATGGATTGTCCGACGGAAGAAGCGTTGATACGCAAGAAGCTTTCCGCAATGCCTTCCGTGCACAGCGTGCAATTCAACCTGATGCAGCGTTTGTTGACGGTGGACCACTCGCCGCTGGAACGCGAGGCGGTTGCGCAAGCCATTCGTTCGCTGGGTTTCACCGCTGAGTTGCCGGAATCGAAGCAGGAAGGTGAAGCTGCAGTAGTCGCGAAGAATAACCCCGGCTGGCCGCTGGCACTGGCTTGCGCGGCGGCGGTCGCATCGGAAATTGTCAGCTTCGCCGGGTTTCCGGGCTGGATGGCGGCATCGCTTGCCGTGCTGGCTGTCGTCGCCGGTGGCCTTGGCACGTACAAAAAGGGCTGGGTCGCGATCCGCAACGGCAATCTCAACATCAACGCGCTGATGAGCATCGCCGTGACGGGCGCGCTGGTGCTTGGCCAGTGGCCGGAAGCGGCAATGGTCATGGTCTTGTTCAGCATTGCCGAACTGATCGAAGCGAAGTCGCTCGACCGCGCGCGCAATGCCGTCCAGAAGCTGATGCAACTCGCACCCGAGCGAGCTACCGTTCGACAACCTGACGGGGCGTGGGTGGACGTGGACGCAAAATCGGTATCGATAAACACTGTCGTGCGGATCAAGCCCGGCGAACGGATCGGACTCGATGGTGTCGTGATGACCGGCCGCTCGGCGGTCAATCAGGCACCTATCACGGGTGAAAGCCTGCCCGTCGACAAAGCGCCGGGTGACGCCGTGTTCGCGGGCACGATCAATGAGTCCGGGTCGATCGAGTATCGCGTGACGGCGGTCGCCGCCGATACCGCCCTCGCCCGCATCATTCACGCGGTGTCCGAAGCGCAAGGTTCGAAGGCGCCGACGCAACACTTCGTCGATGAGTTCGCGCGTGTCTATACGCCGGTCGTATTTGCGCTCGCAGTGGCCGTCGCGGTCTTGCCGCCGCTTTTGGCTAGCGGCGTCTGGCACGACTGGGTCTATAAAGCACTGGTGCTGCTGGTGATTGCCTGCCCGTGTGCGCTTGTGATCTCGACGCCCGTGACGATCGTCAGTGGCCTCACCGCCGCAGCCCGCAAGGGCATTCTGATCAAGGGCGGCTCGTATCTTGAAAGGGGCCGCAAGCTGACCTGGCTAGCCCTCGACAAGACCGGCACGATCACGCATGGAACGCCGGCGCAGACCTATTTCGAAGCCCTTGCCGATACAAACGCCGCCCGGTGCCGCCAGCTTGCGGCCAGTCTCGCCGGACGTTCGGATCATCCGGTGTCGCAAGCGCTCGCTCGCGCCGCTGATATCGACCACATCGTGCGGTTATCGGTCGATGACTTCGAAGCGTTGCCGGGACGCGGCGTGCAGGGGACAATCGACGGCAAACCTTACGCGCTCGGCAATCACCGCCTGGTCGAAGAGCTCGGGCGTTGTTCCGCCAGCCTGGAAGCGCGGCTCGACACACAGGAGCGCCAGGGAAAAACCGTCGTGCTGCTCATCGGCGAAGAAGGCGTGCTCGCACTGTTCGCCGTCGCGGACACAGTGAAGGAGACCAGCCGTGCGGCCATCGGCGACCTGCACGCCCTCGGCGTTCGCACCGTCATGCTGAGCGGCGACAATTCGCATACGGCGGCGGCGATCGCGACCGCCGTGGGTATCGATGAAGCCCGTGGCGATCAATTGCCCGACGACAAGCTCACCGCAGTAGCAACGCTCGCGGCAGATGGCGCCGTGGTCGGCATGGTCGGCGACGGCATCAACGACGCCCCCGCTCTCGCCCGCGCCGACATCGGTTTTGCCATGGGTGCGATGGGCGCCGATACCGCCATCGAAACCGCGGATGTCGCGCTGATGGACGACGACTTGCGCAAGATCCCGGCCTTCATCCGGCTATCGAAGGCGACTCACACGGTGCTGATACAGAACATCGTGCTGGCGCTGGGGATCAAGGCGGTATTTTTCGTGCTCGCGCTGACGGGTGCCGCAACCCTGTGGATGGCCGTCCTCGCCGACGTGGGCGCAAGCTTGGTTGTAGTCGCCAACGGACTCAGGTTATTACGACGATAACCCGCGTCCACGCGTGCATCGGAGCACGGCCCCGTGGCCACTCGCCGGTGATATCCTTCCCCCGCACCATTGGCCCCGACCCGCTCCGACATTCAAGCTCACGTGCTTTCATTCCTGCTCAAGCTGCGCACCCGGGCACAGCGCCGGTTCCGTTTCTCCGAAGCCCACACCATGCTCGTGTGGGCCGTGATTGTCGGCGTGGCCGGCGCGTTCGCAACCGCGCTGTTTCGCGATGGTATCGACGGATTGCAGCGGCTGTTCGGCGGTGCCAACGGTAACTTCGTCGAGATGGCGACGCGCCTTCCATGGCCCGTGCGGGTCGCATTGCCGGCCGCGGGCGGCCTGATCGCGGGCGTGTGCCTGCTGATCGCCCGGCGTCGAACGACCGCTCAGGCGCATGCCGACTACATGGAAGCCGTGACTATCGGCGACGGTGTCGTACCGGTCTCGCAAAGCCTGTGGCGCAGCATCTCGTCGCTGTTCACCATCGCGAGCGGCGGTTCCATCGGGCGCGAAGGCTCGATGGTGCAGCTCGCGGCGCTGAGCGCGTCGCTGATCGGCCGCTGGGTTCATTTCGATCCGCCACGCCTGCGCCTGCTCGTCGCTTGCGGCGCAGCCGCCGGGATCACCTCGGCGTACAACGCGCCGATCGCCGGCGCGTTCTTCGTCACCGAAATCGTGCTTGGCTCCATCGCGATGGAAAGCTTCGGGCCGATCGTGGTGTCCTCAGTGGTCGCGAACATCACGATGCGCGAATTCGCCGGCTACCGGCCGGCTTACGAAATGCCGGTGTTTCCGACCGTCACGGGCGTCGAGGTGCTGCTGTTTGTCCTGCTCGGCTTGATCTGCGGCGTGCTTGCGCCGTATTTCCTGCGCCTGCTGGCGGCATCGAAACAACGCTTCGCCAAGCTGCCCCTGCCCTTGCCAATGCGGCTCGGACTCGGCGGCTTGATCGTCGGCGTGATTTCCATCTGGTATCCCGAGGTCTGGGGCAACGGTTATGAAGTCGTCAACTCGATTCTGCATCACCCCTGGACCTGGGAAGCGCTGGCCGCGGTGCTGCTATTCAAGATCGTCGCGACCGCGGCGACCGCGGGTTCGGGTGCGGTCGGCGGGATTTTCACGCCGACGCTCTTCGTGGGCGCCGTGGTCGGTTGCCTGTTCGGGCTGGCGGCGCATGCGATCTGGCCGCACTCCACGTCCGCGCCGTTCGCCTACGCGATGGTCGGCATGGGCGCATTCCTCGCCGCCGCCACGCACGCGCCGTTGATGGCGATTCTGATGATCTTCGAAATGACGCTGAGTTATCAGGTCATGCTGCCGCTGATGCTCTCGTGCGTGGTGGCGTTTTTCATCGCGCGGGCGTCGGCGCAGACCTCGATGTACGAGGTCACGCTGCGGCGCAATCGCGACGAAAAGGAGCGCTTGCGGCTCGCCGCCACGCAGATGCGCGAACTCGTGAAACCCGCCGAGACGATCGTGCCACTCGATGCGGACGTGAAAACGATGACCCGCGTGTTCCTCGAGTATCCGGTGAAGTACCTCTACGTCGTCGATGCAGACGGCCAGTTTCGCGGCGTGGTTGCACTGAAGGACATCACGTCCGATCTGCTCGATGAAGGCAACACCGACATCAAATCCGCCGCGGATTATCTGCAACCTCATTTCGATGTGCTGACACCAGACATGTCGCTGGGTGAAGCGTTGCAGCATTTCCTGGCGTTTCAGGGCGAGCGTTTGCCGGTCGTCGATTGCGCAGCGCGGCCGGTGTTGCTCGGCGTGGTGTACAAAACATCGCTTCTCGATGCCTACTTCCGTTTAAATCCGGCATCGCGCTGAAATTGCGCAGAGCGTGCAAAATTGCGGCAGTGCCTGCCCGCCCGTGAAGCACGTGCTGAAAACCCGATTCGAGAATTGACTCGAAGAACTGCCGCCGGCGCCGCTTGAGACATAGCTCGACGGACACGCCGCATTCATCAGGTAAACCGCGGAAAGACTGCGGGTATCGATTGGCATGGCCTTTGCTCGATTCCCCGCTACTATTCTCTGTACTGTCCCGTATTCGTGCTGCTTTTGGACCGCTTGCGTACTGCTTGTGGACTCAGTGTCAGGAGGGTTGAGCGATGAAAACCTCAACGTCTTTATTGATGGTTTTGGTATCCGTGTCGTGTTACGCAGCGCCGATCCATACGGACGATGCAGCAATCGACGCCCGCCAGGCTGAAGCAATGCGCGTGGTGCTTGCCATGCGCGCCAATGCTGCGCCGGTGTCTCCGCCCGCGCCGGAAGTAAGGGCGCAGGACCTGGATCACGCGCGTTGGCTTCACGTGGCGTTGCCGAAATCGCGGACGCCCAGCCATGGGATGGCAAGCCAGGTGATACAAGTTCAGACGTGAGCAGGATCCATTAAAACGATCAAGGGCACCCATGACCGATACGCACGCAAACGCCAGCTTGAACGATGAACCGATCGACGATGAAATCGCGCAGGTCTTGCGGGATCTGAAATATCCGGCCAATAAGGATGGCATTGTCGATGCGGCGCGCGCTGCGGGTGTGAGCAACGACGTGATCGCTGTGTTCGATGGTTTGCCGGAGCAGGATTATGCGAGCGCGGATGCAGTGGAGCAGTTGCTCGGCAGTAACGGCGGATCGGGGATCGCAATCTGAAACGTAATACGTTCCAGGTTGTACGTTCTTTTTGTTCGCCCGAAACCCTCAAACCACATCAGCCCCGAACACCACGCGGCTAAAAAACTTTGCCAGTACGGCCTCGGACATTTCGTTGCCGCAAGCCTGCGGATCCGACGTATAAAAAAACTGCATTCCATCGATCAACGCCGTTAGCCCAAGCGCAAGCTGCTCCGCGGGCATGGGCAACGGTGTCCCCGCCCGCTCTGAAAACGCGACAATATACGCCGTCGTCGTCTGCAACAATTCCCGGATGAATGCATTGAATTGCGCGCGAAATTTCGCATCGCGACTCGACTGCAATTTCGCTTCGACCCAAAGCAAAAAACACTTGTTGTCGCGATAGCACTCGCTGTAATACTGCAACAGGCGGCTTTCCATGTCGGCCCGGCTCGCCTCACCATCGAAGATGGAATGCAGCCGGTTCATGATCCCGTCGTGATCGCGCTTGAGCAGTTCCAGAAACAACGCGGACTTGCTGCCGAAGTTCGAATAGAACGCCCCGCGCGTATAACCCGCCGACGCCGCAATGTCCTCGACACTCGCGGCAACAAACCCCTTCTTCATGAAAACAGCTTGTGCAGCGTCCAGCAAACGCTGACGCGTTTGATCACGGCTTTGCTCCCGCGTGAGGCGAATTCGTTTCATCGGTCGAGTTTAGCATCTCAAAATTGAATTATGATACGGCTTTGATTCCAGATTCATAGTTGTATTAGAATTCATCGCGTATTTGGCGGCGACGTACCGGGAAGCTTGGTGGCCTTGGCGGGCCAAGCTTTCGAACTGCGCGCCCCGAACCGCGCCATATCTTGAAAACGCGCAGCGACACGCCGTGTCGACGCTGCGCGCCGGCCGTGTCTGCAAATTCGTATTGCACGCACGGAAGCTTTTGC
This sequence comes from Caballeronia mineralivorans PML1(12), assembly GCF_001028175.1. Lineage (GTDB taxonomy): Bacteria > Pseudomonadota > Gammaproteobacteria > Burkholderiales > Burkholderiaceae > Caballeronia > Caballeronia mineralivorans. Next base: position 35,639 of record NZ_AEJF01000236.1, read on the forward strand.
GTCGAGGTCACTCGTGAATCTGCAACTCTGTCGCCGCACGTTGCCATCGCTGTCGCTGCGATCGCGCTTAAAGTCGTTTGTATCGTTTATGTCATTGGGCGGGGCTTCCAGGCCGCCCGCTTCCTCTTCGGTTCGCCGTGCCCTTGCCTGGTCGCTCGGTGTCGTTGCCATCGTGGCGCTCACCGCGTGCAGCAAGAAGGAAGCGCCGCCCGTCGCGCTGCGTCCGGTGGTCGCCGTGGCGGCCAGCGCCGATGGGAAAGCCGCGCAGTCGTCGCTGCCCGCAACGATAGAAGCACGCTACTCGACGCCGCTGTCGTTTCGCGTAGGCGGGAAAATCATCGAGCGGCGCGTGCGTCTTGGCGACAGCGTGAAAGCCGGCGAGATCGTGGCGAAACTCGATCCCGCCGACAACGCCAAGAGCGCCGCGAGCGCGGCCGCGCAACTCTCCGCCGCGCAACATCAGCTCACTTATGCCGAGCAGCAACTCGTTCGCGATCGCGCCCAGGCGCAGGAAAACCTGATCGCACGCGCGCAACTCGAACAAACCGAGAACGCTTACGCAACGGCGCTCGCCCAACGCAATCAGGCACAAGAACAGGCCGCGTTGTCGGCCGATCAGTTGAAATACACCACGCTTGTTGCCGATAAAGCCGGTGTCATCACGGCGGAACAGGCTGACACGGGGCAGAACGTATCGGCGGGACAAGCAATCTATAACCTCGCGTGGAGTGGCGAGATCGACGTGGTGTCGGACGTGCCGGAAACCACGCTCGGATCGCTCACGGTCGGCCAGAAAGCGACCGTGACGATCGCTGCGCTAGGGGGCAAACAGTTCGCCGCACGGGTGCGCGAAGTGTCCCCCGCCGCCGACGCCCAGAGCCGCACGTATCGCATAAGGCTGACGCTCGAAGCGCCCACGCCGGAGGTCCGGCTCGGCATGACCGCCGACGTGGCGTTCGCGCAGGCATCGGCATCGAATGCATCGGCGCCATCCGGCGCATCCACGCAAGCGTTCACGCTGCCCTCCACCGCGCTTTTCCACGCGGACAAGCTGCCCGCCGTGTGGATCGTGAAAGCGGACGGGTCGCTTGAATTGCGGCGTGTGGAAGTGTCTCGATACGGCGAGCGGACCGTGACGGTTTCCCAAGGCATCACAGCCGGCGACCGCGTGGTATGGCAAGGCGTGCATACCGTTTCCGCCGGCGAGAAAGTTCGCGTGGTCGCGCCCCTGCATCCGGAAGATTTCGCGTCATGAGCGATCACGAACGGGATTCATCGGCAGCGGCAGCGGCGGCTGCTTCGGGCGACTATCGTCACGAGGAAGGCCGCTTTAACCTCTCGGCCTGGGCGCTTCGCCATCAGGCGCTAGTGGTCTTCCTGATCGCGATGGCGACCATTTTCGGCGTCCTCGCCTACACAAGGCTCGCGCAATCGGAAGATCCGCCGTTCACCTTCCGCGTGATGGTCATCCAGACCTTCTGGCCCGGCGCAACCGCGCGACAGGTGCAGGAACAGGTCACCGACAAGATCGCGAAAAAACTGCAGGAAACACCGGCTACCGACTTTCTGCGCAGCTATTCTCGCCCCGGCGAATCGCTGCTGTTCTTCACGATGAAGGACGGCGCGCCCGCGAAGGACGTGCCCGAAGAGTGGTATCAGGTCCGCAAGAAGGTCGGCGATATTGCCTACACGTTGCCCAAGGGCGTGCAAGGTCCGTACTTCAACGACGAGTTCGGCGACGTCTTCACGAACATCTACACACTGGAAGGCGACGGCTTTTCGCCGGTGCAACTCCACGATTACGCCGACTCGCTGCGCACAGTCTTGTTGCGCGTACCGGGTGTGGCGAAGGTCAATTATTTCGGCGATCAGGACGAGCGCGTCTACATCGAGATCGCGAACACCCAGCTCACGCGGCTCGGCATCTCGCCGCAGCAGATTGCTCAGGCTATCGATGGCCAGAATGCCGTTGCGCCCTCGGGCACGCTGACTACGCCCGATGACCGCGTGTTCGTGCGGCCAACCGGCCAGATCACTGACATGGCCGCACTCGCCAACACGCTGATCCGCGTGAACGGCAGGTCGTTTCGTCTTGGGGATATAGCAACGATCAAGCGCGGCTATCTCGATCCTGCAGTCACGCAGATGCGCTCGGCCGAGAAGCCGGTATTGGGTATTGACATAACGATGCAGCCGGGTCAGGACGTGGTGCAACTCGGCAAGGCGCTCGATGCGCAGGTGGCTCAGTTGCGCTCGCAACTCCCCGCTGGCCTTGTGCTCAACGAAGTGTCGAGCATGCCGCGTGCGGTATCGAAGTCGGTGGACGACTTCCTGGAAGCTGTCGCGGAAGCAGTCCTCATCGTGCTGATAGTGAGCCTGGTGTCGCTTGGCGTGCGTACCGGCATGGTGGTCGTGATCTCGATTCCGGTCGTGCTCGCCGTCACCGCCCTCTTCATGTATCTCTTCGATATCGGCCTGCACAAGGTCTCGCTCGGAACATTGATTCTCGCGCTGGGCTTGCTGGTCGACGACGCCATCATCGCTGTCGAGATGATGGCGGTGAAGCTGGAGCAAGGCTGGAATCGCTCGCGCGCCGCAGCCTACGCCTACACCAGCACCGCGTTCCCGATGCTCACCGGCACGCTGGTGACCGTGGCCGGTTTCCTGCCGATCGCGCTGGCCAAGTCCAGCACCGGCGAATACACGCGCTCGATCTTCGAGGTCTCGGCGATTGCGTTGATCGCGTCGTGGTTCGCCGCGGTCGTGCTGATTCCGCTGCTCGGCTACAAGCTCTTGCCCGAGCGCAAACGCGAGGCGCATCACGCGCCCGATCACGAACACGATATCTACGACACGAAGTTCTACACGCGTCTGCGCGGCTGGCTGACATGGTGCATTGAACGGCGTTTTGTCGTGCTCGGCATCACGCTGGTGTTGTTCGTCATCGCGTTGGCGGGCTTCACGCTCGTGCCGCAACAATTCTTCCCAAGTTCGGACCGCCCGGAACTGCTCGTCGATGTCCGCTTGCAAGAAGGCGCCTCATTCGAAGCTACGCTGCGCGAGACCAAGCGCCTGGAGAAAGTGCTGGAAGGACGCCCTGAGATCGACCACGTGGTGAACTTCGTCGGCTCGGGTGCGCCACGATTCTATCTGCCGCTCGACCAGCAGTTGCAGGTGCCGAACTTCGCGCAATTCGTGATTACGGCGAAGTCCGTCGAAGATCGCGAGAAGCTCGCGCGCTGGCTCGAACCCGTCCTGCGCGAGAAATTTTCGTCGATCCGCACGCGTTTATCGCGGCTCGAAAATGGTCCGCCGGTCGGCTATCCCGTGCAGTTTCGCGTGAGTGGCGACGACCTGCCGACGGTGCGCGGTATCGCCGAAAAAGTCTTCGCGGAAATGCGCGCCGACAGTGGCACGACCAATGTCCAATACGACTGGGACGAACCGTCGGAGCGTTCGGTGCGCTTCGAGATCGACCAGAAGAAGGCGCGTGAACTCGGTATCAGTTCGCAGGACGTATCGGATTTCCTCGCGATGCAACTGACCGGTTATACCGTCACGCAGTATCGTGAACACGACAAGCTGATCAGTGTCGACTTGCGCGCGCCGAAACGCGAACGCGTCGATCCGGCGAAGCTCGCCACGCTTGCCATGCCGACGCCGAACGGACCCGTGCCGCTCGGTACGATCGGGCATGTGGTGAACGATCTGGAATATGGCGTGGTCTGGGAACGCGACCGTCAGCCGACCATCACCGTGCAGTCGGACGTGAAGGCCGGCGCGCAAGGCATCGACGTGACGCACGCGATCGAGAAGAAACTCGCCACGTTGCGCGCGGGCTTGCCGGTGGGGTATCGGATCGAAGTGGGCGGCCCGGTTGAGGAAAGCGCGAAAGGCCAGTCGTCCATCAACGCGCAGATGCCGATCATGGCGATCGTCGTGCTGACGCTCCTGATGATCCAGTTGCAAAGCTTTGCGCGCGTGATGATGGTGGTGCTGACCGCGCCGCTCGGGATGATCGGCGTGGTACTGGCGCTGTTGCTGTTCAACAAGCCGTTCGGTTTTGTCGCCATGCTCGGCGTGATCGCCATGTTCGGGATCATCATGCGAAACTCGGTAATTCTCGTCGACCAGATCGAGCAGGACATTGCAGCGGGACATCCTCGCTTCGATGCCATCGTCGGCGCGACTGTGCGACGTTTCCGGCCAATCACGCTGACCGCCGCCGCTGCCGTGCTCGCGCTGATTCCGCTGTTGCGCAGCAACTTCTTCGGACCGATGGCAACCGCACTCATGGGCGGGATCACGAGTGCGACCGTGCTCACGCTGTTCTACTTGCCGGCGCTGTACGCGGTTTCGTTCAAGGTAAAACGCCACGAGCGCGCGGGGTTTGAAGAGCAAAATACGCCCGATGCCCGCAATGGAGGTCAGTCATGAAACGCTTTTCCCTGACTGCTCTTGGCTTCGCAGCCACCCTTTCCGCCCTTTCCGCCTGCTCGTTCGGCCCGGATGGAAAACCGCCCATGCTGCCCTCGGTGCCTCACTACGGCGCCAACGCGCAACCCGCGCGCACCGTGACGGCCGAAGGGGTATCGCAAAGTTTCGATGCCGGCGCGAAACCCGTGCCCGAGTGGTGGAAGCTGTATCGTTCGGAGCCGCTGAACGCGCTGGTCGACGAAGGCTTGCGCAACAGCCCGAGTCTCGCCGCCACCGATAAAACCCTCGCCGCCGCACGCGAACAATTACGAGCGCAAGTCGGTTCGTCGATGCTGCCCAGCGTCGACCTCGGCGGCCAAGCGGATCGTGAGCGCGCGATCGGCGTGCCGAACCTCGGTCCGCCGACGGTGCTCTACAACCTCTTCGTCGGCCAGATCCGAGCGCAATACACGTTCGATCTGTTCGGCGCATCGCGGCTCGCGGACCGGGCGCTGGCCGCGCAAGTGGACAGCCAGTCCTGGCAATTCGATGCGGCCCGCCGCGCGCTCGCCGCGAACATTGTCACGGGCGCGATCGGTGCCGCCTCGTTGGGCGCGCAAATCGATACGACCGAACGGCTGATCGTCCTCGCCGACGAAGACGCACGCGAAACGCAGTGCCGCTACGAACTCGGCTCGGCGTCACGTTCGGATGCGCTCAACGCGCAGTCGAGCGCCGCGGCGCTTGCCGCGTCGTTGCCGGGCTTGCGGGCTCAGTGGCTTGCAACGCGTCATGCGCTTGCCGTCATGCTCGGCCGTACGCCCGATCAGGCGCCGCCGGATCTCGATCTTGCGTCGCTCACCCTGCCGGCGAACGTGCCGGTTGTCGTGCCGTCGGAATTGCTTGCGAGCCGCCCGGACATTCAAGCCGCCGATTCCTTGCTCAAAGCCGCCGCCGCGCAGGTCGGCGTCGCGACGGCACAGATGTTCCCGAGCCTGACGCTGTCGGCGTCGATGGGGCAAGCGGGGTTTAGCTGGCCGACCGCTTTGTCCGGTGCGGGCGCGATCTGGGGTATCGGCGCGTCGCTGTCGCAGCCGCTGTTTCATGGCGGTGCGCTGCTCGCGCAAAAGCGCGCGGCGCAGGCAAGCTACGAAGCGGCCGTCGCGCAATACAAGCTGACGGTGCTGGCCGCGTTCCGCAACGTGGCGGATTCGCTCGCGGCGCTCGAGCAGGATAACCAGGCGCTCAACTTCGCCGATACCGCCAGCCGCACTTCAATGAGCGCATTCACGGATTCGGCGGCGCGTGCGCGGCTCGGGGCGATTCCGCCCTCGGCGGCACGTGCGAGCGAGCGTCAATACCGCAATGCGCGGCTGAGCGCGATCCGCTACGAAAGCGCGCGCCTGAGCGATACTGCGTCGCTGTTCCAGGCGATGGGTTCGCCGAACGGCGGTACCGCGAATGTCGCCGCGGCAGAGAAAACGGCTGCGACGGCGAAATAACCGCCACGCGTCCCCTCACCTCAAACGCAAAAATTTGAAGCAATCGTTGCAAGCAAAAAGGCCGTTCTAACGCAAGTTGGAACGGCCTTCTGTTTTGTGAGGACAACCGGTAGTTCGTGACAATAAAGCTGAGAACTGCCGCCCTTGTGGCGGAAGGCTCGCGTCGATCTAACTATCGCAGCATCTTGCTTTAAAGTTGCGAACGGCGTGGGTTCAATCTGCTCCATCTGCTTGCCTGAGACAATAAAGTTGAGAACAGGATACCGCAGGCTTGTGGCATGCGAACGGCTTGTGTCGAGTGGCTCTGATTGTCGCTTCGCGACCCTGAAGCGACGGTCGCCTTTATACGAAGCGGACGTTCGCGAGCCGCCCTCTCAAACTCGTTAAGCTACTTACAGACACGTATAGCGAAATGTCGCACCAACAATGGCGCTCAGTTTCCAACCATGTGTTGTGTATCGCTACGGCAACCCCAGCAGCTACCGGACCTAGCGTCAGGACCGTAAGAAAGAAGGGCGCGATACGCCACCAGTATTCGCGTGCGGATAACCGTTCGTCGATTGACTGAAGCTGTCCGCGCTCGGTCCTGGTAGCCTTTTGCGCATCTCCGCGATAACTTGGCAGAGTATTCTGACAAGCCACATATTGCGCTAAGCCGAAGTGGCGTGGGTTTTGACATCTGGGCCATAAGCTGCCTTTTCAAGGACCGAAGAATGCGCCGTCCGAACTGCAGCTTCAATTTCATAGCAGCCAGATAGTCAGCGCATTCGGTTCGCCCCAAAACCCGCTCAAAATCTTGCGAACAGCTGTTCAGATAACGCTGTTACCTGACTGCGAGAGTCGTTTCAGACGGAGGGCGCGCGGCCCGCCAGCGCCAGATAAGCGCCCAAGCTCAACATGACGATACCCGATGTGCGCGTAAGCAAACGAGCACGAGCCGCACGCGCGGTGCTCGATTTGAGCAATCGGGCAGCAGCGAACACGGCGATGACATCGACGAGCGTATTTAATACGACGCAGATACTCCCAAGCATCACCAGCTGCGCAATCAGTGGCTGGCCGGGTGCAGCGAACTGCGGCAGGAAAGCCAAAAAGAAAAGCGCCGTCTTCACATTCAGGGCCTCGACCAGGATTCCCTCGCAGAGCGCCCGGCGCGCGCCTTGTGACGCAACGCGTTCCACCGTGAGCGGCTGATCCTTGCGCAACAGCATGCGGATGCCGAGATAAACCAGATAAGCCGCACCGATGTACTTCACCAGACTGAAGAGCATTGCAGACCGGGCGATCAGCAAGGACAGCCCGAACGAAGCCGCGAGTACATGAAGCAGACCGCCCATCGCCGTGCCGAAGCACGAGGCCAGGCCCTCCGTGCGACCGCCGGCGACGGTACGAGCGACGACATAGGCAATCCCCGGGCCGGGCGTGATGGCAAGCACAGTGGCAGCGATCAGGAATGGAATTAGAGACATGATGTGCGGGTTATGGTTGTATTGATGCGATGGCGAGAGTGTAGATTTGAACGCTCGAATGAGCGCGCTACTCGGTATGTGCAGATGAGTGCCAGGGCCCCAGCGGATGCGCGATGCCGCCATCGCCATAGCAGCCGATCACCTTTGCGATGACGACCTGATAGCCCTTGAGCCAGCGCGCTTGCTGTTCCTTCGCCGCGAGGTGCTTCGGGTGATTCATCAGCGTCTTGAGCGCATCGAAGGTTTCCCAGTAGTACACGGTCGAGACAAGCCCGGTCGATGCGTTTTCCCACGTCTCTTCGCCGAGGTATCCGGGAATCGATTTGACGATAAGTGCGATCTCTCGGTCCAGCGCATGAAACGTTTCGTCGAGCGCGCCTGCTGCGAAAATGAAGGTGGCTGTGTAGATGGTTGCGTGTGCGGTTGACATGCTCGCTCGTGCCTTACCCTGCGTTGTGCATCGAACGCGCCATTTCGTTCTGGCCGCGCGCGTCGAGCGTATCGGCGGCAGTGTGCCGATCACGCGCGTCCTTGTTCTGACTGAGCTTCGACTTGCCCACCATCGACGTCACGGCAATCTCGATACCCACGATATTGCGCAGCAAGCTATCGATGAACTCGGGCGAAGAATCTCCCATTTTCCATGGCCTGGGTTCATTGGCCTCATGTCGGCGCGTTAGACGCGCGACCATGCCGCGTACGAAACGATCATCGTCGCGCACGGTGAGATTGCCGTAGGCATGCACCACCTCATAGTTCCACGTCGGAACCTGCCGATGCGCCTCATGCTTGCTCGGATACCAGTTCGGCGAGATATAGGCATCCGCCCCACGAAAGATCACCATGACTGGCGTACCCGTCGCACACCGCTGCCAGACGTCGTTTGCACGGGCAACATGGGCCGTCAGCAGACCGTGCTCCCCTTGAGCCGGATCGAATTCGAACGGAATGTGATTGGCGTCCAGCCCCGAGCGTGTATGCGTGACGAGCGTGCCGAGCGGATGCGCCCGGATGATGCGTTGCAATTCCTCGGCGCGGGTTTCGGCGAAGTGCGGTGGGATATACATCGTGCTTGCCTGATTCGATGTGATGTAAAAGTCACAACTGTCGCTCGAAACAGGCACAATGAGAAGATCCAGTTTTCGTCGATCTATGTGGACCAGTTTCTCATGTCGCCAGACCGGGATGCCTCTGGAACGGGGCGCCGCATTTACGAGCTCTTGCGCGCACAGATGGCCGACGGAACGCTTCAGGCGGGCGCACGGGTGCCCTCCACACGGGCGCTCGCGGCCGATCTGGGTGTATCGCGTACCACCGTCACGTCGGCTTATGAACAGCTCGCGGCCGAAGGTTTCATTGTCACCGCCGCGGGGCGAGCGGCGCGCGTCGCCAGTCCGCCGATTGCGCTCGCGGTTTCGAGTCCGCCTCGGTCTAACGGGTCCGCGCCTTCCCTTTCCGCATATGGTCGACGCGTGTCGGCGATTGCGACGCCGATACTGCCTCTCGCGGGAATGGGCCGCATCGACTTTCTGTATGGAGCACTGGCGGCTCGCGACTTTCCCGTATTGCTCTGGCGGCGTGCGTACCAGGCCGAACTGCTGCGCCAAAAGGATAGCCTCTACTACGTCGCGCCCGAAGGTGACGCGTCATTGCGGCGCGCACTTCAAAGCTATGTGCGACGCGCCCGCGGGCTCGTTTGCGATGCCGAACAGATTCTCGTCGTGAGCGGCACGCAGCAGGCCATCGACCTGTGCGCACGCCTGCTGCTCGATCCCGGCGATGCCGCTCTTTTCGAGGACCCGGGGTATCTCATCGCGCGCGATTGCTTCGAGGCCGCCGGAGTCCGGCTCTTGCCCGCCGCAGTCGATGAGCACGGTCTGGACACGCGGCGCTTGCCGCGCAATAGTCGCGCGCGTCTCGTGTACGTGACGCCTTCGCATCAGTTTCCGCTGGGCGGCGTATTACCCATCGGGCGACGCCTCGAACTGCTTCAGTGGGCGCAACGTCACGGCGCCTGGGTAATCGAGGACGACTACGACGGAGAGTTTCGCTACGGCCAGCGGCCGATCGACGCACTGCAGTCGATCGATTCCAATGGCCGCGTGATTTACGTCGGTACGTTTTCCAAAGCGCTGTCGCCGCACCTTCGACTTGGCTATCTGATCTTGCCCGTCGAACTGGTGCCGGTCTTCCGGCAGGCCAAGCGCCTGAGCGATCGTCACGCGCCGGTACTCGAACAGCGTGTGCTGGCCTCCCTAATCGACAGCGGCGCTTATGAGCGCCATGTGAGACGAGTACGGCGCGAGTACGAGCGCCGTCGTGCCTCGCTGCTCGATGCCATCGCACATCACTTGCCTGCCGGGGCTCAGGTCACCGGCACCGCAGCCGGACTGCATGTGTTGTTGTGGTTGCCGTTCCTGCGCTGGGAGGACGAGCGCGCGCTGGTGGCCGCCGCTAATGACCGTGGCGTGGGCGTCTACCCCGTGTCGCCGCTGTTTGCCGAGACGCGGCCTTCCGCTCAGAGTCGAGCCGCGGGGTTGATCCTCGGCTACGCCAGTCTGACGGTCGATGAGATTCAGAAAGGAATCAGGATGCTGGCCGCGGCGATTGCAGAATTTCGTTCGAAGCGCGCCGATCCGTGACGTGATCCAGTCGCGATGCGAGCTTTTAGTCACACAACTACCGTACCGAACGGACGGTTCGACATTGGGTGGCGGGTCCGATCAGTTTACCGGTCATCGAGTGAACAATCTTGCGACAGGAAGCATTGGTCGCGTGCTGCCGACAGGTAATCGCCGGCCAGATTCAGTCGCAGGAAGAAGATTCACAGCCGTCCGTTCCTGAGCGGCCACGGGACGACCTCCATTGTTGATTTTGACCATCTCGATGACTGCGATGGCCGACATTCATGCTGCGCCGTTGCCTTTCGGACACATGGGTTCGTCGAAGGTGACGTGGCAAGCCATGACGGGCGTAGGTTATGCCATGAAATTGGCAGATGTCAGTCTCGCGTATCGCTACCTGGCGTTCCACGGGTCCAACGATCAACTCATGCAGACCGTTCGCATGAGCGGCCCAAGCCTGGGCGCAACCGTCCGGTTTTAATCGGCCAGCCAGTTCAGTTGGCGACTTCTACCCGATTGCGTCCGTCACGCTTCGCCCGATACAAAGCGAGATCGGCGGCTTCGATCAACTGTTTAACCTCTTCGCTTGGTTGTGGCACCTGCATGACGCCGCCTACGCTGATCGTCACCCGTTCGCTGGCTGAACCCGTGTGTGGCACCGCAAGTGCCTCGACCGCCATGCGGATCTTTTCGCCGAGCAGACGCAAGCCGCCCGCCGACGTGGACGGCAGCACCACTGCGAACTCCTCGCCGCCGAAACGCGCGGCGAGATCGGCGGGACGGTTCAGGCTCGATTCAATCGCGCGCGCGACGAGCTTCAGCACGTCGTCGCCGGCGACGTGGCCGTAGGTGTCGTTGTACGACTTGAAGTTGTCCACATCGATCATCAGGAAGCCGAGCGGCGACTGCTCTCGTGCAGCGCGTTTCCACTCGGCGTTCATGTAGTCGTCGAGGCAGCGACGGTTCGATAAACCCGTCAACCCGTCCGAATTCGTCAGGCGCTGCAGCTCCAGATTGGTTTCGAGCAGTTTCTGCTGCGACTGCCGCAATGCGCGGTACGCCTCGTCACGCTGCAGCAAGTTCAGATACGAGCGCGAGTGATAGCGAATCCGCGCGATCAATTCGATGCTGTCCGGTAACTTCACCAGATAGTCGTTAGCGCCCGCGGCAAACGCTGCGCTCTTGATGCGCGGCTCTTCCTTCGTCGACAACACGATGATCGGAATATCCCGCGTCGACTCGTGCTCACGGTATTGGCGCACCAGCGTCAGCCCGTCCACACCGGGCATGACCAGATCCTGCAGGATCACGGTCGGCCGCGTGGTCTGGGCAACCCGCAATGCGTCCTCGGGATTCGCACAGTAGTGGAAATCCAGCCGCGGCTGATCCACCAGCGCGCGGCGCACCGCTTCAGCCACGATCGTCTGATCGTCGACGAGCAGCACCATGACTGGGCTCTCGGCTGCACTGGGCGCGTTCAGCGCATCGGCAAGCAGGTCGGCGGCCGAACGCTCCTCGGCGGCAGTATCGAGAGGATCGGCCGGGCTTTCCGGATTGGCCTGAGCGCGCCGTGCGCGCTCGGCCAGCGGATCTGCATTTCGATGTTCCATGACTGAATCCTGTTCTGTGTCGAGTTCGAGCGCCTCATTTGCGCGACGATGCAAATACCTTCTGCAAGGCATTCGCGATGTTCGGGAGCGGCAGGATAGCCACCGCCGCATTCAGCGCGGCGGCCGCTTTCGGCATGCCATAAACGGCGCATGTCGCTTCGTCCTGCGCGATCGTGTAATACCCCTTGGCGCGCATGGCGGCGAGGCCGGCTGCGCCGTCGCGGCCCATGCCGGTCAGCAGCACGCCGACGGCATTACCGCTCCAGCGCGCGACCACGCTCTGGAAAAATACGTCGATGGACGGCCGGTATGGTGTCGCCAGCGGCTCTTTCGTGTAGGCGAGCCGATTGCCGCCGCCGGAGAAATGCAGGTGATCGTTGGTCGCGGCGAGCAGCACGCAGCCAGGTTCTGGCCGGTCGCCCTCGCGAGCCACGCGCACCGGCAGCGCCGACTGTTCGTTGAGCCAGTCGGCCATGCCGAGCGCAAACGCCTGATCCACGTGCTGGACGATCACCGTGGCCGGCGCGAAGTCAGCCGGCAGT
>NZ_AEJF01000237.1 GCF_001028175.1 Caballeronia mineralivorans PML1(12)
GCCAGCAGGTCGGTGTCGGAGGTGATACGCGGTGCGGCTGCGACCGGATTCGCGGCGGCTTTCGTGAGCTGCTGCGCACCAATCTGGTCGATCTTGGCGATCAACGCCGCGATCCCGCGCTTCGCGTCCGGGCCGTTCAGCACCGGGGTATCGACGGCATCCAGCGCGCCTGCGCCCATCGCCTCATAGACGCGCCACGCATTCGCCCCCACGTCCACCGTCACGATCAGGATCGCGCACGGCGTCTCACGCATGATGCGCCGCGTGGCTTCTGTGCCGTCCATGTGCGGCATCACGAGATCCATCAGCACGACGTCGGGTTTCTGCGCCGTGCAGTAGTCGACCGCCTGTGCGCCATCGGTCGCGACCCAGATCACCTCGAAGTCCCGCCGGGTCGCCAGCGCCCCGCGCAAGGCGTCCACGGCCAGCGGCATGTCGTTCACGATCCCGATCTTCATCGCTCGCCTCTCTCTTTTTAGTGGTCTCTCACAACTGCGCTTCGCCGATCAGGTCGCGCACTGCATCGAGCAAGGTCTGGTCGTGGAAGCTGCCCTTCGCCAGATAGTAGTCCGCGCCGGCATCCAGTCCCCGCTGGCGGTCCTCCGCCCGATCCTTGTACGACACGATCATCACCGGTGTCTCGCGCAGATGCGGATCGCGCCGGATCAGCGTGACCAATTCGATGCCGTCGAGGCGCGGCATGTCGATATCCGTGATCACGAGATCGAAGCGCTCGCTGCGCACCGCATTCCAGCCGTCCATGCCGTCGACGGCGATCGTCACGTCGTAACCGCGCCCAGCCAACAACTTGCGTTCGAGTTCGCGCACGGTCAGCGAGTCGTCCACCACCAACACGCGTTTTTTCGACGCGGCGACCACGCGCGCGGTGCCCGCGGAGACACGTCCGAGTTCGCCGTCGACAACCAGCTTTTCGACCGCGCGCAGCCAGTCGTCGAGATCGGCGATCAGGAGCGGATCGCCGTTTTCCATCAACGCGCCCGCCGCGATGTTCGGCACCTTGCCGAGACGTTTATCGAGCGGTTGCACGACCAGCATGCGCTCGCCGAGAAAGCGGTCGACCACCACGCCGTAGCTCGCCGCGCCCTGCCCGATCACGACGACGTTGAGCGTGTCGCTGACGGTCTCGAAGGTGCCCGAGCGGAGAATCTGATGCGCGGTGACGATGCCGAGCCGCCGCCCTTCGAATGCAAAATGCTGATGCCCTTCGAGCAGATCGATCGATGCCCGCGGCAGCACCAGCGTGCGCGTGACATGCGCGAGCGGCAAACCGTACGGCTCGCCGTCGACTTCCACAATCAGGCTGCGGATCACGGACAGCGTCAGCGGCAACTGCATCACGAAGCGCGTGCCGACCAGCGCTTCCTGCGTGACACGCAGACTGCCGCGCACCTGGCGCACGACGTCCTGCACGGCATCCAGGCCGACGCCGCGGCCGGAGACGTCGGTGACGGTATCGCGCATGGAGAAGCCGGGCAGGAACAGGAATTCGAGTAGTTCGGCATCTGAAAGACGCGCGGCGGTTGCTTCGTTGGCTAGGCGCTTCTGCACGATGGCCCGGCGCAGCGCGGGGAGGTCCACGCCACCGCCGTCGTCACTGACGCTGATGAAAAGCGAGCCCGCGCTGTGGCGTGCTTCCAGCGTGATCGTGCCTTCGGGCGGTTTGCCGAGCGCCAGGCGCAGCGACGGAGCTTCGATACCGTGATCGACGGCGTTGCGCAACAGATGGCCGAGCGGCGCTTCGAGCAAGTCGAGGATGTCGCGGTCCACCTCCGTCGCAACGCCCGCAATCACGAACCGCACTTGTTTATCGAGCGAACGCGCGACGTCGCGGACCATGCGCGCAAAACCGCCGGTGGCATCGACGAACGGCCGCATCCGGCATTCGAGCGCTTCGTCGTAGAGTTGCTGTGACAGGTGCGTCGAGCGCCGGTCGTAATTTTCCAGTTCGGCCAGGCGCTCGCCGAGCTGGCGGTGCGCCTCCGCATTGAGACGGCGCACTTCGTCGAGCGCGTCGAGCGTGCGGGAATCGAGCGCGGCGGTCGGGGCGGCCATTGAAGTCGAGGCCGAGGTAGCCGCTTCGGTCAGCGATTCGTGCAGGAAGTCGAGCGCCCGGCTCGCGTCGCGCTGGATGCGCTTCACGCGCAACATGGATTGCGCGAACGGTTTGAGCCAGCGCGATTCCACCAGCGATTCACCCGAATGGCTCAGCAAGCGGTCGAGCGTATCGGCACGCACGCGCAGCATGCGGGCCGGCTCGCGCAGTTCGGCGGAGCGGACAGGCTGGTGGGGCGTGGACTCCATGGCGTCCATGGCTTCCGTGACTTCTGCGGCTTCCTCAACCGGCGCGGCGAGTGTTAGTTCAGCCGATAGATCAAAGTCGGCATCTGCCTTCGGCGCTTCGAAAAAAGAAGAAGGCGAAGCCGCGGCCACACCGTTCATCCGCGCGTTCAACTGGTCGACGAATGCATCCACGTCCGCCTGCGACACGGTTTCGTCGCCGGAAGCCTGACCGATCTGCACGATCAGATCGACGCCGCTCAGCAGCACGTCGATCATGGCGGCATCGACGCTCACGCGCCCTTGCTGCGCACCGACGAAGCAGTCCTCCATCACATGCGCGAGGCTCACGCCAGCGGGCACACCGACAATCCGCGCCGCGCCCTTCAGCGAATGTGCCGCGCGCATGCAGGCTTCGAGCGTCACCGGATCGCGCGGCGCACGTTCGAGCGCGAGCAGGCCGTCGCTGAGAATCTGCCCCTGCGCACGCGCTTCCTCGCGAAACAAGTCGATGAGCGACGGCTGGCCGCGGCTTGGCCCCTGGCCTGTTTCAGCGCCGCTCATGTGAGGCTCCGGTTCAAAGTCTCGAAAAGTTTGGCCGCGTCCAGCAGACCCACCGTCACGCCCTTCCACACTGTCACGGCCACGGCGTGCGACGCCGACATGCTGGCGACCGTCGCCGGCACCGCCTGGAAATCCACGCGTGCAAAACGATGCACGCCATCGACCGCATCAACCGGGAACACGATCGGATTGCCGAGATCACCCCGCTGACCCTGCTCGCCGCCCGGCTCGACGACCAGCAGGCGCGCGAGATCCCGGGCATCGACGCCTTGCTGTGTGCCCGGTCGCCGCCCGTTCTGCCCGACCTCCGATGCAATCCCGAACAAGCGCGCGAGCGACGCACACACGAGCAAGGTCCCGCGCACGTTCACCACGCCGAGCACCGCCCGATGGCGCCGGTGCGGAAGCGAGTGAATCGGCCGCAACTGCGCGACTTGCTGAAAGATAGCCGTGGGCAAACCCAGCCATTCATCGCCGATACGAAAGACGAGCCACGACGTGGTATCCGCTTGCCCGGCAGCGTATTCGCTCAGCGACTGCGCCGTCAGCCGATGCATCCCCTCGCGCTCGATGGAGGAATCGGCGGCTTGGTCACGATCCAGCACGCGCGCCGCGGCGGCATCGTGCACAGGACAATTCCGGCAATGGATGTAACCCGCCAGACGCGGACAAGAACCATCGCCGCGAACACCGATGCGGTTCCAGCAATCGTCGATGGGAGTGTCGAGCAAGGGCGACCGCTCAGCCGTTTCATGAAGGTCAAGAGGGGTGTCTTGTTGGTCGCGCGGATCACTCATGGCGGCCTCCCGATACTCGAGCGGCACGCGCCAGCAGCAATTGCGCGCCCGCCCGATCGCCTTCCAGCCCAAGCACGGCTGCGAGATGCGTCAGCGCTTCACCATGCTCCGGGTCAAGGTACAGCGCACGTTTGTAAAAACCTCTCGCCTCGGTTTGCTCGCCCTGAGCATCTGCGATCACCCCGAGCAAGTAGTAAGCGTCGGCGCTGGTTGGATGCGCCTCAAGATACCCGCGCGTCACGCTGGCTGCTTCGAGCAGAGCGCCGGTGTCGGCAAGTGCATGGGCCTGTTTGAGCAAATCCGGTTTAGCCGCAGGCTTGGCATTCGTCATCACCATGTCGGAGCTTGCTCGCGGTGCAGTCGCAGCAGGCAAGCCGATTGAAAACGAGCGCCCAGGTGCATCGTTCGCATGCGCGCCTGACCCGCTCCGTTGAGCGAACACAGTGGCTACGGCCCGGCTCAATCCGGCGACCGGCACCTTTGACGTTGCTGCACGCGTCGCCAGTTCCATTGCCCTTTCCGCGCTGGCGATGGCCGCGAACAGCGCACCCGACCGGTCTCCCAGGACATACTCGCCCCATCCACGCCCGCTAGCGCCCCCCGGCAACGCACCACCCGCCAGTCCGCCCTCGGGCCGTGTGAACGCGAACGCGAGCGGCAGCTTCGCCGACGCCATGCCTTCGCGCATCATTAGTCCGGTCTCGGCCGGTCCTACGAACAGCATCCCGCCGGGTGCAAGCAAACTGTCGAGTACCCGCATCGCCGTATGCTGCGTCTGCCGGTCAAAGTAGATCAGCACGTTGCGGCAGAAAACGAAATCGAAGGGTTCGAGCGTTTGAGTATCGAGTGTCAGCAGATTCGCCTGGTGAAACCGCACACGCTCCGACACCGCCGGCAAAAGCCGCCATTGATCGCCAACCGGTGCAAAAAAACGCTCGCGAAAGCCGAGCGCGCGGCTGCGGAACGCGTTGCCGCCGTAATGTGCACGACCGGCGATCTCGAGCGCGCGGCCGCTGATGTCGATTGCATCGATGGAAAAACGCTCCGGCGCAATGCCCGCTTCGAGCATGGCCATCGCGATGGTGTAGGCCTCCTCACCCGTTGAACACGGCATGCTCAGGATCCGCACCGGCTTGAATGGCTGGTCGAGCAACCGGACACGCGCCAGTCTGACCAGCGCGTTGAACGCTTCGGCATCGCGGAAGAACCACGTCTCCGGCACGACCACCGCCTCGATCAGGGCCTGCAACTGCTCCGGCACGCCATTCACCACGAGCCAGAACGCTTCGATACTCGCCCGCGACGGATCCAGACCGCCGGCACCGGCCGCACGCCACGCTGCAAACCGCTCGGAGACCACGCGTTCGATCGCTTTCTCGCCAATCGACGCAGGGTCCAGACCGATCGTCCGCTGCAACAGCGCGGCGAACTGCGCGACCTGCGCATGCGGGAGCGGCTCGCGACGGCTCTCATAGATCTCGTGGATCTTGTGAAATGCGTCGGCTGCGCGCCGGGCCTGATCGGAGATAAAAGCGTGCTTCATGCGTCGCTCTGCGTGAAGAGTTGCGCCTGCACATGTTCCGGCAACAGATGTTCGATGCGCACCCATTGAACGAGGCCTTGCTCGTCGCGCGCAAGCGGGCCGAGATAACGCGCGTCCGGCGCTTCGACGCCCGCGTGCCGGAACGCTGCGCTATCGAGCGTCAGCATGCGCGTGGCGCGCTCGAGCAGGATGCCAAGACGCCGGTACTCGATGCCCGTCACGGTGTCATGCGGGTAATACACCAGCGCCACACGCGTGGAGAGACGTTCATGCGAACGCCGACCGAGTGCGAGCGCGGCCAGATCGACGACAGGCACCGGCAAACCTTCGTACTCCAGCACGCCCGCGACCCACTCCGGCACGCCGTGCATCGCCTTCAGCGGCACGAGCGAAAGCATCCGCTCGACCTGGGAACTGTCGATCACGTAGCGGTCGTTATCGAGCGTGAACTGGACGAAGAGCATGGTCTCAGCGGTCAAACAAACGATCGGAAAGCGCGTGGGTCACGTCGCCACCTTGAAGCGCGACACGCCGGTGCGCAGGCCGTTGGCGGTGTGCGTCAGGTCGTCGATAGCTTGCGTCGACTGGCGCAGCGACTCGGCCGTCTGCTGCGCGGCTTCGGACAATTGGGCGAGCGCCTGCGTGATCTGGTCGGCGCCGGTCGCCTGCGTCTGCATCCCTTCATTGACCATCACAAAACGCGGCGCAAGAGTCTGCACTTGCTGGATGATCTGCGACAACTGTCCGCCGACCTGCTGCACGTCCGTCATGCCGCGCCGGACTTCCTCGGAGAACTTGTCCATGCCCATCACGCCAGCCGCCACCGCCGACTGGATCTCCTTCACCATCTGTTCGATATCGAAAGTCGCCACCGCCGTCTGGTCGGCGAGACGACGGATCTCAGTGGCGACCACCGCGAAACCGCGCCCGTATTCGCCCGCCTTTTCCGCCTCGATCGCCGCGTTCAGCGACAGCAGGTTGGTCTGGTCGGCGACTTTCGTGATGGTAGCCACCACCTGGTTGATGTTGCTCGCGCGCTCGTTGAGGATCGCCAGCTTGCCGTTCACCGATCCGGCCGCCTCCATCACGAGCCGCATGGTGTCCTCCATCCGCGTGAGGCCCAACTGCCCCGTGCCGGCCAGCAGCGCCGATTGCTCGGCCACGCCGGACACTTCGTTCATCGTGCGCACGAGATCGCGGGATGTCGCAAAAATCTCCCGCGACGTCGCGCCGATTTCGGTCGTCGTCGCGGCGGTTTCGCTGGCCGTGGCCTGCTGTTCGCGAGCGGTTGCGGCAATTTCCGCCACCGATGTGGTGACCTGCACCGCTGACTTCTGGGCCTGTCCGACAAGACCGGTCAGTTCGTCGGTCATGCGGTTGAATCCTGCTCCGAGCGCGCCGAATTCATCCCCGCGCTCAAGATGCAGGCGCTGCGACAGGTCGCCGGTGCGCATGGCGTCCACCACTTCCACCAGCCGCTCCATTGGCACGGTGATCGCTCTTAGCAGGAGGAAACCGGCCCAGGCCGCAGCCAGGATGGTCGCCACCAGGATCACCAGCAACGTGATCTCAGCCTTGCTGACAGACTCGCGAATGCTCTTCGACGAGGCCGTCTGCTGATCGTTGTTGTGCTCGACGAGCGCCCTCACCACGGTCCGGCCCGTTTCCCAGACCGGCGTGAGCTGGGTGTTGAAGACCGCTGCGGCAGCCTCTTTCGACGCCGGCAAATCGGCCATGATCTGCGCCTGGACCGGCGCGTAGAGGGAGCGCTGCTGCTTGAAATCGGTGAAGAGACGGCGGTCGGTGTCTTCAAAGACCGTGGCTGCGTACTGGTCGATCAGCTTGTCGAGCGATTCGCGGGTTTCTGCGATGCGCTGCGTGTCGCGCTGGACCTGGTCAGGCGCGCTATCGATAAAAATAAGCCGCTGCGTCACCGTGTAGTTCTCGAACCACGCTGCGCGGATGGTCGTCGCGAGATACACGCCCGGCGACGAATCCTCTTCCTGGCTGCGCGCGTCCCGGTCGATGGCGCCGAGCAGGATATACGAACACACGGCCATCACCAGCATCAGCGCCAGGATCACGCCAAAGCTGGCAAGAATTCGATTTCGTATGGTCAACTGCTTCACGCATGAACCTTTTCAGTAAGGGTTGGGCATCGGCGCTGGTAGCGGCGCGCAGCGCACGGATCGAGCACGGTGCGGCGCAATTTTAAGACGGAAAACGAAACGGTTTGCGGATAAATACGGGCGTTTGTCTTTTAGCTACTAGGCGAGCGGCAACAAGCAGCCAAGTTGTGCACAGAAACTGGGGAGCACCCTGTTGACAACCTTCTGACAAACAACGGAACGCGTTGAACGCGAACGGTTTTCAGGCACCGCTTCAAAGTGCGCCGGGCATGCCGATTCGATGGTTTTATCGCGGGAAGTTGTGCACACAATCTGTTGAAGGATCTGTGGACAAGCATGAGGTTAAGTTCGCAAGTGTTTGATAAATAAGCGCAGTTCTGAATCGACCCGATTTGAACCACGCACAGCGGGCTGTTGGGCCGCGGCACGGGCCCTGCAGCGTCCGGCGACTTATCCCCAGGAATTGTGGGCAGGGTTGTTAATAAGCACGGGGCTCAAGGCTTAAGTCACTGACGCAGCACGGTTTAATACCCGTGACTCAAAAGCGTCTTGTTGACGCCCAAGGTTTCAGGGAAGGCGGAACGCCGGCCGCTTCGCCCGTGCGACGGGGATCGCGCCCGTGCGGCGGATCACGTCTCGAATCTGCGCGAGCAGATCGTCGGTTTTATATCGATCGTCGTGGCTAAAGCGCTCGGCGACAGTCTCGAATGCCTGGTCGATACGCAGCAGGATCGCTTCCGCCTCGGCACGTTTCAGGCCCAGACGTTCGCCGTACGCTACAAGCTGCGCGGGAACGGGGAAGACTTTCGATTTGTTCAGGTTCAGCGCCATGCGGCCGTCGAGCAACGGATAGATGCCCGTGCAGACGACATCGTAGATGGGCGCCAAGCGACGCGGCCCGGTGGGATCGGCATAGACAATGCCGATATTCTTCATATGTGCGTCGCCGTCGCGAAGGAAGCACGACAGCGCGACGCGCTCGAACAGCCGGATTGATTGCGCGCGGAAATCGGCGCCTGTGTAGACCTCCACCGCCCGCGCGATCATCTCGTAACTGCCGCGGTATTTGTCGTTGCCGGTCAGCACGCTCATGTCCTCGAAACCGAGCGCCGTGCCGTCCGGCGCACGATCGAAACGCGCCATGACGAACAACAGGCCGTCGTTGGAGAGCCAGAAATCCGGCACTTCGAAGCCCGCCTCGCGCGCCACCGACATGCACAGGAATTCGTTGCGCGCGACTCCCGCATAGTCGTCGCCCTCAGCCTTCACGATGACCGTGGTGAGTGGCAAGGCCGCATGCGCGTCGAGCGTGGTTGCACTTGCGGGAGCGTCGGAAACCAGCGGCACCACTGTCTTCGGCTGCACGCCCGAAATGCCCGAACCCAGCGCATATTTGCTCACGAGCCGCTCAAACAATTGTCCCGAGGGCGACGACAGCAGCTCGTCCAGGCGCTCGCCCTCGCCTTCGGGCACCGTCTCGCCGTGCAGCGCATAGGTGAGCCTGCCGATCTGGTTTCGCCCGGCAAGGAACAGCAGGAACATGTCGCTGGGGGTGCCGAAACGCGCCAGTTTTTCTTCGATGATGTATCGCAGATAACCTTCCGGGCGATTCATCGCGAATATGTTCATCAGCGCGCCGCTGCTATAGCTCTTGCGCCGCACAGGCATGGTCAGCGACACAGCCGCGTCCGGCTCGACATCGCCGTAATTGAAGACGAAGGTGCTTTCCTTGGCCAGCAAACCCGCTACGCCCTGAGGTGTGTGGACGTCGAGCTGGCGGATTTTGTCGAAGAGCTTTTCCAGTTCAAACGGCGGCGCAGGTTTAAGCGATGACGACGTGCTCATTCTTCCTCCCTGAAGAAGAAGTCCAGGTCTTCGAAGACCACCGTGTCTTTCGGACGCAACGTGAGGTCGTAGCCGAGCGCGTTGGCGATCCGGCAAAGCTCGTGAAGTCCGACGTTCTGCCCGCCTTCCGCATTGGTAATTGTGCGCCGGGAGACGCCAGCACGATCAGCCAGCGTTTGTTGACTCATACGGCGTTCGCGCCGGAGCGAACGGAGTTCCGCTGCCAGACGCTCGAAATTGCTGATGGGGTCGGTGTATTTGCGCGTCATGATGCGCAATAATAATTCATATTTTAATTTTGCGCACTATTACGCGCATTTTTCTCGAAAAATTAATGTTCGTATCTTTTTTGGTTTACGCACTATTATGCGCAAAAAATCACTAATTATAAAAAATGCGCGTCAAGACGCGCATTCTATTCGAGGTGAGTTTCTAATTTCGGCGGCCCAACGCGAGCAGTTGGCGGTCTCAGTGCCAGTTATCAGCTCCCGCGATAAAGCGCCGCACCGGCCGGCGTGGACGCCGCCGGCCGGGCCCGGCTCTTGGCGCCACTGGATGACGAAGACGACGCAGCCGCCGGATTCGCCGCACCTGGCTCCATATACCCCGGCGCACCCTTGGCCTTTTCCTTCTGCCCGGGCGGCGGCGCGCTCGGCGCGGTGCGCATGTCGGCGAGCATCTGCGTGCACGGCAGCGGTTTGTTGTTACTCGGCGCGATCAACGGAATCAGCGCGGCAAACGGGTTGAGCAGCCCGAGCCCGACCGCCACCGCGCCACGCGCGGCCAGCGCACCGGCACTCACGCCCACATGCGGGTCCTTGAACGTCCCCTTCACATACAGTGGCGAGCGCAGCGAGAACACCCGGAAACCCTTGGTGTGCGGATGAATGTTCAGGTCCATCTCTTCGGTCTTCAGATTCACGGTGCCGTCCATGTTGATCACGGCGTCGTCGGTATCGAGGGCGAACACACGCGATTCAAGCACGCCGTTGGTCGCCACGAAATCCGCTGCCGCGCAGTTGATCTTCACATCGCGTTTGTCGAAGAGCTTTTCGTAGACCGCGTTCGCCACGTTCAGCCCGGCCGCTTCCATATACAGCCGGCTGACGGTACCGTCGGTGATCAGTGCCTTGATCTCGCCGTTCATCGTTGCCGCGAGTGCGGCCGGCGAATTGCCCGTCGCCGATAACGCCGCATCCCCGTTCACTTCGCCCAGCGCTGTCTGCATTGTCTTGACAGTCGGCAGCAACTCCTTGAGCTTCAGATGCCGCGCCGATGTCGAAAAGCGGCCCTGGAGCGGCTCCGTGCTGCCATCGAGATGAATGTTCGACGACAGCGTTCCGCCCGCCACGCCGAACGACAATGGTTCGAACGACAGCACGCCGTCGTTCATCATCAGGTGCGTGTAGAGGCCGGTGATGGGCAGCGCCGGGTCCTTGACGATCTTGCGGCCAGTGAACTTCACGTCGGCATCGATCGCCTTCCATCGATCCGTCTTGAACGCCTCGGCCGGCAGCGCCTTCGACGACGACTGTTTCTCCGTGTCGCCGCGCTTGGCTTTGCTGGCGTTCGAATCGGCGCCGATGATTGGTGCGAGATCGGAGAACTGCAGCAGGTTCGAAATCAGTTCGCCCGACAACAACGGCCGCGGCTCGCGCGCGACGAACGTCAGCGATCCGTTCAGGTCGCTGCCGCCCACGCGCCCGGTGAAGTTTTCATACCTGAAGACGTTGCCGTCCGCCTTGAACTGGCCGACGAGCCGCCCTTCCGTTGCATACGGCGGCGTCGAGGGCAGCGTCACCCCGGCGATCGGATACAGATGCTCGAGGCTCACGCCCTGCAGCCACAGGCGCAAATCGAGCGCCGCGAGATGGGCGGGGTCTGCCACGGTTCCCACAAAGGCAATATGCGTATCGCCGATACGAACATCCGCCTGTACGGGGAACGGGCGCATGGCGTCCTGTAGCGCGAGCACGCTGCCTACCTTGCCGTCGCCGGACACCGCCACGTTGTTGTATTTGCCCTTCACCGACCAGCCGATGCCATAAGGTGGCACGGGTGGCACGGGCGGCTTCGGCCCTTCCTTGGTAGTGGTGCTGGTGTTCGCGGAGACGCTCGCCGGGTCTAGCGCGCTGGCATTCGCGGTGGCTGCCGCCGACGCAGCGGATGCGGCCGCGGCTTCCGATGCCGCGGCTTTATCGACTTGCTGGCTCAGCTTGTTCGCGCCGCTCTTGCCGACCATCTGGGCCGACGATTTCTGCGATGCCGCTTCCTGCTGTTTCATGACATCGCCGATGGGAATCAGCTGGCCGAGCGTAGTCACGACGGCTTGCATGTCCGCTTTCGTGATCTCGTCGGCGTAGGTAATGTCGCCTTTGTTCAGGGCGATGTCATGCAGTTGAAGATTCCAGGCCGACGGTTGCGTCGACTGCTGGAACTTGAACGTCCAGTTATTTCGGTTGTCCTTGAGTCGCTCCAGATCGACCGATGGGTTCACCAGGTTGATCGATGGAATCACGATGTCGTGCGCGAGCAGTGGCAGGATCTCGACCTGGAAATCGATCTCGTCGAGGGTCGCGAAAAATTTCTGTTTGGTCCAATCTGGGTTTGCCACTGTGATTTTTTCGGCCGAGAAACGCGGCCATGGCACCCAGCGGCGCCAGCCGGTTTCACCGGGCGGCCGTTGCCAGCCGACCTTCAGGTCGCCGGTAATCTGGAACTGCCGGCCAATCGCCTGCGAGACTTTATCGTCGACCCACGGGCGGGCCCGGTTCCAGTCGAAGGTGAGAAACACGATCGCCAGCACAGCGATCAGGACGATCAGAACCGCAATGATCCAGGCGACTATTTTTCCGATTTTCCTGCCAAGCGCCATAAAGGCTCCATCGTTATTCTTGAGTTTTTCTTGAATCTTTCTTGATTTGACACGGGCAGCACACCCTGTGCCTAGCGGATGATACCGGCCTGGTCCGCATACCGGGCGGGACCGGATGAACCCACCGCTCGCGACGTTTAAAAAGCGCGATCAAAACACACACGCAAACACGCGCAACTGATTCCCAAGCGTCGCGTAAGGACAGGTGATTTATGATTGCGCTCCGAGATCATTCCCCGAGCATGTCTTCGCCATGTCCACACTAGCCGACACGCCCCTGATTCGCACCACTGCCCTCACGCGCCACGATCCCGTGCGCAACACGACCTTGCTGCACCCGAGCACGTTCATTTTATCCGGCGGTCAGCGCGTGGCTATCACGGGGCCATCGGGATCGGGCAAGAGCGTATTCCTGCGTGCGCTTGCGCTGCTCGATCCCGTCGATGACGGTGTCATCCAGTGGCGCGGACGGGCTATCGCGCGCGGGGGAATTCCGGCCTACCGGCGGCGGGTTGCCTATATTGCGCAACGCCCGGCCATGCTCGATGGCAGCGTCGAAGACAACCTGCGTTATCCGTTCTCGCTGAAGGTGTATCGCGACGCGCGCTTCGATCGTGAACGTGTGGGGGAACTGGCGCGCCGGGCAGGCCGCGACACCGATTTCCTCGATAAGCGCGCAAGCGAGTTATCGGGAGGCGAAGCGCAGATTGCCGCGTTGATCCGCGTGTTGCAAGTGGACCCCGACGTCCTGCTTCTCGACGAACCGACTGCATCGCTCGATCCTGCTGCGGCGCTGGAAATAGAAGCGCTCGTGAGCGCCTGGTTCGACGATGGCCATGGCGAACGCGCCAGCATCTGGGTATCGCACGATCCGGCACAAGCGAAACGCGTGGGCGAGCGTCAGCTCGTCATGACTGCGGGTACTTTGTCATGAGCGGCTATCAGAGCCTGAGTCTGCTCGACATCGCGATTGCGGCGGCGTTGATCCTGGTGAACGGGGTGTTGTCGGTCGCGTTGAAGCTCGATCTGGAACGCAAGCTGGTCTGGGCGGCGGCGCGCAGTGTCGTGCAGTTGCTCGCGATCGGTTATGTGCTCGGATGGGTCTTCCAGTTTGACCGCTGGTACGTCGTAGTGCCGTTGATGGCGTTGATGACGCTAATAGCGGGACTGTCGGCATCGAACCGCGGGCGGCGCACGTACGTTGGGCAGCGCGTGGATAGCGTGGTGTCGATCTGGGTGAGTTCGTGGCTGGTGGCAGCGGTGGGATTGTTCGTCGTGATCCGGATTCATCCGTGGTACGAACCTCAATACGCGATACCGATCCTTGGGATGATCCTGGGCAACACGTTGACGGGTGTGTCGCTGGGCATCGAGCGGATGACGGAGGAACTGACGGCGGGACGAGGCGTGGTGGAGATGTCGCTGGCGCTGGGTGCTACACGGTGGGAAGCAGCGCAAAGACCGGCGCGACAGGCTGTGCGAGCGGGGATGATCCCGACGTTGAACCAGATGACCGTGGTGGGACTGGTAAGTCTGCCGGGAATGATGACGGGCCAGGTGCTAGCGGGTCAGTCGCCGCTGCAAGCGGTTCGTTATCAGATCGTGATCATGTTTTTCATCGCCGCCGCCTCGGCTCTCGGAACCGTGGGCGCGGTGTTACTGACCTACAAGCGGTTGTTCTCGCCGGAACATACGTTCATGGCGTCGAAGCTGATAGAGAGGGAAAAGCCAAAGCGCGGATGAAACAGAGAGGGACGACATAGTCCCTGAACTCAAGCGCCGCCCGGCCGCCGTGCCAAAGCGTGAATCAGCGATTCGAGCCGGGCGAAGTTGACCGGCTTGGTGAGGTGATCCATAAACCCGGCATCGCGGCATCGGCGGATATCTTCGTCCATGCCGTAGCCGGTAATGGCAACCGAAGGTTTTCCGGGCTGCAACTCGGTCCACGCCCGGGCGACGTCGAGACCACTGCCATCGGGCAGGCCGATGTCGCTGACCAGAAGATCGAACACTTCGCCCCGTGCCAGAGCAAGCGCCTCGGCGACGGTCGTGGCAACCCCGACCTGGTGCCCGAGCACTTCCAGCACCTGCGCCATGGCCGACGACGTGTATTCGTTGTCCTCGACGAGCAGCACCTTCAACGACCGCACGATCTCATCCGGATCCTCAGCCGCGCGAGGCGAAGTCTCGTCTTCGGCTGCCGCCTTGACGAGCGGCAGCGTCAGCGTAAACCGGGCTCCCTTGTCGCGCCCTTCGCTCTGTGCGGTCAACGTTCCACCGTGCTTCATCGCAAGCGTACTGGCGATAGCCAACCCCAGCCCCAAGCCGCCGAACGCCCGCGTAATGGAGTCATCGGCCTGTTCGAAAGCCGAAAAAATCCGCGGCAACGCTTCGGCACTAATCCCGATGCCGCTATCGGTCACCGAAATAGCGATGGTCGACGCATCGGGATTCCACATCCGCACCGCGATACGCCCCCCCGCCGGCGTGAACTTCACCGCGTTTTTCATCAAGTTCCACACGATCTGCTGCAAGCGCGCGGCATCGCCGAAAACGAGGGCGGACGTGGCGCCCAAGGTGGTTTCCAGCGTCAGTCCCTTGCCGCGCAAATCGGACTCCGACATATCGAGCGCGCTCGACATCAGCGTCTCGAGCACCACGTTCGCAAAATTTAGCGAAAGCTTGCCGCGCGCGATACTGGTCAGGTCGAGCAAATCGTCGATCAAGCGCGCCTCCAGCTCCACATTGCGCCGGATCAGTTCGAGTGTTGCCTGCGCATCGGCGGGCAGCGCGTGGCGTATCTCAAGCAAGCGCACGGCTGCGACGATCGGCGTAAGCGGCGTGCGCAACTCGTGCGAAAGGACCGCCAGGAAGTGGTCTTTCGCCCGGTTCGCGGTCTCGGCCTGCTCCTTCGCGACGCGCAAGGCATCGGCAGCCATATGCTCTTCCGTGACATCGCGGATGATTTTCGAATAACCGATCAGATCACCGTTCTCGGCGCGAATCGCCGTCGTCACGCCCGAGGCGAAGAACGAGCGTCCGTCCTTGCGCCAGAGCCAGCGGTCGTCGCTCGCACTGCCTTCGACTTGCGCCGTTTCCAGTTCTTTTGCAAACACATTGGTGTCGCGATCTTCCTGCCCGTAGAACACCTCGGCCGACCGGCCGACCACGTCGTGCGCCGCGAACCCGAGAATCCGCTCCGACGCCGCGTTCCACGTCCGGATCCGGCCCTCCTGATCGAGCGTGATGACGGCGTAATCCTTCAGCGCATCCACCAGCAAGCGGAAGTGCGTTTCCGTTTCCCGTAGCGCGCGTTCGACCGCAATACGCTGCTGACGCTCGGTGCTTTCCGTCAACGCACGCCGCACGACGGCGGGCAGCCGCTGCAGGCGTTGCTTCAGGACGTAGTCCGTGGCGCCGCGCTTGAGCATGTCCACTGCGTGCTCCTCGCCGAGCACGCCCGAGACGAAGATGAACGGCGTATGCGGCACCCGCTCGCGAGCAATCGCCAGCGCTTCGACACCGGAAAACACCGGCATCACGAAGTCCGCGAGGATCACATCGAAGTCGGATGCCTCGAGCGCCGCGATGAAACCCTGCTCCGTGTAGACAATCTGCACGTCGACCTTGTAGTCGGCGCGCTCCAACTGGGTCAAGGTCAGTTCCGCGTCGAGCGCGTTGTCTTCTACGAGAAGCAGGTGCAAGGGCTGCATGGTCTGGGCACTCAGGCGAACCGGCGCGCGCGATACTGCCGGGCGGGTCGCATCGGGCGAAACAATGAATGGACCAGCGTGCCCGGACCGGAACACCGAGCGCCGTGCAGGATGAAGAAGACAGTGTGCACCAGATTCATTCCGACGCCGGTTGACGGCGAACACGCGTGGAACCGGGCGGCGGTTCATTCAGCACGAGAAACTTTGGCAGGGACAATCGATCAAGCATTGCGGCTTCACCTCGACGATGATGGCGGTTGCGGCTTGCGCCGCTTGTCAGTCTCGGTTTCGGTGCCCGCTGTGTCGGCCCTGAACACTTTCGGCAGCGAAAAATGGAACGCGGCGCCTTCGCCCTCGCGGCCTTCGGCCCAAGTCCGGCCGTCGTGCCGCTCGATAATCCGGCGCACGTTCGCGAGGCCAATGCCGGTGCCGTCGAACTCTTCCGCGCGATGCAGCCGCTGGAACACGCCGAACAATTTGTTCACGTACTTCATATTGAAACCAACGCCATTGTCCCGCACGCTGACGATGTATTCGTCTGCCGTCGAATTCACCGACAACTCGATTTTCGCCGATTCTCGTGTCCGCGTATATTTCACCGCGTTCGAGAGCAGGTTGCGCACCGCAATCTGCAGGAACGCCGGATCGCCGGTCACTTTTGGCAGATCCGGGATGATCCATTCCACCTGTCGGTTCGCTGTCTCGGCCCCGAACTCCTGCGCGACCGATCTCACCAGCTGGTTCAGATCGACGGCCACCGGGCGCAACGCGGCACGTCCCATTTGCGAAAACGTAAGCAGATCGTCGACCAGCACGCCGGCGAAACGCGCCGACTCGAGCATGTTGTTGAGAAAACGCTTGCTGCGCTCGGAGAGCTTCTCCCCTTCGTTCTCCCGCAGCAAATCGCCATACCCGGCGATATGCCGCAGCGGCGCGCGCAAGTCGTGCGAAACGGAGTACGAAAACGCCTCGAGTTCCTTGTTCGCGCGGCGCAGTTCGTTCGCCAGTTCCGCCAGTTCTTCCGCGCGGCGCAGCACGATGTTGAGCAGCCCCAAGCGAAATTCACCCGCGATTTCCAGTTCCACCGGACGCCAGTGAAGCGACCGGTTGCGCACGGTTTCAAGCCACGGCGCAAAGTCGCGGCGCGGCGTGACGCTGCCGTCCCGGCTCGACACGCGCTTGACTGGCTCACCCGCCCACTTGATCGTGCGCGTGGTTTCGGGACGAAACCAGATCACGTAATTGCGGAAAATCTGCGAAATCGGTACGGCCAGGATGCCGCTCGCAGTGTCCGTGTGATGGGATGCGCGCGGCCACACTTCCGGCAACGCATCGGTCGCGTAGACGCCCATTGTGCTCGATGCAAGCCACTGCGCGAGCGCAAGCACGGTGTCCTGATCCGGCGTGGAACCGACGAGCGTGGCTTTGCCCTCGACCACGATCGCGGCACCGGTCGATCCGGCGAAACACAGCAAGTCGTCGGGCGCAGCTTCGAGCCCGGCAAGATAGTCGTCGTGCTCGGCCAAGGTGCCGATGAGGCGCGACATCGTGCGCCGCAGGCCCAGCAGATACGCTGTCTCGGCACGCTCCTCCTTCGCGTCGATCTGCAGCGACAGGATCTGCCCGAGATGCTCGATCGCCAGGCGCACTTCAAACGGCACGAGGCGCGCGTCGTGGTCATGGCACGAGATCAGGCCCCAGAGCTGCCCGCGCACGACCAGCGACACCGACATCGACGCATACATGCCCATGTTGCGCATGTACTCGAGATGGATCGGCGAGAAGCTGCGCAGCGCGGCGTAAGTCAGGTCGGTCGGCCGGCCGGTCGCAGGGCTCACAGGGGGCACGAGCCGCGCGGCTTTCGCGTCCACATTCGCGACGAGACGCAAGCGCTGTTTCACGTATAACGCGCGGGCCTGGCGCGGGATGTCGGAGGCGGGGAACAACTGGTTCAGAAATGACGCGTAGCCGTCCTCTATATGTTCCGCCAGCACCTGACTGCGGCCCTCGTCATCGAATTTGTAGAGCAGCACGCGGCCAAAACCCGTCATCGCGCGCACTTCGCGCACGGCGAGCTCCGCGAGCCCGGTGACAGTCTCGACGTCCTGCAGACTGCGTGTAAAGGTGCGCACGAGCGGATACATCGATGCAAACACATCCGCATTCGGATGCCACGTCACTTCAAGTTCGACGATCAGGTTGCCGTCGTGCCGGTGCATCGTAATGTCGAGTTCAGGACCGTCCATCGTCGTGGCTGTGCGCTCCTGCGGGGCTTCGCGCGGGCTGAAGAGCGGATTCTCCACCGAGCCGATATAAAGCGGCGCTTCGTCAAGCATGGCCGTGGCCGCGGCATGTGCGACCCGTGCCGCAGCCGCGGCACCGATCAGCACGTCCACGGGTTCGCCCAGCAATTGCTCCACTGGCTTGCCCGCGAGCGCCGCGACGTTCTCGCTGGCTTGAAGGATGGTGAGCGCGTCAGAGAGGCACAGCAGATAACCGTGCGGCTGGATGCCGCCGGGAATGTGGATCGGCTCGGCGTCGCATTGCGCATTCGCCACACCCGCCACCGGTAACACCGGCTCTGACTCACTGCTCATGCCATTGCCCCTGACCCTGTACGGAGCTTGCCGAGCCAATCGTGCAAACCGTCGAACGTGGCGATCGCGGCATCGACTGCCACGTTGGCCTGCTCAGGCGGCACATTCGCGCGCACGATCTCGCGAAAGGCGTTCCACATGCTGCCCGTGCGCAAGCCGTAGCCCTCGAAATAAGCGTTGCCGCGACCGCTCTGCAGACCGAACAATGTCGCGACGTGCGGCGCGATAAAGCGCCCTCCAAGCGTCGAGCCCTCCATCACGTACATGGAACCGAATACGCGGCCGATGCTGTCCATCGCCGGCAAGCGCTCCACTTTTGTCACCGCGCTAGCGCGAGTGTCATCCCCGGTCAGAAGCGCCAGATCCGACGCAAGCAGCCACGCCTTGCGCCGTCCTTCGAAAAATTCACGCAGGGGCGCGGGCATGGCCGCCGCCGCAGAGTTCTCCCAAGGTGCAATGTATCCGTAAAAGCTTTCGAGCAATGCAACGTAGTCCTCGCGCGGCCACTCAGGGCGCATGAGGTCCAATGCGTTTTCCAGCCGTGCATGACACTTGGCCGTTTCGGTTTTCAGACGGGACAGGAGATCGTATTGCATGATCCGTTCGATAGGTTGCCGCGCGAGCGTGCCGCGATGTTGACCCGAATGCCAGGTGCTGAGTACCGGATGCCGGACCCGGCGGGCGGCGTTGCGTCAGTTCGTGGTGGCTGCGGCGCGGGCCGGCACGTCAAATGGACCGGCCGAGGCATCGAGCGCGCCTGACTTGCCGTCGCGAACTCTGCGCCGAGTCGGCATCGATTACCGATACATGTCCGGCACGCACGCAAAAATGGTAGAAACAACTGCAGTGGATATCGGGTAAGCGCCTTTCTCAGCTTGCCTCACACAGGACCGTACGAGTTCTTTGCGAGTTCTCCGATATCGCGCGCCCATTCTACGCAAGAGGCGCTTTGTTGACCACGGGCAGCAACCAGCGCAGCCGCGTCACTCGTTGCGCTTGGCTGCTGGTGTTCACTTGCATGAACTTGCGCTCACTTGATATCGAGCCGCTTTTTCATCGAAGCGGTGATGCGTTGCCGTGTCTTGGCGTATTCGCTCCATGGATCGGTTTTAAGTGTCTCCAGGCGTTCATGCAGATTGCCGATATTCCATTGATCGCCGCTCGTGGTCGCGTCGAGCTCGTCCCAGCCGATAGGCACCGACACGCCCATCCCCGGACGCGCGCGCAACGAGAACGCGGCGACCGTGCTCGACCCGCGGTTGTTGCGTAAATAATCGACGAAGATCTTGTCCCGGCGATTCTGCTTGCCCATCTTCGCCGAGAAATACTTGGGCAGCGTGCTCGCCATATGTTGCGCAACCGTTTGCGAAAAACCCTTCACTTCGTCCCAGCCGGCCTGCGGCGTGAGCGGCGCCACCACATGCAGCCCCTTCCCGCCGCTCGTCTTGCAAAAGGATTCAAGCCCGAGTTCCGCCAGCAATTCACGCGTGAGGCGCGCGGCCTCCTGCATCCGGTCCCAGCCGAGCCCATCGCCGGGATCGAGATCGAAGACCATCCGGTCGGGCTTTTCGATTTTGGCGGCGAGTGCGTTCCAGGTATGCATCTCGATCGCGCCCATTTGCGCTGAGCCCACCAGCGCGCCGACATTTTCTATCGTGATGAGCGCCGAATGACCGGGGTCAATACCTGGATGCTGCTTGACGTTCGGGATGGTCAGCTTCTCGCTGTGTTTCTGGAAGAACAACTCGCCGCCGATATCCTCCGGCGCACGCACCAGCGACACCGGCCGGTCCTTCAGATGCGGCAGCATCCATGGCGCGACGGCTTCGTAGTACAGAGCAAGATCTAGCTTGCGGATACCGGCCGATGGGTCGATCACGCGATCGGGGTGAGTGATCTTCACGCCCGCCACAAGTTCGGGGCCGGCGGGATTACGCGTGGCTTTTTTAGCGGCCGTTGATTTCTTCGCGGGTTTTTTATCCTCGTCGTCCAACGCAAGCTCCTTCGTCGATATCGGCACTTCCTTGACGATCTCCCGCGCCGGCTTGTCGTCCCTCAGGGCGACGAACGACGCTTGCCGCACGATCCGCTCCGACGTCCATTCGGCGAAATTGCATTCGGCGACAAGTTCGGGCTTGACCCAACGCAGCGGTGTCCGGCTACGCTCTTTCGGCGCAGCGGCGAACGGCATCGTCTTAATCTCGCGTGCGTCGAGTTGCTTTTTGATGTCGCGCAGAGTCGCTGCATCGAAGCCGCTGCCCACGCGCCCCGCGTACTGCAGCTTGCCGTGCGTGTCGTACACGCCGAGCAATAGCGCGCCGAACTGGCCCCGGCTGCCCGTCGGCTCCGAATAACCGCCGATCACAAACTCCTGCCGACGCCGGCATTTCAGCTTGATCCACGCGCTGCTGCGTCCCGACGTATAGCTGCTGTCGCGCCGCTTGCCGATAATCCCTTCCAGCGCCATGTCACAGGCACTTTTCAGCAAGTCGTCGACGCTGAATTCGAAGTCCGCGGAGAAACCCAGGGCGTCGTCATCGAGCGGTTCCAGCAGCGCCTTCAAGATCGCTCGCCGCTGCACGAGCGGCACGCCGCGCAAGTCGTAGCCGTTCAAGTAGGGGATATCGAAAAAATACACGGCGATATCTTGCGGACGATTGGCGTCGAACGCGTTCTGCAGTTTCTGGAAGTTCGGCAGATCGTTATCGTCTAGCACGACCGCCTCGCCGTCCAGCCACGCGCTCTCCACATCGAGCTTGGCTAACGCCTTGACCTGACGACTGAATTTATCGGTCCAATCGTGGCCGTTGCGCGTGAAGATCTGCGTCGACTTCGCTTTCGATGCCTCGCGATCGATGCGCACCAGAATCCGGTAACCATCGAATTTTATTTCGTATGACCAATCATTGCTCGATGGTGGCGTGTCCACGAGTGTCGCCAGTTGCGGCTTCATCGCGACCGGAAGCTTCGCGCGCACCGCCTCCTGGATCGCGGGATTGTGGGCGAGCGTGCGCAGCGATTCCGCGTTCCTGTTAGCCACGATGTCCGGTCTCGGGCGCTCCGGACTTTTACCTTGATCTTTCACGGCGGGCCGTTTCGGCGATAGTGCGGCCTTCGTGGTCCTGCTTGTCTTCGCGGCGGTCTTGCGCTCGGCCCTGTCGCGCACTTCGCCGCTTTTCGTACGCGCGCCGAGCGAATCGCTCATCACGCTGCCTGGCTTGTTCAGCAGCACGTCATAGTCGGCTTCGCTCCGGGCTTCGTCGTCGCGCTCCTTGATCAGCAGCCATTGCTCCTTGTCGCCATTGCCACGCATGTTGCTGCGCACGAGCGTCCAGCCGCCTTGCAGCTTTTCTCCGTGCAGGATGAATTTGAGCTTGCCCTTGGCATAGCTTTCACGCGCTTGGTCGATGCTGCCCGGCTGCGGTTCCCACGTCCCGCGATCCCACACGATCACGCTGCCCGCGCCGTAGTTGCCATCGGGAATATCGCCTTCGAACGAGCCGTAATCAACCGGATGATCTTCCACATGCACGGCCAGCCGTTTCACCGATGGATCGAGACTCGGCCCTTTCGGTACCGCCCACGATTTCAGCGTGCCATCGAGTTCGAGACGAAAGTCGTAATGAAGGCGCCGTGCATCGTGTTCCTGGATGACAAACGAAAGCGCGCTCGCCTGAGCTTTCTTCGACGTGCGCCCCGCCTTCGCAGCCGCGTGGCCTGAGGGCTCGGGCGTCTGGCTGAAACGCCTCATGCGCTGATAGGTGTCGAGTTTATCGGCCATCGGCGGATCGCTTTTCCTGGTACGTGGTAACGCGTGACGACGAGGGTTTATGCGCGTTTGCGGCGCGTTGTGGTCTTGCGCGCGGGTTTCGCCGCCGGTTCCTCTTCAGCATCAGTTGTGTCGTCGTCAGCATTTTTAGCGCCCCGTCTCGCGGGCTTTCCCTTCTTCAAACTGCGCTTGAGCAGTTCGGACAAGTCGAGGATCTCCGCCGATGTCTTGCGCGGAGCACCTTCCTCCACCTCCGACACCTCCTCGGTCTTGCCCTCCTTCACCTTCTTGTTGACGAGCGCCATGATGTCTTCGCGGAACGTGTCGTGATAGTCGTGCGGGTTCCACGTATCGCTCATGTCGTCTATCAATCGCCGGGCCATCTCCAGTTCTTTCGGCGATATCCCCGCTTTCTTCGAGTTCTCATCGGGAAACTTGAACTCGTCGAAATCGCGCACTTCGTCAGCCCAACGCAACGTGTTGAGCGCCAACGCGGGACCCACCGGAATCAGCGCGGCGAGATGCTGCTTGTTGTGCAGCACCACGTTCGCGATCCCCACCTTCCCCGACGCCTTCAACGCATCGCGCAGCAGCGCATACACCTTCTCGCCCTTATGGTCGGGCGCGAGGTAATAGGGGGTATCGAGGGAAAGAAACGAGATTTCGGGTGCTTCGACGAACGCGAGAATATCCACGGTCTGCGTCGACTCGGGGTTAGCCGAGCGAATTTCGGCGTCGCTCATCACGACGTATTTGCCCTTCTCGTACTCAAAGCCGCGCACGATGTTCTCGCGGGTGACGTCCTTGCCCGTGTTCTTGTTGAACTGCTTATAGCCGATGGGGTCCATCGAGCGCTTATCGAGCAGATTAAAGCCGACTTTCTCCGACTGCGTTGCCGGATAAAGCTGCACGGGGACGTGGACCAGCCCGAAGCTGATCGCGCCTTTCCAGATCATGTGTGGCATCGCGCTTGACCTTTTGCGAAAAGCCGCTCTGACGGCGTTGACGATATAAACGATCTGCACGCGCCGACAGACGTGTGGCCGCGTGGGTCGTTACACCGTTGCAGAAAACGTGCCAGATGGACCCGCTCGCGCCGGCTTGGCCGTAGCAGATTGACCGCAGGCAGCGCGCCCTCGAACGCCCCCTGCGATACGTAGAATTTGCCGGACTAGAAGCCTACTTGCGGCTGGCGCTGACCGTAAGTTTCGTGCCGTCACTGAGCGTGACGGATTTTTCGGCGCCGCCGGTGGGCATCGTGAAATGGACTAGCTGGCTGAAGAAGTTATCGGTGGGACATTGCAGTTTCTTGCCGCCCACGGTGACGGCCGTCGCGGCGCGCGGCGCGTGGCCCTGGAAACCCAACTGGACGTCGGCGTCCCCGCTGTTCACGACCACCGCCGCGAAACGGATCTTCACCTGACGTACGGTCGTCCCGCTTGCGTTGCGGATGGCGTCCACGCCCGGGCACGCGTCCGGGACATTCTGCGAACCGCCTGCGGGCTTGCTTTGCCAGGTGAAGTCATCGGTCTGGCCCGAGCGGATCGTGCGTGTTTCCTGCGCACTGCCCCAGTTCTTCGACGCCATCTTCACCGTGTATTTGATCGGTCCGTCGTTGGCGACTTCCGACAGCACCTTGATGCTTGGCGTCGCGTTGGCTGCCGACACAGCCATGCAAGCCAAAAGCGCCATGACGGCGTTGGCGGAAATCACGCGACCTTGCTTCGACCGGCAACCCTGAATAAAACCCGAACGATCGATCATGCGAAAAGCCCCTCCGTGTGCAGCCATCACGCCGGGCATACCGCAACGGCGCCGGGGTGGTCCGAGCCGCGCGTGAGGCGCGATCAGTCTAGCGCGACGCGCGCCGCGCGCTTCTCATGGGAAACCCGCGGCGCGCGGCTTGCAATGGATTGGCCGATCGATACGCTGGACGAGTCAGAATCCGGTCAGCACGAGCTTGCCGATCGCACGCCCTTCTTCCAGCAGCCGGTGCGCTTCGCGCAAGTTCGTTGCGTTGATCTTGCCGAGATCGCGGCCGAGCGTTGTCTTGATCGTGCCTGCGTCGATCAGTCGCGCCACCTCGGTCAGCAGCTTGTGTTGTTCGATCATGTCCGGCGTGCCGAACATCGAGCGTGTGAACATGAATTCCCAGTGGAACGCAGCGCTTTTCGCTTTCAGCAATTCGACGGCAATCGGCTTGTCATTTTCAACGATCGTGCAGATGCCGCCTTGCGGAGCGATGACAGCAGCGGCGGCCGGGAAATGTTTGTCCGTGTCGTTGAAGATCAGCACGTAGTCCACTTGCTCGAAACCCGCGTCCTTCAGTTGCTTCGGCATGTCGCCGAAATGATCGACAATATGATCCGCTCCCAGTTCGCTCGCCCATTTCGCCGACTCCGGCCGTGACGCAGTGGCGATCACCTTCAGCTTCGCCACTTTCTTGGCGAGCTGGATGCCGATCGAACCCACGCCGCCCGCGCCGCCCACGATCAGCACGGACTTGCCCGCGTCGTGTCCTTGCGCCGATACCCCCAGCCGGTCGAACAGCGCTTCCCATGCGGTGATCGTGGTGAGCGGCAATGCTGCTGCGTGCGAGAAATCGAGGGACTTCGGTTTCACGCCGACAATGCGTTCATCGACCAGATGGAACTCGCTGTTTGAACCCGACCGGGTGATGCTGCCCGCATAGAAGACAGGATCGCCTACTTTGAACAGCGTCACGTCGGGGCCGACTGCTTCGACCACGCCCGACGCGTCCCAGCCGAGCACCCGCGGCGTCTCTTCAATCTTGTCCTTTGGCGCGCGGACTTTCGTATCGACGGGATTCACGCCGATCGCTTCGATCTTCACCTGCAGATCGCGGCCGGTGGGCGCGGGTTTGTCGATCTCCACGTCCATCAGCGATTCCGGGTTGGAGATCGGCAGGTAGCGAGTCAGGGCAATAGCTTTCATGGAATAGCTCCTTAAGGTGTTTCAAGCGTCGCACGTGCGATGTATGGGCCCGATCTTAAGGATTTTCGGCTTCGCGCGAAACCGTCATAATCGCTAAAACATTTTATTGAAAAACACGAAAATGACGAAAATGGACGTGCAGAGCGAATCAAGCCATAAGGCGCAACTCGACTTGCTCGACGTGGCGCTGTTCGTGCGGGCGGCGGCTTTATCGAATCTGTCGGCGGCGGGACGGGAGTTCGGACTGTCGGCCGCCGTGGCGAGCGCCCGGCTCGCTCAGCTCGAACGGCAGCTTGGCGCTCGGCTTTTGCATCGCACGACACGGCGCATCAGCGTCACGCAGGAAGGTGAGATTTTTGCCGAGCGCGCCCGCGCGTTGCTCGACGCCGCCGACGCCGCGCGCGCATCGGTTGGACGCGCGTTCGAGCAACCGCAGGGACGTTTGCGCGTGACGATGCCGTCGTCGCTTGGGCGTCAGCATGTATCGCCGGTGATCCCCGAATTCTTGCGCCGCTATCCGGGCGTGACGCTCGACTTGCGGATGACCGACCAGGTAGTCGATCTCGTCGATAAAGGCATCGATCTGGCGGTGCGCATCGGCGCGTTGAAGGATTCGACGCTGGTCGCGAGAAAACTCGCCAGCAACCGGCGCGTGCTATGCGCGTCGCCGGCGTATCTCGCGGAGCACGGCACGCCGCACCATCCCGCCGATCTTGCGCAGCACGAATGCGCGGTTCTCTCCGGTCAGCGCAACTGGGCGTTCGTCACGCCGGCCGGGACCATCGATGTGCGCGTGTCGGGCCGGCTTATGACGGATAACGGCGAAGTGATTCGCGACGCGTTGCTCAGCGGGTTTGGTATCGGATTGAAATCGACGTGGAGCGTGGCGCCGTTCCTGCACAGCGGCGAGCTGGTAACAGTGCTCGACAGCTATCCGCTCGCGGAAACGGTGGCGATCTGGGCGGTGTATCCGAGCCGCGCATTCGTGCCGCCGAAAACGACGGCATTCATCGATTTCCTGATAGAGCATTTCGGCGATCCGCCTTATTGGGATGCGGATCCGCAACGAGTGATGCGGTAGTCGTCTCTCAGCAAATAATAGGAATTTGCGTATTCTTAAAATCCCGGTGAAACGAGATCATTAAAGCGCGATGACGAATTGCAGCGGGTTCGACCAGCCGCCTGCGTTCGCGACAGCTTCTTGGGCTTGGATGACCTCGCGTAGCCGACGGGCTGGCGCGCCTGCGGCAATTCATCCTTGCTGTCCTCGAGTTCGCAGTTTTCCAGCA
This sequence comes from Caballeronia mineralivorans PML1(12), assembly GCF_001028175.1. Classification (GTDB taxonomy): domain Bacteria; phylum Pseudomonadota; class Gammaproteobacteria; order Burkholderiales; family Burkholderiaceae; genus Caballeronia; species Caballeronia mineralivorans. The sequence continues at coordinate 26,375 of NZ_AEJF01000237.1, forward strand.
AACAACGCTTAACAATTTTGGGTGTACAAATAATCCTTGTACTCACTGTTTTTGGGAAATCGCACGGGTTAATGCGCTGAAATTGCGTGCATGGGTGAAGAGAGGCGTGTCCTTAAGAACGCCCTCACCCCACCGCCACCGGCGCCTTCACAAACCCTCGAAACCGCGCCCGCGATGCGCGCACCGGCTCGCCCGCCAACCGGTAATCCGGGAACCGCGCAATAAACCGTCCGATCGCGATACGCGCCTCCAACCGGGCTAGCGACAACCCCGCGCACTGGTGAATCCCGAACCCAAACGCAAGATGCCGGTTCGGCTGACGAGCGATATCGAAGCAATCTGCCGCCTCGAACTGCTCGGGATCGCGATTCGCCGCACCGATGCACAACGTCACCGGCGTCCCGCGCACCACCGGCATCCCGTCAATATGCGTATCCGCCGTCGCGATCCGGTTGCCGAGCTGATTCGAACTTTCGTAGCGCAAACATTCCTCGATCGCACTCTCGATCAGCGCCGGTTCGCCCAATAACCGCGCCCGCTGCTCGGGCCATTGCGCCAGCAGCACGATCCCGTTGCCGATCAGATTGGTGGTCGTCTCGTGACCCGCGTTCAGGATAAAAATGCAGTTATGTAGCAGTTCGGCTTCGTCCAGGCGCTCTGCGGCGGCCTCGCTTTGAATCAGCCGCGTCAGCACGTCATGCTGCGGATCTCCGGGATGCGCGCGGCGGCGTGCCACCAACGTCACCAAATAATCGATGAAATCCGTCACCGCGCGGTTGCCCCGCGCTTCTTGCTCCGCGTTGAGCGCGGGTTCAAGCGCGCCGAGAATCGCGAGCGACCAGTCACGCAACGGCGCGCGTTCGTCGTGCGGCACGTCGAGCAAATTACCGATCACTTCAACTGGAATCGCCGAGGCGAAATCGTTGATCAAATCGATCTCACCGCGTGCGGCGGCCTGATCGAGAAGACCGTCGATCAGGCGCACCAGAGCCGGTTCCATCGCCGCGATCGCACGCGCGGTCAGCGCCCCCGCGATCAGTTTGCGCACGCGCGTGTGTCGCGGCGGATCGTTGAATACGAGGCTGGTCGTGTGATGCGCGAACAGCGCGGTATCGGCGCCGTACTTCGGGGCGAATTCCACGGTCTTGTCGGAGCTGAAGGTTTTCGGATCGCGATACACCGCCTGCACATCCCGGTAACGCGTGAGAAACAGCGAACCATCGGGCATTCTTTTGATCGGCTCCGTGGCGCGCAACGCGTCGTAGAGCGGATACGGATCGGTATAAAACGCGGCGTCGAGCTTGCGCAAGTCGAAGGCACGCGCGCGTTCGGTCGGGGTCATGCGGCTCTCCGTCATTTTATCGACAGCCATCATAGCGGCGCGGCACATGCATCCGCCATCGGTCGGGACCATTACAATGGCGGGTCTTGCGCTGCTTTCTTCCGCTCATTTTTCTCGCTCGCCGCCTGTCATGAACCTCGTCATCCAAAGCCTCGAACCGATCGCCGATTCGCATCTGAAGCCGCTCGCCGCCCTCGCCCGCTCGCAGCAGACCAAACGCGCCGACCCGGCCGGCCAGGTGGTGCGCCTGCTTGGCGTGGATCCTCTGCAGCGTCCAGATATCGACGCGTATTGCGGCGCGCATCGGCTGGATTACGCGTTTATCGACCCGGCGCTGCGCCTGAGCGACTTCGGCCTCGTCGCCATGGACATGGATTCGACGCTGATCACGATCGAGTGTATCGACGAAATCGCCGATTTCTGCGGGTTGAAGGCGGAGGTCGCGGCGATCACCGAAGCGTCGATGCGCGGCGAGATCAATGACTTCAACGAAAGCCTCACGCGGCGTGTCGCGCTGTTGAAGGGGCTCGACGCAAGCGCGCTGGAACGGGTTTATGAGGAACGGCTGCGGTTGTCGTCGGGTGCGGAAACGATGCTCGCGGGGGCGAAGGCGGCGGGCCTGAAAACCCTGCTGGTATCCGGCGGTTTCACGTTCTTCACCGAGAAGCTGAAGGCACGTCTCGGGCTTGATTTCACGCGCGCGAATACGCTTGAAATAGTCGATGGCAAGCTGACCGGGAACGTAACCGGCGAGATCGTCAACGCCGATGTCAAAGCGCGCACGCTGCGCGAGACCTGCGCGCAACTGGGCATCGATCCGCGCCGCTCGATCGCCATGGGTGACGGTTCGAACGACCTGAAGATGATGGCGGAAGCGGGGTTATCGGTGGCGTTCCGGGCAAAGCCGGTGGTGCGCGAAGCGGCTGGGCTGGCGTTGAACTTCGTGGGACTGGATGGCGTGCTGCGACTGTTTTGAGTCAGTCGCCGAGATCGGGCTTGAGGCTAAGGCTAAGGCTCAAGCCCGATCTCGATCAGCGCACTTACCCGCCCAACCTCGCCAACGCCCGCTCCAGATCCGACCGCAGATCCGCCTCATCCTCCAGCCCGATATAAAACCGCACCAGCACGCCTTCATGTGGCCAGACACCGGCGGTGCGCATCGACTTGATGTGGTACGGCATGGCCAAGCTATTCGCACCGCCCCAGCTCCAGCCGATCGCGAAGTTTTCCAGCGCCTCGACGAAGGTATCGATTTGCGCCGGGCTGTAGCGTCTATCGAAGACCACTGAAAACAATCCGCCTGCACCCGTGAAGTCGCGTTCGAAGAATTCATGGCCCGGGCAATCGGGTAACGCCGGATGCAGCACCGCCGCGATTTCCGGGCGCGTCTTGAGCCAGCGGGCCAGCGAAAGCGCCGTCCGGTCGTGAGCCTCGAAGCGAATCTGCATGCTCGGCAAACTGCGCAACACGAGCGAGCAGTCGTCGGAAGACACACCGATCCCCATGCGCATCCGAGCGCGTTTCAATTGCATATGGACGGCTTTGTCGGCGGTGATCGTTGCGCCCATCAGGATGTCGCTGGCGCCGGACTGGTACTTCGTCAGCGCCTGGACGGAGATGTCGACGCCATGGTCGAACGGCTTGAACGCGAGCCCCGCCGAATACGTATTGTCGATAGCCGTCAGGATCTTGCGCGCCCGCGCGACCTTGGCGATGGCCGGCACGTCCTGCACTTCCATCGTCACCGAACCCGGCGCTTCGAGCCAGATCAGCTTCGTGTTCGGCTTGATCAACGCGTCGATGCCCGCACCAATCATCGGATCGTAATACGTCACCTCCAAGCCGAAATCCGCGGCCAGCCAGTCGGCGTGCTCGCGATTCGGCGAATAGGCGTTGTCCGGAATCAGCACGTGATCGCCGGCCTTTACCAGCGCGAAGTACACGTTCGATATTGCCGATAACCCCGAAGGCTGCAGCAACGCATGCTTGCCACCTTCGATTACAGCAAGCCGCTGCGCCAGCGCGAGCGACGTGGGCGTGGCGTGCAGGCCATAGCGCCACTGGCTGTCATCGCTCCAGACAAGCGCGCGCATGGCGGCGAGGTTCGGGAATACCACCGTCGACGCCCGTGCTACCGGCACCGAAAACGAGTCGAAACCGGGGCTTAGCTGGTCATCCGGATGGACGATGCGGGTCTGCAAGCTGCGCGCGCTGGACGAGTTGCTGGAATCGGTCATGAGTGTCCTGCTTGTTCGAGGCTATAAGAAAAAAGCGCCATCGAACGAAGCCGATGACGCGGTATGACATCGAACGGCGAGTTCGCGTTTCACTCGCCGATGATCACATTGCTGGTCCCGCCCAGCGCGTTGCCGGGAACAGGCGGAGCGGGTGGAGGCGCGGGTTCCAGCGAAGGCGCGGCCGATTGCGGCGTTTTCGGTGCAACCGTACCGGCGGCAGGAGCAGCGCCCGATCCGGACCCGATCGGTTTAAGGTTGAACGGCACCGGATTGGAGTCGTCGGCATTCATGCGTTCGCCCGACACGCTGCCATCGGCTGCAAACTTGCCGACCCAGTTCCCGGTGATATGCGTGCCGTCGTTCGACTCTTCGATCTCGAGCGTATCGCCGTCACGGTCGCCTGCGACCAGAATCACCGTCGACGCTCCGGCGAACCGGTATTCGCCGTGCACACCCGTACGCTCATCCGTCTTTGCGCCGAGCTTCATTTCGATCTGCTTGTCGCCGAGCGTGCCGACATAGCGCGGGAAACGCGCGTACGCCGGATTGGGCGTCAGCGGTCTGGCGGGCGGGAGCGCGAGCGTTTCGATGGCTTCCGCCGTACCGGGCGACTGCAGGCCCAGATCGCCTGGCGTGGCAGCTGCACGTGCCGCCGAGACGGCTCGGGAGCCGTCGGGCGGCATCGCCGAATTACAGCCGGCGAGCAACAGCGCTGCCGCTATTGCCGCCACTTTCATTTGCGTCATCGAATAGTTTCCTGTCCTTACCCTGCTACACGCGTTCGAAAATTGCCGCGATGCCCTGCCCGCCACCGATGCACATCGTCACCAGCGCATAGCGCCCACCCACGCGTTGCAACTCGTACAGCGCCTTGACGGTGATCAGCGCGCCGGTTGCACCGATCGGATGGCCGAGCGAGATACCCGAGCCGTTCGGATTGACCTTCGCAGGATCCAATTCGAGCTCCTTCGATACCGCGCAAGCCTGCGCCGCAAACGCTTCATTGGCTTCGATTACGTCGAGGTCGCCAACGCTCAGTCCCGCGCGCTCCAACGCCTTGCGTGTAGCTGGAATCGGGCCAATGCCCATGTATTTCGGATCGACGCCCGCATGCGCATACGAGACGAGCCGCGCGAGTGGCTTCAGGCCACGCTTGTCGGCTACGCTGCGTTCCATCAGCACCACAGCGGCGGCGGCATCGTTGATACCCGACGCATTGCCCGCGGTCACTGTGCCGTTTTCCTTGGCAAACACAGGCTTGAGTTTCGCGAAATCCTGAAGTGTCGGGTTCAGACGGACGTGTTCGTCGGTATCGAAGACAATGTCGCCCTTCTTCGATGCCTGCGTGACGGCAAGAATCTGTTCCTTGAAATAACCCGCTTCAATAGCCCGCGCCGCGCGTCGATGCGATTCCAGCGCAAGTTCGTCCTGCATCTCGCGCGAAATGCCGTACTTCGCGGCGACGTTTTCCGCTGTAACGCCCATGTGGATCGTATCGAAGGGATCGTGCAGCGCGCCGAGCATCATGTCGATGAGACGCGCATCGCCCATGCGCTGGCCGAAGCGCGCCGACTGGGCTAGATACGGTGCACGGCTCATGCTTTCAGCACCGCCGCCGATGGCGATATCGGTGTCCCCAAGCAGGATGGATTGCGCAGCGGAAACGATTGCCTGCAGGCCCGAGCCGCATAACCGGTTAACCGTCAGCGCGGGCGCGTGCTGCGCGACACCTCCGTTCAACGCCGCAACTCGCGCGAGATACATGTCCTTGGGCTCGGTCTGGATCACGTTGCCGAACACCACATGGCCGACGTCCTCGCCCGATACCTTCGCCCGCGACAAGACCTCGCGCACCACGCGTGCGCCGAGATCGGTCGGGCTGAAGTCCTTCAGCGCGCCGCCGAAATCGCCGATTGCGGTCCGTACGCCGCTGACCACCACCACTTCACGTTGCGTCATATCATCTCCTTCCACGGGTGATTTTCGTAAGCCGCGCCGACAGTAAAATCAAAGGCTCAGACTTCGCCCCACAGGTCGTGACCATCGGCGCCGGTGATTTTCACCGACACGAAATCGCCGGCCTTATAGCGCTTCGACGCTTTCTTCGCCGGTTCGATATACACCACGCCATCGATCTCCGGCGCATCCGCCGCCGTGCGCCCGACGCCGCCTTCGTTGCTCAGCTCATCGACGAGCACTTTCAGCGTCTTGCCGATCTTGCGCTTCATGCGTTCCGCCGACAATTGCTCGGCCAGTTCCATGAAACGCGCGCGCCGGTCTTCGCGGACCTCGTCGGGCAGCGCGCCGTCGAGTTCGTTCGCAGTCGCCCCTTCGACCGGCGAATAGGCGAAACAGCCGACTCGGTCCAGATCGGCGATGCGAATGAAGTCCAGCAGCGTCTGGAATTGCTCTTCCGTTTCACCCGGAAATCCAGCAATAAACGTACTGCGAATGGTCAAATCAGGACACATTGCGCGCCACTTTTGCACGCGTTCGAGCACCTTCTCGGCGTTCGCCGGGCGCTTCATGCGCTTGAGCACTTCGGGATGCGCGTGCTGGAACGGCACGTCCAGATAGGGCAGCACGTGGCCCTTCAACGGACCTTCGGCCATCATCGGAATGACTTCGTCCACGCTCGGATACGGGTACACATAATGCAGGCGGACCCAGGCGCCGTATTGCGCGGCCAGCTCGCCCAGCGCACCGACGAGATCGGTCATGCGCGTCTTCACCGGCTTGCCGTTCCAGAAACCGGTGCGATATTTGACATCGACGCCATAGGCGCTCGTGTCCTGAGAAATCACGAGCAATTCCTTGACGCCGGATTTGAAGAGGTTTTCCGCTTCGAGCATCACGTCGGCAACCGGGCGCGACACCAGATCGCCGCGCATGGAAGGGATGATGCAGAACGTGCAGCGGTGATTACATCCTTCCGATATCTTCAGATACGCGTAATGCCGCGGCGTCAGCTTGATACCCGCAGGCGGCACGAGATCGATGAACGGATCGTGCGGCTTGGGCAAATGCAGGTGCACGTGGCTCATGACTTCGGCGGTCGCGTGCGGCCCGGTCACGGCCAGCACCTTCGGATGCACTTCCTCGATCAACCCCGTTCCGCTCGCGCTTTTCTTCGCACCGAGACAGCCGGTCACGATCACCTTGCCATTCTCGTGCAGCGCCTCACCGATGGCGTCGAGACTTTCCTGCACGGCTTCATCGATGAACCCGCAGGTGTTGACCACGACGAGATCGGCACCGTCGTAGGAGCCGGAAATCTCGTAACCCTCCGCGCGCAGTTGCGTGATGATTTGCTCGGAGTCGACTAAAGCTTTTGGACACCCGAGGGATACGAACCCGACTTTAGGAACCGAAGGCGTCGGCACGGCGGGGGAAATGGTCTGCGACATAGGTGGGTCCGGCGTATAGCGGTGACGATGGCGACAAATGGGGACGGTGCGCAAGGTAACGGGTACGGCGTCCGTGAGGACCGGAGTCCGGACAGCGTCCCGCGCACGCAACCGTTTATTGTACCGCGCCGGCGATGGTGCAGCTGACCGGGTGGAAAGGCATTGTCGAACCGAGCCGGCCGAGGGCTGCGCTTTGGGGTGCGGGTATCGAGTCCTTGAATGCCGGAGCGCCCTCGATCACGCCAAGGATTTCGTGCGAATCATGCAGGCGCCGGATGGCTGCGTGCAGCTCGGCGGCCTGCGGCCAAGTCCGCTTGAGATAGCCCAGCCACATTTTGACGCGTCCGTGCTCATGACGGGCCGCGACACGGACTTGCAGCTTTCTCAGGTAATCGGCGAGTTGAGCGAGCACGGCCGGCCATTCCTCGCCGGAAGGCGTCCGGTCCATCAGTCCGCGGATGCGCAAAGCCAGGAACGGATCCGAGACGGCGCCGCGCCCGATCATCACGTCCGCACAGCCGCTAACCGCCCCGCACCGCTCCCAGTCGGCCACTGTCCAGACTTCTCCATTGGCGACGACCGGCACGCCCACGGCGGCGTTTATACGTGCGATCCACTCCCAGTGAGCTGGCGGCCGGTAGCCGTGGTCACGCGTTCTGGCATGCACGACAAGGGAGGCGGCACCGCCCTCCGCCAGCGCCGTGGCACAGTCAATCGCAAGCGAGGTATCGGACACGCCAAGCCGCATTTTTGCTGTCACGGCGATGCCCGCAGGCACCGCCGCGCGAACGGACGAAACGATCCGGTTCAGCTCTTCAGGGTGCGCCAGAAGCATCGCGCCACCGCCGTGGCGGTTGACGATCTTGGCGGGGCAGCCGAAGTTCAGATCGACTCCATGCGGCGACAGACTGGCTGCGCAGGCCGCATTCAGCGCCATCCATCCAGGATCGCTGCCGAGCAATTGAATCACCATTGGCGTGCTGCCGGGTGTACGGCCCCCGTGGAGGACTTCGGGCGTTTCTCTCTCGTAGACACTTCGTGGAAGTACCGAGCCCGTAACCCTGACAAATTCGGATACGCATCCGTCGAATCCGCCTGTGCGGGTCAGCACGTCACGCAGCACGTAGTCCGCAAGCCCTTCCATGGGCGCAAGAAATAGCCGGCTCATGCGAGAACGGCGCTTAAGTTGCTTTTGCGAATCTTATGGTCACCCGAGCGAAACAAAGCCTACCTTGGGCGGCGTGCTGACGCCTGATTCGAGTGTAAGGGGGAAGAAACTGGCGGCATGGAGGTGGTCCGGCGGATGGCGGTAAACGTAACTTTGTATTGTACCGCGCCGCTGGGCTCTGCCGCCCGGCCTACAACTAACTGGTCGCCCGATCGTGTGCTTCGCCTCCACTGCGCGAAGACCCAGCCGAAAAAGCCCGCGGGCTTGTCGTCGCGCGCCATGAAGCCGCTGTCCGGATCGGTGCGGCTGACCTTCACATCCTTCATTGGCGGCGCATCATCGTGATCACGCTTCAGGGGGTTTAGCGTGAGCATCTCGATGCTCGTATTGCACGGGTGTCGGTTTCTTCAGCATGACAACCATTCAATGACAAAGCCAGGCTCATGACCAGGCTTTGTCAGCAGTCTGAAGCCCGCTTAGCGCAGGCTTTTTTTCGGTCTACCGGCATTATGACGGAGTTACCCCTTGAGCCTTGAGACCGATAGGTGTACGACAAAGAGCGACGCCGCGGGAAAGCAGGACAAATGACGCTTAAAAAGGTGAGAACCGGCGCGGCATCCGCCACAGGGCGACGTATTCGCCTTGGGCGCTGCGCTGCAAACCGATACTGTACCGTGAGCCAAGCGCGGTCGAATGCCGCGCGCCCAACCTTAACCCGCGCGGCTTTCAAAGCCGTCGCGAGTCTCCTGCAAACCGCTCGCCAGACCGCCCCCGCTTACTTCTTCTCCGGCGTGCCAGCCGGCGGAGTCGTAGTCGTAGTCGGCGTCGCGGTCGTCGCCGGAGTCGGGAACGGGAACGTGTTGAACATCGACTTCGCCTGGGTCTGCATCTGCTCCTGCATCTGCACGAACATGTTCTTCGATTGCTCGATATAGCTCGTCATCATTCCTTGCATCATGGGCGCCTGCATGTTCATGAATTGCGCCCAGACTTCGGGATTCAGCGGCACAGCATTACCGTCGATCAGCCCTTTCGACTGATCGGTGAGCTTGTGCTGGATGTCGATGAACGCCTGGATATTCTTCTCCAGGTACGTGCCCATCATGCCCTGCATCGCGTTGCCGTAGAAGCGGATGATCTGCGACAGCATCGTCGATGAAAACATCGGCAGGCCGCCGCTTTCTTCTTCCAAAATGATCTGCAGCAGGATGCTGCGCGTCAGGTCCTCAGCAGACTTGGCGTCCATCACCTTGAACTCTTCCTGGTCGAGCACGAGCTGTTTGACGTCGGAAAGCGTGATGTAGGTGCTGGTTTCGGTATCGTAGAGCCGGCGATTCGGATATTTTTTTATGAGTCGTTCGGCGGATTTCTTTGTAGTGGTCATGTAACGCCTTTAAACGCAAAACTCAAACTGTGCCGACGGACTCCGCGTGATTGAAAGCGACGCAAGCCGCCGGTTCGTAGTTGGTGCCGGCGCTCCGGCATCCAGCTGTAACGCCCCGCCCCGACGCGGGACGCGCGGCGCGCACAGCTTTATGGCGCGCCGCTTGAAGCCCCTTCACCCCATGTGCAAGCCGCCATTCAGCGAGAAGTCGGCGCCCGTCGAAAAACCCGATTCCTCCGATGCCAGCCACGCCACGATCGAGCCAATTTCCTCCGGCCGCCCGAGCCTGCGAACCGGAATGGTCGCGACGATCTTCTCCAGCACGTCTGGACGGATCGACTTCACCATATCCGTCCCGATGTAACCCGGCGAAATGGTGTTGACCGTCACGCCCTTGGTCGCCACTTCCTGCGCCAGCGCCATCGTGAAGCCGTGAATGCCGGCCTTGGCCGTGGAGTAGTTGGTCTGGCCGAACTGCCCTTTCTGACCGTTTACCGACGAAATATTGATCACGCGTCCGAAACCGCGCTCGACCATGCCGTCGATCACCTGTTTCGTCACGTTGAAAAGACTCGTCAGATTGGTGTCGATAACGGCGGTCCAGTCTTCGTGCGTCATCTTGCGGAACACAACGTCGCGCGTGATGCCCGCGTTGTTCACCAGGATGTCGACTTCGCCGACTTCGGCCTTGACCTTGTCGAAGGCGTTCTTGGTCGACTCCCAGTCGCCCACGTTGCCTTCTGAGGCGATGAAGTCGTAACCCAGCGCCTTTTGCTCTTCGAGCCATTTGACCCGGCGCGGCGAATTCGGCCCGCAACCCGCGACGACCGTGTAGCCGTCCTTATGCAGCCGCTGGCAGATACTCGTACCAATGCCGCCCATGCCGCCCGTCACATACGCTACTCGTTTCGTCATTGCTCGCTCCATTTATCGTTATGCGCGCCGCCGTCCGGGCTTCTCTAACACCCGGCCATGACGCGCGGTGCTCTCGCACGCTGTCTCCCTACGGCCGCTCTACCGCGAGCGCCACACCCATACCGCCGCCGATACACAACGACGCCAGCCCTTTCTTCGCATCGCGTTTCTGCATTTCATGCAGCAGCGTGACGAGAATCCGGCAACCGGACGCACCGATCGGATGACCGATCGCGATCGCCCCGCCGTTCACGTTGACCTTCGACGTGTCCCAGCCCATCTGCTGATGCACCGCGAGCGCCTGGGCCGCGAATGCCTCGTTGATTTCCATCAGATCGAGGTCGGACGCGGACCAGCCCGCGCGTTCCAGGCAGCGCTTCGATGCCGGCACGGGACCCATGCCCATCACCTTCGGATCGACGCCCGCGTTCGCGTACGCCTTGATGCGCGCGATTGGCGTGAGGCCTAGCGCATCGGCCTTTTTCGCCGACATGACGATCACAGCCGCCGCGCCATCATTAAGACCGGACGCGTTCGCCGCGGTCACTGTGCCTTCCTTCGAGAACGCCGGTTTCAGGCTGGACAGGGACTCCGCCGTCACGCCGTGACGCACGAATTCGTCGGTGGCGAAACGCAGCGGCTCGCCTTTGCGCTGGGGAATTTCAACGGGTACGATTTCATCGTTGAAACGGCCCGACTTCTGTGCCGCTTCCGCCTTGTTCTGCGACAACGCCGCAAACTCGTCCTGAGCCGCACGCGAAATGCCGTATTCCTTGGCGACGTTCTCCGCCGTAATACCCATGTGGATAGAGTTGAACGCGTCCCACAGGCCGTCGACGATCATCGAATCGATCAGCTTCGCGTCGCCCATGCGGAAACCGTCGCGTGAACCCGACAATACATGCGGCGCCGCGCTCATGTTTTCCTGACCGCCCGCGATCACGATGTCGGCATCGCCCGCGATAATCGCGTTCGCCGCCAGCATCACGGCCTTCAGGCCCGAGCCGCACACCTTGTTGATGGTCATGCCCGGCACCGAGCTGGGCAAGCCAGCCTTGATCAGCGCCTGGCGCGCCGGATTCTGACCCGAACCCGCCGTGAGAACCTGGCCGAGGATCACTTCACTGATCTGCTCGGGCTTGAGGTTTGCGCGTTCGAGTAATGCGCGAATCACGATTGCACCGAGGTCGGGTGAGGCGATCTTCGCCAGCGACCCGCCGAATTTGCCGACGGCCGTCCGTGCGGCCGATACGATCACTACGTCTGTCATTTCAGTTTCCTTTGAGAATCGAAAGTGCTAGCCCGGTTTTAGCCGGCTGACTGCGTGGCCGGCTGGATGCGTGTTCGCGCTTGCCCCTTGTTTGCCTGCTCCGTTTCTTGCTCCATTTCTGACCGGTGCAGGCGACGCTCTCAACAGCGCTGGCGCTACGGTTTCTTCAACTACTTCAGCTACGTTGAAACGGTACGTCGGACACTGTTGACCCGTCGCGTCCGAAATGCAATCGGGTCCGATCCGCATGACCCGTTTTGGCTAGAACTCAAGCTGCGTGGGTCATGCTAAAACGTCATTGATCCCGCTGCAGAACATAACGTCCCGGAGCCGGTTCGATCACCGGATAATCTTCCGACCCCAGCTCCGGCTTCGGCTTCACTTTCTTGCCTCCATGCCCGTCGAGCCATTCGGTCCACGTGGTCCACCAGCTACCCGGGTGTTCGGTCGCGCGCTCGAACCATTCATCGGCATCTTCGGGCAGGGTTTTGTCATCGGTATCGAGAAGCCAGAAACTGCGCTTGTTCTTCGACGGCGGATTGATCACGCCCGCTATGTGTCCCGATGCCCCGAGCACAAACGTCTGCGGCCCGGTCAACAACGGCGCGGACGCATACGCTGCCGTCCATGGCACGATGTGATCCTCGCGCGATCCATACAAGAACGTCGGCACGTCGATCAGCGATAAATCCACCGGCTCGCCACACGTCGTCAGGTCGCGGGGATTACGCAGCCGATTTTCCAGATACGTGTTGCGCAGATACCAGACGAACATCGGTCCCGGCAGATTGGTCGAATCGCTGTTCCAGTACAGCAGGTCGAACGCCTGCGGCGTGCGGCCCTTCAGGTAGTTGTCCACCACGTAGTTCCACACCAGATCGTTCGGGCGCAGATACGAGAACGTGTTCGCGAACTCGACCCCACGCATCAGCGCCGGCGGTTTGCCGTCCTTGCCGCCGATGGCCTGCTCGCGCATCTGCACATGCTGCTCATCGATAAATACATCGAGCACGCCAGTGTCCGAAAAATCGAGCATGGCGGTGAGCAGCGTCATGGATGCAGCCGGATGTTCGCCACGCGCGGCCAGCACGGCAAGCGCCGTTGCGAGCATCGTGCCGCCCACGCAAAAGCCGAGCGTGTTGATCTGCTCGCGGCCGCTGATCTGCTTGACCACATCGATAGGCGTGAGCACACCTTCCTCGATGTAATTGTCCCAAGTCTTATGCGCAATCGATGCATCCGCATTACGCCACGAAATCATGAAAACCTGATGGCCGGCATCGAGCGCATGGCTAACGAGCGAGCCTTCCGGCTGCAGGTCGAGGATGTAGAACTTGTTGATACACGGCGGCACGATCAGAAGCGGCCGCTCTCTTACGGTCGCGGTATGCGGCGTGTACTGGATCAGTTGCAGCAGGTCGTTCTCGAAGACGACCGAACCTTGCGTGGTCGCGATGTTCTTGCCGACCACGAAACCCGATTCATCGCTTTGCTGGATCTTGCCGCGCTGCATGTCGGCGAGCAGATTCATCATGCCTTTTTGCAGGCTCTCGCCGCGGCTCTCGATCAGCGCCTTCTGCGCATCCGGATTCAACGCAATGTAGTTGCTCGGCGACGCGGCCGCCGCCCATTGCTGCACGGCGAATCGAATCCGTTCGCGGGTCTTGTGATCCCCTTCGACAGCTTCTGCAAGCTCCTGCAAATAGCGCGCGTTCAGTACATACCATGCCGCGGTGAATGCAAAACCGGGGGTGGATTGCCACGCGATCGCACTGAAGCGCCGGTCTTTCAGCGTCGATAAATCGATGCTTTGTGCACTTGCCTGTTTGATGAGTTCCGTGGCGTCGCGCGAGAAACTGGCCTGCAGTTCCTGCAAGCGCTGCGGCGCGATAGCCGCGGTCGGAATCTTCGGCATGGCGGGCATCGACGGTATCGCGAACGGAGATTGGCCATTACCGCCAGGAAAACCAGGAAACCCCTGGAAACCGCCAAACGCGGCGAACGGATTCGCCGCTGCCGATACTGATTCACCCGTTTCCGTTTGTCCTGCTTGAGCGGCAAACTTTTGCCACAGCCCCGGATCGGCTACTGCGCGCCATGTGTTGAGCCATTGCTCGAACATCTTTTGCACTGCTGCGGGGTCCGCAGCCGGCGTGCCAAAAGGCGTGCCCGTTGTCGCCTCGGCAGCGGCGGACGAACGTGAAGAACCGGGTGACGATGAGGAAGAAGATCTGGAGGCAGCCATATCCGCGTTTAACCTAAGCGTCCCGAGAGACTGAGTTGCTGATGCAGGCGTGACGTGGAGCCGCGTCGTCGCGGTCATCGCGCCGGGCCGCTAAACGCCCGACTGCAATGATGTGACCTTGCTACGCCGTGCGCTTTTGTGAAACATTCTTGCTCCGCGGTGCAAGGCGTGTCAATGCGTCGCCTTGATTTTGACGCAGTGCGATATTTTTTTCATCATCGTTTTCCCGATGTGACGCGGTGATGAATGTCAAGATTTGTTGCGCAACATAAGACGCGGAAGTCGCGTTTTCGGAGCGCAGCAAAAACCGTGCGCCCGGGCATCGCGTCAACATGGGGTGAGCGACGGCTTAATCCGCCAGCCAGATCATTGCGGCCAGGCGCCCGGTTGTCCGGTCCCGTCGATACGAATAGAACCGATCCGCTTCAGTCACCGTGCAAAACGTACCGCCATGGACGTTCTGCGATGGCACGCCCGCCTTTTCAAGGCGCAAACGGGCGAGCGCATAGAGATCCGCGAGATATTTGTGTTTTTCATCGCGCTCGACAAACGCAGCAACAGTCGCATCCCGGCACGCGGGATCGGCCGCAGCGATGAACGCGTCGAACACGTCCTCGCCGACTTCGAACGCCGTCGGGCCGATCGCCGGCCCGAGCCATGCGTGCAGCGTGCTGGTCTGGGCGCCAGCCAGATGGGCAACGCGCGCCGCCGTCTTCTCCACGATTCCAGCCGCCAGTCCACGCCAGCCGGCGTGCGCTGCACCGACGGCGCGGCCGGTTGCATCGCAAAGAAGTACCGGCAGGCAATCCGCGATCATCACTACACACACTACACCCGTGCGATCCGTCACCGCGGCGTCGGCTCTAACCGCCGAAGCGGCAGAACCGGCGCAGCGATCGATTACCGCGCCCGCATCCTCGATCTGCGCCCCATGCACTTGCTCGAGCCACGCAACGGGAGCACCGGTGAGTTCGACCACACGCCGGCGGTTTTCCATCACGGCTTCGGGCGCATCGCCCGTGTGCAGGCCGAGATTGAGTCCGCCGCGGCCATTCGCACCGCCATACGGCGCGGCGCTGACGCCGCCATTGCGCGTGGTCGCGAGCGCGTGCACGCGCTGCGAAACAGCGCCAGTACCGCTCGACCAATCGGGCCAAAGGCAATCGTCGTGACGAAGCGGCGCGTACGCAGCGAAGTCAGCCTTCACCATGGGCGTTATTCCTCGTCGTCATCGTCATCGTCGTATTCGATCGGCTGCGACTCGTCCCAGCCGCCGCGCGCCTGCGCGTCGTATCCCTCTTCCTCGATGAAATCCGCGTCCTCAGGATCGAGATCCGTCGCTTCGTCGCGTCCGAGGCCCAGTTCCGCAGCCAACGCCTCGATATCCTCCGGCACGTCCGCGCGCCAGCTGATCTCGCGGCCCGTGGTCGGATGAATCAGCCCGAGCCGCCAGGCGTGCAGCGCCTGTCGATTGAAACCGTCCGGCAGCGGTTGCACCGAGCGCTTGCCGCGTGCGTGGCCGTAGATCGGATCACCGAGCAGCGGATGACGAATATGCGCGCAATGCACGCGAATCTGGTGGGTTCGTCCCGTATCGAGATCGCAGTGAACGGCGGACACTGGCTGGTTGTTCCACATCGCGCGGTCGATGGTGCGATAGTGTGTGCGGGCATATTTCCCCGATGCGCTCTCCACCACCGCCATGCGCGTGCGGTCGCGCGGATCGCGGCCGATCGGAGCGTCGATCGTGCCCTCGTCCGGCATCGTCCCCCACACCAGAGCAACGTAGCGGCGCTTCACCGTGCGGGCCTGCAACTGGCGCGTGAGGACAGTCTGCGCTTCGAGCGTGCGCGCCACCACCATCAATCCCGACGTTTCCTTATCCAGCCGATGCACGATGCCCGCGCGCGGCAAACCCGCGGCGGCGTCGCCGTATCGATACAGCAGGCCGTTGAGCAGCGTGCCGCTCCAGTTGCCCGCGGCCGGATGCACGACCATGCCAGCGGGCTTGTTGATGACCACGAGCGCATCGTCTTCATAAACGATGTCCAGCGGCACCGGTTCCGGCGTGAACGCAAGCTGTTCGGGCAGCAAATCGGGAATCAGCGTGATGGTGGCGCCCAGCGGCACCGGCTGCCGGATCTTCGCGGGTGCGCCGTCCACCTGCACGCGTTGCGCATCGATCCAGGTCTGCAGGCGGCTGCGCGAGAATTCGGGGAATAACCGCGCCATGACCTTGTCGAGGCGCTCGCCGGCGTACTCGTCGGGCACGAGGATCGTGCGCGGCGTTTCGGCGTCGGCGCGGCGCTCGTGCAGGTTGGTGGGCACGGGTTTGCCATGAATCTCCGATGTAACATCCGGCGCAGCTGCCGGTTCGGTCAAATCGTCCGGGCGAGCGTCGTCGGCCGATGCGCTTGGGCTATAATCTTTGCTGCGATCTTTGGTACGACTTGTACTTGAGCGGGTCATTTAGACTGAAAAGCTGGGAATTAGCCAGAAAGGCATGAGCTAGAAAATGCAAGCACTGATGCGAGCCGTGAATCAAGCTTTGAGAACCGTTTTGAACCCTGTGCGCCAGTTGCTCCGGCTATCGTCGAACTCGTCGGTCAGGGTCGTCGCGCTGGCTGCGGGTGCCGTCATCGTTGCGGGCTGTCATGGTTTGCCCGAGAAAACCGACGAAACGGCAACGTGGAATAACGGCAAATTATACTCGGAGGCGCAGGATGCGCTGACCGGCGGTGACTTCGGCAAATGTGCGAAGTATTTCGAGAACCTGGAAGGTCGCGATCCGTTCGGTCATTTTGCGCAACAAGCGCAGATCAATGTCGCTTACTGCAACTGGAAGGACGGTGAAACCGCTTCCGCAGATTCGGCCATCGACCGCTTCATCAAGCTGCATCCGGATCACCCGGACATCGCCTACGCGTATTACCTGAAAGGCATGATCCACTTCAACGACGACCTCGGTCTGTTCGGCCGTTTTTCCGGCCAGGACATGAGCGAACGCGATCCGAAGTCGCTGCGCGAATCGTACGATGCGTTCAAGGTCGTGGTCGACAAATACCCGCAAAGCAAGTATGCGCCGGACGCTGCGCAACGCATGCGTTACATCGTGAATGCGCTGGCTTCGCACGAAGTACACGCGGCGGACTATTACTATCGGCGCGGCGCGTATGTGGCGGCAATCAATCGCGCGCAACTCGCGATTCGTGAATACCGGAATGCGCCTGCAACAGAAGACGCATTGCACATCATGATGCTGTCGTACGGCAAGCTGGATCAGCCGCAACTGGAAGGCGACACGAAGCGCGTGTTGGCCGCCACGTTCCCCGACAGCCCGTATGTCACCGGCAAGCAGCGCCCCGGTAAGGAGAACAAATCGTGGTGGCAGATTTGGTAAGCGTTTCTGGACGCTGAGCGTTGTAATAAAAAACCCGGCGAAAGCCGCAATGCTGCTCAGTTAAGTTTCGCTTTGTGAAAAGCCGCGCTCATTGCTGAGCGCGGTTTTTTGCATTTCGAACGCCACGACCTCGTTCAGCGGTCGGCCAAGACTCGCGCACAACTATAGGTTGCCAAGCTGCGCGAGCCGACCATTAAGCGCTCATACCTTGAACACGCCGACGGTTTCGCGCAGCGTGCTGGCTTGATCGGACATCGCTTGCGCGGCCGCTGTCGCCTGCTCGACCAACGCCGCATTTTGCTGCGTGACCTGGTCCATCTGGCTGACGGCCGTGCTGACCTGCTCAATACCCGTACTTTGCTGCATTGAAGCCGCCGAAATCTCTTTCATGATGTCGGTCACTTGCCTGACAGATGTCAACAACTGCTCCATGCTCGCACCTGCATCGTTCGCGAGACTCGAACCGCTGTCCACATAATTCAGCGACTCGCCAATCTGGTCTTTCACTTGCTTGGCTGCGCTCGCGCAACGCTGAGCCAGCGCTCGTACTTCTCCGGCAACCACGGCGAACCCCCGCCCTTCCTCCCCCGCGCGCGCCGCCTCTACCGCCGCGTTGAGCGCAAGAATATTGGTCTGGAACGCGATGCCTTCGATCAGCGTGATGATCTCGCCGACCTTCGAAGAACTCGCCGATATTTCCTGCATCTTGGTAACCACCCGCTCCACCACATCGCCACCGGCGGCTGCCGCATCGGACGCGGTCTGGGCGAGCTGGTTCGCCTTGTTGGCATTGTCGGTGTTTTGTTTTACGGTCGAGGTCAGCTCTTCCATGCTAGCGGCGGTTTCTTCCAATGAGGCCGCCTGCTGTTCAGTGCGCTGCGACAAGTCGACGTTGCCTTGGGCCATCTCCGCCGCCGCGACCGCGATCAGGTCCGCGGAGGTCTTGATATCGGCGACCATGCCGCTGAGTTGCAGGCGCATGCCCTCCAGCGACGCCATCAAGCTGGCCTTATCCCCCGGTGCCAGCGCGACCGCTGTTGTCAAGTTTCCGCAAGCAATCTCGCCGGCCACACGCTGCGCATCGCTAGGTTCCGCACCCAGTTGCGACAAGATGCTGCGTGTAATCAGCAATGCGCCCACCACGCCAACCAGCAATGCTGCGAGCGCCGCGCCAACGGTGACGATGCGAAGCTGTGAATAACGTGTAGCAGCAAGCGCTGCGTTGTCCTGCATGGTCTGCTTTTCGAGTTCGATTAGCTCTCGGAGCGTTCCGCGCCATTGCGTCTGCTTGGGCCGGACGTCCTGCAACAACGCCTTATTCGCCGCGGCCTTGTCGCCCGAGACAATGAGCTCCGCGGTGTGGGCCATCAAGGGAAGCGTGTCCGCTTCGTTGGCTTTCAGCTTGTCGAGGATCCTTTGTTCCGTGTACGTCACCGAGCCGGCCGCCGCGAAAGCCTCGGCGAGATTGCGCGCCGCCGCGGCATAAATCCCCTCCTCATGCTTGATCTTGTCGATGTTGCTGTCGAGTTCCTTCTTGTCATCGACCAGCATCATGTCGCGGATGGCAATGGACCGCTGATCCAGCGAAGAACGCATGGTCTGCGCGAGCGTCATTTCCTGCGTGCTTCCATCCACAGTGTTTTTCAGCGTGTCATTGATTTTCGCCATTCCGAACAAACCGACAAACGCCACGACGCCAACCAGGGCCAGCAACGCGCCGAATGCGATCGAGAGCCGGGTCACCACTTTCAACTGCCGCATCACAACGATCCTATAAAAATTATTCGAGAGACCTGTTCGGTGTCAGGAGGATATAAGCGGCCGGACTGATTCATGTGCGCGGCGTGCGGCGCCAGGAACAGTGTCACGTTGGGACAAGCGTCATTGCCGGCAACGGTCATGGGTAGCGTGCGCATATAGAACGCGCGTCCGCCTAAGTGTCTTGCGACCCCGACGCCGCAATTTTTTCTTAAGGCTTATTTATCGGCAGGTAATGGCGGGTCTTTAGCGGCGGCAGGGTCAGCCGGACGTAACCGGCGTCATGCGCTTGTTACCAACCATTATTGCAAGCTGCCTGCCGGATGAAAATTCAAGCTGTCACATCGCAAGTGGGGTGGGAGGCCGTGTCGCTCCTGAAGGCCTGAATTGTTAAACGGCTTTACTTTGAGAAACGCGCATCGGGGCCTCGGCCACGAGTGTCAGTCGGCGTCCGGCCAGGAACTGCCGTTCGAGGTGACGATTTAAATTTCCCTATGGCAGACGCCCAGAGTCCGCCTGACAACGAGACATAATTTCGGCGCCGAAGCGATAGCCTCGGTCGGGTACTGCGGTGTAGGTGTAGCATCCCAGCACTTAAACATTGGTCTTCGCCAGTCCCGTTAGAGCGGGGGCGACTTCGAGTCAAATCGCAGAGGTCAATCATGAGCTCATTGATGGTCGCCTTGATCGTGTTTGTGTGCGTCTTCGACAGCGGGGTGCTCGGCTTGGGTCTTCGCTCTTTTCTTCCCGACCATCACCTGGACGAGGATTCGACGGCTATCGTGAAGCTGGGGGCCGGCCTGATGGCGACGCTCGCGGCTCTCGTCCTTGGTCTCCTCATCGCTTCGGCAAAGGTTTCTTTCGACCGACTCAACGACGAGTTCACGCAGACGGCGGCTACGGTCATCGTGCTCGATCGCACCTTGGCCGATTATGGCCCGGAGGCGAAGGAAGCCCGCGAACTCCTGCGCGGCACCTACGCCTCAGCTGTGGAGCAGTTTTATTCCGGAGGAACTGACGTGAAGGCCAATGTGGACGCTCCGGATAGCCTGGCGCGCATGGTGCAATTTCAGCAAAAGCTTCGAGAACTGGCGCCACGAAACGACATGGGGCGCTTGGTTCAATCAGAGGCCCTGGCCCGAAGCCACGACCTGGCGCAAACGCGCTGGATACTGTTCCGACCAGGGCAGGGCGCGATCCCAGCGCCATTCCTGGCGGTGCTGGTGCTCTGGCTTGGCATCCTCTTCGCCGGATTCGGGCTGGTCAGCGCCAACAAGCGGACCGCCGTTGCGACGCTTTTCGTCTGTGCGCTATCGGTCTCCGGCGCTATTTTCCTGATCGAGGACATCGCCCACCCGCTCGAAGGGCTGATGCAGATCTCGCGCACGCCGGCGCTGATCGCGCTCTCCCATCTCGGCCAATAGGCCAGCGCTGCCCAGCCGCCGTGTCGCCTTTCGACACGATCCCACTCTCGCGGCCTCCGGGCAAGGTTCTGCGCCGCGTGCTGATCGAGCGCGAACTGCTCCGGTAGGTGAAACACCCTGGCAGCGCGGGGGTCACCCTTTGCCCTTGTGCGTGCGTCCGCTTGCTGGGAGCCGAGTGGCAGCTTTCGGAAGATCCGACCGACCGTAACGGGTCGATCAGCGACAGTCGTGGGCGGTCGCGTGCTCGCAAGCAGCGTGGGCCTGCCGGATTTTTCACGATCTGTGCCACTAGTTTTTCACGTACCTGGCACTGATTCACTTTGTGTGGCACCCGGCAGCCGCGACGCGCACTCGGTTGCGGCCTTCCCGCTTTGAACGGTAGAGCGCCTCGTCGGCTCGTTGCAGGATAGTGTCGAGCGTGTCGTCGGCGAGGCTGCCGACGGCTATGCCGATGCTTAGCGTCGGCTGGACCGCTAGCGCACCGAGCGAGCCGGTCGCATTCGCGAACGCGACGCGGATCTGCTCGGCGATCGCAAAGGCTTCGCCGCCAGCGGTGTGTGGCAGCAGCACGACGAATTCGTCGCCACCATAGCGCGCGAGCGTGTCGCCGGTGCGCAGATCGCTGTTCGCGGTAGCCGCGAACAGCCGCAGCACATCGTCGCCCATCGGGTGGCCGTGCGTGTCGTTGATCGCCTTGAAGTGGTCGAGATCGATCACGACCAGCGACACTCGGCCCGACATCGCGTCGTCGTCCTGTCGCGCCGCGCGGCGAGCGGCCGCCAGCCGCCCATACGACAGGTGCAGTCCGCTGCGATTCAGCGCACCCGTCAAGGGATCACGCTGCGCATGGTCGAACAGCAACTGATGGCTGCGCTCGGCAGCCATCAGCAGCAACGTGAAGCCGCGCAGCGTGATGAACACCTCGCCGGTCGCAGCCATCCACTGGTAGGTCACGGTGGGCGAAGAAAACAGTGTCGTGCCGCCGATCGCGCTGCGCGACGTCATCACTGCGCGTATTGCAAACAGCAGCGCAGTCGCGCCAAAGCAGCCCGCGAGCAGCCACGCGGATTTGAGTCGATGCCGTCGCGCAAGCCGCACCCCTTCGACGGCGATTGCCGAGTCGAATAGCGCGAAGACCACGGATTCAAATGCGATACGCGCGCGGAAGTCGGCTGGCGTGGACCATAGCGCGACGAGCAGCACCTGCGATACGACGACGCCCGTCACCACCCACCAGGGCAGCGGCGGCCGCTGCGCGAATGCACGCACGGACACCAACAGCAACAGAAAGGCGGCCACAGTCACGACGTTCGCCAGTTGCACGGTCACGAAATCGGGCGCCATGCCGCGCAGCGCGACGCCGAGCGTCCCCAACCCCAGCAGCAAATTACTGAGGCCCCACCATGCCGGCCAGCGCTCGAACCGCTGCGTGCAGTACGCGACCAGCTGCAGCACGCCGAGCACGAGACAGGCAACCGCAGTGACAACGTAAAGCGTCCGGATATCGAGAATCACCTGGCTACCCCATGTAACGGAAACGCGCCGGTAACGCCGGCGGCGGCGTTTCGCCCAGCGATGCTAGCAGCAAACCTCGACGCGGATTCGAACGCATGCACCCATGCTGGCATAGCCGCAGGCCACCACAAGGCGTGGATCTAGCCGCCCGCGCGCGAACGACCGAATGTGTTCGACGAACGGGTTGACGAGCAGCGCGGGCGGCCGGCGTCGCTACCAGAATGGGCGTATCAGGCTGAATCCAGTGCCTCTTTTTGGGGCGGTTCGTGCCCTCGCCGTATCGACTGCACTCCGGGCGTTGCGCAGTCACAGATCCCGATGAGTACGTCCACAAAGGGACGCTCGGTGGCACTGTCTACATTGATTTACCGTGAAATACAAACGTCATCGGCCGTACGTTCGGCGCAACGACTAGCTCCAAAGTGTGCCGCGCAGTGCACCGACGGGACTAGACATACGCAGCGTAATGCGGCTTTTGCTCAATCACCCCGAACCAACCCATGCCCTGGTAGCTTTCATAGCCAGGCGTCAACGCATATCCGACGAACGACCCCTCAGCGGTGCGGTAAGCACCAGCATCCGTACTACTCGATCGCAACTCGTATCGCTTCGTATCCCGGGAGGTTTGCCCGGAGTCAGCGATGACTCGTCCGGTGGCGTCGACAATCATGCAACGCGTGCGGGCTCGTTCCTCGTTACTCAACCGCACGTTATCAAGCACCGCCGATGCCTGCTTCGTCCAGTCGAAAAAGACTGCAAGAACGCCAGCGATCTTTCCGTTGGTTGCACCACCCTCTCTGATCGCGGTCGCATACGTCGCCGCCTGCGCTCCGTCCAGGCCCATGACTGCATCCACATTGGCGGTGGCATATTCGTCGCCGGAGCGCGTACGGAGTGCTGCGTCGAACCACTCCTGGCCCGTGGCGTTTTCCACACCCGCGACCGGAAACTTCGCGGGTCGCCCATTCGCGACGACACGCCCTTCGAGATCCAGCATCCAGATGTCGAGATATACGGTATAGCTATCGAGTATCACCGACATCCGCTTTGACGCATGAGCGGCAGCCTCGGGGCCACTCGTCACGCCATCGACGATCGCTGCATCGGTTGCCCACCAGCGTACGTCGCATGAGCGCTCGTAAAGATTTCGATCTATCACGTCGATCATATTCAGCGCCAGATCGGTGAGGCGCTGACCCTGCTGTCGTTCGAGTTCCGTCACCATCGTTTCGCTGATCGTCGCGAGTTCAGCGCCGAGCTCGCCAGTGAGTTGCCCGATCCGGCGAGAAACGTCCTTCACTTGATTCGCCACGACTGCAAAGCCACGGCCGGCCTCCCCAGCGCGTGCTGCCTCGATTAGCGCATTGATTGCAAGATAGGTTGCCTCGCGGTTGATCAGATCGATTTCCCAGATCTTGTCTTTGGAGATCCTGCGGACGGCCGTCGTCAACTCTGCTATGACCGTGTCTTTCGACGGTTGACCGTGCTTCACTGGTACTGCGGACATGGCTTGTTAGCTCCGATTGCGTACGGTGCTGCCAATTGATATTCGCTACCGACCCGGTAGCGCGTTAGTGGTATTAACGGCGCATTTAGCGAACGCTTGAGTACCGGGCGGAAATTATCTCTGCGACATGGAAGTTCACCAAGGCGTCGCTCCGGATCACTTCGTTTAAACGTCGATTGCCTTGAGGGGTCGATGCGACAGCAGTTCCCCACTCGCGTTGCGCGTGGGGAACTGCAATCTCATAACCCGTCCGGATTCACCCAGCGAATGGCGACGGCCTCGCGAGACATACCTCTAAGGATCCTCGCGAAATCGCCGCTGTATGTGTGATCCCCACTCTGCTCTGACCGCCCGGGTCCGGCCAAGAACGGTATTTCATCGGAGGCACTTGGGAAAAGCCTTTTTTCGGTACCTCAACACGAGACAATCCGATGTTGGGACGGCCTGAGCAATTGTCTGCACGATAATGATTGCTACCCCTGTTCAGAATTTTTGTTGGCTATACGGTGCTGATCTGTGACTTACAGTCTCTATTACTCGCCGGGTGCTGCGAGCATGGCGGTCCATTGGATGTTGATCGAGATGGCGATCCCGTTCGAAGCCCAATTGATCGACATCGACGCGGGTGCCCAGCGGACCGACGAATATCGACGGTTGAATCCCTCGGGCAGAGTCCCCACACTCATTGTCGACGGTGTGGCTCGCGGCGAATCAGCCTCCCTGCTCATGTTGCTGGCCGAGCGCCATCCCGCCGCTGCTCTCGCGCCGGCACCTGGATCTTCGGATCGTGCGGAGTGGCTGGAACTGATGATCTACCTCGCAAACACGCTTCTACCCGCAATGCGTGACTGGTTCTACGCAGGCGTCGATGGCGACCTGGCTGGGGCCGACGCGATCAGAGCACTCGCCCGTAAGCGGATCGAGGAGGCATGGAATCGACTAGATAAACATCTCGCCGACGGCCGTGTCTATTTCGTGGGCGGGATGCTCGGCACGGTCGATTTTCTTGCGGTGATGCTGATGCGCTGGTCTCGCAACATGGCACGCCCTGCGACTACCTGGCAACATCTCTTGCCCTACATTGAGCGTCTGCGTGGGCTACCGTCGTTTATCGAAGTGAATGCAAGAGAAGGCCTCACCGACTGGTCCAATTCAGCACATAGCACTAACGGCAATGTTTGACTGGGCAGCCCGATAATTCGCATGAGCGTGTATCGCGAATGACCGCCAGCGGGGACGTCGAGGATCAAGTTGGGGGACGACTTCGGCTGTTCAACATCGGCCCGAGTTCGGCCACAAGCCGTCGGATGTCCTACGGAGTTGAATGACGGTTCCTCGTCCGAGAGCCGCCACTGCAGGGACCGCCGCTCGTGCAAGGTTGCCCGCTTCGGCCCCGATTTGGGCATCTAGCGCCTCTCAAGCGATACACTATCGGCCGAGGCCTACCTCGCCTTTACATCTTAAAGCGCGACATCCATCGAGTAGCCCGAAGCGAAGTTGTAAACCGAGCAGCGACACGGTTCGTGATCACAGCGTCCAAGAACAATGCGCATCCCACCACTAAAAGCGATCATCGCGTTCGAGAGCGTCGCCCGGACAAAAAGCGTCAATCGGGCGGCTGATGAATTGGGGTTAACGCCCTCGGCGGTTAGCCATCAGATCTCCAACCTTGAATCCGCGGTCGGCAGACCCTTGTTCACGAGACTGGGACGCGGGCTGATCCTGACACCAACCGGCCAGCAATATTTGGCCGATGTCACCGGATCGCTCGCCGACCTGAGCCGCGCGACCGAGCGCGCATCCAGCCAATCGGCCGTCGAGATTCTCCGCATTCACTCAAGTCCAAGCTTTGGGCTGATGTGGCTCCTGCCTCGGCTAGCGTCGTTCCAGGAAGCAAATGGCGACATTCAGTTGAATCTGGCGTGCTCGTACGAGGATGTGTCGTTCACCTCTGGCTACTATGACGTCGATGTACGGCATGGCTACGCGCATTGGACCGATGGGGAGATTAAAACGCTTCGCAACGAATTCATCGCGCCTCTTGCATCGGAGGAATACCTTAGAAAATTTCCGGTGCACACCCCCGAAGACCTGATAGAGCGACGCCTGATTTTCTCGGAAACGCCGCTCGTGCAGTGGAAGCAATGGTTCGGCAAGTTCGGCGTCGCAGGGTCCCGAAAGGCATTCGACTTCTCCTTCGATCGCTCGTACATGTCCCTTGAGGCCGCAGCGTTGGGACACGGCATCGCACTCGAAAGCACCATGCTCGCATCGGTCCATATCGGACGTGGGTCGCTCGTACCCGTTTTCGATCGCAACTTTGCGGTGGAGGTCGGCGCTCATCATCTGGTTTACCCAACCCAGAACGCAGATTTGCCGCGCGTGGCCAAATTTCTGGCCTGGGTCGAGCATGAGATCAGCCTTAGCGCGGTGGAGCGCTAAGGCGCGCCAGACGGTGGCGCCGCGCGGCCTTATGCCAAAGAGCTGAATTCCGGCACCTGTGACTCCATAGTGCTGCGACACCTGAAAATTTTTCAGCAATAGTTGAGCCCGACTGCATTGATCGAGATGGTTGAAGCGCTGAAACTGCGCCTACCAACTAACACGATTGATGGAGACAAAACATGTTGCTCGACAGCAAAGTGGTAATCGTAACCGGTGCAGCCTCGCCGCGTGGTATCGGCAAGGCGACCGCAAAAGCGCTCGCCGCACAGGGCGCGCGAGTGGTGATTCTGGACCTTCGCAAGGAGGACGCCGAGAGTGCCGCGCGTGACCTCGGCGAAGAACACCTCGGCCTCGCCTGCGATGTGACCGACAAGGCCGCATGCATGGCTGCCGCCAAGGCGGCCATCGAAAAGTACGGCCGTGTCGACGGATTGATCAACAACGCGGGCATCACCCAGCCTCTGAAGACGATGGACATCGGAGCCGACAACTTCGATGCGGTCATCGACGTGAACCTGCGCGGTACGCTCTACATGTCGCAAGCGGTCATTCCGCAAATGAGAGCGCAAAACAGCGGCAGCATCGTCTGCATGTCATCCGTTTCCGCGCAACGCGGTGGCGGCATCTTCGGCGGTCCTCACTACAGCGCCGCCAAAGCAGGCGTACTCGGTCTCGCTCGTGCCATGGCGCGTGAACTCGGTTCGGACAACATTCGTGTCAACTCGATCACTCCAGGCCTGATCCAGACGGATATCACAGGCGACAAGCTTACGCCCGAGATGCGCACTGACATCATCAAGGGCATTCCGCTTGGCCGTCTCGGCGACGCAACGGACGTCGCGAATGCCTGCCTCTTCCTCACGAGCGAGCTGTCGGCTTACCTCACCGGCATCACGCTCGACGTCAACGGCGGCATGCTGATTCACTGAGAACGACATCCGCCGCGTGTTGCTGCGGATGAGTCAATGCACCCGGAGCAAACCCGGGGCGATATGGCAGGAGACACCCATGAAAGCGAAATCCACTGCGCCGTCAGTGACGGGCGACGTCACGTCGTTCGCCGACCCGGCGACCTTTGAATCGAAAACGTACGCGAAAGTCGGACGGCGATTAATACCGTTCCTGATGCTGTGCTATCTGGGCGCTTATCTCGATCGTGTCAACGTGGGCTTCGCAAAACTGCAGATGCTCAATGACCTGCGATTTAGCGAAACCGTGTATGGCTTTGGTGCGGGGATTTTCTTTCTCGGCTATTTCCTCTTCGAGGTGCCGAGCAATCTCATGTTGCACAAAGTGGGCGCCCGCAATTGGCTCGCTCGCATCATGCTGACGTGGGCTGTGATCTCGGCTTGCTTCGTCTTCGTCAAGTCGCCCACCACCTTCTATGTTCTCCGCTTTCTATTGGGCGTGGCCGAGGCCGGGTTCGCGCCAGGCGTCATTCTGTATCTGACTTACTGGTTTCCCTCGGCGCGGCGCGCCAAAGCGCTCTCGCTTTTCTTCATGGCGATTCCATTGGCAGGCATAGTCGGTGGGCCGCTGTCCGGTTACATCCTGCATGCATTCCAGGGTGCACATGGCCTGGCCGGCTGGAAGTGGCTGTTCATTCTTGAAGCGCTGCCGTCGTTGCTCCTTGGCGTCGCCATCCTGCTTTATCTCGATAACGGTATCGCGGCCGCCAAGTGGCTCACCGGCGAGGAGAAGGCGCTTCTTGCACGCAACGTGGCGAACGACAACGCCCACAAGGTCGCTCATGTCTCCATCCGGTCTTTCATTGGCGACCGTCGCCTGTGGCTGATGGCTGCGATCTATTTCTGCGTGGTGCTCGGTCAATACGGCCTGACGTTCTGGCTGCCGACGATCATCCGCAAGTCGGGAGTGGCCGACCCGCTTTGGGTAGGCGTCTTCACGGCCATTCCGTACCTCTGCGCAATCATTGCGCTGCCACTGGTAGGCGCAAGCGCTGACCGCCATCGCGAACGGCGTCTGCATCTTGCGATCCCGATGCTGGTGTCGGCGGCGGGTTTTGCCACGCTGCCGATGCTGGGCGGTGTTGGCGCGTCGCTGGTGTGTGTCAGTGTGGCCGCCGCCGGCATTCTCGCTTCGTCGTCGCAGTTCTGGTCACTGCCGACCGCGCTCCTCGGCGGCATGTCCGCCGCGGCGGGTATCGCCGCGGTGAACTGTTTCGCCAATCTCGCGGGCTTCTTCTCGCCGGCCATCGTGGGCTGGTTGAACGACCTGACCGGTAAGTCGACAGCGGGGCTCATCTTTATTTCCGTCGCTATTGTCATCGGCGCCGGGCTTGTTTTCCTCGTGCCGGCCAAAAGCGTCAATCGCTGACACGGTCCGCTGCAAAGACTCACTTTTTAAATCAAGGAGACACCATGAACAGTCCGTCATCAGATGCGGTGACGCTCACCGAGCGCGCCTATCGGATTCGCAGAAACGCCTTGCTGATGGGCGAGGTGCAGGGACAGGGCTACATCGGCCAGGCACTCGACATCGCCGATGTACTCGCGGTCGCTTACTTCGGCGCGATGCGCTACCGGCCTGACGATCCCGAATGGGAAGGCCGCGACCGCTTCCTCTTGTCCAACGGACACTATGCGATCGCACTTTACGCCGCGCTCTTCGAAGCCGGCTTCCTGCCGCCGGAAGAACTTGAAACCTACGGCAGCGACGACAGCCGGTTGCCGATGTCCGGCATGGCGAGCTACACGCCCGGCATGGAGATGTCCGGCGGCTCGCTGGGCCACGGTCTCACGATCGCGGTGGGCCGCTGCCTCGGACTGAAGCGCAAGGGCTCGGACGCCTTCGTCTACACGCTCTTCTCCGACGGCGAACTCGATGAAGGCGCGATCTGGGAGGGCCTGATGTCGGCCGCTCACTGGAAGCTGGACAACCTGATCGCCATGGTCGACGTCAACAACCAGCAAGCCGACGGTCCCTCCTCGCAGATCATGGCGTTCGAGCCGCTCGTCGAGAAGCTCGAAGCATTTGGCTGGTTTACGCAACGTGTGGACGGCAACGACATTGATGCCGTGAAGGCGGCGTTCGATACAGCGCGCAATCATCCGAAGGAACAGCCGCGGATTATCGTGTGCGATACCCGGATGGGCTGCGGCGTGCCGTTCCTCGAAGAACGGGAAAAGAACCATTTCATCCGCGTAGATGCCCACGAGTGGCAACTGGCGCTTGCAGCACTCGAAGCCGGGAGACAAGCATGAGCAATACCACCACCACGAAGCCGCGCCTGAAGACCTCGGCGATGATCGCCTCTATCGCGGGCGAAGGACAAGTCACGCGCTCCGCGCCGTTCGGCCATGCGTTGGCGCAACTGGCGCGGGAGAAGAAGAACGTGATCGGCATGACCGCCGACCTCGGCAAGTACACCGACCTGCACATCTTCGGGAAGGAGTTCCCTGAGCGCTACTACCAGATGGGCATGGCCGAGCAGTTGCTGATGGGCGCGGCTGCCGGTATGGCACATGAAGGTGCGCAGCCGTTCGTCACGACCTACGCCGTGTTCGCGACCCGCCGCGCGTATGACTTCATGCACCAGGCCATCGCCGAGGACAACCTCGACGTGAAGATCATCTGCGCGCTGCCGGGCCTTACGACCGGCTATGGACCGAGCCATCAGGCGGCCGAGGATCTTGCGCTCATGCGCGCGATGCCGAACATGACCGTCATCGATCCCTGCGACGCGCTCGACACCGAGCAAATGGTGCCCGCCATTGCTGCGCATAACGGCCCGGTGTATGCCCGCCTGCTGCGAGGCAACGTTCCGGCCGTGCTCGACGAATACGACTACCAGTTCGAGCTTGGCAAGGCGAAGCTGCTGCGTGACGGCGCCGAGGTGCTGATCATCTCGTCGGGCATCATGACCATGCGCGCGCTGGAGGTCGCGAAGGCGCTGAAAGCAGACAACGTCGGAGTTGGCGTATTGCACGTGCCGACCATTAAACCGCTCGATACCGAGACGATCCTGCGTGAATCCAGGCGCACGGGCCGCATGGTCGTAGTCGCCGAGAATCACTCGGTGATCGGCGGTCTGGGGGAGGCGGTCGCAACCACGCTGCTCACGGCGCGCGTCACGCCTATGTATCGTCAAATCGCATTGCCCGATGAGTTTCTCGCTGCGGGAGCGCTGCCGACCTTGCACGATCGCTATGGCATCTCAACCAACGTCATGGCCGACACCATCAAGGGCTGGCTCGGCAAACCGAAGCAATAAATAAAGGGCAACAAAAGGACTTCGCTGAAGTGGAGTGGGGTCGGTCGGTAGCCTGAGAGACGTCCGGTGCGTCGGTTGAAGTGCGATTGATCGGTCGCACTGCAGGTCGTCGAAGCGCGTGGGCGCATAGTTTGCAGGGGCAAGTGCTGCAACGATGCGTGCGCTTGTCTCACGACAGACGTTCTTCTAATGACGTCCTCAGCTTGCCGGGCGTCACGCCGTAGACTTCCTTGAAGCCGCGGATGAAATGCGCGGAGTCGGCAAAGCCGCATTCGTAGGCGATTACCGTGATGCGTTTTGTCGTATTAAGCAGCAACCAGCGCGCGTAGCGAAGCCGCATCGCCCGATAAAACTCCTTGGGTGACATCCCCGTTTCCGTCAGGAAGTTGCGTTCGAGTTGCCTGACGCTCGTGCCTGTCATCTTCGCGATCACCGTGACGTTGAGCGGCGCCTCCAGGTTTTCTTCCATCAGCACGATCGCGTGCCGTACCAGCAGATCACCGACCGCCAGATAGCCCAGTGCCTTGCGGCGCTCCACGAACGACGTGCCGCCCAGACGGCTCACCGTCATTTGATGAATGACCTTGGAGGCTCTGTCCGGGCCGCAATGCAAGCTGATCAAACGCGTTGCCAGTTCAAGGACCGACACACCGCCCGCGCATGTGATGCGGTTGCCGTCGATCAAGTAATCTGAATTGGCGATGACCCGCAAACCTGGAAACATTGTCTTGTAGTCTTCGAAGTGAAACGCGTGCACGCAAGCGACGCGGTCCTGCATCAAGCCGGCTTTGGCCAGCACGAAACTGCCGGTGCACATGCCGATCAGCGGCACGCCTTCGGCGTCGGCCTCGCGCAAATAGTCCCAGTAGCGCCGGTCAACCTGATCAAGTTTCGGCAGAAGGCCGCCGATCACGACGAGGTAATCGAATTGCCGCGGCGAACCGTGTACCGCATGCACGGGCACCGCCACGCCGCAGCTCGCTTCCACGGTCTCGTCGGCCATACCGAGCAGCGTCCATGTGCAACGTAGAGGACGGCTCTGGTCGCCGAGATCCGCCGCATGGCGCAACGCATCGCAGAAGCCGGCCAGCGACAGCAACGGGAAGGTGGGCCACATCAGAAAACCGATGTTGAGCTCGGCGCCTGAGCGTGACGGGTTGCCGTCCCGCTTGACACTGGCGCGATCGAGCCGATCAACGAGACCCCGGCCAAGAGACGGGTCTTGGCCATCGAGCGGTGTTCTTTCGGTAGCCATGACGATTCCGTAAGGCGTTGATGAACCCAGTATATAAGCCAATCAATGGACTCGGCCACGGTGTCGCGTTTCTTCTACTTTTTTGCGGTTCGGTGCAATGCCGGTCATTTTTTCGTCCCTAAAGTCGGTCCTGTCCAACGTCCGCGAGCGATTCCCGACGAGGGTCAGTGCGACACCAACCAGCAAGCAGCATAACCAGGAGAGTCTCATGTCGACCAGATGTCACGGCAAGCTATGCGCCCGTATCGGAGTGAGTTTGATCATGCTCGGCTCTGCCGGCGCGTTCGCAGACGAAGTTGTCAAAATTGGACATGCCGCGCCGTTGACCGGTGCGAATGCCGAGTGGGGGAAGGACACCGAAAACGGCGCCCGCCTCGCGGTGGAGGAGATCAACGCAAAGGGGCTTGTGATCGGCGGTCAGAAGGTGACGCTGGAGCTGGACGCACAGGACGACGCGTCGGACCCGCGCCAAGGCACGCAGGTCGCGCAGAAACTCGTCGACGACAAGGTTGTGGCGGTGGTCGGTCACATGAATTCGGGAACCACTATCCCGGCTTCGAAGATCTACAGCGACGCGGGTATCGTCGAGGTCTCGCCATCGGCGACCAATCCGGTTTATACGCAACAAGGCTTCAAGACTGCCTACAGGGTGGTCGCGACCGATGCCCAGCAGGGCCCGGCACTGGCCGACTACGCGCAGAAAACGCTCGGGGCGAAATCAGTAGCGATCGTGGACGACGCGACTGCTTATGGTCAGGGTCTCGCCAACGAGTTCGAGAAGCAGGCGAAGGCGGACGGTTTAATCGTCCTCTCGCATGACGCAACCAACGACAAGGCGGTCGACTTCCGTTCGATTCTCACCAAGGTCAAGGGCGAGCATCCGGACATCATCATGTACGGGGGAATGGACGCCACCGGCGGCCCGTTCGCGAAGCAGGCGCGCCAGCTCGCGATCGCAGCGCGCGTGCTGGGTGGCGATGGCCTGTGCGCCGATTCGCTCGCCAAGCTGGCGGGCGTTGCTGCCGACAACGTCGTGTGCTCGATCGCCGGCATGCCGCTCGAGAAAATGCCGGATGGTCCCGCTTTCGAGCAACGCTACGAAGCACGCTTTCATCAGCACGTGCAGCTCAATGCACCGTTCGCCTACGACGCTGTGTACATCATCGTCGATGCGATGAAACGCGCCCATTCGATCAAAACTGCAGAGATTCTCGCAGCGATGCCGAGTGCGGACTTTGTCGGCGTGCTCGGTCGCACGCAGTTCGACGCGCATGGCGATCTGAAGCAGGGCTCGATCTCCCTGTATGACTACAAAAGCGGCAAGCAGACGCTGCTCACCGTCGTGAAGATGTAGACCTCATGGACGTACTTGTCCTTGGCGCAGGCGTGATCGGCCTGACGACCGCTTATTACCTCAATGCGGGAGGCCATCGTGTGACAATTGTCGACCGCCATCCCGAAGTCGCTCTGGAAACAAGCTACGCGAACGGCGCGCAACTTTCGTATAGCTATGTTGCGCCGCTGGCCGGCCCAGGCATCCTGTCGAAGATCCCGGGTTGGTTGACGCGCAGCGACTCACCAATGCGTTTTCATCCGTCACTGGACCCGGACCTGTGGCGCTGGTGTCTGCAGTTTGTGCGGGCGTGCACGCGGCAGCAAAATGTACGGTCGACGCGGTACTTGCTCCAACTGTCATTCCTGAGCCGCGCGCTGATGCACAAACTGGTCGACGACGAACCGTCGCTCGATTTCAACTATGTACGTTCCGGCAAGCTGGTCTTGCATCGTGACGCGAACGCATTTGCGTCGGCGGTCGGTCTTCTCGAATTCCAGCGCACACTCGGATGCGAGCAGCAGGCGCTCGATCACGAAGCGTGCGTTCAGATCGAACCCGCGCTCAAGGCTGTTCGCAACCAGATTGCCGGCGGCATATATACGGCTAGCGAAGACACTGCGGATTGCTATCGATTCTGCGTGAGCCTGGAGAAGGTACTGCGCGAGCGCGGCGTCGTTTTCGAGCTGGCGACCGACGTCAGCGCGTTGAAGCATGCGCCGGGCGGACGTGTCGAAGCCTGGGCCGGCACACGCCGCTTGCCGGGTGAGCAGATTGTCGTAGCGTTGGGTTGCGCGAGCGCGAAGCTGCTGAAGACGGTCGGCGTCGGTGTGCCGGTGTATCCGCTGAAGGGCTACAGCCTGACGATTCCGGTCAGATCCTGTGGTATCGCACCGGTGATCAGCGTGACGGATTTCGCCCGCAAGGTCGTGTACGCCAGACTCGGCGAACGTATGCGTGTGGCAGGCATGGCCGACATCGCCGGCTACTCGCGCGCGCTCAACGGCCACCGGCTCGCGACATTGCGCCGTGAGGCGGAGGCGGTCTTTCCGGAGGCTGGCGACTATTCGGCTGCCGATGAATGGGTCGGACTGAGACCCGCGACGCCGCGCGGCCTGCCGGTTATTGGACCGACGCCCATTAGAAATCTGTGGCTGAACGTTGGCCAAGGTGCGCTCGGCTTCACGCTCGCGACCGGTTGCGCTCAACTGCTGGGGGACTTGATCACCCAAAGGCCCACGGCAATCGATTGCACGATGTTCAGCTTGGGTGGACGCTCATGACACGCGATATCGTAATGGCTGCGCGGCCGAAAGCGCGGATTGTACTGATCGGTACGGGCGGCACGATTGCAGGCCACGGCGCCTCGTCGATCAACACGTCGGCGTATGACTGCTCCGTGCTGCGTATCGACGACATTCTTGCGGATCTGCCGGTCGCGGCATCGATTGCCGACATCAGGACAGAGCAGCTATTTCAGTTCGGTTCGGAGAATTTCGGCAACGCGCAACTGCTGCAGTTGGGCAAGCGAATTTCATCGCTGCTGAAACGGGACAATGTTGACGGCATTGTCGTCACACACGGCACCGACACAATCGATGAGACGGCTTATTTCCTCCATCTGACGCTCAAGAGCACGAAGCCGGTAGTCGTGGTGGGCGCGATGCGTCCACCGTCCGCACTGAGTTCGGATGGACCGCTTAACCTCTACCACGCGATCGTCGTGGCGGCGAGTCAGGTTGCACACAGCAAGGGCACACTGGTTGTCGCGAACGATGAGATCCACACGGCGCGTGATGTCGTCAAGACGAATACGTTCAAGCAAGACGCGTTCAGGTCACCCTACGGCCCCTTGGGATTTATTGTCGAAGGCAAGCCGATCTTTTACCGGCTGCCGGCGCGTCGCCACACGACGGAAAGCGAATGGTCGATCGACGAGATCGACGAGGTGCCGGAGGTCGGTATCATCTATGCGCATGGAGGCATGAACGACGCGATGGTGCGTGCCATGCTTGACTCAGGTGTGAAGGCGGTCATCTATGCCGCGACCGGCAACGGCAATGTGGCGACCTCAATAGTTGACTCTCTGGTCGACGCAAGATTGCGCGGCATTCATGTTGTCCGCGGTTCACGGACAGGAGGGGGCGTGGTCATTCGCAATGCGGCTCAGCCCGATGATCGCTACGACTGGCTGGTAACGGACGATCAGGTTCCGCACAAGGCGCGCATCCTGATGATGCTGGCGCTCACCGGAGAAAATTGCGCCCGCAAGCTTCAGAATGCCTTTTTGAATTATTGACTTGGGCTCCTCGGAGAATCCGTCGGACAACCTGCCGACTGGCGAGCGTGAGCAGAATAGTACGAGCGACGCAGGTCCAGGGCGGCGAGATTGACTGGGCCGAAACCGATCTGAGTGTCGAACTATCGAAAAAGGGGGATAGCTGTACCGCCTATGTCGGCACGGTTCCAGCTAAGGTGGGAAAACCCGGCGTCGACTGTCACGGTCTCATCCTGCGGCGGGAACGGGCCATCGGCTGATTTGACGCCAACGGCGCTTGCGGGTCGTTCCGGGACGCTCGCCAGCATTGGAAACACGTCGCGGGATAAGTTAGCGGCGTTCGACATGCAAAAAGCCGCGCTCATTCGTCCTCTTGCGCCACCACCGTTTCCGGATCGGTGAAAAACGCACGCACCACTTCCAGTTCGCGTGTGCGCTTGAACGGCGGCAGGCTTTGCCAGATGCGCCGGCCATAGGGTTTATCGACGAGACGCGTATCGCAGATCATCAGCACGCCACGATCCGTTTCCGCGCGGATCAACCGGCCCGCCCCCTGCTTCAGCGTAATCACTGCCTGCGGCAACTGGTGCACGGCGAACGGGCTCAGGCCCTTCTTGGTCAACGCGTCCAGCCTCGCCGATAACACCGGATCATCGGGCGGCGCGAACGGCAGTTTGTCGATGACTACGAGCGACAGCGCATCGCCACGTACATCCACGCCTTCCCAGAAGCTCTGGCTACCCACCAGGATCGCGTTGCCGTAGGAACGGAAGCGGTCGAGCAATTCGGTGCGGCTCGCGTCGCCCTGCACCAGCAGCGGATAGTCCCAACCACGACGTTCGATGGTGTCACGCAACCGGTTTGCGATCCGGTCGACCGCGCGCAACGTCGTGCACAGAAAGAACACGCCCCCCTTCGATGCCTCGATGACAGGCAGCGCGCCATCGAACACCGCGTCGGTGAAATTCGGCGACGACGGTTGCGGCAAGTTACGCGGCACGTACAACAAGCCTTGCGTCGGGTAATCGAAGGGACTGGGCAGTGTCATCGAACGGCGCGCGTTCAGGCCCATTTGCGCGGCGTAATGCGTGAAATCGCCACGCACCGATAACGTCGCCGACGTGAAGATCCACGCACGCGGCACGCCGGCGCGCTGCTTCGAAAAGATCGGCGCGACGGACAGCGGCGTCTCGTGCAATTGCACCGTGTGCGAGAACACTTCAATCCATCGCACCATCTCGTTCGGATCGCCTTTTGCCGCCGCTTCGGCTTCCTCGGCCACCGCCTTTTCGACGGAAGTCGGCGGTGCGGTCCAGCCGCCCAATAAACCCTGCAACTCGCGCGCGCGACGCAGCAATGCGCCGAGCGACTCCGCCCGCTCAGCGTGTTCGCCGAGCGCTTTGGTCAGCGCGTCCAGATGCTCTTCCAGCGTATCGAGCGCGTCGAATAACGGGTGATCGTCAGCAAGCTGACCGAGCGACATACGCACCGAATCTTCCTTGAACGCCAGCCGCACATCGCGCGCCGCACGTTCCAGCGCAGCACCGAGCTTCGTCCAGTCGGAGAAATCGCGGGCGTGGCTCAAGCCTTCCGCCACGGCGTCGCGAGCCAGTTCGAGAAACTGCGTGGTGGATACCGTCTCGCCGAAAAACAGCGTCGCGGTTTCGGGCAATTGATGCGCTTCGTCGAAGATGATGGTGTTCGCGGTCGGCAGCAACTCGGCCATGCCGGTGTCGCGCAGCATCACGTCGGCGAAGAACAAGTGGTGATTCACCACCACGATGTCCGCCTGCTGCGCCTCGCGCCGCGCCTGCATCACAAAGCACTCTTTGTACTGCGGGCATTCCTGGCCGAGGCAGTTGTCGCGCGTGGACGTGACCATCGGCCAGACGGGCGAATTCTCGGGCACGCTCGCGAGTTCGGCTTTATCGCCGGTGCGCGTGAGCTTCGCGAAGCGGATGATTTCCTGCAGATGGGACGTGTCCTGGCGCGTCGGCAAACGGCCGTTGTCGGCGGTGCGTTGCAGGTAGTAGTGACACAGATAATTCGCGCGCCCTTTCAGCATGGCGACCGACACCGGCACGGCGAGCGCGTCGCGCACGGTGGGAATGTCCCGCTGGAATAGCTGGTCCTGCAAGTGCTTCGTGCCAGTCGAGACGATCACCTTGCCGCCCCACAACATGGCCGGCACGAGGTACGCGAAGGTCTTGCCGGTACCCGTTCCCGCTTCCACGATCAGCGTGTTCTCGCCACCGTCGATACGCGTCGATGCCGTCGCCACGCCAAGCTCGTCTGCACCGTCTTCAGGCACGACCGGCGCATCCGATGGCCCGAGTTTGCGCGCAGGACGGCGTTGCGCGTCGAACATCGCGGGTTCGGGCATCGCACGCCCGGACGCTTCCATGGCGGCCGCGACCGCGCGCGCCATCTCGACCTGCGAAGCACGCGAACGATAACCCTCGATGTGCCGCGCCAGCAGACCCTCGGCGGCAAAAATCCCGTCGAGTTCAGTGCGGCGCTTCGGCGCGAGCGTGAGCGAAAGCGAGGTGTCGACGACACCCGCCTTCGCGGCCGGCTTCAGCACGGATTCCGCGTTCTCTGTGAGGGCATTGTCGGGCGAATTCAAGGGGGCGTTCCTGCTTGTGTTCCTGCTCGTAACTGGCGTAAGCCAAGCTTGTTTCTACCCTTACCGGCGAGGCGGCCTGGGCAGCTGGCATGAAGTTCTTCCGGGCCAAGCACGTCACGCGACTGACGTATCTTAAGTGCTTGAGCGCCCGTCCGGTTCCAGCTGCAATTGCAGCAGGATGATTGTGTCCTTGACCTTGAGCTTGCGCTTTTTCAGGCGCCGGATCTCGAGGTCATTAATGCCGGGAACGTCGGCCATCTTGCCGATAAGACTATCCAGGCCGTGATGCTCCGCCTCCAACTGCCCGATACGTTCGCGGATCGTACCTGTGTCGACTGCTGCTGCAGGATATGCATGCATACTCGCCTCCTCTGGTCGCGGCGAGCCGCTTCAGGTCACTGGCGGCGTCGCCCGAGGTTGCTGTCCGGCCCCGGCTTACTTCGGCTGCTGCTGTTGCTGTTGCTGCTTGAGCTGTTCCTGATGCGCGCGGTCTGCCGCGTCCTGCTGTGCACGCTGCGCCTGCTTGGCGGCTGCTTCCTTCTGCCGGGACTGGACTTCCGCCTGATGCTCGGCAGCGTCGCGTTGCTTGGCCGCAAAGCGTTCCGCCTTGTCCTCGCGTTCCTTTGCATCTTGCACGCCGCGCGCGGCGGCATCGGCGAGTTTCTTCTGGTAGTCCGCCTGCTTGCGATCGAAGGTAGCCTGGTTCTGCGCACGCTGCGGCGCTTCCGCATTGCGCTGCGCCGCGGACAACTCGTTCTGACGCTGCTTCTCGGCAAACGATTCCGCGCTAGCCTTCTCGCTCGCCGCACGCTGC
Organism: Caballeronia mineralivorans PML1(12); assembly: GCF_001028175.1. Taxonomy (GTDB): domain Bacteria; phylum Pseudomonadota; class Gammaproteobacteria; order Burkholderiales; family Burkholderiaceae; genus Caballeronia; species Caballeronia mineralivorans. Next base: position 64,932 of record NZ_AEJF01000237.1, read on the forward strand.
GGCGCTTCGGACGCGTACTGCGCGCGTTTGATCGCGGTTTGCTGGTCCCGCTGCTGCGCATGCAACTGACGTTGTTCGTCGTCGAGCGCCAGTTGTTCCTTACGAATCTGCTGGCTCACCTCGCGCCTGGCTTCGCGCGCGACGCCCAGGCAGTGATTGACGAAGAAGTCGCTGTAGCAATCGTGCTGCTTGACTGCGTAGCGATAATTATTCTCCTCGCTGCGCACATCCAGCGCCTTCTGCCGCGCACTGAACCCGTTTGGGTCGGCCGCTGCGTCGGGCGCACTAGCTTCGGGCGCGCCGGCCGCCTGACTTGCCCGCACGTCCGATGCCGCTCCCGCGGAGCCGCCTTGCGCGCCTGTCTCGTCGAGCGGCGTTTGCGTGACCAACGTGCCCGGGTCGATGGACTTTGGCATCTGCGCTATCGCCGCCGGCCCGAAACTTGCGCAGGCAAGCGCGAAGAGCACTGCGGCGACGGGCCGGGCGACCTGCAAAACGTGCAGCGACGCCCTTGCCGGCCGCACGACGGCAACAGCGCCACCCGATGCGGTCAGACCGGTCGAGGCAAACGAATCGACTGGAGCAGTCGGCAAAGCGGGCGAAAGGCGGGAAGTCGGCAACGTGATAGCCAGCGTGATAGACAAGGAGACGGACAAGGTAGTGAAAGCAGCTTCTACGATCCCGAAATTCTATCACCGCGCGCCGGAGCCCTCCGGCATTTATGGCAAAATGCCCCGCTTCACCAACCCGGCAAACGTGTTCGCGCGGCTTAAAGTGAAATGCGCGGTACGAAAAGCCCTTGATGAGCCAGCAGGCTGACGCAGACCCCCATGACGGAAACCGTAGCACTCAAGATTGTCCAGCGCATCGCCACCGAGTTGAGCGTGCAGCCGCGGCAGGTCGCCGCCACCGTGCAACTTCTCGATGAAGGCGCAACCGTTCCGTTCATCGCCCGTTATCGAAAAGAAGTGACAGGCAATCTCGACGACACGCAATTGCGCAATCTCGAGGAACGGCTCATTTATCTTCGCGAGCTGGAAGACCGGCGCGCGGTGATTGTCCAGAGCATCGACGAACAGGGCAAACTCACGCCCGAACTGCGTGCAGCCGTGGAAGGCGCCGACAGCAAGCAGGTGCTGGAAGACCTGTATCTCCCGTACAAACCGAAGCGCCGCACCCGCGCGATGATTGCCCGCGAAGCCGGCCTGCAGCCGCTCGCGGACGCCCTCCTCGCCGATCCGAAGCGCGATCCGCAAACCGAAGCGGCACGTTTCGTGGATGCCGAAAAAGGCGTCGCCGACATCAAAGCCGCGCTCGACGGTGCCCGCGATATCCTCTCGGAGCAGTTCGGCGAGATGGCGGAAATTCTCGGTAAGGTTCGCGATTATCTGTTCAAGCAAGGCAGCGTGATTTCGACCGTCGTGGACGGAAAACAGAACGAGGAAGGCGAAAAATTCCGCGATTATTACGACTACTCGGAGACCATCCGCACCGTGCCGTCGCATCGGGCGCTTGCGCTGTTCCGGGCTCGCAACGCGGGCGTGCTGACGGTCAAGCTGGGCTTGGGCGGAGAACTCGATGCGCAAGTACCGCATCCGGGCGAAACGCTGATCGCGAACCATGTGGGGATCGCCAATCAAGGCCGCCCCGCCGATAAATGGCTAGCAGACGTGTGCCGCTGGTGCTGGCGCGTGAAGGTCCAGCCGAATATCGAAAACGATTTACTGACGAATTTGCGTGAAGAAGCCGAAGCTGAGGCCATTCGCGTGTTTGCACGCAACCTGAAAGACCTCCTGCTCGCAGCGCCCGCGGGTCCGAAAGCCGTGATCGGCCTCGATCCTGGCATGCGCACCGGTGTGAAAGTGGCCGTGGTCGATCGCACCGGCAAGCTGCTCGCGACCGACGTGATTTATCCGCACGAACCGCGTCGCGACTGGGACGGCTCGCTGGCCAAACTCGCGCGAATCGCGGCGCAGACGCAGGCCGAACTGATCAGTATCGGTAATGGCACGGCGTCGCGTGAGACCGACAAGCTCGCGAGCGAATTGATCGCGAAACATCCGGAACTGAAGCTGCAGAAGATCGTCGTGTCCGAAGCAGGTGCATCGATTTATTCGGCCTCCGAACTGGCATCGAAGGAATTTCCTGATCTCGATGTGACGCTGCGCGGCGCCGTGTCGATCGCCCGGCGGCTGCAAGATCCGCTCGCAGAACTCGTCAAGATCGATCCAAAAGCGATCGGTGTCGGTCAGTATCAGCACGACGTCAACCAGCGCGACCTCGCCCGCTCGCTCGACGCGGTGGTCGAGGACTGCGTGAACGCGGTCGGCGTGGATGCCAATACCGCGTCGGTTGCGCTGCTCGCGCGTGTGTCGGGGTTGAACGCGACGCTGGCGCGCAATATCGTCGATTTCCGCGATGCCAACGGCCCCTTCGCCTCGCGCGATCAATTGAAGAAGGTGCCCCGTCTCGGCGATAAAACCTTCGAACAGGCCGCCGGATTCTTGCGCATCAACAATGGCGTGAATCCGCTGGACCGCTCGTCGGTGCACCCGGAAGCGTATCCGGTCGTCGAACGGATCCTGGCAAAAATCAACAAACACGCCGCCGATGTGATGGGCAAGCGCGAAGCATTGGCAGGCTTGTCGCCGGCGGATTTCGTCGATGAACGATTCGGCTTGCCGACTGTGCGCGACATCCTCGCTGAACTTGAAAAACCGGGCCGCGATCCGCGTCCCGAGTTCAAGACGGCCACGTTCCGCGAAGGCGTCGAGAAACTCTCCGATCTCACGCCGGGCATGATCCTGGAAGGCGTGGTCACGAACGTGGCGGCGTTTGGCGCGTTCATCGATATCGGCGTGCATCAGGATGGATTGGTGCACGTATCGGCGATGTCGACGAAGTTCATCAAGGACCCGCACGAGGTCGTGAAGGCGGGTCAGGTCGTGAAGGTCAAGGTGCTGGAGACGGACGTGAAGCGCCAGCGGATTGCGCTGACCATGCGTCTGGATGACGACTTCGCCGCGGACGGTTCGTCTGCGCAACAACAGCCACGAGGCGCGCAAGACCGCCGAGGCGGTGGCGGCGGAAGCGCCCGCGACATCCGCGGCAATGCGGGTGGCAAGCGTGAACCGGAAGCGGCCAGCGCAATGGCAGCGGCGTTTGCAAAGTTGAAGAAATAAGCGAACGACACTGCTCGATAGACATGAAAACGGCCCGTCGCTTTGCGACGGGCCGTTTTCATTCAACGATCAATTCGGCAGCGTGTATGCAATATTCATACACGCTCGCCATCAGATCTCGATCTTCGTCCCCAACTCAACCACCCGGTTCGCGGGAATACTAAAAAAGTCCGTCGGCTTGGCGGCATTCTGATGCATCCACGCGAACACGCGTTCGCGCCACACCGACATGCCCGGCAACTGCGTCGGCACAACCGTCTCCCGTGCCATGAAAAACGATGTATCCATGAGTTCAAATGTCATGTCATGGGTACGGCCGATTTCGTGCAGCACCGCCTTCACGTCGGGGGTTTCGTTAAAGCCATACTGCGCCTTCGCGAGATACAGCCCACCGCCCGCGTCCTTCACCTCCACTCGCGCGGCGTCGTCGACATACGGCACATCGCGCGTCACGAAATTCAGGAAGATAGTGCGCTCGTGCAGAACCTTGTTGTGCTTCAGGTTGTGCAGCAGGCTCACGGGCACGAGCGAGTCGTTGCCGGTCAGATAAATTGCCGTACCCGACACCCGATGCGGCGGATGCGCGAGCAACCCCTGCAGGAACGGCATCAACGGAATACCATCCGCGGCGGTCCGGTCCTTGACGATCATGCGGCCCTTGAACCACGTCATCAGCAGGAAAAACAGCACCCCGCCGATACCCAGGGGCAACCAGCCGCCCTGCTCGATCTTGAGAAGACTGGCACCGAAGAACCCGACATCGACGATAAAAAACACGCTGATAATCGCGCCCACCAGAAACTTGTTCCAGCCCCACAGCTTGGTCATCACGACCGACGCAAGAATGGTCGTGACCAGCATGGTCGCGGTGACCGCCAGTCCATACGCTGCGGCAAGATTCTCAGAGCTTTTGAAGCCGATCACGATGCACAGGATGATGAACAACAGCATCCAGTTCACAACCGGAATATAGATCTGCCCGATCGCGAGATCCGACGTATGCAGGATCTTCATGCGGGGCACGTAACCAAGCTGGATTGCCTGGCTGGTCAGCGAATACGCGCCTGAAATCACAGCCTGGGACGCGATGACCGTCGCAATGGTCGACAGGATCACCAAAGGCAGCAGCGCCCATTCCGGCGCCATGAGAAAGAACGGGCTTTCCCGGGCTTCCGGTGAGTGCATCAGCAACGCGCCCTGACCGAAATAATTGAGCAGCAGCGACGGCATGACGAGGCCATACCAGCCGTAGCGAATCGGCTTTGCGCCGAAGTGCCCCATGTCGGCATACAGCGCTTCTGCGCCGGTCAGCACCAGCACGACCGAGCCGAGCACGATATACGTCTGCAGCACGTGCGCGGCCATGAACGAAAACGCGTAATACGGATTCAACGCGATCATCACGCGCGGCATTTGCACGATGTGATACACGCCAAGCACGGCCAGCGTCAGGAACCACAGCACCATGATCGGGCCAAAGAGCTTGCCGACCACCGAGGTGCCGCGGCGCTGGATCCAGAACAGCATCACGAGAATGACGATGGTAATGGGAATGACATAATTCGACAGTGCCGGCGTGGCAATTTCCAGCCCTTCCACTGCCGATATCACCGACATGGCCGGCGTAATCACGGCATCGCCGTAAAACATGCACGCGCCGAAAATGCCGAGCATCATCATCACGCCGGTCGCACGCCCGGACCCCTTCAACGTGCGCAATGCAAGCGTCATCAGCGCGAGCACGCCGCCTTCGCCATTGTTGTCGGCACGCATCACGAAGAGCACGTATTTGATGGCGACGACAATCACGATCGCCCAGAACAGTAGCGAGATGACCCCGAGGATGGAAGCTTCGTTCAGTTCGATACCGTGCGACTTGCTGAATGCCTCTTTCAATGCATACAGCGGGCTGGTACCGATATCGCCGAACACTACGCCGATTGCGGCGAGTGCCAGGGCAGGCAGCGGCTGTTTGCGCTCGTGCGCGTGGGTCATATTGTTCATAAACGCGGGAGCCGTCCGAAGCGGAAAAAAACGAACGCCATTCTAACGTTGCGTGCGGCGCCTGACCGGCCTGTTGTGATACCGCGACGGCCGGAGCGAAGCGGCAGTTTAGCATTGCGGCAAAGCCTCGAAGGTGCATGGGCGGCACTTTCCCGCTTTAACTAACGATGTGAAAAAAATGCCGTTCGATCGCACCGGATAGGCGAATCAAACGGCATTTCGTTTCAGTTTCGTTCTGCTTCGCAACCACTTACCACTCACGTGAACAGCTCACGCATAAAACCGGAACACGCTCAGGACCTCAATCAGCCGCGCCCATTCTGAACACCCCGCTTGATCCACGCGCCGAGATTGTGCGGCCGCACGGTATCCCATTCCTCGAACGGTTGATGAATCCACGGATTCGTCTCGAGGAATTGCACGTGATAGTCGGGCTTCACCGTCGAACAGCCCTTGTACCACAGCACGGCCGAGCGCACTGCGGTGACCGCCGGATAACGTTCCTTCAGGTGTTGCTGCACGCGCGAGAGCGTCACGCCGGAGTCGACCAGGTCATCCACGAGCAGCACGTTGCCCGAGAGTTCGCCGCGCGTCATGGTGATGTATTGCCCGATATCGAGCGAGCCCTGCTCCGTGCCCGCCGCCTCGCGATAGGAACTTGTCGCCAGGATGGCAAGCGGCAGGTCATAAATGCGCGAAAGCTGGTCGCCCACACGCAAGCCGCCACGTGCGAGGCACAGGATATTGTCGAACTTCCAGCCCGAGTCGTGCACGGCGAGCGCAAGCAGTTCGATCAGCCGGTGATATTCGTCCCAGCCTACCCACAGGTTGCGGTCGTCGTTGCGCGGATCTTTCATCGCGATCATGGCGAAACTCTTTTCAATATGTACAGCTATGTACGTCTGTTGAATATGCAAAAGTGGCCGCTGATTCGCGGCCACTTTGGTCGAAGCTACACGTCGAGGCTACTTAAACCTTGAACGGGTGACGCAACAGGATGGTTTCATCGCGGTCCGGACCGGTCGACACCATGTCGATAGGCACGCCCGCCACTTCCTGGATACGCGACAGGTAGTCACGCGCATTGGCCGGCAAGCTATCCCATTGCGTAATGCCAATCGTGCTTTCCTTCCAGCCGCCGAACGTCTCGTACACCGGTTCGCAACGGGCCACTTCCGACGCGCCGCGCGGCAGGATGTCGACATCCTTGCCGTCGAGCTTGTAGCCCACGCACAGCTTCACTTCGTCCAGGCCGTCGAGCACGTCGAGCTTCGTCATGCACAAGCCCGAGATGCCGTTGATCTGGATCGAGCGGCGCAGCGCGGCGGCGTCGAGCCAGCCGGTACGGCGCGGACGCCCGGTCACCGAGCCGAATTCCTTGCCCACGGTCGCGAGCGTCAGGCCGACCTGCTCCTGGCGGTTCACGTTGTCGGCGTCATACAACTCACTCGGGAACGGACCTGCACCCACGCGCGTGCAGTACGCTTTCGTGATGCCGAGGATGTAGTTGAGCTTTTGCGGACCGACACCCGCGCCAGCACTCGCCGCGCCCGCCACGCAATTGCTCGACGTGACATACGGATACGTGCCGTGATCGATGTCGAGCAGCGTGCCTTGCGCGCCTTCGAACAACAGGTTGCGGCCAGCATGGTTTTCGTCGTAGAGGCGGCGCGAGACGTCGGTCACCATGGGCGCGAGGCGTTCGGCGTAACCGAACATGGTGTCGAGCGTTTCCTGATAATCCACCGCGGCGGCGCCCAGATAGCCGGTCAGCACGAAGTTGTGGAAATCGAGGGTTTCGCGCAGGCGTTCCGCGAACACGGCCCGGTCGTACAGATCCTGCACGCGCAAGCCACGACGGCCGACCTTGTCTTCATACGCCGGACCGATGCCGCGTCCCGTCGTGCCGATCTTCGCCGCGCCGCGCCGCGCTTCGCGCGCCTGGTCGATGGCGATGTGATACGGAAGAATCAGGTTGGCGGCTTCGGAGATGAAAAGACGCTTCTGGACATCGACACCCACCGATTCCAGCTCGCCAATTTCCTTGAAGAGCGCTTCCGGCGACAACACGACGCCATTGCCGATGTAGCAGGCGGTGCCGGCGCGCATGATGCCCGACGGAATCAGCCGAAGGATGGTTTTCTTGCCGCCGATGATCAGCGTATGGCCGGCATTGTGGCCGCCCTGGAAGCGCACAACGCCCTGGGCGTGGTCCGTCAACCAGTCGACGATCTTGCCCTTGCCCTCATCACCCCACTGGGTGCCGACCACGACGACATTGCGCCCCGGGTTCACATTCACTGCGCTGGCAGACATGTCAATTTGATAGCTGGTTAAAAACGCATTTTACCTATGTTCGCGGAAGGTTCCGAGTTTTTCCCGGTATTTGCGAACGCGTATCGATTTTGTATCGATCGAATGAGGCTGAAGCTTTGTCTGCGGTTTGACGCTGCAGAACACGGCAACAAACCGCAAAACCGCTAGGAACGGACCTCCACCACCCACTTTCCGTCGCGCTCGATCAGTACGCGATCGAACGCGAACTCATCGAGATCATGCTCGTGGCCGGGCAACGCCTGGATCACCACCTCGCCCGCGTCGCGCAATTCAGCGACCGCCGCGAGCAGCGGTTCGTCGTGTTTCCACGGCGCGAGCACGGCACTGCCGCGGGCATCGATGGGAGAAATACGGGCGACTTCGCGCAGGTCGAGTGAGAAACCCGTTGCCGGACGCGCGCGGCCGTAGGCCTGCCCGACGTGATCATACCGGCCGCCGCGCGCCACCGCGTTCGGCACGCCGTCCACATAAGCCGAGAACATCACGCCGCTGTGATAAGCGTAGCCGCGCAGATCGGCGAGATCGATCATCAGCTCTGCGCCATTCGCCTGGCCTGCGAGGAACGCGAGGTCATCGAGTGCGCGCTCGATGACCGGCAGATTCGGCAGCCGCACGCGCGCTTCGTCGAGCACGGAAGCGTCGCCATACAGCGACGGCAGCGCGCGCAGCGCTTCCCGGGTGACATCGCCAAGTTTGGCGGTGAGTTCGTTCAGGCGCGGCACATCCTTCGCACCGAGCGCGTCGTAAAGGGCTTCGCCGAGCGCGGCTGCGGCCGGCTCGAGTTCGAGCAAGGCGGCCAGAACGCCGGCATGGCACAGGTCGAGGCGCACTTTATCGAGGCCGCTCAGACGCAGCGAATCTAGCATCAGTTGCTGGATCTCGAGATCCGCCTCCAGTCCGGCGTGACCGTAGATTTCCGCGCCAATCTGGATCTGCTCACGCGTGGCGTGCAAACCGCGCGGCCGCGTATGCAGCACATTGCCCGCGTAGCACAGGCGCGTCACGCCCTGACGATTCAGCAAATGCGCGTCGATACGCGACACCTGCGGCGTAATGTCGGCGCGCAGGCCGAGCGTACGGCCGGACAATTGATCGACGAGCTTGAACGTGCGCAGGTTCAGATCGCTGCCGCCGCTGGTCAGCAGCGACTCGAGATACTCGAGCATCGGCGGCATCACGAGTTCGTAGCCATATGAACGAAAACGGTCCAGCAGCCGGCGGCGCAATTCTTCAATCTTGCGAGCCTCGGACGGCAAGACGTCGGCGATATTCTCGGGAAGTAACCAGGTGGACATCGGTGCGTTTCCTACGGAGCGTTTGAGCGCGGCGGGTGATGAATGTCGCCGGTCAGGGCAAGCTTTGAGTCTATGGGCGACTATCTACTACACGTCAGCCCGCTTTGAAATTTCCGGTCGCGCGTTTCAGGTCGCAATAAGCAGCAGGATCACGCCAAGCACCATGGCGATCAGGCCGCCGATGCGAATCTGGTGCGGCGGCCGTTGCGCGATCCGGCGGAACGTGTCGCGCCAGGAGTTAGGGAAGACGAACGGAAACATCCCTTCGATAATCAGCATCAACGCAATCGCGAGCAGTAACGATGCAGCCATATCCATTCGATTTAAGGCGTCGCGGCTCGCACCGCGACGCTTGGACGCTCAGCGCTTGTGCGCGAGCGCCGGTGTGGTGGCATCGGCGCCGCTCGACGCAGCGCCATTCGGGCTGCGCATGAAGCGGAAGAAGTCGCTGCTCGGGTCGACGACCATCACGTCGCCCGCATTGAAGGTCTTTTTATACGCTTCGAGGCTTTGATAGAACTGGTAGAACTGCGGATCGACACCGTATGCGTCGGCGGCAATCGACGCAGCCTTGCCATCGCCCTCGCCCTTGATGGTCTGCGCTTCCTTGTAGGCATCGGCGAGAATGGCTTCCTGCTGGCGCTCCGCGCTCGCTTTGAGCGCATCGGCGTCCGCCGTGCCCTTCGCGCGCGCCTCGGCCGCCGCTTGCTGGCGCGCCGCGATCATGCGTTTGTAGACCGAATCGGCAACCGCCGGCGGAAAGTCGATACGCGTGAGTTGCAGATCGACGAGTTCCACGCCGAACGCGGCCACCGGCTGCTCGATCTCCTTCTGCGCTTCGGTCGCGATAGCCTGCTGTTCACCCAGCACGTCCGTCAGCGAGCGCCTGGTGAACGCCGATGTCAACGCAGTACGCGTGAGCGCGGCCAGCCGGTCCTGCGCCGTTTGCGTGTTCTTCTCGTTGCTTTCGAAGAGCTTGAGCGGATCGGCCACGCGATACTTGATGACCGTGTTCACGATCACCTCGTTCTTGTCCGACGTGTTGAAGCGATCCGAGCCCGCTTCGTCGAGCGTGAGTGTACGCGTGTCGATCAGCGTGAGCGTCTGGAACGGCGGCGGCAGCTTGAAATGCAGGCCGGGCGTGACGAGCGTGGGCGAGCCGCCGCCATGCGCGCTCACCACGCCCGCATGGCGTTCGTCGACCACGAACATCATGGACGAGCCGATGAACAGCACGACTACCACAGCGACTACGAGCGCAATAATTCGATTCATGATCGCGCTCCTCATTGAGTGTCGTCTTCACGCGAGCGCGAACGGAATGCGTCGCGCGAGCGGAACGGGTCACCTGACGACTGCGCTGCTGCGC
>NZ_AEJF01000238.1 GCF_001028175.1 Caballeronia mineralivorans PML1(12)
GGAGCCTCCGGAACTTCCCAGCACACCGGCAGGCGGAGCCCCGACCGGCTGATTCGGGCCTGATGACGCTGCTGCGCCCGACGCCGGAACGCCTGCATTTGCATGCTGACGGTTTGCATCGACGAGCTTGTCGAGCGGCAAATACACCACGTTGTTCGAGCTCTTGCTGTCGACGAACACCTTCGTCGCACGCGAATAGATCTGCTGCATTGTGTCCAGATACATGCGTTGACGAATCACTGCCGGCGCCTTCGAATATTCTGCGTAGACCTGCTTGAAGCGCTCGGCATTGCCTTGCGCCTGCGAAACGACCCGGTTGCTATAGCCCTTTGCGTCGTCGATCATGCGCGCCGCGTCGGTTTTCGCGCGCGGCAATAGTTGATCGGCGTAGGCTTTCGCGGTATCGACCGCGCGCTCGTTATCCTGACGCACCTTCGCTGCATCCTCGAACGCGGCCTGGACCTGCGCCGGCACCTGCACGCTCTGGATCGTCACGCCGGTCACCTGCAAGCCCGTCTTGTACGAATCGAGCGATGCCTGGATCCGGTCGACGAGTTTCGCGCGCAATGCTTCGCGATCCTTGAAAAGCAGGTCGTCGGTGCTATGCGTGCCCGCGATCTCGCGAATCGCGGCCTGAGCCGATTCCGTCACGTTCTGATCGGGATCGACATTGCGGAACAGATAGTCGGTTGCCGACTTGATCTGGTACTGCACGGCAAACCGCACATCGACGATATCCGCGTCGTGCGTGAGCAGCGACGCGTCGCGTACGTTGGCCTGGGTGACGGTGTTGTTGCGGCCGACTTCGACCGAACGAATCTGCGACGTATTGACGATCTCCTGCGATTCGAACGGATACGGAAGACGCCAGTGCATGCCCGGGTCCGCCGACCCTTCATATTTACCGAAGCGCGACACAACCCCGACATTGCCGTCCTGTACGACGAATACGCCGCTGCCCAGGTAGATCGCGATCAGCACGCCGATGACAACGCCCATCCCGATCTTGGCGCCGCGGCCGTTGTCCGTACGCGGACCGCCGCCTGCCGGTTTTTTGCCGAACAAGCCGGCGAGCTTCTTGTTGAAGTCGCGCCACATTTCGTCGAGATCCGGTGGACCTTCACCGTCCTTGTCCTTCGATGGACGCTTTGGTTCCTGCGGACGCTGCTGGTCCTGGCTTTTGCCGTCGCCATTGCCGTCGCCCCGCCCCCAGCGCGGATCGTTGATCGAAAAGACGGCATGCGAAAGCTGCCGGTTACTCCGCTCGTTGTAGTCGTTCACTCGGTGATTCACCATTAGACAGCCGGGTCAATGCAAATCGGAACAGATCAGTGCCCGTGCTCGGGGACCTTGCGGTCTTCACTTTCGTCGGCTGACCGGTGGTCTTCCGGTAGCGTGGTTCCGTCGTCGGATGTGCTATCCATGGACTCCGGCACGATTGTGCCGTCCGGAAGTTCCGTGTACTCGTTGTTATCTTTGGGTTCGGAAGCCGCAAATTCGGCGATGGCCGCGCGCAGCGCGTCGAGTCCCTGACCCGTTCGCGCGCTCAAAAAGACGCGCAAAATATTACCATACTCATCCCTTTCAACTGCGTCGCCGCGGGCCGCCAGCTCAGGCACCGCGTCGATCTTGTTGAAGACGAGGATCTGCGGAATACCGTCGGCGCCGATACTGCTCAGCACCTTATTCACCTCGTCGATCTGATCGAGCCGCACCATGCTCGATGCATCCACCACGTGCAGCAGCAAGTCGGCCTGAACGGTTTCCTCGAGCGTCGCGCGAAAAGCCGCGACCAGTTGGTGAGGCAAGTCACGGATGAAACCGACCGTGTCGGACACCACTGCCTGGCCCGCTTCTTCGCTGAGATAGACCCGTCGCGAGGTGGTATCGAGCGTGGCGAACAACTGGTCCGCCGCGTACGCCTGCGCCTTCGTCAACGCATTGAACAGCGTCGACTTGCCCGCGTTCGTATAACCGACGAGCGACACCGACGTGGTCCGGTTGCGCACGCGCTGACGCCGCTGCGTGCCGTGCTGGCGCCGCAACTTCATCAACCGCGCCTTCAGTGCCTTGATCCGTTCACCGATTAGCCGGCGGTCGGTTTCAAGCTGGGTTTCACCCGGACCGCGCAAACCGATACCGCCTTTTTGCCGCTCGAGGTGAGTCCACGCGCGAATCAATCGGGTGGACAGGTATTGGAGCTGCGCGAGTTCGACCTGCAGCTTGCCTTCGTGACTGCGGGCACGCTGCGCAAAAATGTCGAGGATGAGACTGGTCCGGTCAATCACGCGTCTATCCAGCGCCGTTTCCAGATTGCGTTGCTGCGCGGGCGCGAGGGCGTGATTAAAAATGACGAGTTCCACGTCGTTGGCGTCGCACGCGAGGCGCAGCTCTTCGACTTTGCCGCTGCCGACAAACATCTTGGCATCGGGGCTGGAACGGCGACCGGTCAGGGTGACGGCGGGATGGGCACCCGCACTTTGTGCGAGCAGACTGAGTTCTTCGAGACTGGCATCGAAATCGATTTTGCCGAAGTCGATACCGACAAGCGCTGCGTTGATCAAATCAATGTTTTCATTTTGAAGCGACCGGTGAATTAGCACGTTCATTCATGCCGTGACACCGGGCGCAACGAGGTTTAGGGCGTTTCTGCATCCGGGTGGAAATTCACCGGACGCGCCGGCACGACCGTAGAAATGGCGTGCTTGTAGACCATCTGGGTAACCGTATTCCGGAGCAACACGACGTACTGGTCGAACGATTCAATATTGCCTTGCAGCTTGATGCCGTTGACCAGGTAAATCGACACCGGCACATGCTCTTTTCGCAGTGCGTTCAAAAACGGGTCTTGTAACAATTGCCCTTTGTTGCTCATAGCAAACTCCGTATTATTTTTGCAGGTTGACGTGATTGCGACGAAGAAAAAGAGATCCGCCGTCAATCGCTACACTATAGCCGATTTTCATTTTCGCACCAGCGCGCCCCAGCCGTCGAAAACCCGGCGAAACGCTTGGTGCACGCGGGATTCAGCCTTTGTCCGCGTAAGGGTTCGCGCTCGAACGGAACTCTATGCGCAATGGAGTCCCAACCAGCCCAAAAGTTTCTCTGAAGCGGCCTTCGAGGTAACGTTTATAGGTATCGGTGATCGCGTCGAGGGCATTTCCGTGCACGACGATGATCGGTGGATTCTGCCCGCCCTGGTGCGCATAACGTAGCTTCGGACGAATCGGTCCGCGGCGGCGCGGCTGCTGAAATTCCACCGCATCGATCAGCGCGCGCGTGAGCTTCGGCGTGGGCAGCTTGGCCATGGCGGCGGCGTAGGCGTCATCCACCGATTTCATCAACTGGCTGATACCCGTCTTTTCCAGCGCCGACACGTAATGGAATTTAGCAAAGTCCAAAAACTTGAGCTTACGCGTAAGGTCGGCCTTGGTGCGCTCGCGTACATGCGAGTCCAATCCGTCCCACTTATTGACCCCCACCACCAGCGCCCGTCCCTGTTCGACTACGAAGCCCGCGATATGCGCGTCCTGATCGGAGATGTCCTGCTGTGCATCAAGCAGCAGGATCACCACGTTAGCGTCGGAAATGGACTGCAATGTCTTCACCACCGAAAACTTTTCAACGGCCTCAAACACCTTGCCGCGACGACGCAACCCTGCGGTATCGATCAACGTGTATTTGCGGCCGCTGCGCTCGAAATCAACATAGATGGAATCGCGCGTAGTGCCGGGCATGTCGAACGCGATCACGCGCTCCTCGCCGACCAACGCATTGATCAGCGTCGACTTGCCGACGTTCGGACGTCCCACAATGGCGATTTTTACGCCGCGCGCCGCCTTTTCCTCGGGGTCTTCTTCCGGCTGCCCGGCGTACGCGATTTCGAGCGCGTCACCGATCATTTCGGTCACGCCGTCGCCATGCGCCGCCGAGATCGCACGCGGGTCGCCGAGGCCCAGTTCGTAGAAATCGGCGGCCACCGCGCTGTACTTCATCCCTTCGGCCTTGTTGACCACCAGGAACAGCGGCCGGCCGGTCTTGCGCAGATAATCCGCGATCGCCTTGTCCTGCGGCGCGAGTCCATTGCGGCCGTCGGTGATGAAGACGACCACGTCGGCCTCTTCCACCGCCTGGCGCGTCTGACGAGCCATTTCGTGCAGGATGCCGTCTTTCGCGACGGGTTCGAAACCACCGGTGTCGACCACCAGGTAGGGTCGGTCGCCGACCCGGCCTTCGCCATAGTGGCGATCGCGGGTAAGGCCGGGCAAGTCGGCGACGAGTGCGTCGCGCGAGCGCGTCAGGCGGTTAAAAAGCGTCGATTTCCCCACATTGGGGCGCCCCACGAGGGCAATTACGGGTTTCATCAGATGGTGTTCACAGTTGAACGCAAGGCGGATGATTCCGGCCCGGCGCGCGCCGGATAAAAGTCCGGAAACGGCGAGCCGCGAGTGTGCGTGGCCCGGCGATGTGTCGAAAATTAGCACGGTTGCAGCGGAGCGACCGCGGCGTGCAGCGATGTCCCACGTTCATGGCGTTTGAAGCGCATGTGGAACGCAGTGAGCGCTCCGCCAAACGACATGATCGATCGAGCAACGTCACCCGAAGGTGCGGACCGGTTTGCACAACTCTGCTGCCGGAATCCCGATGCCTGTTGTTACTTGTACCGTTGCCTGAGCTGCTGTTTATGTTGCCGATGCTGCCTATATGCTACTTGTGCGCTTATTTGCCGCACGATAATGCCTCACGTGCGGCCTTGATGAATCGATTCTATTCGCACGGCGCGGACTCAAAAAACAAAAAAGTCCGAAAAAACACGAACGGCCGGCAAAACCGGCGCGCTCGTCAGAACGTTAGATCAACTCAAGCTATCAGCGCGGACGGAAACCATACAGGCCGCCGTCGTGCGTCTGGATGACCAAGGTATCGCCCGCCAGCACCGGCGCAGCGGTGATTGCGCTGCCGTCGGTCTTCGCACGGCCGACAAATTCGCCATTTTGCGTCGAAAGGAAATGCACGTAGCCCTGGTAGTCGCCGATAACCACCGCGCGACCCAGGATGAACGGCACGCTGACCGTGCGATTCTTCAACTTGTCGTTCTTCCAGAGCGGCGCACCGTCGATACCGCTAAACGCGTTGACGACCGACCAGTCGTCGCCGGCCGCGACAATCTCATTGTCCTGCGCAAGACCGCTGTCGCTCGAGAACGCTTTTTCCCATTGCGGGCGGCCCGAATTCGCGTCGAAACAGCCGATGCGTCCCTGGAACGTCACCGCGCACGTCTCCGATCCGACCAGCGTCGGTGCACCGGTTACGTCGTTGATACGTTCGACTTCGGTCACGCCTTTCGGGAACGACACCGGCGTCTGCCAGTACGCGTCGCCGCTTTGCAGGTTGATCGCAGCGAACGTGCCGCCCGGGAAGCCCGCCAGGACCGCCTGGGACGCAGCGAACGTCATGCCGGCAGCCACGCGCAGGTTGAGCGGCACGGCGCGCGCTTGAAAGATCCACTTCTGTTCGCCGGTCTGGGCGTTAAACGCGATCACCTTGCCGTCGATCGTCCGAACGATGACAGCATCATTGCCGACCAGCGGCGGCGAAATGATTTCGCCCGGCGCCGTCGCGGTCCAGAGTTGCTTGCCGTCCGGTCCGAGCACGTAGACGTTGCCTTTCAGGCCACCGACCGCGGTCAGGTTGCCGTCGCTGCCCACGCCTGCCGACAGATCGTCTTTCAGCTTGGTGCGCCACACGTCCTGACCGGTCTTCGCATCGATCTTCGCGACCGTGCCGTTGGCGCCCGCGGCGTAGATGGCGTCGCCTACGGCCACCGGCGAGAACAGGTAACGCCCGGCCTTGCCGACGCTCGCCTTCCAGGCCTGCTCCACGGTTAGAACCGGCTTGATGTCTACAAGCGGAGTCGGTACGCGGCGCTCGTCCTTGGTGGCGCAGGCGGTGAGCATAACCGTCATCGCGCAAGCGAGCGGGAGAGCGTAGCGTTTCAGAAAGATCATCGGTGGACGCAACATGGATAAAGTGAAATCGGTTGATCGGTGTGCGGCGTGGTGCTCGGGTTCACCGCTGCAAACCGGTGACTTTAACCTAGTGAGCACCGCGCCTGCATAAAGACAAGGTCGGCGGGGTCTGAGGTCGGCCGTCGGTGCTAGCCGCCGAGCGCGTCCAGCTTGAACTGGACCAGTTGACGAGCGGACGTGTCGGACTTCGGCAGCGTGTCGAGCGCAATCTTGTAGGCCGCGCGCGCTTCATCGCGTTTGCCTTCGGCGGCCAGCAGGTCACCGCGGCGATCCGACACCACGCCCTTGAACGCGTCGAGCGGCGCGTCGTCGAGCACCTTCAGACCTGCGTCGTAGGCTTTTTCGTCGAGCAGCAACAACGACAGCCGCAGTTTCGCGATCTGCTTGTATTCGGCGTCCTTCGCGTGATCGGCGGCCCATTGCAGTTGCGCTTTAGCACCTGCGTTGTCGCCCGCGGCGTACAGCGATTTGGCGGCGGCGAGCGCCGTCATCTGCGCGTAAGCCGTGCCGCCGAACTTGTCTTCCATGTCCGTGGACACACGGGTGACCAGCGCCTTGTCACTCGATGCCACCGCTTGCTGAACCTGATCGTAGAGCACGGCGGCTTCCGCGGCCTGCCGGCGCTGCCAGAAATTCCAGCCGTTCCAGCCCGCCGCGGCGACGAGCGCCACGAGCACGATCCAGGTCGTGGAGTTGCCCCATTTGGCCCACCAGGCTTTCAGGTTTTCAAGTGATTCTTGTTCTTCGTGATAGCTCATGCCCTGCGTATTCCTTGACTGCTTTTGTGTTCGCGCGCAACGCCGCGCCCCGTTGTTTCAGGCCGCCGCACGGCTTTCTCACGCATGACGCTGCCCGACTATCAGTCGGCGCTGTCGTCGGCGGTTGCCACCATCGCATTGATTAGAAATTCGGTCAAGTCTTCCACCGGCACCGTGGCTTGCTCGTTCTTTTGACCCGTCGATTCGAGCGACGCGCTGCGCAGCGGCTTCACGCCGACCATGCCCTGCGCCAGTTCGTCCTCGCCGAGCACGACGGCGAACGCCGCACCGCTCGCATCGGCTTTCTTCATCTGCGACTTGAAGCTCGCCGGCGTGCCGTCGGGGCTGCAATGCAAAATGACGTCGAGTCCCGTATCGCGCAGCCGCTCGGCGATGATAAACGCCTGCTCAGCCGCCGCGTCGCCTTGGTGGACGACGTAGATATCGGTTCCTTCCGGAGCCGGCACGAGATCTTCTTCTTTCAGCAATTCAAGAATGCGCTCGACACCCATCGCCCAACCGCACGCCGCCGTCGCCTTGCCGCCCAGTTGCTCGATCAGCGGATCGTAGCGGCCACCGCCCGCGACCGTGCCCTGCGCGCCTAGCTTGTCGGTCACCCATTCGAACACGGTGAGGTTGTAGTAATCGAGGCCGCGAACGAGACGCGGATTGATCTTGAACGGAATGTTGTTCGCCTTCAGCAGGCGCTGAACGC
Source organism: Caballeronia mineralivorans PML1(12) (assembly GCF_001028175.1). Taxonomy (GTDB): domain Bacteria; phylum Pseudomonadota; class Gammaproteobacteria; order Burkholderiales; family Burkholderiaceae; genus Caballeronia; species Caballeronia mineralivorans. The sequence goes on from NZ_AEJF01000238.1 coordinate 7,503, forward strand.
CTTCGAAGTGCGCGAGCGATTCGGACCCAAGGAAATCGACGAGCTTCGGCGCGTTCTGCGCGATTTCCTGCATCGCCGGATTCTTGGTATCCAGCACGCGCAGCGGGTTGGTATAGAGACGGCGCTTCGATTCTTCGTCGAGGGTATCGACGTGTTGTTCGAGATACGCGATCAATTCCTGCCGATGCGCCGCACGCTCTTCCGGCTGGCCGAGCGAATTCAGTTCAAGCCGGATGCCGGACAGGCCGAGGTCGTCCCACAAACGCTGGCACATCATGATGATTTCAGCGTCGGTGTCAGGGCCTGCGAAGCCGAGCGCTTCCACGCCGACCTGGTAGAACTGCCGGTACCGTCCGCGCTGCGGACGTTCGTGACGGAACATGGGGCCGATGTACCACAGCCGTTTCGGGCCGTCGTAGAGCAGATTGTGTTCGATCGACGCACGCACCACGGCCGCCGTGTTCTCGGGGCGCAGCGTAAGATGCTCGCCGTTGAGCGCGTCGGTGAAACTGTACATTTCCTTCTCGACGATATCCGTCACCTCGCCAATGCCACGCGTGAACAACTGCGTGGGCTCGAGGATTGGCGTACGGATCTGCTGATAGCCGTATGCGCGCAGCATCGACTTGACGGTGCTTTCGAAGAATTCCCACAACGCGGCATCCTGCGGGAGGATGTCGTTCATGCCCTTCACGCCGCTCAGCTTCTCGAGCTTTTTCTTCTGTTCAGTCATCTGTCTTTAAAGTGTTTCTGCCTGCGCGGTTTCGCGCTTGCCGTAAGTGCGTGTAACGTACTCGCTGACGATTTGCTGGAAATCCTGAGCGATATGGTCGCCGCGCAGCGTCTTCACCTTCACGCCGTCGATAAACACCGGCGCAGCCGGATTCTCGCCCGATCCCGGCAAGCTGATGCCGATATTCGCCTGCTTCGATTCACCCGGCCCGTTCACGATGCAACCCATCACCGCGACGTGCATTTTCTCGACGCCCGGGAATTGATCGCGCCACACGGGCATTTCGTTACGCAGATACGTTTGAATCTGCGACGCCAGCTCCTGGAACAACGTGCTCGTGGTGCGTCCGCAGCCGGGGCATGCGATCACCATCGGGGTGAACGAGCGCAAGCCCATGGTCTGCAGGATTTCCTGGCCGACGATCACTTCGCCGGTCCGCGCGCCACCGGGTTCCGGCGTGAGCGAGATGCGGATCGTGTCGCCGATTCCTTCCTGCAGCAGCACCGACAACGCCGCCGTCGACGCGACGATACCCTTCGATCCCATGCCCGCTTCGGTCAGGCCGAGGTGCAGCGCGAAGCTGCAGCGCTTGGCCAGCTCGCGATACACCGCGATCAGGTCCTGCACGCCGCTCACCTTGCACGACAGGATGATCTTGTCGCGCCCAAGGCCGAGTTCGACCGCGCGTTCCGCCGACCCGATCGCCGATTGAATCAGCGCTTCATACATCACGCTTTGTGCTTCCCACGGCGTGGGACGGGCCGCGTTTTCGTCCATCATCCGCGCGAGCAGATCCTGGTCGAGGCTGCCCCAGTTCACGCCGATCCGCACTGGCTTGTCATAGCGTGCAGCCGCCTCGATCATCTGGGCGAACTGCGTGTCGCGTTTGGCTCCTGCGCCAACGTTGCCCGGATTGATCCGGTATTTCGACAGCGCTTCGGCGCAGGCCGGATAGTCGCGCAACAGCGTATGACCGTTGTAATGGAAATCGCCGACGAGCGGCACGGTCACGCCCATCCGGTCGAGCTGCTCGCGTACCGCGGGAACCGCGGCCGCCGCTTCAGGCGTATTCACCGTGATCCGCACCAGTTCCGAGCCGGCTTGCGCCAGTTCCTTGACCTGGATTGCCGTGCCGATGGCATCGGCGGTATCGGTGTTCGTCATCGACTGGACGCGCACGGGCGCATCACCGCCGATTGTCACGAGCTGGCCGCCCCAGCGTACGTCGACGGCGTGCGAGGCACGCCGTGTCCACGATCCGCCGAAGACTGGCTCCGACGAACAAATCTTGCTTTCAATAAGGGGTTGTTGAGCTTCAGATTGCATCGAAAGACCCTTTGCGCCGCCGGCTATCACACGGTGACGCGTATCTGGACATGAATGAGACTCGAGGACATAAAACGACGCCGCCACCTTTGCGACGCCCTGATGAAATCTTCGCACAACTCCGTGTCAAGGCTGAGAATCGGGCTCGAACTCAGGGCAGCGAAAAACGGGCGACGTTGCCCTTCGCTGGGCCGAATTTGGCTGGATCCACGGGTTGTCCGTCCAATGTCAGCGAATCAAGACCCGCCCGGTTTCCAACCGTGATCTTGAACGGCGCGTCGCCTGCCACTCGCTGCACGCTGCCAGCCTTGACCAGGCCCGAAAACACTTCCTTGCCGTCCTTCTGGCGTACGCTGAACCAACTATCGTTGGCCACCTTCAATTCAAGTTCGTTAGCGCCGGACCCCACCGAAGCAGCCGCTGAGGCCGTAGCAACCACGTCTGCCTGCGGCGCGAGTTTCGTCGAACTCGCCACCGGCGCGCTGACCGGAGCACTCGCGCCTTGTGCATGCGCGGCGGCGCCCTGAACGGCTGTAATCGTCGATGAAGACGCGGGCAGCGCATTCGTGCCCAGCGGACTCGGCATCGGTTGCGCGCCTGCTTGCGCACCGGCCGCATTCGCCGGCGCTTCCGTAGCAGCCTCGCCCGATGCAACCGAGCCCGTATTCGCTGTTGTTTCCTCGGTAGCCGCCACCGACGAACTCGCGCTTGTCTCGCCGCTCGTTGCCTGGGTCGCTCCGTTGGCGCTCGCCTTCAACCGGGCAAGCCACGCGGCGGAATCCCCGCCCGTGTGCCACATAGCGAGCGCGATCACCGCGACAATCACCGCCGCAACGCCCCACAGCCACGACCGCCGCCTCGGTGAACTGCCAAGCGGCACGGAAACGCGACCACGCGGCAAGCCTGCACCGGACGATGCCGGCAGCGACAAATTCTGCTCGAGCGGACCACTTGCATGACGCAACGCGGCCGTGAATGGAGCGGGATCGGCGCCCATGATTTTCGCGTAACTGCGCACGATGCCCGCCGCAAAATTCCGGTCGGGGAAAAGGCTGAGGTCGCCGCTCTCGAGCGCACGCAGTTTCTGCGGCGACACCTTCAATCGAGCGGATACATCGTCCAGCGACCAGTTTTTCGCTTCGCGAAGCTGCGTAAGACGCGCACCGACCGCGGCGACCGAATCGAGATTCACTGCCTGGATGTCGCCCGGCGCGGCATTGGCGACGCTCGCGGCGTTCTCGGGCTGACTGCCGGGCAGAGCTCCGGCCTGACTGCCAGATTGGCCAGCTTTATGAGCGCCGAAAGGCGTCGGGTGCTGCGGCTCACTCATCCCAATTTCCTCGCATCGATTCTTTTTTGTCGCTGTTCAGCTTCATCGCGGACCATCGCGCCACCGCACGATACAGCCGAGCCGGTGCCGCAGACCGCTTTATAACAAAATGCACGGCTTTGTGTGCCGCCTTCGATCGTTTATTGCCGGAATTTCCGGTTTTTTCGCCGAATGACGCGCCGCAGGTCGGCAGCGCGCACATCCCGCTTACCATCTCGCTTACGTCAGACAGCGCGAACCTCGATGACTTTCGCCGTCTTACCCATGCGCTGGGCGAGCCGGGTACGGTCCTGCACCGCGCCGGCCAACTGTCCGCATGCAGCGTCGATATCGTCGCCCCGCGTCTTGCGCACCGTTGTCACCACGCCAGCGTCCATCAGCACCTGCGCGAATCGCTTGATTTGTTCGTTGCTCGAGCGCGTCAAACCGGACTCGGGGAACGGATTGAACGGGATCAGGTTGAATTTGCAAGGCACGTCGCGCGTGAGTGCGGCGAGCTCACGCGCGTGCGCTTCGCTGTCGTTCACGCCGTCGAGCATGCAGTATTCGAATGTGATGAAATCTCGCGGCGCCACTTTCAGGTAGCGTTGGCACGCCGCCATCAGTTCACGCAACGGATACTTCTTGTTCAGCGGCACGAGCATGTCGCGCAGCGGATCGTTCGGCGCGTGCAGCGACACAGCGAGTGCCACCGGCAAATCTGCGCCAAGACGGTCCATCATGGGCACCACGCCGGAGGTAGACAAGGTGACCCGACGACGCGACAACCCGTACGCGTTGTCGTCGAGCATCAGCCGCATGGCCGGCACCACGGCGTCGTAATTGAGCAACGGCTCACCCATGCCCATCATCACGACGTTGGTTACCACGCGGTCGGCCTTGCCATTATTGGGCGCGCCGTAACTGCCACTCTTCGATGCTCGCAGCGCGAATTCGGCCATGCGCAACTGGCCGATGATCTCGCCCGTACTGAGATTGCGCGAAAAACCCTGCTTGCCGGTGGAGCAAAACCGGCAATTCACCGCGCACCCCGCTTGCGATGAAACGCACAGCGTGCCGCGATTTTCTTCCGGGATATAGACGGTCTCGACCGCGTTGCTGTTACCCACGTCGATCAGCCACTTGCGTGTACCGTCGGTAGAAACGTGGTCGTTCACAATGGCGGGCATGTCCAGAGTTGCCCGGCCTTTTAATTTTTCACGCAGCGATTTCGCCAGGTCCGTCATGCCGTCAAAGTCGTCGACACCGAACTGGTGAATCCAGCGTTGCAATTGCTTGGCGCGAAACGGCTTTTCGCCCAGGCTGTCGCAATAAGCGACGAGCCCGGCGGCATCGAGGTCAAGAAGGTTGACGGTTGCGGCTGTCATTTCGATTCTGCCATTTCCTTACTGAGCGAAGCCTGGAACGCGTTCTGAGCCGCGCTCCGGGTATTTCGCGCCAATTCCTGCGATAAATCTACTCCCGAATCAACGCGAATAAACGTTCACTTCGGGGAAGAAGAAAGCGATTTCCTGACGCGCGGTTTCCGCAGCGTCCGAACCGTGCACGGCGTTAGCGTCGATGCTGTCCGCGAAGTCAGCGCGGATCGTGCCCTTGTCCGCCTTCTTCGGATCCGTTGCGCCCATCAGGTCGCGATTCGTCAGGATGGCGTTTTCGCCTTCCAGCGCCTGGATCATCACGGGACCCGAAATCATGAATTCGACGAGGTCCTTGAAGAACGGACGTGCAGCGTGAACCGCGTAGAACTTTTCCGCATCAGCGCGCGACAGATGGACCATGCGAGCCGCGATGATCTTGAGGCCAGCTTGCTCGAAACGGCTGTAGATCTGACCGATCACATTCTTTGCCACTGCATCCGGTTTAATAATCGACAGGGTGCGCTCGATCGCCATGAAAAACTCCAAAAAATGAACGGGTTACGAATATAAATGAATCGACAATTGTAGCACGAAGCGTTGTATGATTGCGATGGAAACCTTACGGCTTCGTAAGCATCAAAGCATGAAACAAGCACGAAGCGGCTATCCAAGCGCTGTGAAACGCGCGGTAATTTTACCGGCCTGAGTAGTGCGCAGCAGCATCGTTGATTTTGGCGCAAGATAGGCCCATGTCTGATGCGGGAAGGCCCTCTCGGGTCGGCAGCGTACAATGCAAGCCAAAGCTTTCGCGGCAATCGTCTGACGAAGCCGCTGGAGTGCTGAAAGTCGTGTTTGCTCACGGCGAAGTCGGTGTTTTACGGCAACTCGAGCCGGTGTTTTTGAACCAGATGGCTTTACACAAGTTTAGGCAAGGAGAAACCATGAACGAATCCCCTTACAGTTTTGGCCGCAGCGGTAGCGTAACGTCGGCCGAAACCCGCAATCGCGTCCTACGGAACACCTACTGGCTGCTCGCACTTTCCATGGTCCCAACGGTCCTGGGCGCATGGGTCGGGGTGGCAACGGGCTTTTCCCTGTTTGCGGCCACCAGCCCGGCCATGAGCTTCATCGCGTTCATGGCAATCGCATTCGGCTTCATGTTCGCCATCGAGCGGACGAAGAACAGCAGCATTGGCGTGTTCGTGCTGCTCGGCTTCACGTTCTTCATGGGCCTGATGCTGTCGCGTCTGCTGAGCTTCATCCTCGGCTACACGAACGGACCGCAGCTCATCATGATGGCGTTTGGTGGCACTGGTGTGATCTTCGCCGCCATGGCGACTATCGCGACCGTCAGCAAGCGCGACTTCTCGGGCCTCGGCAAGTGGCTCTTCATGGGCGTACTGGTGCTGCTGCTGGCCGCGTTTGCGAACGTCTTCCTGCACCTGCCGGCCTTGATGCTGACGGTATCGGTGCTGGCCATCGTGATCTTCTCGGCGTACATGCTGTTCGACGTCCAGCGCGTGGTGAATGGTGGTGAAACGAATTACATCAGCGCCGCGCTCGCGATCTATCTCGACTTGTACAACGTGTTCACGAACCTGCTGATGCTGCTCGGCATCTTCGGCGGCAACCGGAACTGATTGCGCGCTAGCCTCTCTAGTAAAAAACCGGCCTTTTTCCAAGGCCGGTTTTTTTTGCCCGCATTACCGGCACCGCTCAATCGCGCTCGAACAGCGCAATCGATTCGACGTGCGATGTATGCGGAAACATGTTCACCACGCCCGCGCCCTTCATGCGATAACCGGCGTCGCGCACGAGCAGGCCCGCGTCGCGGGCGAGTGTTGCCGGATTGCAGGAGACGTACACGATCCGCTTCGGCAACACGCCCTCGCCGCTCTGCGCAATCTCACCAAGCGCCTTCGATACCGCCAGCGCACCTTCGCGCGGCGGATCGATGAGAATTTTGTCGAAGGGGCCTAGCGCGCGAAAATCGTCCGCAGTGATCTCGAAGAGGTTTCGGCATGCGAATGACGTATGTCCATCGACGCCATTTGCCTTGGCGTTCTCGAGCGCGCGTTCGGTCAAGCCCTCGCTGCCCTCGATGCCCACCACCTCGCGCGCCACCCGCGCAAGCGGCAGCGTGAAATTGCCGATACCGCAAAACAGATCCAGCACCCGATCCGTGCGCTGCGTGGCCAGCAGCCGCAACGCACGGCTAACGAGCACCCGGTTGATCAGATGATTGACCTGGGTAAAATCGGTCGGCTTGAACGGCATGCGGATGCCGAATTCGGGTAGCGTGTAAGCCAACTCCTGCCCGAGGGGATAAAACGGATAAGCCGTCTCCGGCCCCTTCGGCTGCAGCCAGAACTGGACGCCATGTGCATCGGCGAAAGTACGCAGCAGCGCTTCGTCCGCCTGCGTCAACGACTCAAGAATCCGCAGCACCAGCGCTGTCACCTCGGCGCCCACGGCCACTTCGATCTGCGGCAGGCGATCGCGAATGGACAAATCGCGGACAAGCGAACGTAGGGGCATAAGCAGCGCCGACACGTGCGGCGGCAGCACTTCGCACGTTTCCATATCGGCGACGAAGCTGCTTTTTTTCTCGTGAAATCCCACCAGCGCCCCGCCCTTTCCCGCGATCAGCCGCACAGCCAGCCGCGCCCGATACCGGTATCCCCACGACGGCCCATGAATAGGCCGGTAAATCGTTTCCGCGCGCAGTTTGCCGATGTGCTGAAGGTTGTCCTCGAGCACGCGCTGCTTGACGGCGATCTGCGCTCGCACGTCGAGATGCTGCATGGAGCAGCCGCCGCATTTACTGAAATAAGGGCATTTCGGCCGCGTGCGCATCACGCTTTCACGCAGGACCTTGATCAACAGCGCTTGCTCGAATGCGGCCTTCTTGCGAAAGCTCGCATACAACACGCGTTCGCCCGGCAACGCGCCTTCCACAAAAATAACCTTGCCGTCCGAGCCGTCTTCGGTCGTCGTGCGGCCGACGCCTTGCGCGTCCATATCGAGCGATTTGATTTCGATCTCGAGCGGGGCGGCCGAAGGGTCTAGAGGAACGATTCGAACCGGAAAATTCCGGCGATTGCGCGATTTTTTTCGAGCGTGAGACACCTGCGGACTTCCTGGCTAATGTGAAAAACTAATGTGAAAAACGAGCGTAACGACGAAGCGAGACGTAGGGCGAAAAAACCCAGGGAAAAAGGCAGCAAAGGCGAGATTGTAGACGATGCCGGGAGAGCCCCGGCTCAATGCTCAGCGGTCGAACGCCGCGAGATATTCTGCCCAGTGCGGTGCCGGTTCAAGCGCCAGCGCATTCTTCACGAAGCTGATCTCGTCGGCATATTCTTCGGCGGAAAAACCGCCTCGCATCAGTTGGAAACGGCAGTACATCAGGTACGTGTTGACGACGTCCGTTTCGCAATAATTGCGGATTTCTTCTATGCGCCCTTCCGCATAAGCCTGCCAGACCATGCCGCCGTCCATGCCGAGCTTGCCGGGAAAACCGCAGAGCTTGGCGAGCGCATCGAGCGGTGCGTTCGCACGCGCCTGGTACATCGCGAGCACGTCCATCAGGTCGGTGTGGCGCGCGTGGTAACGGCTGATGTAGTTGTTGTAGCGAAACTCGCGGTCGTCGTTACCGAGGTCCCAGTAACGCGACGCCGTCACGCCATGCACCAGTGCCCGATAGTGCAGCACGGGCAGGTCGAAACCACCGCCGTTCCATGACACGAGTTGCGGCGTGTATTTTTCGATTACGCGAAAAAACGACTGGATCAGCGTTGCTTCAGTGTCCGTTGTCGTGCCGAGCGAGCGTACGCGAAAACCGCTGTTATCGCGGAATACGCACGAAATTGCGGCAATGCGCTGCAGATGATGCGGCAGGAAGTCGTTGCCGACCCGCTCACGGCGCGCGGCGAACGCGTGCTCCGCAACCTCGATGTCAGTGAGCGTGGCGGGCAGGTTGTCGAGACGGCGAATGCCGTCGACATCGGGAATCGTCTCGATGTCGAATACGAGAATTGGAGTCATTGTTTTTTGAGGACAGCGTTACAACCGGCAGCGCCTAAAGCACGGCGTCTTTTCGCACACCGTTCGATGCAAAGAAGCGCTTGAGCCGGACCAGTGCTTCTTGCTGGATCTGGCGAACGCGTTCGCGCGTCAGGCCCATTTCGTCGGCGAGTTCTTCGAGCGTAGCCGGTTCAATATGATTCAGGCCGAAGCGGCGCTCGATGACGTGCCGGTGTTTGTCGGAGAGGCGGGAAAGCCACAGCTTTGTCAGCGTTTCCAGTTCGCGATGCTGGACTTCCGAATCTGGTGACTGGCTGGCGTCGTCGGACAGGAGGTCGAGCAGGCTGCTCGCCGGATCGAGATCCAGCGGCGCGTCGAGCGACGCCGTGTGTTCGTTGAGCGCGAGGATGTCTGTCACTTCCTCGGGCGTTTTCCCGGTGAGATGCGCGATGTCGTCAATACTCGCGTCGCGCCGATCCGGTGCAATTGCCGCCGTCGAATTCGCCGAGCTTTTTTCGAGATGACGTTTCGCGCGCAGCACCTGGTTGAGTTCGCGAATAACGTGCACGGGCAAACGCACCGTGCGCGCCTGATTCATGATCGCGCGCTCGATGCTCTGGCGGATCCACCACGTGGCATACGTCGAAAACCGGAAACCGCGCGTGGGATCGAATTTTTCGATAGCGTGCATCAAACCGAGATTGCCCTCCTCGATCAGATCGAGCAACGGCACGCCGCGATTCAGATAACCCTTCGCGATACTGACCACGAGCCGCAGATTGCGCTCGATCATCACCTGGCGCGCTTCGAATTCACCGGCTTTCGCCAGCCGCGAATAACGCTGCTCTTCCTCGACAGTCAGCAACGGCTTCACGCTGATGCGGTTCAGGTAATGCTGGATTGTGTCGGCCGTGAGTTCGGCTTGCAAAATCGATTTGAAGTCGTCGACGTCGGGCACGGAATCGTTTGCCCCGTCGACGGCATCCTTGCCGTTCGCGCCGCCTTCTTCGTCGGAATCCAGTTCGGCGTCCGCCGTTTCAGTTTCAGCCTCGTCTGCCTGGCTCGAAGCGCCGTCTTCCACCGTTGTTTGCGTGGGTCGGCTGATTGTCTCAGCCTCGGCTTGCGGCGGGCGGCGCTTCGATTTAGGCATGATGATTTCGCTTATTGCGGCGGCAAATACTTCAGAGGGTCGACAGGTTTGCCCTGCCGGCGAACTTCGAAATGCAACATCACGCGGTCCGAATCGCTGTTGCCCATCTCGGCGATTTTCTGCCCTTTTGTCACCGCGTCTCCTTCTTTTACCATCAAAGCGCTGTTATGTGCGTACGCGGTAAGAAAAGTTGCGTCGTGCTTGATGATGATGAGATTGCCGTATCCGCGCAGACCGTTGCCGGAGTAGACGACCCGTCCATCCGCCGATGCGTTGACCGCTTCTCCGGCCGCGCCGCCAATGTTCAACCCTTTGTTCTTCGCCTCGTCGAACGTGCCGAGAATCGGTCCACGCGCCGGCCAGATGAATGCGGGCTGAGTTGCGGCCGCGCCATTATCGACGCCCGTTGCCGGCGGCTGCGTCATGGCCAACCCGGGCGCCCCGACGCCGGGTGTCGCCGTCCCCATGCCGGACGACGTGCCGTAATTCGGCGGCGGCGGAACGTTACCATTCGCGCCGGGTTGCACGCCCAGCGTGTTGGCGCCGTACGTACTGTTCAGCGGCTGGGCTTGCACACCACCACCAACAATGGGAGCGGTAGAAACGCCCGGTGTTGCGGCGGCGAGATTGGCGCCCGGAGGTGCCACGCGCAGCAACTGATCGACTTCGATCTGGTTCGGGTTCGCCATGTTGTTCCACGACGCGATATCCCGATAATTCTGGCCGTTTTCCAGTGCGATCCGGTATAGGGTGTCACCCGGCTTCACCCGGTAGTAACCCGGCGGCGGCGGACCCGGCGGCAACACGGACCCGTCCTGAGCGGCTTGCGTGCCGATAGCGGATCCAGTCCGGTCGACGACGGGCGCCTGATCCATCCGGGTCGCGCACGCGGCCAGTGCGGACAACGCCACCACGCATACACCGCGCTGAACCGCCGTCAAACCGGGGTTCGCGCTCACTTCTCGTTTAGCACGCAACATACTCATCGGTGTCAAATCACTCCGGATTTTAAAGGTACAAAGAAAACCCGATCAAGCTGCGACTCGCGCCATTGAGTGGGCGAAACGCGCTCGACGAGCGTCAGTATCTGCGCTTGCGCCGTCTGCGACCCAACAGGCGCAACAAGTCTGCCGCCGACAGCGAGTTGATCAAGCAACGCCTGCGGAACGTCGAGTCCGGCGCAAGCGATCACGATGGCGTCGAACGGCGCGGCCGCCGGCAGTCCGAGGCGGCCATCGCCGTAATGCAGGCGGATGTTCGGCACGCGCAACGGCCGCAAATTCAGCTTTGCACGCTCGGATAACGGCCGGATCCGCTCAATGGAATACACGTCGGTTGCTACCTGCGACAACACGGCCGCCTGATAACCGCAGCCCGTGCCGATTTCCAGCACGCTCTTGAGCGTTCGCCCGGCCGCGACCAGCTCGATCATCCGTGCGACCACCGACGGCTTCGAGATAGTCTGATGATGACCGATGGGCAGCGCAGCATCCTCATAAGCCTGCGCAGCAAGTCCGGGATCGACGAACATATGGCGGGGCACGACGGACATGGCGGCAAGCACGCGCGCGTCCGTAATACCGTTGGCACGCAGCCGTTCGACCATGCGCTCCCGTACACGTTCCGATGTCAGCGCGTGGGTGCTCTGCTGCCCCGCCTGGGGAGTGGCTTTTCGGGCGGGGTTCGGCTTGACGTCGGGGTGCGGCGTCTGCTTGGTATCCGACTTTGTATGCGGCTTTGCATTCGGCTGCTGAAGATCACGCGTTTCGTTCGAACGCGCACCCGAACGCAGTGCGCCGGGCTGATGATGCGCGACGACCGTCGAAGGCTTCGACGCAGCATGCAATCTTGCAGGCGAACGATGTGCATTGCCCGTCGATGCGGCAGAACTCCCCGCCACGCCTCGCGCCGCTGTGTTGCCCGCCAGCGCGGGCGATTTGGGTTTCGCCGCAGCACTTGCCTTCGTACCGGAATGCGTGGCCGTGGACGGTTTTGCTGCCTTGCCGTCCACCGGCTTTGTTGCAGCCACGGTGGCCTTGTGCGTGGTCGATGCGGATTTCAAAACACTGCTGCCGCCCTGGATCGCTTTCAATACCGGTTTGATCACCGGTTTCGTCCCTGGCTTGCCGCGCGCATCGGGACGCGCAGTCGCCTTGCGCGGCTCGCGCACCAGATCGGCGAGCGCCAGCGGAAAGCGTTTTGCGCGCTCGTCCGTCATGAACGCCGGCTCCGCGCCTCGGCCCACTCGCGCGTGGCGGGCAACAGCTTGGTATGCGTCAGATCGAGTTGCAGCGGCGTGATTGAGATGTGGCCGTTCGCGACCGCGTGAAAGTCGGTGCCCTCGCTGGCATCGAGCGCGTCGCCAGACGGCCCGATCCACCAGATCGGATTACCGCGCGGATCGATTTGCCGCACGACCGGCTGCGATGGATGGCGCTTGCCGAGCCGCGTAATACGCCACTCGCCCATCTCGTCATACGGCAGACTCGGAATGTTCACATTGAGCAGCGGATGGCCGGGCATGGGGTGCGCGAGATAGTGCGCGACGATGTCCGCGGCCACGCGCGCTGCGTCGTCGAGATGCAGCCAGTCGCGGCCGACAAGCGAAAACGCAATCGCCGGCACGCCGAACATGAACCCTTCAGTAGCGGCTGCGACCGTGCCGGAATACAGCGTGTCCTCGCCCATGTTCTGGCCGTTGTTGATACCCGATACGACCAGGTCCGGCTGCTCCGCCAGCATGCCCGTCAACGCGATATGCACCGAGTCCGTTGGCGTGCCGTTCACGTAGTTGAAACCGTTCGGCGCAGTGTGGATGGTGAGCGGCCGCGAAAGCGTCAGCGAGTTCGAAGCGCCACTGCAGTTTTGCTCGGGCGCCATCACGGTGACTTCGCCAAGCGACTGCATGGCCGCATGCAGCACGTTGAGGCCGCGGGCCAGATAACCGTCGTCGTTACTGAGTAGGATTCGCATCCGACGATTGTAACCGAGGAAGGAAGGCCCGCGGATCGACGCCGGGGCACTCAGCCGAACGGCCTGCTCCATCGTGTAACGGCCGGCGATACACCTGCGTTTTATAGGCCTTTCGGCCAACGATGCGGGCGGAAACGCGCGCTCATGCAGCCCTGATCTACACTGCCGGATCACGAAAATTTCATAGGAAGACACCATGCGCGCCATTCGATGCAACCAGTACGGGCCACCAGAATCACTCGTTCTGGAGACGCTGCCCGATCTCCAGCCCGGGCCTGGCCAAGTGGCGATCGACATACGCGCCGCCAGTGTGAATTTCCCCGATGTCCTCGTGATCCAGAACAAATACCAGATGAAACCCGAACTGCCGTTCACGCCGGGGTCCGAATTCGCTGGTGTGGTACGGGCAGTGGGTCCGGACGTCAAGCGGCTGAAGGTCGGCATGCGGGTCGCCGCCTACACGGCGCAAGGCGCGTTTGCCGAGCAGGCGTTGGCGAGCGAGGCGGCCTGCATGCCTTTGCCCGAGGACATCGACTTTGCAAGCGCTGCCGCCGTCACGCTCGCGTACGGCACGTCGCACCACGCGGTGGTCGACCGGGGGGCGCTGAAGGCCGGGGAAACCATGCTCGTGCTGGGGGCTGCGGGCGGCGTTGGGCTGGCTGCGGTGGAAATCGGCAAGGCGCTCGGGGCGCGTGTTATTGCCGCGGCATCGAGTCCGGAAAAGCTTGCGTTATGCGTGGAGCACGGCGCCGATGCCACTATTGACTACACGAGTGAAAACCTGCGCGAGCGGATTAAGGCGCTGACAGACGGCAACGGGCCCGACGTGATCTACGACCCGGTCGGCGGCGAGTACGCGGAACCGGCTTTTCGCAGCATTGGGTGGCGTGGGCGGTATCTCGTGGTCGGGTTTGCGAACGGCGAGATTCCAAAGTTGCCCCTGAATCTCGCGCTGCTCAAGGGTGCGAGTATTGTCGGCGTGTTTTGGGGTCAGCATATCCAGCGTGAGCCGGAACTGGCGAGCGCCGCACTGCAGCAGATTTTCGGCTGGATCAGGGACGGCCGGGTGCGGCCTCACGTCACGAAGCGCTACGCACTCGAACAAACCGCCGAAGCGTTGAACGATATGGCGAGCCGGCGCGTGTCGGGGAAAATTGTGATCGAACCTTGATGAATCGTGAGGCGGTGGATGACATTAATTAACCGTCCGCCGGACCTCACATTTTTTCGGTATCGGCCGCGCTCGGCTGCCATTTCATCAGCCAGCGCTCGACCAGCGTGAGCGCGATGAATGTCCTGCGTTGCATCTTGTCGCCTTGGCTTTTTATTTTTAGCGGCCTTATTTGCGTCTCGAAGACTTAAATCGCGTTGTTCGCCCGCAGCTGCGCAATCTCGTCAGGACCATACCCGAGCGATTGCAGGACTTCGTTGGTGTGTTCACCGAGTTGCGGGCCGAGCCAGCGCGTCTCGCCGGGTGTTTCCGACAACTTCGGCGTCACGTTCGGCAGCGGAATCTCCCGGCCGTCCTGCCAGGGAAATCGCTGGATCATCTGACGCGCGATGTATTGCGGATCGGTGAACATATCGGCCACGCTGTAGATACGGCCCGCTGGAACATCGGCGGCGTTCAGCACCGCGAGCGCTTCATCGATGGACCGTGTGCACAGCCATACGCGAATCGCGTCGTCGATTTCCCGCGTGCGCGGCACGCGCCCGTCATTCGACGCGAGCGTGGGATCGTTGCCCAGATCCTCTCGGCCAATGGCGAGCATCAGCCGTTTGAAGATCGGATCGCTATTGCCGCCAATCACGATGCTGCCGTCGCGGCAGGGATACGTATTTGACGGCACGATGCCCGGCAGCGACGCACCCGTGCGCTCGCGGATCATTCCGTACACGCCATATTCCGGCACGACGCTTTCCATCATGTTGAAGACGGCTTCGTACAGCGCGACATCGACCACCTGGCCCTTGCCCCCATTCGCCTGCCGATGATGCAGCGCCATCAATGCACCGATCACGCCATGCAACGCGGCAATGGAGTCGCCGATTGAAATACCGATGCGCGGCGGCGGCAAGTCGGGATAGCCCGTGATATGGCGCAACCCACCCATCGATTCAGCGATAGCGCCAAAACCCGGCCGGTCGCGATACGGCCCGGTTTGCCCGTAGCCGGACAGGCGCACCATCACGAGCCCGGGATTCTCGGCGGACAAGACCTCGTAGCCCAACCCGAGTTTTTCGAGCAAGCCCGGCCGGAAATTTTCCACGACGATATCGGCTTCCTTCGCCAGCCGCCGGACAATTTCCTTGCCTTCCGGAGCCTTGAGATTGACCGTCACCGATTTTTTATTGCGCGCCTGGACGGCCCACCATAGTGACGTCCCGCCCACTTCGGGATAGAGCTTGCGCCATTTGCGCAGCGGGTCTCCGCCGTTCGGATCTTCGATCTTGATCACATCGGCGCCGAACTCGCCCATGAAGCGCGCGGCGAACGGCCCGGCGATCAATGTACCCAGCTCGAGCACCTTGACGCCGGCGAGCGGTCCCGTGGATGCGCTCATGGTGCCTCCTTCGTTGTTGTCTTCACAGCGGTTTGCGTAGCGGCTTCACGTGGCTTATTGACGTAGCCTAAACAGCCTTTACAGCGGAATATCGAGCGCCTGGAATCGCGGCGCCCCGTCGGCAAGCGTGCCGTTGAACAGCCCCGCCGGACGCACCCACAAACCATGATCGTGCGGCCAGAGATGTTCGTAGACGATCATCGGTTCTTCCGTCTCCGAATGCCGCGCCACGCCAATCACGCGATACAAACCGCCCTTGTAATGCCGGTGCGTGGCGAGCGCCAGTGCTTCTGCTTCGGTCATGTTCTTGCCTTGTTGCGGTGTAAATGCGGTCTAAACCGAGCGCCGGTCCAGCATCGCGCGCGCGATCGTGCCCGCATCGACGTATTCGAGTTCGCCACCCACCGGCACGCCGCGCGCGAGGCGCGTCACCTTCAGGCCCTTCGATTTGAGCGTCTGCGCGAGGTAATGTGCGGTCGCCTCGCCCTCGTTCGTGAAGTTCGTGGCAAGCACGATTTCCTTCACGAGACCGTCAGTGGCACGCTGGATCAAGCGATCGAAATGGATCTCTTTCGGCCCGATGCCATCAAGCGGGCTCAAGCGTCCCATCAGCACAAAATACAGGCCGCGATACGTCAGCGTCTGTTCGAGCATGATCTGGTCGGCGGGCGTTTCGACCACACAGAGCAGTTCGGGATCGCGCTCGGAATCGCTGCAGACTTCGCAGATTGCCGCCTCGGTGAACGTGTTGCACTTCTCGCAGTGCTGCAAATGCTCGGTCGCAAACATCAGCGAGCGGCCGAGTTTTTCAGCACCCGGCCGGTCGTGCTGCATCAGGTGATAGGCCATGCGCTGCGCCGACTTGGGACCCACGCCCGGCAACGCGCGCAGCGCTTCGACGAGCGCCGACAGGGCGGAAGGTTGTTTCATGCGCTAGGGCCGTATGCTCTGAGGGTTGTCGTGTTTAGACCGGTTTAGAACGGCAGCTTGAAACCCGGCGGCATCGGCATGCCGGCCGTCATGCCGCTCATTTTTTGCTGCGTGGTGGCTTCGGCTTTACGCACGGCGTCGTTAAACGCGGCGGCGACGAGGTCTTCCAGCATGTCCTTGTCGTCGGCGAGCAGGCTCGGATCGATCGATACGCGGCGCACATCGTTCTTGCAGGTCATCGTCACCTTCACGAGACCGGCGCCGGACTGCCCTTCCACTTCGACGAGAGCGAGTTCGTCTTGCATCTTCTTCATGTTGTCCTGCATCTGCTGAGCTTGCTTCATCAAGCCGGCGAGTTGGTTCTTCATCATGGTCGGGCTCCTTGCGGGAAACGGGGTAAAGAGAATGAATGGCGTGCCGCGCGCTTCAGGGTTAGCTCAAGTCCGCGCTGACTGTGAATGGATGACGTATTTGCTTTGCGTGCTTTATCTGCTTTACGGCGATGTTCGATGTCGGTTCAAGTCGTCAGGCACGTAAGGCCTTTTTCCACCTACGTGCTTGCTCGACTCTTTCGATCTGATGCTCAGACTCGTTAGCGCCGCGGGGGTTCTGGCTTTATAGCTTCCTGCCTTCCAACCTCGTCGGCATCCCCCCAACCCAAAAATGTCAGTTCGTCGATGCCGCGTTTTGGCCACCGCCCTTCGCGCTATCCGATGCGAGCGGCTTGATCGAACCCTGCACGATACTCGCGCCAAAATCGCGGATCAGCGACTGCACGAACGGGTTCTGCGTGATCTCCTGCTCGG
>NZ_AEJF01000239.1 GCF_001028175.1 Caballeronia mineralivorans PML1(12)
CGCCGGTCCGACACTCACACTCACTTCGAGCGGGCGGCCGAGCTTGTCGGTGAGCGCAGCCTTCAGCTTCGCGACCTGCGCGCTTTCCGCGTATTGCGGAACGGGCACGGTAAGCGTGATGGATGCAGCATCGCAGGCCGTCAGTTCGCTATTGAAGGCGAGTTGATAAGCGATCCCCTTCAACGGCAAGTCCACAGCAAGGGATGGCCAGTCACCGCTCACACCGATGGCATCGAGTGGAACGGCAGGCGGAAGTGGACGTGCATCGACCTTGAGCACGGGCTTGGCGGCGGGCGCATCGTTGAAGCGCAGGTCATCGGGACCGCTGTCAAACGCCGGCATGAAACCGTCGTCGGGCGGCATGAAATAGCCCTCTTCCGACGATACCGGTTGATAGTCGTCCAGCGGCATTTCTTCCCAGGGAGGGGTTGCGCCGCCGGTGTTCTTACTGGCAATGGCACCGCTACCGCTTGCGTTATTACCGTTCGCGTTCTGCTGGGAACCGCCGAACCTGGAGTCGCCCGCTGCCGGCGCCGCGCTTTGATCCGGCGAAGCAGCAGGTCGGCGTGGCACCGGAACCTGCACGGTAGGCGTGGCCTTCGGGGCCATAGGCTTGCGCACAGGTTCAGGAGCGCGTACACCGCGATCTGACGATACCCGCATGCCGGCGCTGCGCAACACATCGAGCGCTGCGCTGGCGCCGCCCGGCGCACGCGACGATACGTTTTTTTCAGTCGGCGGCACGGCCTGGTTTTCCGTGCGATCTGCAACAGCGCGTTCGACCAGTGCGCGAGGTGCTGCGGCAAGCGACGCCGGGTTGGTGTCCGGTTCGGATGCAGGAATAGCCGATTCGTTGACATCGGCTATTGCCGAAGGTGTGTCAGCGAAAGGCGGTGGCGCTGCAGATAGATCGGTCGGCTCAGGCAAGTCGGGGCCAGCGGAAATGACAGTCGACGCACTCGATGCATCAGCAACGCCTTCTTTCGCATTCGCCGTGTCCACGCCGCCGACATCGGCAGCAACTTCACGCCCGGCGCTAAGGGTGTCAGCCTTCGTTTCCACCGCATCGCGCGAATCGCTTTCATGGGGCAAAGAGGCAGCGGCGTTGTCGATGACCCCAGCGGTTTGCGCAGGCTCCGGCTCAACAACAACGCCCTCATTGCTGCTCGCGGCAAGACCCTCGCGCGATTGCGGCGTCGACGCGGAAACCAAACCGCGTCCATTCCCGGCGACACTACGCTCGGACACCACCGCCTGACTTGCATCGTTTGCAAGTGGCGTTTTTACCCGATCCGAATCCGGCGCTGCGGCTCCCTTCGAAGCGACATCGGCTACCCGATTCATCACCGGCTTTGCAGCTCCGGTGTCCGAAGAACCTGCCGCGCCAGCTGCGACACCACTCGGCGCCGATTCGCGCGTACCCGCATTAGATGAACCCACAACCACCGGCTTCACCCGCGCACCGCCTCCTCCGCCCGGTCCACCGGCGGGTTCGAACGCAAGCATGCGCAACAGGGTCATCGTGAAACCGGCGTATTCATCGGGTGCGAGGCCCATCTCGCCGCGCCCGATCGTCGCGATCTGATAGAACAGTTGCACGTGCTCGGCGCTGAGCAAGTCGGCGAAACGACGAATGTCCGCAGCCTCCGGCCACTCGTCCAGCACCGCAGCCGGCGCAAATTGCGCCCACGCGATCCGGTGCAACAAGCCGGCCAGATCCTGCAGCGCGGTGGAAAACGACAAACTCCGCAAGGCCATCTCATCTGCGATGCCAAGCACGCCCTCCCCGTCGCCGGCTGCAAGCGTATCGAGCAAGCGGATCAGATAACTCTGGTCGAGTGCGCCGAGCATGCCGCGCACAGCTTCTTCGGTAACCTGGTTCGCCGAATACGCGATGGCCTGATCGGTGAGCGAAAGCGCGTCGCGCATGCTGCCGTCGGCGGCACGCGACAAAAGTCGCAGCGCCTGCGGCTCGTAAGGGATTTCCTCTTCGCCCAGCACATGCTCCAGATGCCCGACGATATGTCCCGCCGGCATCTGCTTCAGATTGAACTGGAGGCAGCGTGACAGCACAGTGACCGGAATCTTCTGCGGATCGGTGGTGGCCAGGATGAACTTGACGTGCGCGGGCGGCTCTTCGAGCGTCTTCAACATCGCGTTGAACGCATGGTTCGTGAGCATGTGCACTTCGTCGATCATGTAGACCTTGAAGCGCGCGTCGACTGGCGCGTACACGGCGCGTTCAAGCAGCGCCGCCATTTCGTCCACCCCGCGGTTACTGGCCGCGTCCATCTCCACATAATCGACAAACCGTCCCTCGTCGATTTCCTTGCACGCCCGGCATACGCCACACGGCGTGGATGTCACGCCGGTCTCGCAATTGAGCGCCTTCGCGAAGATGCGCGACAGTGTCGTCTTGCCGACACCGCGCGTGCCGGTGAACAGATAGGCGTGGTGCAGCCGTCCGCCGTCGAGCGCGTGCGTGAGCGCACGAACCACGTGCTCCTGGCCGACGAGCGAAGCGAAAGATTTGGGCCGCCACTTGCGTGCGAGAACTTGATAGGTCATGCCGAAATTGTATCAGCAACGTCAAGAGGCAAAAGCGTTTCCCCAAGCTCCGCACGCCGATCGAAGCCGGGCGACGAAACCTGCACCGCATGCGGGCGGGACGGTGTCGTCGAGGGCAAAACGGTGAGGAAAAAGCGCGCGAAAACGCAAAACTTAACAGACTTAACACCAGACTTAACGGAACCCGAAAGTCGAGGAGTTTGAAACGAGCGACAAAACGGAGGGAACGACGAACAAACGCCGAGAAGAATCTGGAAAAACGAGGGAGAATAAAGCGAAGAACAACTACGAAGAAAAGCGAAGGTGACGAGCCCGACCCTCGGCACTGGTAGAAAACGGCTGTGGCTGCTTCGTTCCCGACCTGACCAGGTTGACCGCGCCACCATGCGAGGAGGCCCGTCACGTCGAATCATATCAGAGAAGGATCGCCGCGCCCACCACCAAGCTGCTCGCAATCACGATTGCCGAGCATCGGACCGGGCGGCTCGCCTACGCCCACTATACGAATGCCCCGCGAAATCGCGCTTCGGAAATTCGTCCAGACGGGACCTATCGGTACCCGGCAACAGATAGCAAAGTAAGCTAAGATGACAATCTGAAGCACCGGTTAAACACCGTGTGACGGGCAAAACGCGACTTATTCGGCAACGTTTTCGCGCCCACCCAAGCGAGCGGCTCTACACCCCGCGGCGCGGCGAACTATTTCCTGTTTTGGTGTATCGTGGCGAGCATTCCAACGCGGGCCTCGAATTCATAGAGGTATTCACATAATGAGCGAATCGATCAAACATATCAGCGACGCATCCTTTGACCAGGACGTCACGAAATCGGATAAACCCGTCCTGCTCGACTTCTGGGCAGAATGGTGCGGCCCTTGCAAGATGATTGCGCCGATCCTCGACGAAGTGGCCAAGGACTACGGTGATCGGCTGCAGATCGCGAAGATCAATGTGGACGAGCATCAATCGACGCCGGTGAAGTTCGGAGTGCGCGGCATCCCCACGCTGATCCTGTTCAAGAATGGTGCAGTGGCCGCGCAGAAGGTCGGCGCATTGTCGAAGTCGCAACTGACCGCGTTCCTCGACAGCAATCTGTGATCCGGAGCCGGAACGCCCGCAACGGCGTTTCCGGCTTTTGTGGAATAGCTGCCCTCCAGCACCCCGGCGGTACGACCCGGGGTCTGAGCCGGGCCACCCGGTTCGCAGCGGGGTAATACCGGGGTAATACAAGTAAAGACGATAAAAGCAATTAGCTGCACGTGAGATTCCAGCAGAATGTTGTGAGGTCACAACATGCATGAATCACGCTGTCACCACGGGCACCCGAGGCCCTGCCGGCATGTGCTATGCTAGAATCCTAAGACTGCAAGACGTTTCTTAAGACAGCAAGACGTTTAGGTCCTTGAGCGTTCAGCTCACTTCTCCTCCCAAATTCTCTGTTGTACCTCTTCTCCCTGGCGGGAAATCCGTATGCATTTATCCGAGCTCAAGTCTCAGCACGTCTCCGCATTGATCGAAATGGCCAATGGCCTGGAGATCGAAAACGCCAATCGACTGCGCAAGCAGGAATTGATGTTTGCGATTCTTAAAAAGCGCGCCAAGACCGGCGACACGATTTTCGGCGACGGCACGCTCGAAGTACTCCCGGACGGCTTCGGCTTTCTCCGGTCGCCCGAGACCTCTTATCTCGCCAGCACAGACGACATCTACATCAGCCCGTCGCAGATCCGCCGCTTCAATCTGCATACCGGCGACACCATCGAAGGTGAAGTGCGTACGCCGAAAGACGGCGAGCGCTACTTTGCACTGGTCAAGGTGGACAAGGTCAACGGCCAGGCGCCGGAAGCCTCGAAACACAAGATCATGTTCGAAAACCTGACGGCGCTGCACCCGAACAAGCCTATGCCGCTCGAGCGCGAGATGCGCGGCGAAGAGAACGTGACGGGCCGGATCATCGACATGATCTCGCCTATCGGCAAGGGCCAGCGCGGCTTGCTGGTGGCATCGCCGAAATCGGGCAAGACCGTGATGCTGCAGCACATCGCGCACGCGATCAAATCGAACCATCCGGATATTGTGTTGTTCGTGCTGCTGATCGACGAACGCCCGGAAGAAGTGACGGAAATGCAGCGCTCGGTGGCCGGCGAAGTGATCGCCTCCACCTTTGACGAACCGGCCGCGCGCCACGTGCAGGTCGCGGAAATGGTGATCGAAAAGGCCAAGCGCCTGGTCGAAATGAAGCACGACGTGGTGATCCTGCTGGACTCCATCACGCGTCTCGCGCGCGCCTACAACACGGTTGTGCCGGCGTCGGGCAAGGTGCTCACCGGCGGTGTGGACGCGAATGCGCTGCAACGCCCGAAGCGGTTCTTTGGCGCTGCGCGCAATATCGAGGAAGGCGGTTCGCTGACCATTATCGGCACGGCACTGATCGAAACCGGCAGCCGCATGGACGACGTGATCTACGAAGAGTTCAAGGGCACGGGCAACATGGAAGTGCACCTGGAACGCCGTCTCGCGGAAAAGCGCGTCTACCCGTCGATCAACCTCAACAAATCGGGTACACGCCGCGAAGAATTGCTCATCAAGCCGGACCTGCTGCAAAAGGTCTGGGTGCTGCGCAAGTTCATCCACGACATGGACGAAGTCGAATCGATGGAATTCCTGCTCGACAAGATTCGCCAGACCAAGAACAACGCCGAATTCTTCGACCTGATGCGCCGCGGCGGTAGTTAAGTTCTACCCTTAAGTTCAGGCACTGGTCCAAGAGATGAAAGCCGCCCGCATTCGCGGGCGGCTTTTTTTCGTCTGCCGAAACGGGCGATGCCATTGACAACATGAACGTGAACGTTCACGTTAGTTTATAATTTCGGGACATTTCCATTCGCCGATAAAGCCATCGGCCAGCGCCATGTCCAGCGAACTACTAACCGTACGTGATGCCGCCGAACGTCTGGGCGTCACCCCGCGCACGCTGAAGTACTACGAAGAACGCGGTCTCGTTACGCCCAGCCGGAGCGAGGGGCGGTATCGGCTATATGACGAAACCGATCTGGAACGCTTCGGGCGGATTCTGCGGCTGAGATCGCTGGGATTTTCGCTGCATGGCATTGTCGAGATGCTCAAGCGGCCGCTGGAGAAAACCGAAGCGGGCCAGAACCGCTACTCGCCGGATTCGCTGGCGGATATCCGGCAGGGCTTGCAGCAGCAACTCGAGTCGATCGATACCCGCATCGAGTCGGTGCGCCGCGAGCTAAAGGAGGCGCAGGCCGTGCGCGCCGAGCTGCGCCTGGATCTGGATTATGTGGAAGCGAGGCTCGCCGGCCAGCCTGCCGACGCCCTGCTCGAGCAGCGAAAGGCAAGCGCCAAAGCCGGGAGCAAGAAGTAATGAGCGCTCGGGCGCCGGTGTTCACCGTCGAACGCTTGCGCGGTGACTTCTTCCCGTGGGTGCTCGCGCTCGTGACCGGGCTGGACTACTTCGACAACGCCATCTTCTCGTTTTTCGCCAGCTACATTGCGGGCGGCATCAATGCATCGCCGGACGAACTCGTGTGGTCATCGAGTGCTTACGCGGTCGCTGCCGTGCTCGGGATCCTGCAGCAACAATGGTGGGTCGACCGTCTCGGGCACCGGCGTTACGTGGCGGGCTGCATGCTGCTGTACGCGTGCGGCGCGATGATGTCGGCGCTCACCGAAACCTCGTTGCAACTGATGTTCACGCGCGGTCTGCAAGGCTATTTCATCGGTCCGATGATGGGCGCTTGCCGGATTCTGATCCAGGTCAGCTTTACGCCACAAAAGCGCGCCGGCGCCACGCGTGCGTTCCTGATGCTGATCGTGGGCAGCAGCGCGGTTGCGCCCTTGCTCGGCGGCTGGCTCGTGTCGCATTTCGACTGGCGCGCATTGTTCGCCTGCACCGCACCCGCCGGGCTTGCGTTCGCCGTGCTGGCAATGCTCGCATTGCCTGATTCGGGCAATGTGGTGCGAGAGGAACGTAGCGCGACGAGTTTCTGGCCGTATTTGTTGTTTGCGTTTGCACAAGGCGCGCTACAGATCGTGATGCAGCAAGTGCGCTTCGTGCACTTCAGTACATCGCCTGCGCTCGTGCTGCTCACGGTGGCGGGTATCGGCGCCCTCGCCTGGTTTGCGTGGCACCAGTGGCATCACCCAGCACCACTCGTGCGCCTTCACGCGCTGCGCGAACGCTCGTTCCAGATCGGCCTCGTGCTGTACATGTTCTATTACTTCGAGTCGACGGGATTCAGCTACCTGATCTCGCGATTCCTCGAACAGGGACTTGGCTATCCGGTCGAAAACACGGGACGGCTGGTCGGCATTACGTCGCTGATCTCAGGCTCCGCGCTGTTCCTGTATTTCAGGTACACGAAGTACGTGCCGCGCAAGAAATGGATCATCGTGCCGGGTTTTGCAATCGCGGCGCTGGTCGGATGGCTGATGACGCGAATGTCGCCGGGCGTGGCCCAAAGCGATCTGATCCTGCCCATGCTGCTGCGTGGACTCTTGCTGCTTTTCATCGTGCTGCCCGTCGCCAACCTCACGTTCAGGATCTTCGAGATCGAAGCGTTCACGCACGGCTACCGGCTGAAGAATATTGTGCGGCAGTTGACGCTGTCGTTTGCGACGGCGGCGGTGATTATCGTCGAGCAACATCGGGAAGCGTTGCACCAGTCGCGTCTCGCCGAGGCCGTGAATCCGTACAATCCTGAGTATCAGAATGCCGCAAGCGCGCTGGCGAACGGCTTCGCGGCGGCCGGTCATTCGGCTGTCGATGCCCACGCGCTCGCTATCGCGACCATCGCCCGCACGGTCACGCAGCAGGCGAACTTCCTGGCTTCGCTCGACGGCTTCTATTTCCTGATGGGCGTCGCGATTTGCGGCGGTGTGTTCGCCTTCTGGCAAAAACAGATCGACTGAGTTCGACAGAACGATACGGACCTCATGGCCAATTTCCTGACCCGGCTGATCAGCGGGAATCGTCGCGAGCGCGCGCTGCGCAAGTACGCCATCGACGACGCACTCTGGCAAACCACGCTCGATCGCCTGCCGTTTTTCGGCCATCTCGACGACGCCGATCGCGCCCGCCTGCGTGAAAGCACGACGCTCTTTATCGCGGAAAAGGAGTTTTCGACTGCCCACGATTTGCCCTTGACCGACGCGATGATCGTCGCCATCGCGGTGCAGGCTTGCCTGCCGGTGCTGAACCTGAGCCTGGAGTTGTATCGCGGCTGGGTGGGCGTGATCGTATATCCGGGCGAGTTCGTGATCCGCAAGACGGTGGAAGATGAGGACGGCGTGGTGCACGAGATCGAGCAGGACGCGAGCGGCGAAGCGTGGCAAGGCGGGCCGGTCGTGTTGTCGTGGGAAGACGCGCAGATGACCGATGGCGAGGACGCGTACAACGTGGTGATCCACGAGTTCGCGCACAAGATCGACATGCTGAACGGCGAGGCAGACGGCCATCCGCCGCTTTTCCGTCGCTGGCACGCGCCGCTCGACTCCAACGCCTGGAACGACGTCTTCGATCACGCCTACGACCATTTCTGCGCCCAGGTCGACGCGATTCCCGCCCGCCGCTGGGGGCGGTTCGAACGTGATTCGCTGATCGATCCCTACGCTGCCGATCATCCGTCGGAATTCTTCGCGGTCTGCAGCGAGGCGCTGTTTGTCCAGCCGGCGGCGTTCGAGCGCGAATATCCGGAGTTATACCGCCTGCTCGCGCGCTATTACCGGCAAGATCCGGCGGGCGTTGGCGCGCTCACGCAAGCGTGACGGCCGCAACGCCCTGAAAACATGCCAAACGACTGATTTTCTGGCATAATCGCGGTTTTTCGACCTCAGGCAAGTGGCTCGCGCTCGCAAGATCGGCTTGCAAAAACGCGCAAAACCCGCAATCGGGTGGGCTGGCTACCGACAGATACCAAGGAAAGACCATGAAAGAAGGCATTCACCCGAATTACCGCGAAGTGCTGTTCGTCGACATGTCGAATGATTTCAAGTTCATCACGCGTTCGACCATCAACACGCGCGAAACCGGCGAGTTCGAAGGCAAGACGTACCCGCTGGCAAAGATCGAAGTGTCGTCGGAATCGCATCCGTTCTACACCGGTACGCAAAAGATCATGGACACGGCAGGCCGCGTCGACAAGTTCAACAAGAAGTTCGCAGCGTTTTCGACGAAGAAGTAAGTCGAGTCATTCGACTAGTACGGGAAGACAGCCGCAAAGCTGGATTCGAAGAAAGGCAGCGAAAGCTGCCTTTTTTTCGTCTGTATCTTCTCTGCAACCCGCGCAAGGGCCGGTTTGGAGCCAATCCGATGGACTCGGCCCGTCGAACGCACGAGGCTGACACGCACCGCAATGACGCGCGCGACGCCGCCCGTCTACAATGCCGGATTCGGTAAAAATCGCACGACCCTTAAAGCCACGAAAAACACGCGCCGTGCAACCATCGGGCGCTGCCACGTTGCTCCATCGCTCCATCAGTCTTGTTCCCTGTCGCCAAACGCATGCGAAATGTCGTCCGTCTGACCGCCTCCGCCACCAGTGCCCTGCCACGCTGGATGCTGCTTGCCATTTGTATCATCTACGCGTCGTTTGGACTGTTCGGCCGCGATCCGTGGAAAAACGAGGATGCGGCGGGCTTCGGCGTGATGTGGACGATGGCCAACGGCAGCGTGAAGGACTGGCTGCTGCCGAACCTGGTGGGCAAGGCGCTCACTGCCGACGGCCCGTTCGTTTACTGGTTCGGCGCGGGTTTTATCCGCCTGTTTAGCCCCTGGGTCGATGCAAGCAATGCATCGCGCGTGGTAACCGGATTGTTGTTTTGTATCGCCTGCGCGTTCGTCTGGTATACGGCCTATCTGCTCGGCCGGCGCGACGAAGCGCAACCGTTCAAATACGCATTCGGCGGCGAACCTGAGCCGCGCGACTACGGCCGTACGCTCGCCGATGGCGCCCTGCTGATCCTGCTCGCCTGCTTCGGCCTCGCCGAACGCGGGCACGAAACCACGCCCCAGCTTGCCCAGTTCGCCGGCACCGCCATGCTGCTCTACGGCCTTGTGCGCGGTTGCGACAAACCGGTCCAGGGAGCGCTCGTCTGGGGCGCAGCGATCGGCTTTGTGGGCTTGTCGAGCAGTCCGGTGCTGGTGCTCGCGCTGCTCCTCTGCACGCTGGCGATGACCGTCATCGTTCGGGAAGTGCGGCCGTACCATATGCTCGCAATCGGCGTGCCGGTCGCGGTGATCATGATCGGCGCCTGGGTGTGGACGGTGCTGCATTTCTACCCCGACGATGGCGAATGGTGGTTGCGTCAATGGTGGCGCAACAGTTTCGACTCCTTCTCCGGCTCGCCGATCCTGGCGCTCTCCTACGCCTTCAAGAACCTGCCGCTGTTCACGTGGCCCGCGTGGCCGCTTGCGATCTGGACGTTCGTAAGCTGGAGCGGCCTGCGGCGTTCGCCCCACGTCGCCGTGCCGGTGTCGGTGATCGGTCCGCTGCTGGTGCTCGTCATCTTGCAGAGCCATCAGTCCAACCGCCTCTTCATGCTGTTGCTGCCGCCGCTGTCCGTACTCGCCACCTTCGCGCTGCCCACGCTCAAGCGCGGCGCGATCAACGCCATCGACTGGTTCGCGATGTTGAGTTTCACCCTGCTCGCCACCTTCGTCTGGCTGGTCTGGAGCGCGGGTCTGTTCGGTTTCCCCGCGCCGCTCGCGCGCAATCTCGCACGGCTCGCACCCGGTTTCCATCCCGAGTTCAAGATCCTGTCGTTCGTGTGCGCGGTGGCCGTGACGGTCTGCTGGTTCTCGCTGGCGCGCTGGCGTCTCGCGCGCCACCCGAAGGTGTTGTGGCGCAGCGTGGTGCTGTCGAGCGCCGGCACGACGCTGATGTGGGTGCTGCTGATGACGCTGTGGCTGCCGGTGGTGAACTACAGCCGGACGTATCGCGACGTGGCGGAACAGATTGCCGATCATCTGCCGCCTGACTACACCTGCATTTCCCCGGTGCGTTTGGGTGATGCGCAGATCGCGACCTTCGCGTATTTCGGCGGCATGCATTTCGCCTTCGATGAAGACTGCGACGTGATCCTGCGCCAGGACACGCAGGACTTCGGCGAGCCGTCGTCGATCTCGGCGTTCGAATGGAAGCTCGTATGGGAAGGCCGGCGCGTGGCCGACCGTGACGAGCGTTTCAGGTTATATGTGCGCATCGAACGGCCTGTTCCGCCGGTCAAACGGCCGCAGCCTAAGTCGCTGCGCCCGGCCGGCAAATGACCATGTGGCCGGATGTCCGCAAGATCGCGGCGCTCGCTTGGCCGGTGCTGATCGGCCAGTTGGCGATCATCGCGTTCGGCGTGATCGATACGGCCATGGTCGGCCGTTATTCCGCCACCGATCTCGCGGCGCTCGGCCTCGGCTCGTCGATCTACATCTCTGTCTATATCGGCCTGACGGGCATCTTGACGGCATTGCAGCCGATCGCCGGGCAATTGTTTGGCGCACTGCGTGAAGCCGAGATCGGCGAGGAAGTCCGGCAGGCGCTGTGGCTGGCGGCGGTGTTGTCGGTGATTGGGTTCATCTGCCTGTATTTCCCGCAACCGCTGCTGAGCATCGCCGATGCCCCGCCCGCGCTGCATGAGCGCACCCTCTCCTATTTGCGCATCCTGTCGCTGGGATTGCCCGCAAGTCTCGCGTTTCGAGTCTATAGCTCGCTCACGAACGCCGTCGGCAAACCGCGCCTCGTGATGTTCCTGCAAGTGGGCGCGCTCATGCTGAAGATCCCGCTCAACCTGTGGTTCATCTTCGGCGGTTTCGGCGTACCGGCGCTTGGCGGTCCGGGCTGCGCCATCGCGAGCACGCTGATCAACTGGCTGATAGCCCTTGTCGGGTTGACCGTGCTTGTGCGTGTCGAGTTCTTCCGGCCGTTCGGCGTGTTCTCGCGGTTTTGCTGGCCCGTGTGGCAACGCCAGAAGGCGTTGCTCAAACTCGGCATTCCGATGGGGCTGTCGTATCTCATCGAAGTGACGTCGTACACGTTCATGGCGCTGTTCATCTCGCACTTCGGCACCACCACGCTGGCCGGACACCAGATCACCGGCAATATAGGCGCGGTGCTTTACATGACGCCGCTGTCCATTGGCGTGGCGTCCGCCACGCTCGTCTCGCAAGCGCTCGGCGCGCAACGTTTCGACGCCGCCCGTTCGCTCGCGCGCCACGGCATTGCGCTGTCGTGCGGTATTGCATGCGTGTACGGGGTGATGCTGTTTGTCCTGCGGCCTTATTTGCTTGAGGCCTATACACCGGACAGCCAGGTGATAGCAGCAGCCATGCCGTTGCTGGCGATTGTCGTGTTCTATCATTTCTTCGATGCCCTTCAGATCACCACGGCGTTCGTGCTGCGCGCCTACAAGGTGGCGGTCGTGCCCACCGTGATCTATGCGGTGGCATTGTGGGGCATCGGACTGGGCGGCGGATATCTGCTTGGCTTCGATGTAGGCGGTTACGCGCCTTCGTGGCTGCAAGGCGCGCGCGGCTTCTGGGTAGCGAACGCGGTGAGCCTGGGCGCGGCGGGCATGGGGCTGTTTCTTTACTGGCGGCGCGTTAGTACGCGGCATATTCCCAGCGCACGCACCGAGGCTGAGCCGGTTTGACTTCGAGCGCAACAACCATGCATCGGATGCAATCAAGTTGCAACGTCTTGTCGCAAAATGAAAACAACTGGCAAGGATGACGTAACACTCCGGTAAAATCGCCAGCGTTTTGGCCATTCTGGAACGAGTGCGATGATCCGCGTCATAAAAAAACAACGCTGGACGCTGGCGACGCTCACCGCCATCTCCTTGCTCGCCATTGGCTTTCTCGCCAGCACGCATCGCGCCGACGCCGCCCGCACGCTCAGCGTGTCGCCGCAAGGCAAAGTCACCCAGGCGCGGCAAGTGGTGGTCAAGTTCGACGAAGCCATGATCGCGTTCGGAGACCCAGCCGCCAAAGCACCGGCCCGGGTGCATTGCAGCGGAGGCGCATCGGCGGGTTCCGGCCACTGGATCGACGATAAAACCTGGGCCTTCGATTTCGCGCAAGACCTCACGCCCGGCATGCGCTGCTCGGTAGCACTGGAAGACGGCCTCAAGTCCACCGCGGGCACCGCGCTGAGCGGCCCACGCCAGTTCCGCTTCGAGACCGGTGGCCCGTTCGTCACGCGTGTCATGCCCGACGGTGGCGAGATAGAAGAAAACCAGATCTTCGTGCTGCGCTTGAACGGCCCCGCCACAGAAGCGTCCGCGTTGCAACACATCTGGTGCGAATCGAATGGACTGGGCAACCGGATTCCCGTCAAGACTGTCGACGCCAACTCGCGCACCGCCCTCCTCAAACACTTCCGCCTCGAGAAAGACAGCGCACGCGTGCTCACGCTCGCCTGCCAGCAGACGCTGCCGGCCGCCACGAAAATGCAACTCGTGTACGGCGCAGGCGTGAGCGGCCCGAGCGGGCTCGCCAACGACGTGGAGAAACGCTTCGACTTCGATGTCCGCGAACCCTTCACCGCGAGTTTCTCGTGCGAACGCGAAAACGCCAAAGCGCCTTGTACGCCGTTGCGGCCGCTGCGCATCCGCTTCAGCTCACCCGTGCCGCGTGCGGACGCCGCGAAGATCATGTTGCACGGCCCGGGCGGCAAGACCTCGCCGCAGTTCGATCCCGATGAAAAAGACAACGACATCACGAGCGTACAGTTCGCGGCGCCGTTGCCTGAACACGCGGATTTATCGATAGAACTGCCTGGTGGGCTGAAGGATTCCAGTGGCCGCCCGCTGTCGAACGCCGATCTCTTCCCGTTGAAGACATCGACGGCGCCCATGCCACCGCTCGCCAAGTTTTCATCGTCTACGTTTGGGATCATCGAGCGTTTCGCCGAACCGAACATGCCCGCCATGCTGCCCGTGACGCTGCGTCACGTGGAAGCCGACCTGAAAGTGAACGGGCTCAATGCGGGCGCGTCGAGCGTGACGAAACTGCGCGTCGATGCCGATACCGAGATCCGCCGCTGGATGAAAACCGTCGATCGTTTCGACGGCTTTTCGATGTCCGTCGACGAGATCAAACGGCAAATGCCGCAAGCGCTCAGCAATGGCATCAAGCCGGTCTTCACGTCGACCAGCACGGCGAAGGACCCGCAGATCGATATACGTTCGCTGTCGTTGCTGGCGAAGCAGCCCGGTGTCGAAACCCTGAGCGTGCCGCAAGTCGATCCGAAGTCCTTAAGGCCCTTCGAAGTGGTCGGTATTCCGCTTGCGAAACCGGGTTTCTATGTGGTCGAACTGGCATCGTCGGCGCTGGGTGCGTCACTCCTCGGCAAGCAACAAGCCATGTACGTGCGCACCTCCGTGCTCGTCACGAACCTTGGTGTGCATTTCAAGCAGGGCCGCGAGAACAGCATCGTCTGGGTGACCGCGCTCGATAGCGGCAAACCCGTGCCGAATGCGCAAGTGCGCGTGACAGATTGCAACGGCGACCAGATTGCCGTCGCAAAGACCGACCTGCATGGCATTGCGACAATCGGCAAACCGCTGGCATCGGCGCGTCCTTGCGATGAAAACAGCATCGACGATTCCGGCTTTTTCGTCTCGGCGCGCGTCGACGACCCGAAGACCGGACCGGACATGGCATTCGTGCGCTCGGACTGGAATCGCGGCATCGAGTCGTGGCGCTTCAATGTGCCAACCGATATGAGCCGCGATCAGACCACGCGCGCCACAACCATATTCGACCGGACGTTGTTACGCGCGGGCGAAACCGTATCGATGAAACATTTGATGCGTGAGGAAACGCTGAATGGTTTTGAATTTCCCGCGCATCTGCCCTCGCGCGTGACGATCCGCCACGAGGGCAGTGGGCAGACCTATCATCTGCCGCTCAAATGGGCTGCCGATAAGAGCGCCGATTCCACCTTCCCGATTCCCGCCGCCGCGAAGCTCGGTGAATACAGCGTGACGCTGGACGATGGTTCGGCAGACTCGGACTCCGACTCCGATAACGGCGACACCGAGTCGGGGCACACAAGCATCCAGACCGGCAACTTCCGCGTGGAGGAATTTCGCCTGCCGGTATTCAAAGGATCGATCGGTGTTCGCGACCAGAAAACAGGCGCGCTCGTGGCCGCGACCGAAGCGCCGCTCGCCGTGCAGATTGAATATGTGTCGGGCGGACCGGCATCGAATCTTCCTGTGCAGGTGTCGGCGTTGATGAAGGACACATCGCCGCCTTTTGCTTCGCAGTTCGAATCGTTCAGCTTTGCGCCGTACAAGAAACCCGCAGACGATGGCGCCAGCGCTCCGGCAACCGAAGGCGACGACGACAACTCCAGCGCGCAGGAAGACACCTCTACGTCGAAACTCGTTGCCGATAAAACCGCGCTGACGCTCGACCGCAACGGCACGGGAACGCTTACGCTTAAATCACTGCCGGTGGTGGAAGCACCGAAACGGCTTGCGCTGGAAGCGACCTTTGCGGACCCGAACGGCGAGATCCAGACGCTGCGCGGCGATGCCACGCTCTGGCCCGCAGCAGTCGCTGCGGGCATCAAGGCAGGCGAATGGGTATCGGTCGGCAATGCTGTGCCGGTCCAGGCGCTCGCTGTGGATTTACAAGGCAAGCCGCGAGCCGGCGTTGCTCTGGAAATCCGCGGCGTTGCGCGGACCATGACAAGTTCGCGCAAGCGCATGGTGGGCGGTTTCTACGCCTACGACAACCACACCGAAACGAAAGACCTCGGCACGCTGTGCAGCGGCAAAAGCGACGACCACGGCCTGCTCTCTTGCGATGCAAAGTTGAAGGAAGCCGGCAACGTCGACTTGATTGCAGTCGCGAAGGACGGCGATGGCCGGGTCGCAAACGCGACCACGTCCGTCTGGGTCACGCGTGAAGATCAACTGTGGTTCGGCGGCGAAAACACTGACCGCATCGATGTGTTGCCGGAGAAGACAAGCTATGAACCCGGCGAAACCGCCCGCTTCCAGGTACGCATGCCGTTTCGCTTCGCGACCGCGCTGGTGGCGGTGGAGCGCGAGGGGATCGTGGAAACGAAGGTCGTCGAACTGGATGGCAAGAACCCGACTGTCGAACTGAAAGTGCAGGACACGTGGGGGCCGAACGTGTACGTCTCCGTGCTCGCGATCCGCGGCCGGATTCACGAAGTACCGTGGTATTCGTTCTTTACCTGGGGCTGGAAAGCGCCGCTCGATTGGGTGCACGCATTCTGGTACGAAGGCCGGCAATATGAAGCGCCTACGCCGCTCGTCGATTTGTCGAAGCCCGCGTTTCGATATGGGCTTGGTGAGATCAAGGTCGGCACGGCCACGCATAAGCTCGGCGTGACGGTGACGCCAGATGCGAAGTCGTACGCCGTGCGATCGAAGGCGCATGTGAAAGTGCGTGTAACGCTACCGGGCGGTAAGCCCGCGCCCGCCGGCACGCAGATCGCCCTTGCCGCCGTCGATGAAGCCCTGCTCGAACTCATGCCGAATCAAAGCTGGAACGTGCTCGACGCCATGCTGCAGCGGCGCGCGTATGGCGTGGAGACATCGACGGCACAAATGGAGATCATCGGACGCCGTCACTTCGGGCGTAAGGCTGTGCCCGCAGGCGGTGGCGGCGGACATAGCGCGACGCGAGAACTGTTCGATACGCTCCTGCTCTGGAACCCGCGCGTGACGCTCGATGCGAATGGCGAAGCAACAGTCGACGTGCCGCTCAACGATGCGTTGACGAGCTTTCGTATCGTCGCAATTGGCGCCGTAGGTGCGGGGCAATTTGGCACGGGAAGCGCATCAATACGCAGCACGCAAGATTTGCAACTGATCTCCGGTCTGCCGCCGCTCGTACGCGTGGGCGACCAGTTTCGCGCGCTGTTTACGCTTCGCAATACGACTGCCCGCAAGATGCAGGTGGTCGTGACGCCTAACGTACCGACGCTCGATTTGAAAGCGCAAACCGTGGAACTAGCCCCGGATTCGTCGCGGGAAATCATGTGGGACGTCACGACGCCCGATGCGATCGGTATGGCTGCAACCGGCACGTTGAAGTGGCAGGTGAACGCGACGGAACAAGGCGGTCCGCAAGCCGCCGATGCCGTCAAACTCACCCAACGCGTGGTCGCCGCGATTCCCGTGACCGTGCAGCAGGCGACGATCACCCAGGTCGACGGCGCATTTGCGTTGCCCGTTGCGCCTCCGGACGCCGCCGTGGCATCGGCGCAAGGACAGATTCGTGGTGGTATTGCGGTGACGTTGCAGCCGAAACTCGCCGACGGTCTGCCGGGCGTGCGCCGCTGGTTCGAACGTTATCCCTATAGTTGCCTGGAGCAGCAGACGTCGCGCGCGTTGGGTCTCGACGACCTCGCGCAATGGCAGACGGTGATCGCGCGCATGCCCTCGTATCTGGATCGCGATGGGCTCGCGAACTACTTCCCGCCCGCCGACGATTCGCGGCCTTACGGCAGTCCGGCGTTGTCGGCGTATCTGCTCGCCGTCAGCGACGAAGCATCGAAAGCCGATCCCCGCTTCGCCCTGCCCGACGATCTGCGCGACAAACTCGCGGCCGCGCTGACCAACTTCGCGGAAGGCAAGATCGAGCGCAAGTTCTGGTCGCCGCGTCAGGATCTGGACTTCGTGAAGCTCTCGGCTATTGAAGCGTTGTCGCGCTACGGCCTGGCCGCGCCGCGCATGCTCGGTTCGATCACCATCGCGCCGAATCAGTGGCCAACGTCTGCGCTGCTCGATTACTACGCGATCCTTTCGCGTGTCGACGGCATCCCGCAACGCGAGGACCAGCGCGCTCAGGTCGAACAGATCTTGCGCGCGCGGCTGACGTATTCGGGCACGCGCCTGACCTTCTCCACCGCCGCCGATGACGATCTCTACTGGCTCATGACTGGCCCGGAATCGAACGCGGCACGCACGGCACTTCTTTTCGCCGATAACCCCGCGTGGAAGGATGAAATGCCGCGCCTGGTCGGTGGTTTGCTCGCGTTGCAGACGAACGGCGCGTGGCAAACCACGACGTCGAACCTGTGGGGCAAGCTCGCCGTGCAGCGCTTCTCGCGCGTGTTCGAGAGCACGCCGGTTACTGGCCAGACGCATATCGCGCTTGGCGCGACGGAGAAAGCCATCGCGTGGAATGCACCTGTTTCGACGACAAACCCGCGCAGTGTGACGTTGCCTTGGGGCGCGGGTTCGCTGAACCTCACCCAGGAAGGTAGCGGCAAGCCGTGGGCAACTATCGAGAGCCTCGCGGCCGTCGCGTTGAAAGCGCCGTTCGCGGCAGGGTACCGAATCACGAAAACCATCACGCCGATCGATCCGGCGGTCAAAGGCACGTTCTCGCGCGGCGATATCGTGCGGGTGCATCTGGATATCGATGCTCAGAGCGATATGACGTGGGTCGTCGTGAACGATCCTGTGCCCGCTGGCGCGACGATTCTGGGTTCGGGCCTCGGCCGCGACTCCGAAGCGGCGACCGAAGGCGAAAAGAGTCCGCAAGGCGCGTGGCCGGCGTTTGTCGAGCGGGGTTTCGACGGGTATCGCGCGTATTACGACTATTTGCCGAAGGGGAAATTGCAGGTGGAATACACCGTCCGGCTGAACAACGCGGGCACGTTTGGGCTGCCGCCCACGCGCGTAGAGGCGCTCTACGCACCGTCCGTGTTCGGGGCAATTCCCAACGCCACCGTAGTCGTCGCGCCGCTAGCCGCCGCCAAATAACGCGATGAAACGCGCCGCCCTCGCCCTTGCCGGTTGCGTCGTGTTCGCCAACCCGGCGCACGCGCTGCCGACGTTCGACGACGTGCGCTCGGGCTGGCGCAGTTCCGACTGGGTGCTGCTTGCGCGCGATGGCGAACCGCTGCAGCGCACGCGTATCGACACGACCGAACGGCGCGGCGACTGGGTCGCGTTGCAGGATGTATCGCCGGCGTTGCGCGAGGCGATTGTCGTGTCGGAGGACAAGCGTTTTTACGAGCACAGCGGCGTCGACTGGCGCGGCGCGGCGGCTGCGGCCTGGGCGAACTTGTGGAATACGCGCACGCGCGGGGCATCGACGGTGACCATGCAACTGACCGGTCTAATCGATGAAGATCGCCGGCCGGGACGACGCTCTATTACTGAGAAAGCCACGCAAACGGTCGGCGCGTTGTGGCTCGATCACGCATGGCGCAAGGATCAGATTCTGGAGGCATACCTCAATCTCGTGCCGTTTCGTGGCGAGATCGTGGGATTGTCGGCGTTATCGCAGACTTTATTCGGCAAGCTGCCATCCGGGTTGAATGAACGCGAAGCGGCGCTCACGGCAGCGCTGGTGCGTGCGCCGAACGCAAACTACGCGAAGGTATCGGCGCGCACGTGCGGGATTTTGCGCGACATGAACCGCGCGAAGTCATCGGCTGTGGACCCTTGCGTGAACCTCGATAGCTACGTGCAGTTGACGCTCACACGCACTACGTCGGCCTCCCCGTGTTCCTCCGACTATGACGCGCTCGCGCCACACTTCGCACGACGTGTCGCCAACGAAGTGCATCCCACAGCAGGCGCGCGCGTCCAATCGACACTCGACTCCCGCCTCCAGCGCTTCGCCCGCGACTCGCTCGCGCGCACCCTGCTCGAACTCAACTCGCGCGCGCATCAGCGCAACGTGCACGACGGCGCGGCGATCGTCATCGATAACCGCAGCGGCGAGATTCTCGCGTGGGTCGGCTCGGCGGGAGGGTTATCGAACGCACCGGAAGTCGATGCCGTTGTCGCGCTGCGCCAGGCTGGTTCGACGCTGAAGCCGTTTCTGTACGCTCAAGCCATCGACGAAAGGCGCCTCACGCCAGCCTCCTTGCTCGACGACGCCCCGCTCGATCTCGCCACCGGCGGCGGCCTGTATATCCCGCAAAACTACGATCACGATTTCAAGGGCTGGGTGAGCATGCGCACGGCGCTGGGGTCGTCGCTGAACGTGCCGGCCGTGCGCACGCTGGTGATGGTCACGCCGCACCGGTTCGCGAAAACGCTGGTGTCGCTCGGCCTGCCGCTCACGCAAGCCGGCGATTATTACGGCTTCAGCCTCGCGCTCGGCAGCGCCGACGTGACGCTCGCGACACTCACGAACGCGTACCGGACGCTCGCGAACGGTGGCGTCACCGGGCCAATGTTCGACCTGACGGCGTATTCATCTGCCGCTTCGGAAAAGCGCATTTTCAGCCCGCAAGCCAGCTTTATCGTGACGAACATCCTCGCCGATAACAACGCGCGCACCCGTACCTTCGGCTTCGACAGCGTCCTCGCCACGCGCTTTTTCAGCGCCGTGAAAACCGGCACGAGCAAGGACATGCGCGACAACTGGGCGGTCGGCTACACGTCGCGCTATACGGTCGGCGTGTGGGTGGGCAACGCGGACGGCGCGCCGATGTGGGACGTATCCGGCGTCACGGGCGCCGCGCCCGTGTGGGCCGCGCTGGTGAACTACCTGCACCGGCAAACGCCGAGTCGCGCGCCGGTCGCGCCAGCGGGCGTGGTGCGTACGAAGATCGTTTATCAGAACGACATCGAACCGTCGCGCGATGACTGGTTCCTGAGCGGCACGCAGATGTCGCGGATCGCTTTGTCGGCGAACGCGGAAGGCGCGACCGCGCGCAACGGCGCGGCCCGGATCGCCACGCCCACCGACGGCACTATTTTCGCGCTCGATCCCGATATCCCCGCGGCGCGCCAGCGAGTCTGGTTCCAAAGCGCGCAAGGCGCCCCGGCCGGCAGCGTGTGGCGGCTGGACGGTAAAGTGGCCGGCCCCTCTGCCCGGATGGGACGAATGGCATGGCTACCGTGGCCGGGACATCACATGCTGGAACTAGTCGATGGCCACGGCGTGGTGGTCGATTCGGTGAAGTTCGAAGTACGCGGCGCATTTGCAAAGATCAAAGCAAAGGGTTAATGAGAAGCAAATATCAGGAATCAAATCTGAGAAAGGTTAAATCTGAACCGATCCGCCCCCATCCGCCATGAGTCTGGTAATAATCGCTAAATAGAATCGAAAATGGACAGGGGATTGAGCTCAACCGGCAAAATAATCGCCGGCGATGTTGTAAAAAATAATCCTGTCCGTGCCGGCTGAGCGTCGCTGCCATTATCCTGACCCGCATTTTGTCCTATGCTTGTTGGGCTTCCTGGCCAGGCTTCTAGAAAGGCCGGCATCGATTCCTCCTTCTTGTTTTTCAACCTGGAGCACTTGTCATGCTTAAAAAGCTGTTGATGCTGTGTCTGGCTCTTGCGTTGTCGATGGGTGTCGCGTTTGCGGCCGTCGACGTGAATACGGCGGACCAAACCTCCCTCGAAGCGGTAAAGGGGCTTGGGCCGGTGAAGTCGAAGGCGATCATCGACGAACGGACGAAGAATGGCCCGTTCAAGGATGCCGACGATCTCGCCAATCGCGTGAAAGGACTTGGCACGAAGTCGGTGACGAACCTGGAGCAGGCCGGGCTGACCATCGGCGGCTCATCTGCACCGCCGAGCGGCACGAAGGCCAGCAAGACGCCGGCCGCGACAAGCGCAGCGCCTGCGAAATCGACAATGAAACCGTCGACGGCTGCGACCGCCGCCACGCCGCCTGCCGCGACCACGGCTACGGCGCCG
>NZ_AEJF01000240.1 GCF_001028175.1 Caballeronia mineralivorans PML1(12)
GGACGCGGCCTCGGCGACAACGGGCAAGAAGGGTAAGAAAGCCAAGGCCAGCGCAGCAGCAGGTTCCAGCGCCACGACCACGGCTACGGCCGATGCTGCGTCGGGTGCGAGCGGCGCCAAGGCATCGAAGAAATCCAAGAAAAAGAAAGCCGCGAGCGACGCGGCAGCAACCTGAGGACGGCGACGCACTACGGCACTCAATCTCGAGCGTGGAATGGCCATTTACGCGCAGCTCGGATTCAAGCGCCCCGGTCGCTTTGCAGCAGAAACACTCTAGCCGTTCCTCACGGGACGGCATGTTTTCCGTTCGGCAAAGGCAAACCAGCATGACGCCGGACGGCATCTAACCAGCATCGTTTTCAAGTGAGACAGCCATGAGCCTACTCGATACCCTCGCCTCCTCCTTCGGCAATTCGTCGTCTCAAGGCGGCGGCGCGCAGTCCGGCCTCATCGCCGCTGCGATGGAGTTCGTCAATAACCAGCCGGGCGGCCTGAACGGCCTGATTCAGCGTTTTCACGAGAACGGCGCGGGCGACATCGTCTCGTCGTGGGTCGGCAACGGCGAAAACAAGCCAATCAGCTCGGACACCGTGACCAATGTGCTCGGCTCGGACGCTGTCAGCCAGATCGCGCAGAAAGCGGGTCTTTCGGGCGACCAGGTGTCCGGCATGCTGGCTACCGTGCTGCCGCATCTGGTGAACCACGCGACGCCGGACGGCCAGGTGCCGGCGGACGGCAAGCTGGATGTGGGCAGCTTGCTGGGTTCGCTCGGCGGTCTCGGTGCTTTGGCGGGCATGTTCGGCAAGAGCGAAGAACCAAAGGCGTAAGCGTTTTTCGTCCTGCTTTTCTGCAATAGCAAAAAGGGGCAGCGGATCACTCCGTTGCCCCTTTTTGGGTGAAACCGGGTTAAACCCGGCAAGCGTCTTAATGCACGACGCGATCGAACACGAACTCGCCTTCGCGAATATCGACGGGAATCACGTCCTTCGGTCCGAACTTGCCGGCCAGAATCAGCTTCGCGACGGGATTTTCGATTTCCTGCTGGATCGCGCGCTTCAATGGCCGGGCACCGAACACTGGGTCGTAACCCACCTTGCCGATCTGCTCGAGCGCTGCATCCGAGACATCGAGTTCCATTTCCAGCTTCGCCAGCCGTTCACGCAGCCGCTGCAACTGGATCTTCGCAATTGACTGAATGTTGGCGCGGTCGAGCGAATGAAACACCACGACATCGTCGATACGGTTGAGGAATTCCGGCCGGAAGTGCAGCTTGACTTCCTCCCAGACGGCATCCTTCACTGCTTCGTGCGGTTCTCCGACCATCGCCTGGATCACATGCGATCCCAGGTTCGACGTCATCACGATCACCGTGTTCTTGAAGTCCACGGTACGCCCTTGCCCGTCGGTCATACGGCCGTCGTCGAGCACTTGCAGCAGCACGTTGAACACGTCCGGGTGCGCCTTCTCGATTTCGTCGAGCAAAATCACGCTGTAGGGCTTGCGACGCACCAGCTCGGTCAGATATCCGCCTTCCTCATAGCCGACATAACCCGGCGGCGCACCAATCAACCGCGCGACGCTGTGTTTCTCCATGAACTCGCTCATGTCGATACGGATCAGGTGATCCTCCGAATCGAACAGGAACGCGGCGAGCGCCTTGCACAACTCGGTCTTGCCCACACCGGTCGGCCCGAGGAACAGGAACGAACCATACGGCCGGTTCGGATCCGACAAGCCCGCGCGCGAACGGCGAATGGCGTCGGCCACCGCGCCGATAGCCTCGTCCTGCCCGACCACGCGGTCGTGCAACTTGGCTTCGATCTGCAACAGCTTTTCACGCTCGCCCTGCATCATCCGCGACACCGGAATGCCCGTTGAACGCGATACCACTTCCGCGATTTCCTCGGCGCCCACTTGCGTGCGCAACAAGCGCGGCCGCGTCGGATTGCTCTGCTCCGCAGTCTCGGCCTGCGTGACCTGCTTCAGTTGCGACTCGAGTTCGGGCAGCCTGCCGTACTGCAATTCGGCGACCTTCTCGAGCTTGCCTTCACGCTGCAAACGCACGATATCCGCGCGCACTTTCTCGATCTCTTCCTTCAGCGTTGCGCTACCCTGCACGGCGGCTTTCTCCGCCATCCAGATTTCCTCGAGATCGGAATACTCGCGATCGAGCCGCTCGATTTCCTCCTCGATCAACTGCAACCGCTTCTGCGACGCCTCGTCCTTTTCCTTCTTGACAGCTTCGCGCTCGATCTTCAACTGGATCAGGCGGCGATCGAGCCGGTCCATTTCTTCGGGCTTCGAATCGATTTCCATCTTGATCTTCGACGCGGCTTCGTCGATCAAATCGATGGCCTTGTCCGGCAAAAAACGGTCCGTGATATAGCGATGCGACAACTCCGCCGCCGCGACAATCGCCGGATCGGTGATCTCCACGCCGTGATGCAGTTCGTACTTTTCCTGCAGGCCGCGCAGGATTGCGATGGTCGCTTCCACGGACGGTTCATCGACCAGCACTTTCTGGAAGCGCCGCTCGAGTGCCGCA
This sequence comes from Caballeronia mineralivorans PML1(12), assembly GCF_001028175.1. Lineage (GTDB taxonomy): Bacteria > Pseudomonadota > Gammaproteobacteria > Burkholderiales > Burkholderiaceae > Caballeronia > Caballeronia mineralivorans. The sequence goes on from NZ_AEJF01000240.1 coordinate 2,546, forward strand.
TCTTTCTCGATGTATTTCCTATATTCATCCAGCGTAGTCGCGCCGATGCAATGCAGCTCGCCGCGCGAAAGCGCCGGCTTCAGCATGTTGCCCGCGTCCATCGCGCCTTCGGCCTTGCCGGCGCCGACCATGGTATGGATTTCATCGATGAAAACGATGGTCTGGCCTTCGTCCTTCGCAATATCGCTCAGCACGGCCTTGAGCCGCTCTTCGAATTCCCCGCGATACTTGGCGCCTGCTAGCAACGCGGCCATATCGAGCGACAACACGCGCTTGCTCTTGAGCGATTCCGGCACTTCCCCGTTCACGATCCGCTGTGCGAGACCTTCCACAATGGCGGTCTTGCCCACGCCCGGCTCGCCGATCAGCACCGGATTGTTCTTCGTCCGGCGTTGCAAAATCTGGATGGAACGGCGAATTTCGTCGTCGCGGCCGATCACCGGATCGAGCTTGCCGGCGCGCGCGCGTTCGGTCAGGTCGACGGTGTATTTCTTCAGCGCGCCGCGCTGGCTCTCGGCGTCCTGGCTGTGCACCTGACCTCCGCCACGCACCGCGTTGATCGCGGCTTCGAGCGCTTTGCGTGTGAGGCCGTGCTGCTTGGCAAGCCGGCCGGCTTCGCCCTTGTCATCTGCAATGGCGAGCAGATACATCTCGCTTGCGACGAAGGTGTCGTTGAGCTTTTGCGCTTCCTTGTCGGCGCTGTTAAGCAAGCCGGCGAGATCGCGGCTGACCTGGACGTTGCCGTCGGTGCCCTGGACTTGCGGCAGACGCGTCATGGCGTCCTTGAGCGCGGTTTGCAATGCCTGGACCTGCACGCCTGCCTGCGACAACAGCGAGCGCGCCGAACCGTCTTGTTGCTCGATCAGGGCAGCAAGCAAATGAATCGGTTCGATATATTGATTGTCATTGCCGACGGCGAGACTTTGCGCGTCGGCCAGTGCTTCCTGGAACTTCGTGGTTAGCTTGTCGATTCTCATTGAGACCTCCAAATCGGGATGTGTTCAAAATGAGGCGTGATCCGGCACTTTCAAGCGCTCCGTCGGCCAAAAACCGCATTTTTCTGCGTAATCGGTGGTTAATCGGTCTGGTGGCGTCGGGGCGGTTGGGGATGCGGAAGAACGGGCGCGTCGGAAGCTAAAACGGTTGTTGGCGCACGCCGGGTGCGTGCGTCGCGGGAGCGTTGCGAACGGATCGCGGTCGGGGCGGCTTGGCCAGATGTTTGCGGGGCGAGTGTGAATCACTCAGCTCGGTCAGCCATGTCCGGCGATACCGTTCACCATGTCTGCCGCCGGCGTGAAACGCACGATTCCGAGCAACCCCGCGAGCTCGCCAGCCGGCGACGCCAGATCGCCGACCGTATGCTGGTCGAGTTCCTCGAGAAACGCATCGCGCGCCTTGGCGAACACGCCTCGCAGGCGACAGTGAGACTGGATCACGCAATGCCGGTGAAACTCGCTTTCATCAGCGAAACAACCGACTATCGAAAAGTCGTTCTCCGTCTTGCGGACGACCTCGCCGATGGTAAGCAGCGGCGTACGCGCTTCGAGCCTCAGACCGCCGTTACGGCCGCGTACGGTTTCTACCCAGCCCAGTTCCCCAAGCCGCTGCACCACTTTCATCAGATGATTTTTGGAGATCCCGTAGGCATCGGAAATCTCCTGGATGGTCGATAACCCCTCAGGCCGGACGGCCAGATAGAGCATGACGCGCAATGAATAATCGGTGTAATCGGTCAGTCTCATGGGGTATTCGCGTAATCAGTCGCGTGAATCGATCGCGTGGTCGCGGCGGTCCGTTGCGTAGTAAAGGCTTCAATCGCACGGGTATATGGGCACAACTCACGGCAGCATCAATGGCCGGGTAAACGCTCGACCTCCCTGAACCGTGCGTGCCTGGTCTAACCGGTGTTCCCGGCTACCAGACAACAGCGGCAACCGTTACAAACCATGCCGCAAGCGGCCGCTCCCGCCACCAACAGCTTCACGATTAAACGTCGATTATCATGGGAAGCTATCAACGGGAAGTCAATGAAACACTATTCTGCTTATTGGCCCTACTTATTGGCCCCATTTAATGGTCCCATTTATTGGGCTCATCTAACGGCCTTGGCTTTATGGAAGCGAGTCCGTAATAGGTTCGTTGTTTCTCTAGTTTCCGTCAAATACCCTCCGCATAGGGCATTTTCCTAATATCCGGCGAGTCGAAATCGCGCGTTCGGCAATTCGATGGCCGCACTCAGCTTTGCCGCCCGGACTCATTTCACACCTGAATCCTGCCATCGAATCCCATGATTGAGCCTTTGATTAAGCCCCCGACTGAACCCGTGATCGAGCCAAACGCGCAAGCGACGCCATTCGTCCCCGCCACGGAACCCGACGAAACCAATATCCGGCAATTGGTCGACGCATTCTACCGACGTGTCGACGATGACTCGCTGCTCGGCCCGATCTTCGCCCGCGAACTGGCTGGACGCTGGGACGCGCATCTCGCGAAAATGACGACGTTCTGGTCGAGCCTCGTGCTCGGAACCAAGGCGTACCGGGGCAACGTTCAGGAAGCGCACCGCCCGCTCGGCGACATCGAACCCCAGCACTTCGCCCGCTGGCTTACGCTTTTCCTCGATACCGTCAGCACTCGGTACGAACCAGCCGCCGCCGTGCAGTTCATGGAGCCGGCGCTGCGCATCGCGCAAAGCCTGCAATTGAGCAAGTTCGGCTGGGACTATGCCATTCCTGGTGCTCAGGTCGATTTGCTCGCGTCCCTCAAGCGCCTGCGAACGGGTCGTAGCGAGAACGAATCGTCGGCGGAGTTACCTGACCGGAGCCGCGGCGAGCCGTTTCCGGCCAAGCTGTCGGGCGTTGAAAGCGAAGAATCCTAGACACATGCGGTGCGGGCGAACGGACCACGCCTGGCTTACGCCTCCGCCCCTTTCTTCGACTCCGGATCCCATCGCGCCCGGGCGGCATCGTCGGATTCGCGCGCATCGACCCATTTCTCGCCGTGTTCCGTCTTTTCCTTCTTCCAGAACGGTGCCTGCGTTTTCAGATAATCCATCACGAACGCGCACGATTCGAAGGCCTCTGCCCGATGCACGGCGGTAGTTGCCACCAGCACGATCTGATCGAGCGGCAAGAGTTTCCCCACGCGATGCACGATCAGCACGTCGGAACCCGGCCAGCGGTCGCGCGCCTCACCCGCGATCGCCTCCAGCGCCTTTTCGGTCATGCCGGGATAGTGTTCCAGTTCCATCGCCTGGACGGTGTTGCCTTCGTTCAGATCACGCACCGTGCCCACAAAACACGCCACCGCGCCGACCTTGGGATTGTCGGCACGTAGTGCGGCAACTTCCGTGCTGATATCGAAATCAGCTTCCTGCACACGTACGCGGGTCATCTCAGCCGCCCGTGACTGGCGGGAAAAACGCGACTTCACAGCCTTCCGTGATGCGTCGCGACGGGTCGGTCATTTCGTGGTTGCACGCCATTCGCAACGAGCGGCCTTCGGCGAGCGTTTCCGCCCACGCGCCGCCGCGCGTACGCAGCCAGGCCCGCACGTCGCCGACGCTAGCCACGCCGTCCGGGACCTCCACGCTCTCGTTCGCTACGCCGAGCGCTTCACGCACGCCCGCAAAAAACCTCAATTCGACTTTCATGGTTGCCTTCAACGCATCAGTTCTGAAAACGGCATGAAACGCACAGTCTCGCCGGCCTGGATGGCGTGATTCGGCGGGTTATCGATCAGTCCGTCGCCCCAGACCGTCGATGTCAACACCGCCGAGCTTTGATTCCCGAACACCTCCAGGCCACCCGCGTCGTTCACACGAGCGCGCAGGAATTCGTTGCGCCGGTCACCCTTTTTCTGGGTGAAATCCGCGCGCATTGAATATACGCGCGGCTCGAGCGCCTCGACGCCCGCCAGCCGCAGGATAAAGGGGCGCACGAAGAGCAAAAACGTGCAGAAGCTGGACACCGGATTACCCGGCAAGCCGATAAAAAACGCCTCTTCACCATTTTGCGCCGCCGCCTCGCGCCGCACCGCGCCGAACGCGAGCGGCTTGCCGGGTTTCATCGCGATCTGCCACATGGAAATGCGCCCCTCGGCTTCCACCGCGGGTTTCACATGATCTTCCTCGCCGACCGATACCCCGCCGCACGTGAGGATCAGGTCGTGATCGAGCGCTGCCCGCCGCAGCATTTCGCGGGTTGCGTCGAGCCGGTCGGCCACGATACCGAAGTCCGTCACGTCGCAACCCAGCTTCGCGAGCAACGCACGCAGCGTGAAACGGTTCGAGTTGTAGATCGCGCCGGGACGCAACGGCTCGCCGGGCATAGTGAGTTCGTCACCGGTAAAAAACACCGCCACGCGCACCTTGCGCACGACCTCGAGCGCAGCGCTTCCCACCGATGCCGCCAGCCCCAGCGCCTGCGGCGTAAGCCGCGTGCCGGCAGGCAGAATCACGGAGCCGCGACGGATATCGGCACCTTGCTGCGTGATCCATTCGCCTTCGAGCGGCACTTGCGTGAACGTCGCGCCGGCGTCGTCGAGACGAACCATCTCCTGCATTACGATAGCGTCGGCACCCGGGGGCACGGTTGCTCCGGTGAAGATGCGCGCCACCGTGCCGGCGGCGAGCGG
>NZ_AEJF01000241.1 GCF_001028175.1 Caballeronia mineralivorans PML1(12)
CAGCGTCACGGCGCGTGCCTCTGTTGCCGCGGCGAGATCCGCAGCCCGCACCGCGTAGCCGTCCATGGAGCTGGTGCGCATGGGTGGCACGTCGAGCGGCGACACAACCGCTGTCGCCAGCACGCGCCCGAGTGCGTCGAAGGTGTCGACGGTTTCAACGCCGTCCACCCCGCGCGCGGCCGCTAGCAAAGTGGCGAGTGCGTCGGCAGTGGACAACATCGGCGGTCGTGAAGCGGCGGGCGTAGTGGACATCGTCGGGGTATGGGTTGGCCGTGAAATGGGTAGCGCTGACAGGGTCGCCACCGAAGCACTTATTGTAGCGAGAAGCAAGGTAGCGAGAAGCGAGCGCCAACCGGTCGGCGGCCCACGCCCGATCCGAACTCATCGGCCATCAGGACAAGTGTTCGGCCACCTGCCCCCGCGCTTCGCGGCCCCTTTTTCACCTTCCGCCCGCGCTGCCGCGCAGCCCGGGCTCGGTGATACACTCGCACGACACTTTCAGACTTCTCCCCTATGAAATTCTGTTCCGTCTGCGGCCACGAGGTCAGCCTGAGCATTCCGCCTGGCGACAACCGCCCACGCTACGTTTGCAGTAATTGCGGCACGGTGCACTACCAGAATCCGCGCAACGTGGTCGGGACCGTGCCCGTCTGGGACGACAAGGTGCTGCTGTGCCGGCGCGCGATCGAACCGCGCTACGGCTACTGGACCCTGCCCGCGGGTTTCATGGAGATGGACGAAACCACCAGCGAAGGTGCCGCGCGCGAGACGCTCGAGGAAGCCGGCGCGCGTGTCGAGATCCAGAGTCTGTTCACGCTGCTGAACGTGCCGCACGTGCATCAGGTGCACCTTTTCTACCTGGCGCGGCTGCTCGATCTGGACATCGACGCAGGCGAGGAAAGTCTCGAAGTGAAGCTCTTCGACGAGAGCGACATCCCCTGGGACGAAATCGCCTTCCCGACGGTCGCGCAGACCCTGCGCTTCTTTTTCGCCGACCGCGCTGCCGGCAACTACGCGCTGCACACCGGCGACATCTTCCGCTCACTGCGCGAAGGCTGAGCGCCCCCGAGAATCATGGTTCCATGGCTCGCCTCCGACGATCCGTTCCCTCCTGTCGAGCGCGCGCTCGGCGAGGCAAGTGGCGCGCCGGGATTGCTCGCGGCCAGCGCTGAGTTGCAGAGCAACCGTCTCGTGGATGCGTATCAGCACGGCATTTTCCCGTGGTATTCCGACGGCCAGCCAGTGCTCTGGTGGAGTCCCGATCCGCGCATGGTGCTGATTCCCGACGAATTCAAAGTCTCCGATTCGCTGCGTAAAACGCTGCGGCGCGTGTTGCGCGAGCCAACGTGGGAAATCCGCGTGGACCACGATTTCGCCGGCGTGATGCGTGCCTGCGCCCAGACGCCGCGCGAAGGTCAGCGCGGCACGTGGATCACGGCGGATATTGTGGAAGCGTATTCGTCGCTGCATCGCGAGGGCCGGGCGCACAGCATCGAAACGTGGTTCGAGGGCAAGCGCGTGGGGGGTCTTTACGGCGTGTCGTTCGGGCGCATGTTTTTCGGCGAATCGATGTTCGCGCATCGCACCGATGCCTCGAAAATAGCGCTCGCGGCGCTCATCGGACACTTGCGCCACCATAAAATAGAGATGATAGACTGCCAGCAGAATACGTCGCATCTGGCGTCGCTGGGCGGCCGCGAGATCCCGCGCAAGGCATTTGTGAGACATCTTTGCGGGGCGGTCGGTGAGCCGCCAATACCCTGGCAGTTCGACAAGTACGCGCTGCTTGAGACGCTCCAGCCACGCGTGCTTCCGTCAACATGAACAAGGCCGGTTGCGAACTCCAGGCGATGTTCCGCGATGTGCATTAAGCAGTGACTGGCAAACCGCGATTCACCCTTTGATATTCGCAAACGCATCTAGCACCATTGAACACAATCGAACGTGATGTTTAGCAGGCAATATAGCGATACGACCGAGGCTTTCCGCCCTGCATCGAACCGCCGCGGCACGGTTGGGGTGGTAAGCAAGATAGACGCTTAGAACGAGAGCTGCCAACGTGACTCACCCCAATGAGCTGCCGCTTTCACCGCTTTCGGCGTTGCAATTCTATGCAACGGCGCCGTATCCCTGCAGCTATCTGGACGGGCGCATCGCGCGCTCGCAGGTGGCGACCCCCAGTCACCTGATCAACTCCGACGTCTACACCGAACTCGTCAAAGCGGGTTTCCGGCGCTCCGGGGTGTTCACCTACCGCCCGTATTGCGACGGCTGCCGCGCGTGCGTGCCGGTGCGCGTACCCATCGACCGCTTCATGCCGAACCGTACCCAGCGGCGCGTCTGGAAACAGCATGGCGGCCTGGTGGCGAGCGTCGCGCCGCTTCACTACGACGAAGAGCATTACGCGCTTTATATGCGCTATCAGTCGGCGCGGCATGCGGGCGGCGGCATGGATCGCGACAGCCGCGACCAGTATGAGCAATTTTTGCTGCAAAGCCGGATCAACTCGCGCCTGGTGGAATTTCGCGAACCCGTGCGTGCAGGTACTCCGGGTAACCCCGGTGCCCTTCTTGGGGGAAATCTCGCAGAGGATCCCCCCGCGCCGGGCACGTTGCGCATGATCAGCATGATCGACATCCTCGGTGACGGCCTTTCGTCGGTCTACACGTTCTTCGAACCTGGCCTGCCGCACACCAGCTTCGGCACCTACAACATCCTGTGGCAGATCGAACAGGCACGAAGCCTGGATCTGCCTCACGTCTATCTTGGTTACTGGATTCGCGAGAGCGACAAAATGGCGTACAAAGCCAATTTCCGGCCGCTGGAGGGCTTGATCGACGGTCGATGGGACTCACTCGACCCCGCCACGACGCACTCCGCCGGAACGCCTCCCATGCCCGGCAAGATGCCGGTGGACAAGCCGCGGCGCTGAAGATGCGGCTGGCTGCGGCTGGCTCTATTTCCGCGCCGCTTTCACACCTGTGTCACAGCTTTTCGGACGTCGGCGTTAAAGCCGTTAAAATGGCGCGTCTCAATTTACGCCGCCCCGGCCTCTCCTCGTGTTCAGCTCCCTCTACCCGCTCGCCCGCGCGCAACTTTTTCGCATGGATGCGGAAGATGCCCATCACCTGACGCTGCGCATGCTTGGCGCCGCCGGCCGTACCGGTCTCGCCGGCATGCTCGCCGAGCGCGCCCCGGATTCGCCGCGCACGGTCATGGGCCTGAGTTTTCGCAACCCCGTCGGACTCGCTGCGGGGCTGGACAAAGATGGCGCGTGCATTGACGGATTGGCGTCGCTCGGGTTCGGTTTCATCGAAGTGGGGACGGTCACGCCGCGTGCGCAGCCGGGCAACCCGCGCCCGCGTATGTTTCGGCTGCCCGACGCGCAGGCGCTGATCAACCGGCTCGGCTTCAACAATCGCGGCGTCGATCAGTTCGTCGAGAACGTGCAGGCCGCGCGGTATCGCGGCATCCTTGGGTTGAATATTGGCAAGAACGCCGACACGCCCATCGAACGCGCCGCTGAAGATTATTTGTATTGTCTCGAGCGCGTGTATCCGTTCGCGAGCTACGTGACCATCAACATCTCGTCGCCGAATACGAAGAACCTGCGCCAGTTGCAAGGCGCCGGTGAGCTCGACGCCCTGCTCGGCGCGCTGAAGGACAAACAACAACGTCTCTCCGATATGCACGGCAAGCTCGTGCCGCTCGCGCTCAAGATCGCCCCCGATCTCGACGATGAGCAGATCAAGGAGATTGCCGCGACCTTGCTGCGCCATAAAATAGACGGGGTGATCGCGACCAACACCACGCTCTCGCGCACGGCCGTGACCGGCATGAAACACGGCGATGAAGCCGGTGGCCTGTCGGGCAAGCCAGTGTTCGAGGCGTCCAATGCGGTGATCCGCAAGTTGCGCGCGGAGCTCGGCAACGAGGTGCCGATCATCGGTGTTGGCGGCATCATGTCAGGTAACGACGCGCGCGAAAAGCTCGCAGCGGGCGCATCGCTCGTGCAAATCTACACCGGCCTGATTTATCGCGGCCCGGCGCTCGTGACGGAATGCGTCGAAGCGCTGGCCAGTACTCATGCAGCAAGCGCCACGGCATGAAACTACGTAAGCTCATATCCACATGAGCAAACGATCTGAAGACAGCATTGCGTTTTAGCTATCATCGCCGCACTTCAGATCACTGACAAAAACCAGGACAAAGGCAAATAACTCATGAAACTGTCTCTCTTCAAAAAAGTGCTCGTGGCCGGCCTGATCGGCGCATCGCTCTCCGCTGTCGCTCACGCTGAAGACCTGCTGGATTCGGTCAAGCAACGCGGTACGTTGCGCATTGGCCTGGAAGGCACTTTCCCCCCGTTCAACTCGAAGTCGCCCCAAGGTGAACTGATCGGTTTCGACGTGGATATCGCCAAGGCGGTTGCCGCGAAGCTCGGCGTGAAGCCGGAGTTCGTGACCACCGAATGGAGCGGGATCATTGCGGGCTTGCAGGCTGGCAAGTTCGACGTAATCGTGAACCAGGTCGGCATAACCGATGCACGCAAGCAGACGCTCGATTTCTCGCCGGCTTACACGTATTCGAATGCGCAACTGATTCAGCGCAAGGACGACACGCGGGACTTCAAGACGCTTGAGGACTTGAAGGGCAAGAAGCTTGGCGTGGGTCTGGGCACAAACTACATGGACATGGCGAAGGCCGTGCCGGGTATCGATGTCAAGACATATCCGGGCGCGCCTGAGTACTTGCGCGATCTGGCGTCGAACCGTCTGGACGCTGCATTGAACGACCGACTGATGCTTGCGTACCTGATGAAGAATTCGCAGTTGCCGCTGCGCACGGGCGCGAATGTCGGCCCGGGCAATCCGTCGGGCATTCCGTTCAAGAAGGGCAATCCGAAGTTCCAGAAAGCCATTGACGATGCGATGACCCAGCTCGAAACCGATGGTACGTTCACGAAGATCTCGGAGCAGTGGTTCGGTATCGACGTGACGAAGCCAGCCAAATAAAACCCGGACCCTCACGCGTTCGGCATCGGGGCGGCGTCTTAGGGATGCCGCCCTTTGCATTTGATGCCCGCCTCGTACGTTAAGCCTACTTTATTCCTTCATGTCCACGACATCCCTGCTCGTTCAATCCGTACCGGCCCTTGCACAAGGCGCTGTCCTGACGATCAAGTTCGCGGTCTATTCGATGTTCTTCGGCCTGATCGCGGGCACGATACTCGCAATGATGGGCATCAGCCGAAACCGCGCGCTGGTCGGTATCGCTCGTGCTTATGTGAGCGTGATGCGCGGCACGCCGCTGCTTGTGCAGATCTTCGTGATCTATTACGGGCTGCCGAGTCTGGGTATTTCGCTTGATCCAACGCCGGCGGGGGTGATCGCTTTGTCGGCGAATGTGGCGGCTTATCTTTCCGAAAGCATGCGCGGCGCGATTCTCGGGATCCAGAGTGGGCAGTGGCTCGCGGCTTATAGCTTGGGCTTGTCGAGGATGCAGACGCTGCGGTATGTGATTGGTCCGCAGGCGCTGCGCATTGCTGTGCCAAGTCTTTCGAATAGCTTGATCAGCCTGATCAAGGATACGTCGCTGGTGTCCGTGATCACGGTGACGGAATTGCTACGGAGTGCGCAGGAAGTGATCGCGGCGACGTATCAGCCATTGCCGTTGTATCTTGCTGCGGCGGTGGTTTATTGGGTGCTGTGTAGCGTGTTGGAGTTTGTGCAGCGGTTGTTCGAGCGCAGGTTGGCGTTGCCGGGGCGGCATTAAGAACCGATGTTCGCTCGCACCGGTGAACGGGGCGAGCGAACGCCCCGCCTCTTAGCCTTGGGTCCCATCCAACTTCACCCCGAACCTATCCATCCGCGGGAAATGATGCCGGTCCGGATCCAGCGAATACGCTACCCGCGTCGCCCTTCCCATCAACTCACTGCGTGGGAAAAACCCAAAATACCGCGAGTCCGCGCTGTCGTCGCGGTTATCGCCGAGCATCAGATACTCGCCCTTCGGCACCGTCACCGGCCCAAACGAGCGCCGCGGACTCGGCGCCAGCACCGACAACCGCACCATGTGCGAAACATGCCCGAGCTTCTCGTCCAGATACTCGCCGGGCGAAGACGCATCGCCCGCAACGCCCGTTATATCGACGGGCTGATAATCCGCGCGCCTGCCATCGATATACAACACGTTGTCGCGCATGGCGACCACATCGCCGGGAAGCCCGATCAGCCGCTTGACGATCAACTCATGCGCCGCCGATGAATCCACCGTCACGATATCCCCGCGCTGCGGATCATGCAGATGCGCAATCGCCACGTGCGTGAACGGAATACGCAAGTCGTACGCCATCTTGTCGACGACGATCCGGTCGCCCTCGCGAATGGTCGGCAACATGGAACCGCTAGGCACTACATTCCAGTCAGCAATGGCACTGCGGAACAGCGCCATCAACACCAGAAACGCGATCAGGCTCCGATATTCGCGCCAGAGTCGAGGTAACAGTCGCATGGTGAAGGATGCCGGCATATGAGGACGACGCAGCTTAACGTCGAAACCTGAAATGACGCTTAAGCAGGCCAGCCGAGCTGGCCATCCCGCGCCTATTCGGTTTCGAAAGGGAAACGCACGCCGAGGTCGCGGCGGGCGGCATCCATGATGGAAATCATCTGCATGGATACCGCATGCCGCATGATCGGACTCTCGATGACGCCGTCGCGCAGCAGCTCGCAAAAGTGCGCGGTCTCGTAGTTCAACCCGCCGCCTTCGAACGGCGCATCCAGCTCTACGGTGCGGCCATCCAGATAGCGAACGCTCGCACGCGCGGGATTCCACCAGTTCTCGTGGATCGTCACCGTGCCGCCGGTCGCGGCAAGCAAGGCATCGCCCTTGCCCTGCAGATCCAAGCCGCAGAACAACTGCGCGACACCGCGCTCATGCCGCACATTCAGGCTCGCGAAGGTGTCCACGCCGGTCTGCCCGATCCTTCCAAAGGTCTGCACTTCGAGCGGTTCACCGAGCCAGTCGACCGCAAGAAACGCCTCGTAAATACCGATATCGAGCAATGCTCCGCCGCCCATTTCCATTGAATACGAGGGATGCGAAAGCGGCACGTTCGCGATCGAACAACCAGCGCGCACCAGCCCGATTTCACCAATAGGATCAGCCGCGAGATGATCGCGCAACTGCCGGTAGAGCGGATAGAACGGCGGTTTCATCGCTTCCATGAACAGCAGCTTCGACGAGCGCGCCGCATCGATCATCTCCTGCAACGCGCGCGCGTTGACAGCCGCCGGTTTCTCGCAGAGCACGGCACGGCCGGCTTCGAAAGCACGCAGCGCATACCCGGGATGGCTGTCCTGCATGGTCGCGATATACAGCGCGTCGATGTTGTCGAGCAATGCATCGAAGCCTTCATACGCCCGGGTATGAAACTGCGCGGCGAAGGCTGACGCCGGCTCGAGCCGGCGCGACCACACGCCGCTCAGTGTCGCGCCCGGCACAAAGGCAAGCCCTTCGGCGAACCTGCGCGCAATATTCCCGGCGCCGACAATGCCCCAACGGATCGTGCTCTGTGCGTTCATCTGTCCCGCTCCCTGCTTGATGGTGAATAGTCGGCCATGGCCGGAGAATTCGCACATTGTCCACTACGAGAGCGGTCGCCGTGAAGCCTGAACGATGCCTGAACGATCACGCACAGCGCGTCGCGGTTCTGTCACAAAACTCAAGAGGGACCGACGGGAGGTCGACTTCCAGCGCAAAAACCATCAGGCGTCGAAGTCAGGCAGGAAGATAAAGTGAAACGTTTGCGTAGGGAGGAACCCGAATAGGGCGCTCATCGCGCCCGGCCACGACGAACGTGACCAGAAACCTCGGGCCAGCTTCGCCACGCCGGAACCGTCCCGGACGCGAAGCTTCGAGTGCGTGTCAGGCGCCGGCCGATTCCGATGCGCCGATCGGCGGTGACGAATTGTCCTCGCGGCGTTCGAGCGAAAAGGCCCGCCCGACTTCCTCCGCGGTGACATTGATCAGCGTGCTCATCGCGCGCTCGGCCGCACCGGCGTCGTGCGCCTCGATCGCTTCCACCACGTGGCGCTGCGCGTCGAGCGTCGCGTCACGCATGGTCGCAATGCCCGCCACGATCGGATAGACCGTCACCAGCGCACCCCGCACGATGGCCGTCATCTGCTGGAAGAACTGGTTGCCGCTCGCGGCGACAATGCGCGTATGCAGCGCGACATCGGCGGCCTGGTACTCGGGCTCGCTGCCGTTGAGCGACGCAAGCGCGTCGAACGCGTCGCGAATCCCGGCCACTTCGTCGGGCGTTGCACGGGTTGCCGCCAGCGCGGCCGCACGCGGCTCGATCAGCATTCGAAACTCGATCACGTCGCGCAGGAACGCCTGATCCGGCGTCGCCCGAAAGCGCCAGCTCACCACGTCCTCGTCGATCAGCCGCCAGTCGCTCATCGGCCGGATCCGCGTGCCCGTCTTCGGGCGCACGTCCAGCATGTGACGCGCGAGCAACATGCTCAAGGCCTCGCGCATCACGGTCCGACTCACGTCGAACTCCTTCGACAAGACGTCCTGCGGTGGCAGGATCGCGCCGTACTTCTGTTCGACGATGCCCGATACGAGTCCGTCCATCACCTTAGCCACTAGCGACCGCTCTTTGTTTTCGTCCATCACCCCTCTCCCCTTGCGCCCTACATTGTGTCCCTGCACATCCGGCGTGCTTCCCCAAGCTCACCGGAAGGCCCAGTGAGCGCCACTGATCGATCGGATCAATCTGCGGCACTGCACCGTGCACGATAAATTGCGTGTTCAATACCGTGGACGCCAGTCGGAATGTCCCTCTCAAGGGTTATCCCTTTGCCGTCTCACGGTGCTGCTTCGGCAACCGCTGTATTAAGTACTTCGTGATGCTTGTGATTTAAGTGCTTCGTGATTCCCTGTCTGCCTGCTCAATGCACTGCGCGGTGCGTCCCCTGCCTGCCCGGGCTTTCAGCCCGGTGTCTTCTTCTCGGTCACGCGGCCGTACTGGTCGTCGAAACGCACGATGTCATCCTCGCCCAGATACGTCCCCGATTGCACCTCGATCATTTCGAGCGGCGTTTTACCGGGATTTTCGAGCCTGTGGGTCGTACCGAGCGGAATGAACGTGGACTGGTTTTCGCTCACCAGGAAGGTTTCTTCTCCGCGTGTGACAAGCGCCGTGCCGCGCACGACGATCCAGTGTTCTGCGCGATGATGGTGCATCTGCAACGAGAGCCGCGCGCCCGGTTTCACCACAATACGCTTTACCTGAAAACGCTCACCGTGATCGATGGAATCGTAGAAACCCCAAGGCCGTTGCACCTTGCGATGATCGTGGGCCTCAGCGCCCTTGGCGGCCTTCAGGCGGCCAACCATCGCCTTCACTTCCTGCACGCGATCCTTCGATGCCACCAGGATTGCATCGGCGGTTTCCACGACCACTACGCCGTTCACGCCAACGCAGGCCACCAGCCGTCCGTCTGAATGCGCGAAGCTGTCCGCTGAACCTTCGAAGATCACCCGACCGCGTGCGACGTTGCCATCTTCGTCCTTGTTCGACATGTCCCACACAGCGTCCCATGCGCCGACGTCGGACCAGCCTGCTGCGAGCGGTACCACGACACCCGGAAAACGAGGCTCGTGCGTGATGCGCTCCATGACCGCGAAATCAATGGAATCTGATGGGCACGATTCGAATGCGTCGACATCGAGTTGCGTGAAGCCGTCCTGATGCAGGCCGCGGTCGAACGCGATCAGGCACGCGGCGTGAATGGCCGGCTGAAAGTGTTCGATAGCCGCAAGCCACACGGACGCGCGGCACACGAAAATGCCGCTGTTCCACCAGTATTCGCCAGACGCCAGATACTGCTCCGCAATTTCCCGGCGTGGTTTTTCAATGAAACGTTCAAGCACGCGCGCCTGAGGCACACCGTCGCCAGCAGGCCCGAGCGCCGCACCGGCCTTGATATAGCCGTATCCCGTCTCAATCTTGTCCGGCACGATGCCGAGCGTGACAAGCGCACCGCTCACGGCATGTTCGATCGCCTTCGCGATCGTGCGCCGGAAGGCGTCGAGGTCGGACACGGCGTGATCGGCAGGCATGGCCACCATCACGGGATCGTCACCGGGTACGGCAGCCAGTGCCGCCAACGCCGCAAGCGTGAGCGCAGGCGCAGTGTTACGGGCACACGGTTCCAGCACGATGCGCGCACGACGTCCGTTCCGCTCGATCTGCTGGGCGGTCAGCAATTTGTGTTCCGTACCGCAGACCACGATCGGTTCATCGGCGGTGGCGAAGTGCACGGCGTCGTGGCCATGCGTCGCGGCATCGAGTCCGTCGAGACGGCGCAGCGTTGCTTCGAGCAGCGACTCCGAGCCCATGAGTTCGATGAGTTGTTTGGGGAACTGCTGCCGCGACAGCGGCCAGAGACGCGTGCCGGACCCGCCGGCGAGAATGACCGGTTGTACGCGAACACTCATGGCGCCCGTCTTGGCAGCGCCGTTAAGCGGATTGTGGGACACGTCCACGATGACTCCTGAAGCGTTGAAGCTGATTGAGGGCCGAACGCGTCTGACAGGTGCGGACGCGTGAAACACACGCATCGATTGATGCGCTATTTAAGCAGGCAAATCCAATTTGTTGTGTGCGCGCGCGAACGCCCGCACGCTGTTCGGTCAATCTGCCTTTCAGGGCGCTTTATGCATCCGCTTTATGCATCCTTACCCGGCGCTAGGCAGCAATCTTTGCCGGACCCGCGCAGCGACCTCGCGCAATTCGCTCGATTCGCAGAACGACCATGCGAGGTTGCCCGCAAGTAGCGCGACGCCAATCGCGGCCATGCCGCTGAGCGAATCCATGGAGTCGGCGCACACCGTGGCAATCACCAGGAAAACCAGATGTCCGGCCATGTTGCGCAGGATCGGCCGTGGCTTGAGCTTCGAGAAATAAAGGAACGCTGCATAGTCGAAGAAAGCTTTCGCGACCACCGCCACGCCTGCTCCCAGCAGCCCATACCAGCGAATACTCAGCCACAGCACGAGTGCGAAGATCGGCAAACCGATCCAGCCAACGCGCGCGACCTGCGCCGGATTCGCCTTGGCCTGGATCAATACGCCGATGATGCTCGACTGCCCCGCCAGCCATACGCCAATCACAAGGATGCGTCCGACAGGCGCCGACTGCACCGCCATCTCATGGCCAAGCCAGATGTTCAGGAACGGCGCCAGCGCGAACAACGCAACCACCACGCACGGCGTGAATGCGCAATTCAAAAACGCGAGGGCCTGATGCGAGAGTTCGTCGGCGTGATCGCTGGCGGAGGCCGAAAAACGCGGGAACAGCGTGCGCAACATGGCGCTCGGCAGCAGATTCATGCGCGTAACGAGGTTTTGCGGCGTGGCGTAGTACGCCACGTATTTGGCGCCGAGCATTGAACCGATCACGACCCGGTCGAGCGTGGTCGCGATCATGCTCGCGCCCGAAAACAGCAGCAGCCAGCGGCCGTAGTTGAAGAGTTCGCGAATCAGCGGCCACTCCGGCTTCGAGATGCCCGTGATACCAATTGCGCGGAACGTGCCGTAGCCAAGCAGCAACGCCGCGAGAAACCGCGCAATGACTGCTGCCGGCACGACCACCGCCAGTGACGGCGAGATCAGGTACAGCGCGGCAAGCGGTAACAACTGGAACAGGAATGTGCCGATAGTCTGGTTGGTGTTGAACAGCGCGAACTTTTCCATGCCACCGATCGCGCCGCTGAACACCCACGAAATGTTGGCGATCGGCACGGCCAACGCAATCCAGGGTAGCGCATGCAGCACTTCGCGCTGGAACACCGGTTCGATAGTCGCGATATGCACGACGTAGACGTACGCGCCAAACCAGATCAGCACCGCGCCGACGAGACCTGTCGCGAGGTTGAGAAAGAATGCGCTCCAGAAGATGCGCTGGATGGTGCCGTCGTTGGACTGGCGTGCCTTGGCGATATGATTTTCGGTCGCCATCGAAATGCCGAGATCAAGCACGCTGAAATAACCGATCAGCGCCCACACCAGGTTGATGACACCGTAGCGCTCGATCCCCATGCCATGAATGTAGGCCGGTACCGTCGCAAGCGAGACAAACACGGGCAGGATGAGCCCGGCGAAATTGATCGCTATGTTCTTGAGAAGACTTTTTTCCATTGAGCAACGGGCCGATTACAACAAACACACAGGATGAATCAAGGCACCGCGTCACAGCTTGCGGTGAATGCAGGCACGTTGCAGCGCACGGGTGATGCACGGTTGAGTGCACGCAACGGGTGCCTGCCCGAAGGTCAGACGAATTACACGCCAGAGTAGAGCCACGGCATGTCAGGGTCTGTACGCAGACGAACGCATCGCGCCGCGGCTTTCGATCCCTTGCAATCCTTTACATTCTTTAGGCTTATCGCGATTCGAGCGCTTCAGCGCGCATGTCGCCGTGCATCTTGGTGTGCATCTCGTCGGGCCGGTTTGCACGCGCCGCGAAACGCGGCAGCAACGCGCGCAGGCGCGCCCAGCTAAGGCCGCCACACGCCGCTTGTGGCGCCTCTGCCTGCACGAACTGAATGAACGACGCCATCATGTCCTCGCGTGCCGAATAGGAAAAGCACGCGTGATCAAGCCCGTCGCGGCGAGCAGTTTCCACGTTGCGCCACTTGCGCATCCGCCGCCCGCCCGCACCGAAAAACACCGCAAACTCGTCCATACCCGGATCTCCCGCGCCGTAGACGAAACGAACCTTCACGCCACGCTCACCCAGGCCACGGACCATTGCACGCACACGCGAGCCCGCCGAATCCACGCCGATCGTCCGCTCGGCGAGATAGGCCACGCTGGCCGTGAGGCGCGCGCTCATGCGCCACGCCAGCTCCTTCACGATGGGCGTCAGGCGCCGTTGACCGCGCAACACGCGCTTCCATTTGCGCGCGGTCTTGAAAGAGCGCATGAACGTGCTGGTGGCGGTCTTCGGCCGGTTGTCGTTCGCGGCGAACGACATCGGATCTTCGGGAAAGCCGAACTTGGGCGCGTTCACGAGCACCAGCGAACGAATGTGGGGACTCACCGGCGCCGCGTGCAGGCAAACGTATGCGCCCGAGCAGACCGCGAAACACGAGACTTCGTCGAAACCGCGCGACGCCAGGTACGCGGCGGCGGTCGCCACGTCGTCGCAGCCGGCGCGTGAAAACAGCATCGAGAGCGGGCGTTTGTCGACGGCGCCCGCGCTGTCGCCGAGCGAGCCGACATCGAATCGCAGCGAGGCAACCCCCTGGCGGGCGAGCCGCCGCGCAAGCGTGACGGAGATGCGCGCGTCACCTATGCGATGCGTCGCGCCAGGGTTGACGAAGACCACCGAGCGGCGCGACGGCGCGCCCTCTTCGGGTTCGCAGAGAATGCCGAACAGGCGGCCGTTATCGAAGATCACGGGCGTTTCGCGCGCACCGTCGGCAATCAGCACGGGTGTTTCTGCCAGGCCGATCATCGCTGCCGTGTCCTTCGATTCGACCAGTGCAGGCACTCCCAGCCAGTCGACGATGCGTGCAATCGCCCGTCGCGGTGTCTCGGTCACGCCGGATTCCTGCATGAACGCGGCACATTCGTCGAAGGCCTCGAACACCGCATCCGAACCGGCGGCGCGACACGCGTCGACGAGTTTCTTCGAGCGAACGGGGTCGTAGGAATCGAGCACCAGCAGGCGAGGCGGCACGTGTTCCGCCAGTTGCGTATCGCGCAGCAGGTCGAATTTGCTCAACGTGGCGACGCTCGAGGCGATCAGGCGATGCCCGACCGCCTCCGCATAATCGGCGTCAGCCGGTGTGGGTTCGACATGAATGCCGCCCGTTTCAAGCCAGTTCTGTTGCAGCAGGCGCAGTTCGCGCAGATATTGCCTGCCCGATAACACCGGTGCGAGCAGTACCAGCTCATCGACTTCTTCCTCGGCAGCCACCAGCGCGGCGAGCGTTGCGCCCAGACGCACGCCGCACAGGGCCACTTGTGTCACGCCAGTCGTTTGCTTCAGGTAAGCAATTGCCGAGCGGATGCTTCGCAGCCATTGCTCGATCTGCTCGCCGTCTTCCGATTCGCCAGCCGAGTCGCCGGTGCCCGCGTAGTCGAAGCGAAGCGTCGGCGAGCCTGCGGCCGCCAGTGCCTCGGCGAATACGCGCCAGCCTTTATGGACCCACATTGCCTCGCGGCCGAACGGCTGGCAGAGCACCACCCCGCGCGCGGCGGCTGGCTCACCCTCGTGCAGCCAGCCAAAACACTCGTCGAAAATTACAGGCTTCATCTCGATGTCGCGCCCGAAAGAGCGTCGTTATTAAGTTGTCTGCGCATTACACTTTTACTACGCCGTTCATTCCGTGCGCCCGCACACACTGCACAAGCGCACCCTGATTTTTCCGCCATCGCGAGCGCCTTTATCCACTGTTGTTTCCCCGGTGTTCGATGTCCAACAGACGGTTTTTCCCTTGCCAAGTCAAATAGCGCATCACGCCGTGTCGTGCATGCGCGGCACAGAACAAAAAAATGCCGGGGAAAACACATGGTCACCGCTGTTCACGAACCCAGTCCGTCTGCTGCGCCGCGCTTTTCAGTTTGCATCTGCACGCGCAATCGTCCAGGGGATCTCGCCCGCGCATTGCGTTCGGTCGAAGCCTCCACGTATCCGGCGCACCAGATCGTGGTGTCGGATGACAGCACCGATACCCTCACGCGCGAGATGATCGCCGCCGATTTCCCGCAGGTTGTCTTTCTGGAAGGGCCGCGCCGCGGACTGGGCGCGAACCGCAACTGCGCGCTCGACGCGGTGACCGGCACGCATGTGGCGTTCATCGACGACGACGCCACGCTGAGCATCGATTTCCTCGCGCGCATGGCCGACTCGTTGCACCACGGCGGCCAGCATCCGGAGAAGCTGATTGTTACGGGCTACGAACTGAATCGCGGCGAGCGCGTGTATGCGAACGCGACTACGTTCCTCGGTTTCCAGTCACGGCCTTATCGGACCGGTGACAACCACGACACTGTCGTCATCAACAGCGCCGTATTCCCCGCCTGGCTCTTCAAGCTGATTCGCTTCGACGAACATCTGGTTTACGGGTATGACGAAGTGGACATCGTCATGCGCGCCACGCTACAGGGAAAGTGCGTGGTGCGGCTTCTGCCGGAAGTGTTCAACTCGCATTTTCCATCGACGGTGAATCGCGACTACTACGCGGCGTTCATCGAAGCCTCGCGTATCTACGTGACGCATAAACGCTACCGCTGGTTCGAGCGCAACCGCCCGAAAGCCGCGCTGTACCTGACGCTCGCCGTTGCGCACAATCTGCTGCACAACCTGCGCGCCCACGGGCCCAAAGGTCTTGCAAGCAGCATGCGTACCCTCTCGCACGCCAGCAGCTACATTCGCCGATACACTCCGGAAGGACTCGCCCTACAACATGAAGATCACCGTACTCGTACCCACTTATCGTCGAACCTCGGATCTCGCTCGCTGCCTTGATGCGCTCGCGCGGCAACGGCGCGCAGCGGACGAAGTGCTGGTGGTGTGCCGTGGTGCCGACGAAGAAACGCAGGCGTGGCTCGTGATCGAGAAGTCGCGCGCGCGCCTGCCGCTCGTCAAGGTCGAGGTCTCTCAGGGCGGTCAGGTTGCCGCGTTGAACGCGGGTCTCGATGCCGTCACGGGCGACATTGTCGCGATCACCGACGACGACGCCGCGCCGCGTCCGACGTGGCTCGAACGTATCGAACGCCACTTCGCGAACTCGCCGGATGTTGGCGGGGTCGGCGGCCGTGACTGGGTGCACGAGCATGGCATGACGCTCGATGCCGCCGAGCCGGATGTCGGCCGCTGGCAGTTCCCAGGCCGCGCGATCGGCAATCATCATCTGGGCGTGGGGGCCGCGCGCGACGTGGACTTCCTCAAGGGCGCGAACATGAGTTATCGCGTGAGCGCGATCAGCGGCAATGCCATTCGCTTCGATACCCGCCTGCGCGGCTCGGGCGCGCAGGTCAACAACGACATGGCGTTCGCGTCGACGGTACGGCGCGCGGGCTGGCGTCTTGTCTACGATCCGGCGGTGGAAGTGGATCACTATCCGGCGCAACGCTTCGACGAAGATGCGCGCGCGGTACGCGGCAGCCGCAGCTGGGTCGCGATCGAAAACGAATCGTATAACCTACATCTGATCGTACGCGACGAATATCGCGGCGCGCGCCGGGGTATGGCGTTACTGTGGTTGACCGTAGTGGGACACGGCGCGTGTCTCGGCTGGGTCAATCTCGCACGCGCGCGTTTCATCCATCGCGAAACGACGGCATTGCAGCGCTGGCGTGCGGCGCGCAGCGGCGCGGCGCTAGCGAAGCGCGATCATGTGCAGCGACGGCTGGACAGCGTGGAAAGGGAATTCGCAGGGTAATTAAAGCGGTCAGTTATATGGCCCAAAAAAACGGCGGTCAGTTAGTTCTGGCCGCCGTTTTTTATGTGTTTGCAACGGTCCATGACATGCAACCGCCTTGCACCGTGTCACGCTGCCGGCACGCGCCGTGTCGACGGCCGGTTCTGCCGATCCTCGCACTCCGCAATCGCGCGCTCATAAACCGCAAGATGATCGGCACACACGCGCTGCACCGAAAAACGCTCGAGATCCCGCTTCGCGCGCACGGCATATTCCGCACGCACTGGCGAATCCATCAACAACCAGCCGATCTTGGCTGCCAGTTGCAAAGGCTCCTGCGGCGGTACGAGCACACCCGCGCTACCGTTCTCCAGCATCTCCGCAACGCCGCCCACTTTCGTCGCGACAATCGCGCAACCGGCTTCGCGCGCTTCGCTGAGCACCAGCGGCCCGGGCGCCTGATGTGGCGCGAACGCGAAGACATCGGCTTCAGCCAGATACGCACGGGGATCGGCCACGAATCCTGCGAACTGCACATGGTTCGCAATGCCAAGTTCTTCAGCGAGACCTTCCATCAAACCGCGATCGGGACCCTCTCCCACCAGATAAAGCCGCGCGTCCTGCGTCTGCCGAACATGCGCGAACGCATGCAGCAGATCGGCAATGCCGTTGCGCTCGAACATCGCCGCCACACAGACCACATTCGGATGGCGCAACTGCAATGGCCGCGGCATCGGCCGTGCGGCAAGACGCGGCGAACCGATCGTGCCGCTCGCCACCACGCTCAGGGTGTTCGCCAGCAGGCCACGCTCGAGCATGGCGTCGCCGACCGCGTGGCTCACCACAATCACGCGGTCACCAAAACGCATCAGCGACGCGCTTTTCTGGATATCGTGATGCACGGTGGTCACCAGGGCGAAGCGGCGGCGCATGCTGCCGAAGCGCGAAATCAACGCGCCGGTCATCATGTGCGCGTGCACGACATCGGGATTAAAACGCTCGATCAGTCGGCCAAACCCCGCGATCATGGCCGGCACGCGCCAAGGCTGGCGCGACTGCTGCAGTGGCACGTGCGTGACGCCATGACGTCGCAGCAACGGCTCGAAAGCACCGCCCGATGACGCAACCGCAACGTCGTGACCGGCGCGTGCCTGCATGCACGCCAGATCGACCATCGCGTTGACGGTGCCGTTGCCGATGCATTGCGCATGCGTGGCCAGGTGAACGATTTTCATGACTTGGTCTGGTTCGAGGTTGAGCGGCGCCTGGGGCGCCGGGGCCCTTCTTTCTTCTTGCTGGTTTATTTTTGTTCGTTCAGTACGAGTCAATGGCTTCGCGATACACTGCGGCCGTCTGCGCCGCGATTACTGGCAAATCGAAATGCGAGCGTGCGTACGCGCGGCACTCGGCTTCGCTGGGGAGAACCCGCCGGCCGAGGAGCGCTCCCGCGAGTCCGGCCCCCAGCGCCTGAAAACCGCCCGATTCCAGCACGAGCTCCGGGCTCAGCGGCGCGACCGCTTCGGGCAAACCGCCCACCGGCGTCACGATCACCGGCGTACCGCTCGCCAGCGACTCGATGGTAGTGAGGCCGAAACCCTCTAGCGCGGTCGTCGGCACCACCGACACATCCACCGAGCGATACCAGAGCGGCAGCGCTTCGTCGGCGACAAAGCCCGCGAGGCGCACATGCTGCGACAAGCCCCGATAGTCGATACGCGCCTGCAACGCCGCCATCAGCGGCCCCTTGCCGGCAATAGTCAGCAGCACGTCGGGCACTTGCTGGCGCACGAGGAACATCGCGTCGACCAAATCTTCCAGGCCCATGCGCGAGACGAGGCGGCGCACGCAGAAAAGCATTGGGCGATCTTGCGGAAGTCCGAGCGCGGTACGTGCGGCACGCCGGTCTATGCCGGTGCTGAAATGATTGACGTCGACACAACCGGGCACGATGCGGATCGTGCGGGCGTTCACGCCGTACTGCTCCTGCAACACGTCGCCAAAAGCCTGCGACAAAACAATGTGCAGATTGCCGCGCTGATACACATGCCGTTCGACCGCACGCCGCACCATCACATTCGCGTGGCCACGCGCGCCATGCGCCGATTCATCGCCCCATGGCCCATGAAAATGGATCACCTTCGGCACACGCGGAAACTTGCCGAGCACGGGCGCGGCGTACAGCGCGAAGTGCGCCGCGACCACGTCGGGCATACGCGCGTTGCGCAACTCGACCGCGGCGCGCCGCAAGCCGGCCACGCGCTTCAGCAAAGGTGCATCGGGTGCGGCGAACGGCGTCACCACGCCATGAGTCGACGTCCTGACGTTCTCGCTTCCGGCTACAAGCCCGCGCACCGTTACGCCCTGAGCGGGCAGCGACTGTATGAGTGCGCTGACCATGCGGTCGAGGCCACCGGGACGTTCGTCGAACCAGTTCATGCCGATCTGCAGCGAGTCAATGGTCCGCTGTTTTGAAGGCTGGCCTGGTGTGTCCGTCGAAGCTGTGACCGGAGGTCTGCTCAGAGGCTTGCTCGAACCGGCAGCCTTGCCCGCGCGATCTGCGACGGGGGTCGTCGTGCTTGCTCGCATCGTCCTTGATTTAGCTGCCATATTCATGTCTTCACCGATACAGTCTCATGGCTTGCCCGTGCATTGTGGCGAGCAGCCTTGCGTGTTGTCGCAATGTCTTCGAACAGCGCGAGATAGCGTGCTGCCATGGTCTGCCACGACAGCGTCGCGGCCAGGGCTTGCGCGGCCTGCCCCATTTCGCGTGCACGCAGCGGGTCGGACGCGACCAGCGTGATGGCTTCAGCGAGCGCGCCTGCGTTGTCGGGATCCTCGAGCACGATGCCGCACTCCTCAGTGATTACTTCCGCGCCGCCGGCCGTATGCACGGTAATCACCGGCAACGCGGACGCAAGCGCCTCCAGCAGCACGAGGCTCATAGCTTCATAACGCGACGGGAACACGAACGCATCGGCGCATCGCATCAACGTGGGCATGTCGCGGATCATCCCGACGAAATGCACGCGATCCGCCACGCCGAGCGCGGCGGCCATTGCCGGATACGGACTGTTCGCCACGCCGCCTGCCACCGCGAGGTGCACGTTCGGCGGACACGTCACGAGCGCGCGCAGCACGGCGTCGAGGTTCTTGCGCGCGTTGCGCAGATCGCCGGCAAACAGCAGCATGAACGGCTCCTCGGGCAACTTGAAGCGCTCGCGCTGCGACGTCTGCGACAAGTCCGGCGAGAACTCCACGTTATCCACACCGTTATGGATCACGCGAATTTTGTCGCGCGGCATGCCGAGCGTCACCAGTTCCGCGCTCACTTTCTCGGACACCGGCACCAGCACGCGTGCATGCCTGAATGCCCAGCGTTCGCACCACGCGTTGAGCCGCGTGAACAACAGTTGATACGCAGCGTAGAGGCCCCCGGTCAGGCGAAACGGGTAATAACCGCTTTCATACCAGCCGGTGTGGACGAAGTGGATGGCGTTGACATCGGAATGAGTCCACGCAATAAAACCGTTGACCTGCACCACGTCGAATTCGTGCCGGTGCGCGCGGATCCATGCCGCCGCGCGCAACGCAAACACCTGATACTGGAGCAGGCGCGTGGGCACGCGGCTCGCGGGCAGGCGGGCAACCGTGATGCGCGGATGCAGGCTCAACGTTTCGTCGACCGTGGTACTGAGCAGCGTGACCGAATGGCCCGCGGCGAGCGCGGCCTGGACGACCTCGTAGTTGACGCGCCCTTGCCCGTCGTTCCTGCCGACGGTATGGGTGACGATGAGTAGATTCATGCGGTCCTCGTTGGATACGGAGTGTGCTGCCGTGCTGTCCGATGGGTTCAAAGCCCCTTCAGGTTGACCGCGCTGACCGGGCCGATCGACGACGGCGCTCATGTGCGCAGCGTGGAAGGCTGCGCAATGTGCTGCTGCGCCGCGGTTCCTGTTGTTGTTGCACGACCGGGAGCGGCCGGAGCGGGCCGATCGCCCTGACGAGCGGCGGCTGAGCGCGCCGGCTGTTGAATTTCGCGTGCATAGCGCCAGCCGGCAACCGGCAACATCACGCCGATGAAAAAGAACATGCCTCCCGAACCGATCAGCGTATTGACGAAC
The DNA here is from genome assembly GCF_001028175.1 of Caballeronia mineralivorans PML1(12). GTDB lineage: Bacteria > Pseudomonadota > Gammaproteobacteria > Burkholderiales > Burkholderiaceae > Caballeronia > Caballeronia mineralivorans. The sequence continues at coordinate 20,573 of NZ_AEJF01000241.1, forward strand.
ACCATCATGGCCAGCACACCGAAGGCGGCAGCCGTGCCGGCCACGGCGAAGCGATCGCTTTTCCGTGCAAAGCTGGCAACAAACGCGCGCAATATCAGCATCAGCAAACCCGCTGCATAGAGCAGCGTGCCGGGCCATCCGAGGACGTACGGCACCTCCATCAGGCCGCTGTCGAAGTCGACGTTATTCGACGATCCATCGCCCGAGAGCTTCGAGCCGAGCCCCGTCATGCCGAGACCTTGCCCCGCGATATTGGTCGTCATCTCGGAGAGGAAGTGGTTGTAGATCTCGGTGCGAACCTGATAGCTGTAGTCGTTGTCGAGCTGGGTCACCGTGGAGAAGCGCGCCATTGCCTTGTCCGAGATTTCGTCGACCATCGCGACCGGCGAACACAGCAGCACGATCACCGCGATACCGCCGACTAGCCGCAAGCGGCTGCGGCCGTCGAGCATGACGAACAGATACACGAGCCCGATGGCGAGGCCGCCGACCACACTGCGCGACATCGTACCGATCAGAGCGGGCACGGCCAGGCCGCCCGCGAGGAAGGCCATCTTGTTGCGTGCGGCGAGGGTCATCAGCAGGCAGGCCATCATCGCGATGGCGAACGGGCCTGACGAATTCATCGTGCTCGCGACCCGCATGCCGAACGGCAGCGGCACGCCTTCCGAAACCATGCCCGACTGCAGCAACCAGAACGCGTCCCAAGGCGGCGGACTGACATATTGGAACACCCCGTATAACGCGATCACGAAGCCGCCGAACACGAAGGTCTTGAGCATCGTGCGGTGATATTCGGGGTACTGCCGCCACGTAACCAGGATGTGAAACGCGATCAGGACCGGGAACAGCCACGAGATCAGCGTATAAGACGCAGCCGCGATCCCGGCGCCGACCATGCCGATCACATAGCCATAGAAGATGCCGAGCACAATCAGCGTAAGCGGGATGGCACGCCGCTGCATCAGCACGCGAAAATGAGTCAGCAACTTCATGCCGCACAGCGCGGCCGCGATCACCGGCGCGAGCATGATGAGGCTGCGGTCGCTGAACATGCCGTTGAAGTAGTCGGACAGGCGCCGCACTTCCGGTGTCAGGAAGAACAGCCACACGACGAATGAGAGATAGTGCGCGGGCGAACGTTTGTAGAGCAGCGCCGCGACGGCAACTGCCCCGGCCGGATAGAACAGTTCGAGCACACGGCTCTGATGCAGCACGAGCAACAACGCGGTGAGCGCCGCGAAGGCCAGCGGCGCAATCATCAGCCGACGCCGCCGGCTCAGCTCGGCGCGCTGCTTCGACTTCACGGCGTCGG
>NZ_AEJF01000242.1 GCF_001028175.1 Caballeronia mineralivorans PML1(12)
CCATCCGCGGGGTCTTCCACGTCTCGACGCGCCCGCCCTGCGACTCGTCTCGCACATTCGTGATCGAAACACTCGACATCGTTAAATCCTGATAAGGAGAGGTCGGCGTCGTGTTCGTGCAGTGCACGTCACTCGCGTCCTCTGTGTCATTTAGAAACGTCTAATGCCGACGTTGGGCACTTGCAAAACCCTGCTGCGTCATGAAAGGCTTTGAATCTTTCAGACCTATCTTTCAAACCTCTTCGACCGTATCGACGAAATCCGCTGCGCCGGCATGCTGGTTCGTCCGGCCGCCATGGCGGCTCTTGCGCATGAGTCCGATCACGCGAACCCCGCGCTCGACAAACGGTGCCTCGTCACGGCGAAATCCGAATGTTTCGTAAAACCCGCGCAAACTCACAGGCGCGAGCAAACGCACGTCGCGCCCCGGCCAGCGCTCTGCCGCTGCCGCAAGCACGCGTTCAATCAGCGCCGCAGCCGTGCCGTCGCAGCGCCGTAGCGGGCTGGTGAGGATCTTGTCCACCACGACCACTGCCACCTCCGTCGTCCCCGTGCTGCCCTCATGCAGCCGCGCGTAGGCGATGACGGGCATCGAACGCGACATGTCATCGACTGCAAACACATGGAGCGACGTTTCATCGCGGCCATCCGGGTCAAGATGCACATGCGACTGTTCGACAACGAACACAGCGCTTCTCGCCCGCAGGATCAAATACAGCTCCCTTGCGGTGATTTGCTCGAAGTCGAGTGCTTTCCAGTTCATGTCCCAGTCTTGCTCCAGATGAGCCGCTCCAGATGAGGCCAGCAGCACCGGCCTGTTCGATGTTCATACGTTACGTCTCCGACCGCATAACTTCCGTGCGGCATCGCACCGACGCCTACCCTTGCCAATCCGTTAAATACGGTCAACCGAACCGCAATCGGCGAATGACGAACTGCCGCGAGAAAAAGCCTGGTGCCCGCTAGCGTGGGGTGACCCGCCAGGCTTCAAAACAAACGTGCGCCAGGTTGCCGATTGCGTGACCAGTCCGGTTCCGGTCACGCGACCAAGCCGATATCAAACGGCAGCGGCCGGTCCTAGGTGACATACCTTTAGTGACGCTTCTTTGGGGGGCTATTACATGAAAACCGCACTGCGCCGCATCCTTACCGAATCCGCCCGGCTCGACGTACCCGCCGACTCGCTCGCTGATGACGCCGATCTGTATGCTGCGGGGCTGTCGTCGCTCGCGACCGTTCATCTGATGCTCGCCGTTGAAGACGAGTTCAACATCGAGATCCCCGACCGGATGCTCACGCGCCGCCTGTTTTCGTCGATCGACTCGCTCGCCGCCGCGGTGACCGAGCTGCAACTGGCGCAGGCCGCAGCATGAACGCCTCGACGGATGTCGCCGTCCTTGCAGCAGTGAAGGCCGAGGAAGCAGCGGTCGTGGCAGCGCAGATCGTGGAAGACGTTCGGCAGGCATCGGCGGAACCTTCGTGGCTCGCCGCTACTCGCCGTGTGGCGCAGGTCGCAGCCCTTCATGCCGCCGCGGTCGATCGCGACGCGCGGTTCCCGGTCGAAGCATTCGAGGCGATGCGCCGCGAACGCCTGTTGTCCGCGATGATCCCCGCCGCACTCGGCGGTGCCGGCCTGACGCTCGCCGAAATGGCGCGCATCTGCGAAACGCTGGCGCGTGCATGTTCATCGACCGCGATGGTCTATGCCATGCATCAGAGCCAGGTCGCGTGCATCGTCGACCAGGGCAACGGGGTTCCGTGGCAACGCGAGATGATTGCGCGCCTGGTGGATGAGCAATGGCTGCTCGCCTCCGCGACGTCCGAAGAAACCATCGGCGGCAACATGCGCACCAGCGCCTGTGCGGTCGAACTGGTCGACGGCGCGTTCAGGATCGAGAAGCTCGCGCCGACCATCTCGTACGGCGAGCATGCGGACTGCATCCTGGTCACTGCGCGCCGCAGTCCTGAGGCAAGCGCGTCGGATCAGGTGCTGATCGTGGCGCCGCGCGACTCGCTCGTGCTGGAAAAACGCGGCGGCTGGGACTCGCTCGGCATGCGCGGCACCTGCAGCGAAAGCTTCCGGCTCGTTGCCGTTGGCCGTGAAGAGCAGATCCTGCCCGTGCCCTTTGCACAGATCGCCGACCAGAGCATGCTGCCGGTCTCGCACACGCTCTGGGCGTCGGTATGGATCGGCATCACCGCCGACGCCGTGAACCGCGCGCACCAGTTCTTCCGTGCCCAGGCACGTGGCAAACCGGGTGCGTTGCCTCCGTCGGCGGGACGGCTCGCGGACGCGGTCGCTCAACTGCGCATGATGCAGGCACGTCTCAAGGCGGCGCTCGATGCCGCAAGCGATGCCTCATCCGAACGCATTGCACGCGATGCACGGGACACCTGCGATTTCGACACGCCGCTGGGCGCGTCGCTGAGTCTTGCCTCCGACATGAACACGCTCAAGCTCAGCATCTCGTCGACTGCGCTGCAGGTCGTGCAGGAGACGCTGATGATCTGCGGCATGGCAGGCTACAAGAACAACACTGATTACAGCGTCGGGCGTCATCTGCGCGATCTTTTCTCTGCGCCGCTGATGATCAGCAACGACCGCATCCAATTAAACACGGCGAACCTGCTGCTTGCGCAGCGCACGCCGGCTACGGGGAGAATCTAGGACATGAACACGGTAACGGAACACGCGGCCATTGCAGCCGCCGATGCACAACAGGCATCCACGTACAACGCGTCGGACGTGACGTTGCGGGCACGGTTGATTGAAGCGGGAATCCTTATAGATACGGGCGAGGACGGTTTGTATGGCCGCAGCCAGGTATTCGAAGACGTGATCGACCGGCTCAACCATGCAATCACGCTGCTGGGCGCCGACCAGGAAGCCGAAGTGTTGCGCTTTCCGCCGGCCATGCGCCGCCACGACTTCGAGGACAGCGAATACTTGAAGAGCTTCCCCGATCTCGCCGGCACGATCCACTCGTTCCAGGGCAACGACCGCGGTCATCACCGGCTGCTGGAAGCGCTCGAAAAAACCGTTTCCGTGGGCGAAGAAGAACGCACCGATGAATGGATGGACCAGCAGAAACCCACCCGCCTGGTCCTCACGCCGGCCGCCTGTTATCCGATCTACCCGACTATCGCCAAACGCGGTGCACTGGCTGAAGACGGTGCGACCGTCGACGTATTCGCCTATTGCTTCCGTCATGAACCGTCCATCGATCCGGGCCGTATGCAGATGTTCCGGATGCGCGAATACGTGCGCCTCGGCAGCCCCCAGCAGGTCATGGACTTCCGTCAGAAGTGGATCGAGCGGGGTTCGCTGCTGGTGAATCTGCTGGGCCTGCCGTTCGAAATCGATCTCGCCAACGACCCGTTCTTTGGCCGTGGCGGCAAGATCGTGGCCGACAGCCAGCGTGCGCAGCAACTGAAATTCGAACTGCTGATCCCGGTTGCCACGCCCGACCGTCCGACCGCGTGCCTGTCGTTCAACTACCATATGGAACACTTCGGCGAGATCTGGAAGATCGCCCAGGCGAACGGCGAACTGGCACATACCGCATGCGTCGGTTTCGGCATGGAGCGCACGACGCTCGCCCTCTTCCGTCATCATGGCCTCGACGTAAAAGCGTGGCCAGCTGAAGTGCGCGACTTCCTCTGGGGCGATACGCACTCGCGTATCAGCGCCGGACTCGAGGCACTGTCATGACTGCCGTCCACACGAGCGGCGTGACGGATTCCGGCCGCGAGCGCGCCAGGGTCGTGCAACTGCACCCGTCCCACATGAACGTGCGCAAACACCAGTCGCACGCGCTGCATCAGGGCGAACGGGTGTGGGCCGAGACGAACTGCTACGTGGATTTGTGGATCGAGTTGCTGCACGGCTACGGACTCGATCCGCGGGCTGCGCTCGCCTTCACGGTCACGCAGGACTTCGAGGGCGACCAGTTCACGTTCTTCAAGTTTCCGCTGGAGGACCTCGACAAACTCTATGGTTTGCAGGTCCAGGAACTGGCCATCTACGATTCGCTGGAAGACCGTGTGCGTACGCAGACCCAGCGCGGCCATACGGTGCTGGTGGAAGTCGATGCGTTTTATCTGCCCGACACGCGCGCGACTTCATACCGGCACGATCACACGAAGACCACTATCGGCGTGGATTACATCGATCCGCGTTCGCACCGGCTCGGTTATTTCCACAACACGGGTTATTTCGTGCTGGATGGCGAGGACTATGAAGGTGTGTTTCGCCGGCTGCCGGAACTCGATGGCCGTCCCGAGATACTGTTTCCCTACGTGGAGTTCTGCAAGCGCGCACGAGCGCCGCTGAGCGGCACGGCGCTGGCCGAAGCGTCGGCGGATCTGCTCGTCGCGCATTTACAGCGGCGTCCGGCGCGCAATCCGATCACGCAATGGCGGGCGGCTTTTCCTGAACATGTGGAGATGCTGTTCGAACGAGGCCCGGACCACTTCCACCTTTACACCTTCAACGTCATGCGGCAACTCGGCTCGAACTTCGAGTTCATGTCGAGGTACCTCGTCTGGATGCGCGAACGTGGTTTCGCGATCCCCGACGACATGCCGACAGCCGCGCAGCGCATTGCGACCGAGTCGATGGTGATGCAGTTCCGGCTGGTACGAGCTATCGCACGCGGACGGCGCGATCCCTGCCACGAGTGTTTCGATGTGCTGGAAGAGTCTTACGACAAAATCGTGGAGCCGCTTGCCGCGCTGATCCGCTAGGGGCTCCCCGGCGGTTTTAAAGTTTTACCCCAGCCGGCCGAAAACAAGCTTGCGGCCGACGCGTACAGGCCGCGCGTTCCGCGCCGCACACAATAAGAGTGGGTCGCCTCGACGCCACGTTACAACGCCATTCGAGGAAACCGCCATGCGCATCCTGTCGCCCGGCGTCAGTGCTTCGCCGTCCGCTTTTTTTCCGCGCCTGTTGTCCGAAGGCTGGGAATGCCTCACTACGCGAGCGGGCGCTTACGCCACGCCCGCTGCGTTGATCGCTGACGGATGGCTTACCGCGCCCGTGCCGGGCACGGTTGCATCGGCGTGGCGGGAGGCCGGCAAGCTCAATCTCGAGACACCGCCGGCATTCGCTTTTGATGACCACTGGTATCGATTGGTTCTACGCGAAAGCGGGATGCGCCGGCTGCGCTTGCACGGACTTGCAACACTTTCGGAAGTCTGGCTCGACGATACAAAACTGCTCGATTCCGATTCGATGTTCGTCGCTCATGATCTCGATCTGCATCTGGACGGACACGCCACGCTCTATCTCTGCTTTCGTTCGCTGAGTGCCGCGCTCGCCGCCAGACGCACGCGTGCGCGCTGGCGGCCAAGGCTCGCTCAGCCGGCAACACTGCGCAATGTACGCACGACCTTGCTCGGCCACATGCCCGGCTGGTGCCCGCCGATACAAGCCGCAGGTCCATGGCGGCCGGTGGAGTTGCTGGGGGAATCGGCGACGTCGATCGATCGCGTGGACCTGCATTCCAGCCTCGATGGCAACGATGGTCTCGTTCATCTGAGCGTTCGGTTTGTCCATCCTCAACGCGAACAGAGCGTGCGCCTTGCCTGCAACGATGCATCGACCACGCTGCAATGGCGCGATGCGCAAACGCTTGCGGGCGTATTGCGCGTACCCGATGCGCCGCGCTGGTGGCCGCATACGCATGGCGAGCCGGTGCTGCATCGCGTTGCGCTCGATTTCGCTGACAATGAAGTGATCGAGCTCGGGCGCATCGGCTTCAGAGAACTGCGCGCGGACCGCGGCCCAGCGGGCGACGGCTTCCAGCTAGTGGTCAACGATGTGCCCGTTTTTGCGCGCGGCGCATGCTGGACTCATGCGGATCTCGTGTCGCTCGGCGGTTCACGTGAACAGGCGCAAACGTTTTTCCAACTTGCCCGCGACGCCGGCATGAACCTCTTGCGCGTCGGCGGCACGATGCTTTACGAGTCCGATGCGTTCTATGAATTGGCGGATGAATACGGGCTTTTGATCTGGCAAGATTTTGCATTTGCGAATTTCGACTATCCGACGGATGTGGCCTTCACGGCCAGTGTCCAGCGCGAAGCCGAACAATTTCTGTCGCGCACGCGGCGCTTCGCTTCGCTCGCGGTGCTCTGCGGCGGCAGTGAAGCCGACCAGCAAGGGGCCATGCTTGGCCTGCCGCCCGAACTGCGCGCGCAAACGTTATTCACGCAGCAGTTGCCGTCGATCGTAGCGGCGTTGCGGCCCGATGTGCCTTATGTGATGAACTCACCCAGCGTGCCGGCCGGCGAAGCCGGGGCCACCGCGTGGCCCTTCGCCACGCGCGCGGGCATCACGCACTACTACGGCGTCGGCGCTTACCAGCGCCCGCTCGAAGACACACGGCGCGCGAACGTTCGCTTCGCCAGCGAATGCCTGGCGTTCGCCAATGTGCCCGATGAAGTCGCGCTCAACACCGTGCCGCTGGCATCGAAGCCGCACGAGCCGCGCTGGAAAACCGCCGTGCCGCGAGACCCCGGCGCGGGCTGGGACTTCGACGACGTGCGCGAGTATTACCTGCGCACGCTGTACGCGGTCGACCCCGCCCGCCTTCGATACGAAGACCCCGAGCGTTATCTCGATCTGTCGCGCGCAGTGGTCGCCGAGGTCATGAGCGAAGTCTTCTCGGAATGGCGCCGCCATGGATCGTCGTGTGCCGGGGGAATCGTCTGGCAGTTGCAGGATTTGCGGCCGGGCGCAGGCTGGGGCGTGATCGACGCGCTGGGAGCGCCCAAGAGCGCCTGGCACGGGCTTGCGCAGGTTTTGCGTCCGATAGCAGCCCTCATCACCGACGAAGGCCTTGACGGCCTCGATGTGCATCTGATCAACGAAACTGCAACCGTTATCGATGCTCGACTTGAACTCGTGTGCCTGCGCGACGGCGCGACGAAGGTGGCCAATGCTTCAAAAGACGTAACACTCGCTGCGCGCAGCACGGCGCGTTTCCACGCGTCGGACCTTCTTGGCCAGTTCTTCGATTTCACCTACGCCTATAGGTTCGGGCCGCGCGCGCACGATGCCACCGTGATTACCTTGCGCGACAAGGCTAGCGGCGCCGTGCTGTCCGAGGCATTCCACTTCCCCGAGCGCGCGTGCACGCAGCGTCACGAGCTCGGTCTCGAGGCTCGGCTGGAGCAAACCGGCGACGAGAACTGGGAACTGGTGGTGAACGCCAAACGTTTGGCACGCTGGGTTCACTTGGTCGACCCGCACTATCGTGCAACGCTCGACTGGTTCCATCTTTTACCCGGCCGCGAGCGCCGAATTTCGCTCATTGCTCGCCAACGCAACACTTCGCATCCGCCAGAAGGCGAGGTTCGTGCACTCAACGCAACGTTTTCAATTCATTACCAGCCTACTTAGCAAGCCATGCTCAGCAAGGCTGCATGAGCGCCATCAGGCCGCACAGGCGTGTCAAGCGGCGCCATAAAGCAAATGCGTTCGCTAGCACACCAAGTTGATGGAACAGTTCTGAATCAATTTCCATACAACCGACGAATGTTGGCTGAACCACTCCACGCATAAGCCTCCAGTGCCACTTTGCACGTCGATAAAAAAACCTGAATGGGCCACCAGTAAGGCATTGCGCAGACGAAAGCGTGCGGCGCATCAATCGCATCAATAGAGTCCGGCTTCTAATGCGATGTTCAAGACTGAAACAAAAATATCCATCTGCTGATTCGCGGCCACTGCACTTTAAGCACCGCGCCATGATGGCATTGACATAGCGCATTGCTGGCACGGTCCTCGCTAAATGAGTCTCGCAGCGCCGGCATCGTCGAAAACGAATTCAACTAAACGACGATGCCGAGTTGCTTACGGGGCCGGTCGCGACACGTTTCGATGGATGCCGTCAGATGCATCCGCGAAACGCTAGCGGACCGGTAAATAACAAGTAAGGCGCAATGCGCAAAGTTACGAGAGAACAACATCATGCTGACCCTTCAGTCCGACCTGCACGGCAATCATCTGTTGGGTGCGCTTCCTGCGCACGAATGGCAAGCCCTCACGCCGCATCTTGAACTGGTTCAACTTCGCACCGATCAATTGCTGTGCGATTCAGGACAACGCATTCATCACGTGTATTTCCCCACCACGGCCATCATCTCCCTGCTGCACACGATGGAAGACGGCGGTTCGGTAGAGATAGCGGCAGTCGGCCGTGAAGGGATGACCGGCGTGCCGGTCCTGACTGGCGGCGAAACCATGCCGACGCGTGTCCAGGTGCAATGCCCGGGCTTCGCTTATCGCATGAGCGCAAGCGCATTGCGCGAACAATTTGGCCGCTCGGACTTCCTGCGCCGCCTGATGCTGCTGTATATGCAAGCCCTCCTCACGCAAGTTGCACAAACCGCTGCATGCAATCGCCATCACTCGCTCAACAAGCAGTTGTGCCGCTGGCTTCTTATCGAAATCGATCGCACCACGTCGAACCAGTTGCAAGTCACGCAACAGTTGATTGCTGACATGCTCGGCGTGCGTCGTGAAGGCGTGACCGAAGCAGCGGGCAAGCTGCATGACGCCGGCCTGATTCATCACAGCCGCGGCTGCATCAAGGTCCTGGATCGCGAAGGCCTCGAGTCGCGTGCATGCGAATGCTACGGCATCGTCAAGCGTGAATTCGACCGGCTGCTGCCGCGTCTGCATCAGGTGGAAGCGGTTCACTGAACACGGGACATGGTGCAGGAGTGAAGGAGCCAGGCCATGGCCTCAAGTGTTCGGCGCTTTGTCTCGATGCGACCCTTGGGCGCTGTGGGTAACTTGGCCTCGTCGTTCGAATTGTTCGGATCGCGCGGATGGACCTTACGCTCGGTGGAATTTTTCGTATCGCCTGAATCGGGCGGCATGGACTCCCCGAGCGCTGCGTTCACCACCGTCCCGGCCGACCGCGTGCTCGCCCCTTCCTGCAATCGTGATTGTGCGCCTGACGTAGGCGTCGATGACGTTCCCCATACAACCCGGTTTGTTGCATTCGACTTTGCATCGGTAACGATTCGCACGCCCGCATTCATTGAAGCACCTGCTATTGCTGACTCAATCGAGTCGCGCATGCTGAATTGCCGATCATTTGAAAACGATTTGAATCGAAGAGTAGCAGCGCTGCAGTTTCAATCAAGCGACGCGCTTCGATAAATCAACAGCTTCACCTCGTTGTCTTAATGTTCAGGAGTCCCGCGTCATGGTCGTCCCGCGCCCGATCTCACACCAAAGGTATTTGTGTGAACTAAGACGCCCACGTGCGGAAGCGCACTTACCGACCCTGCCAGAAACGCCACGATGTCGTACCGAAACGGCCACAAGCACACCTCCGACTTGACCTACATAGCAGGCGAGTGCGAGCAGCCCGAATGAAACAAGGCAGTCAAGCAACATAGTCGATATAGATTTTTCCGAAGGTACGTGGTTCTCCTGCCGCGCGCCTTTTAACCTGTGGTTCTTACTGTGTGAACACCCGCCCGATAGTCAGGCTGGGAGCGTTAGCTGTTGTCTCGAGTGGTTGCGGCGATGGGTGGACCGGGGAAGAAACCCATTCGCAAGCAAGACCCGGAAAACAGCTGCCAGGCGCTCACGTCATGCACAGGAAGCATCCCATACGCGCGCTGCGCGGTGACGGGCAGGAGACTTTGCGCTGAGGAGATTCGGCGTATCCGTAACGCGAGGACCACTAATATGAACATCAAACTACTCGTATCACTGCTGGCTGGCGCGACCTTCACAGCATCGCTTACCGGCTGCGCAATCGCACCGGGGCCCTATCTCGATACCGACCGGCTCGATCAGACACCGTCACCGGAAAGCGTCGCTCAGGCGAACGTGAAATATCACGTCCAGCCTATCGACGTCACGTACTTCGAGACCCATCCGCGCAAAGGCGACGCAACGCTTGCAAGCGTATGTCCCCTGAGCTGCCTCACCAAGGACACGCGCAAGCTGTACGCGTATCACATTGGCGTGAACGACCAGATCAGCGTCACCGTATGGGATCACCCGGAGTTCAGCTCGACCGGCCTCTCGGCGAACACGGGCGCAGTGGGCGTACCGCCGTTGCCATCGGCGGCACCGGGCGCCACAGCGGCAAGCGGAGGAGCAGCGACAGGCGGCACAAGCGGTCCCGAAGCCGGCGGCGTCACCGTGCGTGTAGCCAATGATGGCAGCATTTTCTTTCCGCGCGTGGGCCGCATACAAGCTGTTGGCAAGACCGCGCAGGAACTGCAGGAAGCGCTGACCAAAGGTCTTTCGAAGACCATTCGCAATCCGCAGCTCGACGTGCGCGTGTCCGGTTTCTACAGCAAGCAGGTGCAGGTCACCGGCGACCTGAAGCAGCCTTCCTCGCAGCCGATCACCGACGTGCCGCTGTCTGTCATCGACGCTATCAACCGCTCGGGCGGAGCAAACCCCGACGCCGACTTGCAGAACGTCGGCATCACGCGCGATGGCCATCGTTACGCGGTGGACGTAGCGGCCCTGCTCGATCGCGGCGACATCCAGCAAAACGTGTTGCTGCAGGATGACGACATTATCGACGTGCCGGATCGCACCAAGAGCCGTGTGTTCGTGCTTGGCGAACTGGCCAAACCGCAGACCGTGCCGATGAACCGGGGTCATCTGACGCTCGCCGACGCGCTCGCCAATGCGAACAGCATCGATCCGAGGTCTGCCGATCCGCGCATGATCTATGTGATCCGTGGCTCGGAGCAGCAGTTCGCTAAGGGCGGGATGCTCAAGACGTCGGCGATTACTTCGGCCGATGGCAGCGCGGCATCGGCTGCGAAGCCGCTCGATCTCAGTGTGTACAAACTGGACATGACGCAAGTAGACGCGCTGATGCTGATGACGCAATTCGACTTGCATCCGCGCGATGTGGTCTACGTGCAGGTTGCCAGCGCTGCTCGCTTCAACCGCGTGCTCGAGCAGATCTCGCCGACCATCCAGACCCTCTTCTACACCATACAAACGGCCCGCTAACACGAGTGTCACTTGTTACGCCTGGAGTGCGACATGAGTACTTATGAAATGCTGGAGCATTCGCCTACGCAAGCCAAGGATGAGGAATTCGTCCTGCGCGATCTGGTGCGAATGATCGTCGATCAGATCTGGTGGGTGCTGGGCATTGCGCTCGGTATCCTGCTGGTCGCCGTGCTGTACGCGAAGATGTCCACACCGGTCTACTCGGCGGACGCGCTGGTGCAGGTCGAGACACCCAGCCCCAACTCGCCCAACAGCGCTCAGGCCTCGCTCGCCGCGGCCTTGATGCCGAGTGCCGGTTCAATGCATGCGGATGCCGAGATCGAGATCATCAAGAGCCGCGCGGTGATCGACCCGGTGGTCGAGCAGTTCAATCTGAACTTCGGCACGTCCACGAATGTCATGCCGGTGATTGGCCGCGTGACCTCGTGGTTCGCGCACAAAGGCCATCCCCTGCCCGCGCTGTTTGGTTTCGACGCGTACGCCTGGGGCGGTGAAGAGTTCAAGGTGGACTCGGTGAACGTGCCGACCATTCTGCAGGATCAGCGCCTCACGTTGCGTGCGCTTGGCGAAGGCCGCTTCGCGCTGCTCGATGCAGAGAATCACGAACTGCTTCAGGGTGAGGCGGGTACCGTCGCGACGGGCAACGGCGTCACGCTGCTCGTGAGCCAGCTGGTCGCGCGCCCCGGCACTGAGTTCTTCGTCACGCGTGCCTCGCAGCTCGAAGCCGGTCAGGTTTTCGGTGCCGGCATGCAGGTCGCAGAGAAAGGCAAGGACACGGGTATCGTGCAGATCTCGTATAGCGGCTCGCAGCCGATCTTCATTACGGAGGTCGCCAATGCGGTGGCTGCTTCGTATCTGAAGCAACGCACCGAGCGAGCGCAGGAAGAAGCGAACCGCATGCTGACCTTCCTGAACAACGAACTGCCGCGGGTACGTAACGAATTGCGCGCCAGCGAGACCGCATTGGCGCAGTATCAGACCGCTGCCGGGTCGTTCCAGCCGACGCAGGAAGCACAGACGTATTTGTCCGGTGGACTCGACTATGAACGCCAGATCGCGGCATTGCGGATGCAGCGCGTGCAGTTGCTGCAACGCTTCACTGACGGCGCCGACGAAGTGCGTGCAATCGATGCGCAACTTGCCGCGCTCAATGTCGAGAAGTCGCGCTTCGAGAATCAGTTCAAGACGTTGCCGGGTTCGGAGCGTCAGGCTGTGTCGCTGCAACGTGAAGCCAAGGTTAACTCCGAAATCTATGTTGCTCTCCTGAATAAAACGCAGGAATTGTCGATCAGCCGTGCAGGGACGGTAGGCAATGTGCATATCGTCGATATGGCGCTCGTGCCCTCGCAGCCCGTCAAGCCCAAGGCCGGGCTGATCATTGCCGCGGGTGGGTTGCTTGGGGTGATCGCGGGCGTGGTGTTCGCCTTTGTACGGCGTGCGTTTTTTGCCGGTGTGGACGATCCGGATCTGGTTGAACGCCGCTTCAACCTGCCGATCTTTGGCGCCATTCCGTTCAGTGCCGAGCAAGCTAGGGTTGACCGTGTGCGGCTTGATCGTCCGGTTGCGTTACCCTTGCCTTCTGTGAAGGGAGCTGCGGGTGGTGCAAAGCGTTTGGGGACGCAGCCGGTGGGCGATGGATTCGTCTCGACGCCCGGTATGGCTGCGAAGACGCGGGTGGCCATGGCGCTTAAGCACGCCACTGTTCTGCCCGCTTCACGCAGTACCACGCAACCGTTGCTTTCGACGACGCATCCGTTCGATACATCGATTGAAGGACTTCGCGGGCTCAGGGCGACGCTGCAATTCGCGCTTGTGGATGCGCCTAACCGGGTGATCGCCATTACGAGTCCGGCGCCATCCGATGGCAAGAGTTTCTTGTCGGCCAATCTTGCAGCGCTTCTGGCTGAGTCCGGCAAGCGGGTACTGCTTATCGATGCGGATTTGCGTCGTGGCCGACTGGCTCAATATCTTGGGCGTTCACCGCATGGCGGGCTCACTGAGCTGCTCACCGGACAGACTGACTTCGAGATGGCTGCTCGTGAGACTGGGGTGCATGGATTGCACTTCATTGGCTCGGGTGCTCATCCGCCTAACCCGTCGGAGATTTTGACTTCGGCACGGTTTGCTTCTCTGTTGCAGGCTTTCGAGAAGCAGTTCGACCTGGTTATCGTCGATACACCGCCGTTGCTGGCCGTGCCGGATGCGGCTGTTATTGCTAGCCTGGCTGGGTCTACCGTGCTCGTTATGCGCTCGGGCGCCCATTCGGAAAAGAATATCGCTGATTCGCTTAAGAAGCTTAAGCGTGCTCATGCCAGGGTCGTGGGTGGCGTGTTGAATGCCATGCCGGCTAAGCGCGGTGGACGTAACGGCACTTATGACTATGCTTATGCCTATACGTATTCCAGCGATCCGCTTACGGCCGAGGTCAAGCAGTGAAAGTTGTTCGAGGGGGGAGATGTTTTGCTTCTGTGAGATGAGATAGCCGCTAAGGCTGCCAGTATTCGACGCCCGCGAAAGCGGGCGTTTTTGTTTGCTCGCGCCGATGGACGGTTTTGGGTTGGTGGAGTTTGGAGCGGTAGCGGTCGGGGGTGGTGCCGGGTTGCTGCTGCTCAGGCCTTTGCGCGGTCTGTCTTAGCAGTTCTCTTTATCACTATTAGTCACTGTGTGTGGCGGCACTTCATTTCTTTTCCGACGGTGAAAAAGAAACAGAAGCAAAGAAAACGCCTCTCAACAATCGGCAAGTTAGTGTCCCTAGCGTGCAGGCTAGAAGTTTCTGGCACCTAATAGCACGGTGCTCACCAGACTTGAGGATGTTTGACCCCCTCCTTCTCGCGAATACTGACACGAACACGCTTTGCCCCCAACGCTCTCGGGCAAGCATCGTCACCCACGGACCTGGACGGCCTCACGTGTCCGTTCACTCGTCTCTTGCTTGGCTTGGCGATTTGTCTGTTGCTGGTGGGATGGGGGAGTCTAGCTGGGGGGTATTGTTTTTTTCTGTGTGGACTGCCAGATTATTGCTTGAGGTGGTTGTACGCGGATAGCGCGGAGTGAACCTGTGGCAGGTTCAGTCACTGGTGGCAAAGCGTATGGGGATCCGTGTTCGGAGAGGTCGGGCTTCAAACATCCGTCAGTCTGGCGAGCACCGTGCTATCAGGTGCCAAAAACTGAGGCCTGCACGCTAGGGACACTAACTTGCCGATTGTTGGGAAACGTTTTCTTTGCTTCTGTTTCTTTTTCGCTGTCGGAAAAAGAAACGAAGTGCCGCCACGCACAGTGGCTAATAGTGATAAAGAGAACTGCTAAGACATCACGACCGCCGAGCCCGAAAGCAGCAACCCGCATCAACTCAGCCCTACGAACGCTAGCGAAAATCCCACACTTAAGCCGCCTTAACATACGCCGACGACATCACACTAGTAACCTCGCTATCGCGGCTAGGTTCAGCCTTCGCCATCGCGTTCAACACCTCAACAATAAACCGGCGACGAAAATCCGCAGCGCCAAACCGCTCCGCATTCCTGCGACACGCAGCCGTCGTAAAAGCATGAGAGCAATCCTCAAACCGCTCCACCGCTTCACATAACGACGCCGGCGTTTGTGTCGTGAAATGCAAACCCGTCGCCCCCGGCGATCCAAGCGGCACCACCGACTCCAATGCCCCGCCCTTGCCGTAGGCAATCACCGGTGTGCCACAAGCCTGCGCTTCCACTATCGCGATGCCAAAATCCTCTTCGGCGGCATACACAAACGCCTTCGCGCGCTGCATGTGATCCTTCAAGACCTCAAACGACTGGTAACCCAGGATACGCACATTAGACGTGGCCTTCGAACGCACCAGATCCATCTGCGGGCCGTCGCCAATCACCACCAGCTTGCGATCGGGCATCGAAGCAAAAGCTTCCACGATCATATCAATGCGCTTGTAAGGCACCATCCGCGACGCCGTCAAATAGAAGTCACCCTTCTTCTCACCCACTTCGAATGCGTGGACATCGACCGGCGGTGCAATCACCGCCGATTCACGTCGATAACTCTTCATGATCCGCCTCGCCACGAAGTGCGAATTCGCAATCATGCGGTCCACGCCGTTAGCCGAGCGCGCGTCCCAGTTGCGCAGATAGTGCAGCAACATGCGGGCAGCCCATGAACGCGGACCATGCTCAAGACGCGCCTCGCGCAAATATTGATGCTGCAAGTCCCACGCGTAACGAATAGGCGAATGCACATAACTCACATGGGTCTGGTCGGGCCCAACCAGCACGCCCTTTGCCACCGCATGCGAACTCGAGAGCACGAGGTCATAACCCGACAAGTCGAATTGTTCGATAGCAAGCGGCATCAGCGGCAAATACCCGCGATACTTTTTCTTCGCATACGGAAGCCCCTGTATGAACGAAGTCTTCACGGGCTTGTTATGAACGATCGAGCGGTCTTCAAGGAAGTCCACGAGACTGAAGATGTCTGCCTGCGGAAAGCAGGCAATCATCTGCTCCAGCACCTTCTCCGCGCCGCCCGACACCACCAGCCAGTCGTGAACAATAGCCACTTTCATGATGGAACCCGTCTGCCGCAGCCTTTGCTGCCGATGAAGCGAGTTTAAAGACAGTCACTGCATGCCTTCGTGCGCACGCCCACACACTTCGACCATCGCATTGCGAATAATGAGCGCTGTGTCCGCTTGCCCACGATCGTTACCTTAATCGGCTCCGGGTTTGCCCATAACTCATTCGACCATTTGCAGCGCCTGTCATCGATGCCCACAAAAACCGCAGCCAGCTTATCAATTCCATCCACCACACTGCTGCGTGATAAAGGTCCGGCATCGGTAGCCAACACACGCGAATTCACCCCGCAACGCGCCGACACCGCGGCTTTGTCGTCATCGAACAGAGAACCACGCATCCTCTTCGTCGATCAGAGCGGCCAGCTTGGTGGCGCCGAGATCTGCCTCCTGCCACTCGCCATCCGATGCACCCAGCACAGCGAAGTCCTGTTGCTCTCGGACGGCCCGTTCCGTGAACGGCTCCAGGCCGAAGGCGTACGGGTATCGATAGACACGGATGCACGTATCTCAAGCATCAAGAAAGACCGCGTGAAGTTCGCCGCCATCGCAGCATTGCCCGGCATCGTGCGTCAGGTCCGTTCGATCGCCACACGCGCAAAGTCCTTCGATATCGTGTTCCTCAACACACAAAAGGCCTTGATTCTGGGGGCATTCGGTCACGCATTGCATCGCAAGCCTACGGTCTGGCATGTGCACGACATCGTCTCCCGTGCTCACTTCGGCCGCATGCATCTGCTGCTGATCAAGTGGGCCGTGAAGATCGGCGTCGATCATGTGATCACGAATTCGCGTGCTTCCGCCGACGCGCTCATCGAACTCACCGGCTTGCCACGCAGCGCAGTGCCCGTCGTCCACAACGGCGTGGACCTGGCACGCTTTGGTGGCAATGCCAAGCAAGCGGTCACGCCGATCGACGAGCGCCGTGCGTTGCGTGGGCTGCCCACGAACGCCTTTCTCGTCGGCTTGTTCGGTCGCTTCACGGCGTGGAAGGGCCAACATGTTGCACTCGATGCCGTCGCACGCGTACCCAACGCTCATCTCGTTCTCGTCGGAGACGCCCTCTTCGGCGAGACCGACTACGCGGAGAGTTTAAGAGCCCAAGCCAAGACGCTCGGCATAACTGAGCGAGTGCACTTCGCGGGTTTTCAGCACGACGTGGCGTCATGGATGAACGTCATGGATGTGGTCGTGCATGCCTCCACCCAACCGGAACCGTTCGGCCTTGTGATCATTGAAGCGATGGCAGCAGGCAAGCCCGTGATTGCATCGAACGGAGGCGCGGTACCTGAGATACTCAGGAATGGCGAGAACGGCCTGATCGTCGAACCGAACGATGCAACGAAGTTAGCGGAAGCTATTAGTGCCTTGCAGCGTGCACCCGAACTGGCAGCGCGACTCGCCACCCAAGGTCACGCCGACGCGGGCCAGCACTTTTCCATCAAGCGATATCTGCATCAGATGACGCGTGTGCTTTTCAATATCGCAACGCCAACGCCTACATCTGACCGCGACGTGAAGCTGGCAAAGGCACCGAGTGCCGCGAAGCACCGCTAACTGAAATGCTAAGGCAAACACCAGGACGAGCGCAAAGAAAACATCGAACCGAAAGGTTAAAAATTGAAAAGCCCGACGCTTTGAACGCCGGGGCTTTTAAATTGCGGCTCCCCGAATGCTTCAACGCTGGCTAAGATCGCCCCGCACGCCGAGTTGGATTTCGTACATGGCGGCAAGCATCGCCAGATAAGCGCGTTCGCTCGCGGCTTCCGTGACCGACATCCCCTTGCAGGTCTGTCCGCCCATGATCACGCCAAGACACAGCGCGTAATTGCCCGCGAATGCCGTGGGCGACGGCTCCATGTGCTTGAGACGCGTGTACGACGCGTCGAGCGTCTTGCGAAGATTGGTTTGCATCGCCGTATTCCCGTAATTATTAAGACCTTTGACGCCACGCCCACGCATTAGCGGCTATACAAGCTATTACGCTTTCTAACGCGGACGGAATGTTCGCGGCCACGCAATCTGGAGGGCTTAGAGCGCGTGCTCTAGGGCTGACCTATTTTTGACTAAACGCCAGTTCTGCTCGATCGGAGATATCTTACTAAAGACATATTTAATAGAAATAGTCTGTTCAGGGTTTCTGTGGCTGAATTGCATCGAATAAAAAAGCGCGGCAGGCCTGAAAGCCTCCGCGCATTTTTGGAACTTACCGCAAGCCTTAACGCTGCACGTAATCGATCCGTTCCACGCCACCCGGCGTTCCAAGCAAACAGACATTCGCACCCCGCGCCGCGAACAAACCCACGGTCACCACGCCGGGCCACCCATTTATTTGTGCTTCAAGCGCGAGCGGATCAGTGATCTTCAGCGTCTTCACGTCGATGATCTCGTTGCCGTTGTCAGTGATAAACGGCGAGCCGTCCTTAGTCACGCGCAGCACCGGCACCCCGCCCAATGCCGTAACGCGCCGGCCGATCGCCGTGCGCGCCATCGGCACGACTTCGACGGGCAACGGGAACGTCCCAAGCACCTCGACACGCTTGCTTGCATCTGCGATACAGACAAACACATCCGCCACCGACGCCACGATCTTCTCGCGCGTGAGCGCCCCACCGCCGCCTTTGATCATCGCGCCGTGCGAGTCGATTTCGTCGGCGCCGTCCACGTACACAGGCAGCGATTCGATCTCGTTCAACTCCAGCACCTTGAAACCATGCGCTTCAAGCCGCGCGGTTGTCGCAAGCGAACTCGATACCGCCCCGCGATAGCGCGACTTCGTGCTGGCAATAGCATCGATAAAACAATTCGCCGTCGTGCCCGTGCCGACGCCAATCACCGCGCCTTCGGGTACGTTGGCGTGGACGTAGGCGGCCGCTTCGGCGGCGACCAGTTGCTTCAGTTCATCTTGGGTCATGGCTAGGGTGACAGCGAAAAGGGGGAAACCTCGATTTTAGCTGAGCGCGGCGGCAGCGGCGCTGCCCGGTCAGACGTGCATGAAAAAGCCCAGCGGATTGTGCGTGCGCGCAACTGACGCGATAAACGCGAACACGATGATCGCCAGCACGCCGAACACGGCCCGAGCGCCCTTGGTCCGGCCGCGTTTCAGCGCGAACGTACCAAGCACGATATACGCGATCAGCCCAACGATCTTGGCCGACAGCCACGCCGAGTTCGGCCCAAAGCCGACTATCCCGACCAGCCCGATAGCACTCAGCAACAAGAGCGTATCGACGATATGCGGCACGATCTTCACCACGCGCTTTTGCAGCAGCGGCGAATCACGGAGCATCCAGATCCATCGAATAAAGAAGCCGAGGATGCTGAGCGCCGCGCACGTCATATGCACCGAACGAAGCGGCAGAAAGAGATCGGACATGAGAAGAAAAAGCCTTTAAGGAAGGTACTTATCGAGCAACGCGGCCGCTATTGCGTCCGTTTCCGCATCGGGGTTGCCGGCGTAATCGGTGGGACGAAAGTGCATTTGGAAGGCGGCGATCACCTCGCGTGTCTTGTCGTCAAGCACGCCGTCAGTGGCGACGTCGTAGCCGTAACGCTGGAGTTTTTGCTGCAAAGCGGCCACGTCGACCAGCGCCTTGAGATCGCGTCCGCCAAGATGTTGCGCCACCGTCGCGGCGTCCGGCCACGCGCCAATGCCGTTGTCGTAGAGCGTGCGCCACGGGAATGCGGGACCCGGATCGGTCTTGCGTTGCGGCGCGATATCGCTATGGCCGACAACACGCGTTGGCGGAATCTGGTAGCGCGTGACAATGTCCTTCGCGAGCTTCACAAGCGCATCGACTTGAGCAGGCGGATACGGCTGCCACGTGCGTCCTTGCGGTGTATCGATCGGACCCACGTTGACGTTTTCGATTCCTATCGACGCGGCGTTCAGCTCGGTCGTACCCTGCCATTCGCTTTTACCCGCATGCCACGCCCGTTCCGTTTCGGGCACGAGCTGATAGACCACCGGCTCGCCGTTTTCAATGCGCGGATTGTCGGGCACAACGTAGTGGACGCTGACGTCGTCGCCGGTGAGAACCGCGAGCGAGCGCGCTTCGTTGCCTTGCGTGTAATGCATGACGAGAAAGCGCACGCGCGAGTCGGCGCTGGGCGCGTGATAACGCGTGTCGGCAATGTAAGCGCCGCGATTGATCTCGGTGGTCGAGCAGGCCACGAGCAGCGCGCACAACACACCGCCAAGCACCGCAGAGCTAAGTCGCATGGCGAGCGCTTACTTCTTCACCGACCGCTGCCGCACGGCTTCGAACAGGCAAATCCCGCTCGCCACCGATACATTCAGACTCTCGACACTGCCCGCCATCGGAATCTTCATGATCTCGTCGCAGGTCTCGCCGGTGAGCCGTCGCATGCCCTCGCCTTCCGCGCCGACAACAATCGCCACCGGCCCATCGAGCTTCGTCTCATAGACGCTCGCCGTGGCCTCACCGGCCGTGCCGATCACCCACACGCCCGCGTCCTTCAACTCGCGCAACGCGCGCGCCAGATTCGTCACCGTGATGTACGGCACGGTTTCAGCAGCACCGCTCGCGACCTTTGCGGCCGTGGCGTTCAACCCGGCCGAGCGATCACGCGGCGCGATCACCGCGTGCGCGCCTGCAGCGTCGGCTACGCGCAAACACGCGCCGAGGTTATGCGGATCCGTCACGCCATCCAGCACCAACAGCAAGGGCGTGCCGCTGACGCCATCGAGCAGTTCCGCCAGGTTCTGCGCGAGCGGCATGTCGGTCGCGCGCGCGACCACGCCTTGATGGCCGACGTTGCCCGACAGACCCCACAAACGCGCTTCATCGGCGGCAATCAGGCGAATGCCCGCTTCCTTCGCCGTGCGCAGGAAATCCGTCATGCGCCGGTCCTTGCGGGTCGGATCGTAGAGGATCTCTTCGATCGTCGATGCATCGGCGCGAACCCGCGCGGTCACCGCGTGAAAACCATACAAAACTTTGAGACGTGACATGACTGGACCAGACCGTATTCAAACAAAACAAAATGGAAACGCGGCCCGGTGCATCAAGCACCGGGCCGCGCATTTCAAACTGAGGTGCGTCGCCTTCTTCGCTACCGCGCGCCTCAGCGCTTCTTGCGTGGCGGGTGGCTCTTGGCCGCCGGCTTCGTTACCACCCCGCGTTTCTTCGCCGCCGCGACATCCTTCGCAATCGTCGGCGGCAGCGCAGCCG
>NZ_AEJF01000243.1 GCF_001028175.1 Caballeronia mineralivorans PML1(12)
AACGGCCGCACACGCGGCCCCGCGCCCGCACTGGCGCCATTGAGCGCGGAGTGCTCGACGGCAGGCGCCGAGGTCCGTCCTGGCGGCTTGACGGGGGTATCGCGGACGAGCCGGAAATCGATTTTGCGGGAATCCAGATCGACGCGGCTGACCTGCACGCGCACGCGGTCCGACATCCGGTAACGAATGCCCGTGCGTTCGCCGCGCAGTTCGTTCTTGATCTCGTCGTACTGGAAGTAGTCCGCGCCGAGCTCGGTGATATGCACCAGCCCTTCAATGAACAGCGAATCCAGTTGGACGAAGATGCCGAACGTTGTCACGCCGTTCACCATGCCGCCGTATTCCTCGCCGAGCTTGTCGCGCATGAAATAGCACTTGAGCCAGGCTTCCACGTCGCGCGAGGCTTCGTCGGCACGGCGTTCATTCGACGAACAATGCAGCCCGAGTTCTTCCCAGATCGCGACGTTATTGCGCTGACGGCTACGCGACTCGTCGTCGGATTTCTGCATCGCGCGCGCGGCCTTCGTCAGGCCCGTACTCAGCGTAATGTCATGACCGACTTCAGGCTGATACTTCTTGCCCTGCAGGATGGCGTAGATCGCGCGATGCGTGAGCAGGTCGGGGTATCGGCGGATCGGGCTCGTGAAGTGTGCGTACGCTTCGTAGGCAAGCCCGAAGTGACCGATGTTCTCCGGACTGTAGACGGCTTGCTGCATGGAGCGCAGCACCATGCTCTGCAACATCTGCGCGTCGGGCCGATCGCGAACCATTGCCATGAGCGCGGCGTAATCGCTTGCGTGCGGCTTCTCGCCGCCACCCAGCGACAAACCCACGCCACGCAGGAACGCGCGCAGGTTTTCGAGCTTTTCGGGCGTCGGCCCGGCATGCACGCGATACAGCCCCGGATGCTTGTTGCGCTTCAAAAAGTCGGCGGCACACACGTTCGCGGCCAGCATGCTTTCTTCAATCAGCCGATGCGCGTCGTTACGATGCCGCGGCACGATCTGCTCGATCTTGCCCTGCGCATTGCAGACGATGTACGTCTCGGTCGTATCGAAATCGATCGCGCCGCGCTTCTGACGCGCCGCATGCAGCGACTTATAGACACCGTACAGATTCTGCAATTGCGGCAGCAAATCGGCGCGCTTCGCGGCTTCAGGTCCCTTCGTATTGGTAAGGACGGCAGCAACTTCCGTGTAGGTCAGCCGCGCGGCCGAATGCATCACGCCCGGATAAAACTGGTACGCCTTGATCTCGCCACGCGCGGTGACCACCATGTCGCACACGAGCACACACCGGTCCACGTGCGGATTCAGCGAGCACAGCCCGTTCGACAGCTTCTCGGGCAACATTGGAATCACGCGGCGCGGAAAGTACACCGACGTGCTGCGGTCGAGCGCATCGACATCCAGAGGCTCGTTCGGTCGCACGTAATGCGAGACGTCGGCAATCGCGACCAATAAACGGAAGCCCGTGCCACGGCCGACGTTCATGGGTTCGCAATACACGGCATCGTCGAAGTCGCGGGCATCTTCGCCGTCGATGGTGACCAGTGGCACATCACGCAGATCCACGCGATGCCGGATATCCGCCGGACGCACTTCGTCCGGCAGCTTCGAGGCCTGCTCGAGCGCGCGGTCGCTGAACTCGTGCGGCACGCCGTATTTGCGCACCGCAATCTCGATTTCCATACCAGGATCGTCAATGTCCCCGATCACTTCCGCCACGCGTCCGAGCGGCTGCGAATGGCGGCTCGGGAAGTCGGTGAGATCCACCGATACTACCTGCCCCACTTTCGCTTTCTTTGGATTCTGCGTGATCAGGATGTCGTGGCCGATGCGCTTGTCTTCGGGCACGAGGATCAGCGCGCCGTTCTCGCTGATCAGCCGGCCGATGATGCGTTTATTCGCGCGGTCCGTGACTTCGACTATGTGACCTTCCGGTCGTCCGCGACGGTCATAACCGACGATCCGCGCGAGCACGCGGTCGTTGTGCATGACCTTCTGCATTTCGCCGTTGGGCAGGAACAGGTCGTCCTGGCCGTCGTCGCGAATCAGGAAGCCAAAGCCATCGCGATGGCCTTGAACACGGCCCGCAACGAAGTTCGAGGGATGCGTGAGTTGGTAATAGCCGCGTTTGTCGAGACGGACCTGGCCGTCACGTTCCATGGCTCCCAATCGCTTGAAAAATCCTTCGCGCTCCTGGCGCTTGATCGACAGAGCTTCGGCGATGTCGTTCGCAGCGAGTGGTGCTTCGCTCGTGCGCAACACACCGAGAATTTCTTCGCGGCTCGGAATCGGATACGGATATTTGTTCAAGGGCTTATCGATGATCTCTTCTCGTCTAACTGAATGTCGCGGTTAATGGGGGATCGCATCTCGGGATCCCATCCCGGCTTTACTTTCTGGCCCGCGAAGGGCTGGATCGGCGCGTTGCCGGGACGTTGCACTTAACGTTGTTCCGGTTCGTTCACGAATAGTTTGCGAATCATTCTAACACCCGCCAACCGGGCCACATCGGCGCAAAAGCCATATGGGTAATGGCTCGGCGCCATGTTTCAGTTTCGGCCTCAAAATGCTTGACAGTGCGTTACACCCCGCTATAATTACGTTCTTTGCTGCACACGCACCCTGCCCAGGTGGCGGAATTGGTAGACGCACTAGGTTCAGGTCCTAGCGGTGGCAACACCGTGGAGGTTCGAGTCCTCTCTTGGGCACCAAACAGTAGTCTCAGTAGATCCAAAGAAGTCCGGAAAGCCCCGCAAAGCCTTAAGCTTGCGGGGTTTTTTGTCTTTTAACGTCCGATACGTTCCCCGGTGATCCGATTGCAAATGAGTACATTTTTGAGTACATTGAAAGTTCGAGTTAGGAAAATGTACTCATCATGCTCCTCACCGCGCGACAAGCCCAAGCAGCCAGGGCTCGCCCCAAGGCCTACGGGGTGCCCGATGGCGGTGGCCTGACCCTGTGGATCACCCCGGACGATCACAGGTATTGGCACTTCCGTTACAGAATGGGCGGGAAGCAACCGCGCATCTCGCTCGGTACTTATCCCGCGGTTTCGCTACAGCGAGCTCGGGAGCGGGCGGCAGAATGCCGAGCCCTAGTCGCAAATGGCATCGATCCCCGCAAAAAGCGGCGAGACGAGAAACATCGCGACGCACTGGTCCAAATCAACACGTTCAAGGCAGCCGCCGAATACTGGTACAAACATAAGGCTGAGACGGGGCGTGCTGCCGCAACGCTCGCCAAGATTCGCACCTATTTGGACAAGGACATTCTTCCTGAGCTAGGTGACAAGCCGCTGCAGCACATCACGCATGCGGACTGCGCCAGACTGCAGGAACGCATCGAAAAACGCGATGCGCACAACGTCGCAAAAAAGACTCGGGGCTGGCTCAAACAAATCTTCAGTCAGGCCATCGCGCGGGGATTATGCGAAAACAATCCTGCGTCGGAGCTTCGCGCCATTGCGGCAGCGGGGCCGGCGGTCAAACACCACCCTCACCTGCTTGAACCTGAGCTGCCCGAATTTCTGAAGGCCTTGGACCGTTCAACAAGCCGTCTTACTGCTCGAGTCGCAGCGTGGATGACACTTTGGACGGCGAGCCGGCCGGGCATGGTGCGTCACGCCGAGTGGGTCGAGATCGATTTCGACAAGGCGTTGTGGACCGTTCCTGCCGTCAAGATGAAGATGCGCAAAGCCCACGTCGTTCCGCTTCCCACACAATTGCTGGCTGCCTTGCGTGAACTGCATCAATTAACGGGACGTGGCCAATATCTGTTCCCCGGGATTGGCACCAAGCATCCGATCCTGAGCGAAAACACCATCAATCTCGTTTTCTCCAAGATTGGTTACAAGGGTCGACTGGTCGGACATGGCACGCGGCATACCGCTAGCACCCTGCTTCGTGAACACGGATGGACGAAGGACCACGTCGAGGCACAGCTATCGCATGTCGAAGAAGGTGTCGCGGGTGATTACAATCAGGCGCTGTATCTGCCCCACCGTACTGCCATGATGCAGTGGTATGCCAACTACCTGGATGCGTTGAAAGTTGGCATCACGCCAGCGCAAATCCCCAAATTCGAGAAGCAGGTCAACAGGCGCCTGCGTAGCTAGACCTGCATACACGACCCGCCAACAGCGAAATGAGTGCCGCGCGGCCGGGAGAGTCGGCCTAGGCCAATTGAGCCAATACAAAGGTCCACCTTCAAAAGACACAGGCGCATTTGGACGACCGCTCCCGAGCGGAGGGAATGGCACTCCGCGACCCCACTGCCGCCGCTCGAACCTGCTCAGCCTAGACGGCTGCTTCTCAAGGTAAAGCGACCGTTTGCGCGGAAAAGCTCGCCGGCGGGTGCTCGGCCATTGCGGTCATTCGCAGGACCGCGGCTCTGCCTGCTGTCGAACGGCTGCTATGGAGAAAATCGGAACGCTCGTGCTCGACTAGAACCTGCGGCTCGAACCCGTGGTACTCGCATCGACTTGCGCGCCTGCACGGCTATCCGTGTTGCCTTGGCGGTGGTCAAATGTCCATTCGCCTGCGATTGCGGATCAAAGCCATTAGCCGTCGATCACGCCATTGCACGCGTGCGTCCCAATCATCGAGCGGCAATTCGGCGCGCCGCTCACCGGCTACACGCGCCACAAGTTCGGGTGTCCACGGATCGTGCTGACCCCTTGAAGCGCCCATTCGTTCGTAAGCAGGGCCCATCTTTCGCGCATGAGATTCAATCCCGCCACGCGTGTTGAGATCGACTGTCTCGAACGGCCCGGTCACCGACCAGCGCAGGCCCACACCATCGCGCACCACGCGGTCGATATCGGCCACGGACGCCACGCCGTCACGCACAAGGCAATACGCCTCCCGCAAAATGGCGCCTTGCAGCCGGTTAAAGATAAAGCCTTCTATCTCGCCCGACACGTGCACCGCACTCATCCCCGCCTCTTCGTAAAGCGCATTCGCGCGAGCTATGACTTCGTCGGAGGTGAACGGCGCGGCCACGATCTCGATCACGGAAATCAGATACGGCGGATTACCAGGGTGCGCAACGAGGCACCGTGCGCGGCCGGGCAACGCATCCGCAAAAGAGGAAACCGTCAAAGCGGACGATGAGCTCGCCAGCACCGCGTCGGCGGGCGCGTGTTCATCGATTTGCATGAACAGCTCGCGCTTGAGGTCCACACGTTCAGGCGCACATTCCTGCACAAGCACGGCGTCACGGACGGCATCGGCGAGGTTGTCGAGCACGACAATGCGGGCCAGCACCGACTCCGCCGAATCATTCAGCAGGTCGAATTCAGCGAGGTCATCCAGGCGCGCCCGCACTTCCGGCTCTACTGCACGCCGCCGTTCATCGGCCGGGTCGTACAGACGCACATTGAAACCCGAACGCGCGAACACAATGCAAAACGCCACGCCAATACTTCCCCCGCCGACTATTGCTACCGTCCTCATCTTTCCTCCGTGTCTGATTTTTCAGTACGTCACGCGCATGACCATGCTCCGGTTCGCGCCGGTGCGAATCCGCAGCGGCCCTGCAAGCGCGCGATCCATGTGTGCGTCGCCGGTATCCACGAACAGGCGGCCATCGACTAAAGACAACAACTTCTGAACGCTCGCGACGGCTTCAATGCGCTGCCGCGGCACGCGCGCAAGCACGCGTGCGCTGATCGGCTGGTTACCGCGTCCGAACAGACATCCCTGGCGTCCGATCACGCCGACCACGATCGCCGCCGACGCCCATCCGTCCAGCAGACTCAGCAGCGTGGCTTCGGACGCATCCGCGGCGACGATGCTGCCGTTCACGATCGCATCGACGCCAAGCAAGGTGCCCTGCACGCCCGCTTGTTCGCAGAGTGTCGCCATCGTGGTGCCGGGACCGACAATATAGAGCCTGTCGCGCTCGAATTCAGAGGCCAGTTGCCGGCATGCGGCATCGATGTCGGCACGGTCGTTGACGGGCCTATGCGCCTTGCTGGCCTGCATGCGCACGCGGTCAACCGGCGCCAGTGCGTAGCCATGCAACCGCGATGAAGCGCGGTCAGCACGCAGCATCGCTTCGTCGATATCGAGCAACTCGACCCGCTGCGTATCGAAGGGGCCGCGTGCGCAGTGTGCTGCCAGTTCCCCGGCGCGCGCAGCACTCAGCGCGAACACTCCCGAGTACATTTTCACGCCGCACGGCACGCCGATCACTGGGATGTCAGGGCCGGCAATCGCTGCCACATCGCGCGCCGTGCCGTCGCCGCCGGCGAACAGGATCAGGTCCGCTCCCGCATCGACAAACGCCCGGCATGCCACGCGCGTATCCGCCGATGAACTCGGCGCGCCCCGTGGCCACGCGACGACTTGCGCATTCAACCCGGCGAGGCGACATGCGTCCTTGCCCATCTCTGCGGCTGCAGTGACAACCCGCAAACGCGATGCGTCGAGCGCCCGGAGCGCCAGCAGCGCAGGCAACGCCCGCGTGCCGGCATCAAACGACGCATGTAGCGCGCGCGCCGCCTCGACCGTCCCGGCACCGTCGCTGCCTTTTAGCCCGACCGCGCCGCCAATGCCGGCGAACGGATTGATCACTATTCCAATACAGATCGCCATGTGCGCGTCGGGCCTTGCGGCAAAAAATTTATGTGGCTATATTGTGCGCCATACAAACAATTGTGCGCAACAGCAATCCAGGCGCCAATTACCGGAGTAATGCATGCGAAACCAGCCGCATCCCTTCATGGCGAATACCGTGAGCGCGATCCAGCAGGAGATGCTGGACGCGATCGGCGCTAAAACCATCGCGGAATTGTTCGAACAGATCCCCGCCGATCACCGCACCCAAGCGCCGCTCGACCTACCGCCTGCACTCGCTTCGGAACCGGCGCTGCGGCGTCATCTGATCGATACGCTCAGCCAGAACCGCCACTGCGAAAGCGACCTCAGTTTCCTGGGAGGTGGCTGCTGGCGCCATCATGTGCCGGCTGTCTGCGACGAAATCGTCCGCCGCAGCGAGTTCCTGACGTCGGTCTGGGGCACGCCGTCATCGGACCAGGGACGCTATCAGGCGTGGTTCGAGTTCTGCAGCCAGTTGGGTGAACTTGTCGATTGCGATCTGGTGGGCTTGCCCGTCTACACCTGGGGCTGCGCGGCCGGGCACGCGCTGCGCATGGCCTCGCGCTTGAACGGACGGCGTACGGTGCTCGTGCCGGAAGCGATCGACCCCGAACGGCTGCTGGTGATCCGCAACTACTGCGAGCCGCCCGAAATGGCGCAGCACCTTTCAATCGTGCCGATGCGTTTCGATCCCGCGACCGGGCGCATCGACCTGGCCGACGCCGCCGCGAAAATCAGCAGCGATACCGCCGCGGTCTATATCGAAATGCCGAACTACCTGGGGATCATCGAAGAGGATGCACAGCGCCTGGCTGAACTCGCGCATGCGGCGGGCGCGGAGATGATCGTCGGGGTGGACCCGATCTCCCTCGGCGTGCTCGCCCCGCCGCCGTCTTATGGCGCCGATATTGTGGTCGGTACGACGCAGCCGCTAGGTGTCCACATGTTTGGCGGCGGCGGCTTGGGCGGGTTTATCGCGACGCGCGACGAAGAGCGCTACGCGCGTGAATATCCCACCTTGCTCGTGAGCCTGACCGGGACGAGCCGCCCCGGCGAGATCGGCTTCGGGCTGTCGCTGGCGGAACAGTCGTCGTACGGATCGCGTGAAAACGGCAAGGACTGGACGGGTAACTCGGTCTACCTATGGGCGATCGCCAACGCGGTGTATTTATCGCTGATGGGTCCGCAGGGTTTCGACGATGTCGGCAGGCTCATCACTGCCCAGGCCCACTATGCGGCGCAACGGCTAGCGAGCCTCCCGGGCGTCACCGTGCCGCTGTCCGGCAGCTTCTTCAAGGAATTCGTGGTCGACTTTTCCAAGACCGGACGCAGCGTGGCATCGATTAATCACGCACTGCGCGAGCGCGGCATCTTCGGCGGCCATGACCTTTCCGCGGACCTTCCGGCACTGGGCCAGAGCGCGCTTTACTGCGTCACCGAACTCCACGAGCGGCGCGACATCGACCGCCTCATCGACACCCTCAGCGAGATCCTGAATCATGACCACTAAGCCAGCACTGCGCCGTTATCACGCCGCTGTCTGGGACGAGCCTATCGTGATGGAGATGTCGCGTGAGGGCCGGCGCGGCGTGGTATTTCCCGACATTGACGCGGTGGTTACCGGGCTTGTCGGCGACCCGCAGCGGCTGATCCCCGCATCGATGCGCCGCTCGACGCGCCCGGCGCTGCCGGCAATGTCGGAACCCGACGTGCTGCGCCACTATCTTCATCTGTCGCAACAGACGCTGGGCATGATGGGCATTTCGCTGTTCGGCACGTGCACGATGAAATACAACGCACGCCTGAACGAAGCCATCGCTGCGCGCGACGAAGTTGCCGAACTGCATCCGCGACAGCATCCCGAAACGCTGCAGGGCACGCTGCAAATCATTCACGCGCTGGACCTCGCGCTGCGCGAACTGTCCGGCATGGACCGCTTCGTCTTCCAGGCGGCCGGCGGCGCGGACGCGGCCTACACGCACGCGTGCATTACACGCGCCTACCATGCGGTGCGCGGCGAGCTTGAGACGCGCGACGAAATCATCACGACTATCCAGTCTCATCCGTGCAATCCCGCGACTGCAGCCACGGCCGGTTTCAAGGTGATCACGCTGGCGTTGGAGGAAAACGGCTATCCGTCAGTGGAGGCGTTGAAGTCGGTCGTGTCGGAGCGCACGGCTGCGTTGATGGTCAACAATCCCGATGACATGGGTATCTACAACCCGCACATCAAGGAGTGGGTGCGGATCGTGCACGAAGCAGGCGGATTGTGTTTCTACGATCACGCCAACTTCAATGGCGTGATGAGCCGGATTCGCGCGCGCGAACTCGGCTTCGACGCCTGCATGTTCATGCTGCACAAAACCTTTGGAGGCCCGAAGGGCGGTGGCGGCCCCGCCGTCGGCGCGTATGGATGCAGTGCGGCACTTGCACCTTATCTGCCGGGACCGCTCGTCGTCAAACGCGACGGCGCGTATCAGCTTGAGCCTGGCGCGGACGGCAGCATCGGCCGGGTGCGCGAGTTTTTCGGCAATGTGCAAACGGTCATCAAAGCCTATGCCTGGGTGCGGGCGATGGGCGCGCAAGGCATCGCGGCGGCGGCAGATTTGTCGGTGCTCGCGAACAACTACATGACCCAGGAACTCACGAAGATTCGTGGCGTGACGTGCTCGCATCCGCACATCGGCGCATGGCGCATGGAGATGACGCGTTTCAGCCTTGAGACGCTCGAAAAAGACACGGGCGTGACGGTATTCGACGTGCAGAACCGGATGGTGGATTTCGGCGTCGATGCATTCTGGCTCGCACACGAACCGTGGATCGTGCCGCAACCCTTTACGCCGGAGGCGGGCGAAATGTGGTCGAAGGAGGACATCGATACCTGGATTGCCGTGCTCGCGCAGATTTGCCATGAGGCATACACCACGCCGGAGATCGTTAGAACCGCGCCGCATAACCATCCGGCAGGCCGTATTGATGGAGCACCGCTCGAGGATCCGTCACGCTGGGCGATGACGTGGCGCGCGCATGTGAAGAAGCGCGCACCAGCATAGATACGATGATAAAAAGCGAACGGTCCGTCGCCTGGCGTGGCAGGCCGTTCATGCTTCAACCCTTCCAGTGCCCTTCCGCCTTCAATTCCCCGAAAACCTGATCGACCGCGAGCCGCGCACGCTTCACCATCTCGGCGATCTCGTCTTCCGATATGACGAACGGCGGCGAGAACGCGATGGAGTCGCCGTCCGGCAAACCGCGCGTGATCAGGCCATTCGCCAGCGCTGCCTTCGCTACCCGCAAGCCCACCTTCAACGCCGGATCGAAGCGCTTGGCCGGATTGCGTTCGGCCACGAACTCGACTGCGCCGATCAACCCAAAGCCGCGCACGTCGCCCACGGCCGGATGATCGGCGAAAGCCGCACGCAGGTACCGGTGCATGACTTCGCCGCGCGCGCCGGCCTGCGCCACAAGATTGTCGTCTTCGATAATCTTCAGGTTGGCGAGCGCTGCGGCAGCGGCGATCGGGTGGCCGCTGTAGGTGAAGCCATGTCCGAACACCCCCAGCTTGTCGCTGCCCGACACAATCGCGCGCCACACCCTCTCGGACACCAGACTCGCTGATAACGGCACGTACGCCGAGGTCACCCCCTTTGCAACCGTGATCAGGTCCGGCTTCATCCCCATGGCCTCGGTGCCGAACATCGTGCCAAGCCGGCCGAAACCGCAGATCACCTCGTCGGCGATCAACAGGACGTCGTATTTATCGAGGATCTTCTGGATGGCGGGGTAATAGCCCTCGGGTGGCACGATGACGCCGCCGGCGCCCATCACCGGCTCCATGATCATGGCCCCGACCGTCTCCGGACCTTCGGCGAGAATGAGTTGCTCCAGGTCGTTCGCGAGTTTCGCGACGAACTCCGCGTCGCTCTGCCCCGGTTCGGCTTCCCACAGGCGGTGGGGCGCCGTGGTGTGCTTGATGAACGACAACGGCAGGTCGAAGCCGTTATGCAGGCCCGGCAAACCAGTCATGCCCGCGGTGACCACGGTCACGCCGTGATATCCCCGCCTGCGAGCAATGATCTTCTTCTTGAGCGGGAAGCCGCGCGCGTTGTTGTAATACCAGACGAGCTTCACCTGGGTGTCGTTCGCGTCCGATCCGGAGTTGCCGAAGAACACTTTTGACATCGGCACCGGCGACATCCCGATCAACTTCTGCGCAAGCAGGATCGGCGCATCCGTCGACATCGACGCGAACGTGTGGTAGTAGGCCAGCTTCATGGCCTGGGCGTGCATTGCGTCCGCAATCTCGCGGCGCCCATATCCCACGTTCACGCACCACAGCCCCGCCATCGAATCGATGTAGCGCTTCCCGCGGGTGTCTTCCAGCCACACGCCCTCGCCCCCCACCATCACGAGCGGTCCGTCGCGTTCGTGATCGCTCAGCGCCGTAAACGGATGAAAAAAGAACTGCCGGTCCAGATCGTTGAGATCGGGCACGGGGCCCGTCACGGGAAAACTCATGAACATTCTCCAAGTTGGAACAGAAAAAAGCGGGCAAGAAGTGAAGCGCGCTATGTCGATGACAATAACCTGTTTATATTTGTGCGCATTGCGTCATTTTGGGCGATATGAGAACATAAATCAACGAATCGAAATTGATCAAACGCCCAACTGAGGAAATTTCAACGATGCTGACACTTAAGGATCCGACCCTGCTCAAACAAGCGCTGTTTCTCAATGGCGAGTGGATAGCCGATACGGATGCGGGTTTTATCGATGTGGTGAATCCGGCAACCGGCGCATCGATAGGCAAGGTGCCCAAGGCAACGCGTTCGATGACCGCTGCCGCTATCGAAAAAGCACACAGCGTTTTGCAAAAATGGAGTGCGCGCCCTGCGGCTGAACGTTCGCAAATCATCAAACGCTGGTTCGATTTGATCGTCGCCAACGCCGACGATCTCGCCAGCATCCTGACTGCGGAGCAAGGCAAGCCGCTGGCCGAGGCCCGCGGAGAAATTCTGTACGGCGCAGCGTTTTTCGAGTGGTATGCGGAAGACGCCAAACGCCTGCACGGCGAAGTGCTCCAGGCGCCGTCAGCTGGCCGGCGCATGCTGGTGCTTCGCCAGCCGATCGGCGTGTGCGCCGCAATCACGCCATGGAATTTCCCGATGGCCATGATCCCGCGCAAAGCCGCGCCCGCGCTTGCCGCCGGCTGCACAATGGTGCTCAAGCCAGCCAGCGCAACGCCCTTTTCCGCACTCGCGCTGGCCGAACTCGCGCAGCGCGCTGGCCTGCCCGCCGGTGTATTCAGCGTGCTGACGGGAGCGGCATCGGAGATCGGCGACGAACTCGCGACACACCCCCTCGTGCGCAAACTGACCTTTACCGGCTCGACAGAAGTCGGCCGATCACTGATGCAGAAGGCATCCGGCACGATCAAGAAAGTCGCGATGGAACTGGGCGGCAATGCACCGCTGATCGTATTCGACGACGCCGATGTCGACGTCGCCGTCGCCGGAACCATCGCGTCCAAGTTCCGCAACATGGGTCAGACCTGTGTGTGCGCGAATCGAATCTACGTCCAGGCGGGCATTCATGACCGCTACGTCGAGGCGCTCACCCGCGCGGTCAACGCGCTGACGGTCGGTGACGGCTTCGAGCTAGGCGTCGCGCAAGGCCCGCTGATCGACGAGCAGGCGGTGGCGAAGGTCGAGGAGCACGTCGCCGATGCGCTCGCGCAGGGAGCAAAAGTCGTGGCGGGTGGCAAGCGCCACGCACTGGGCCGGTCATTTTTCGAGCCGACCGTGCTGACAGGCGTCACTCAGTCGATGAAAGTCGCGATCGAGGAAACGTTCGGCCCCGTCGCGCCAGTTTTCCGCTTCCACACCGAAGAAGAAGCCGTGGCTGCCGCGAACGACACGGAATTTGGCCTCGCCGCCTACTTTTTCACCCGCGACAATGCGCGCGTCTGGCGAGTCAGCGAGGCGCTGGAATGCGGCATCGTGGGCGTAAATACGGGCGCGACATCCTTTGAGGGCGCGCCGTTTGGCGGGGTGAAGGCATCCGGCGTGGGGCGCGAGGGATCCATGCACGGCATCGAGGAATTTACCGAACTCAAATATGTGTGCATTGCGGAAATCTGCTGATAAGATTTGAACACTGCACAATTTGTGCGCCATGCGCCCGCTGCGCTTATTTGAAGGGGAAGCATATGGCCGCATACGAGACGGCTCTGGATGACGACGATGAAGTACGCGACCGCGATTACGTCGGCTCGTTCGCTCGCGGACTGGAAGTCATCAAGGTATTCAACCGGCATATGCCGCGCCGCACGCTAAGCGAAGTGGCCGAAGCGAGCGGCATGACACGCGCAACGGTCCGGCGCTTCTTGCTCACGCTCGTGCGTGAAGGTTATGCCGAGACCGATGGCAAGTACTTCAACCTGAAACCGAAGATCCTTGAAATCGGCTTTTCGGCTCTGTCGTCCATGAACATCTGGGATATTGCCCAGCCGATCATGAACGCGCTCTCGGCCAACGTCCAGGAGTCGTGCTTTGCCGCCGTGCTGGACGGCGATTCGGTGATCTATGTCGCGCGGGCTGCATCGAATCGCATTGTGAATGTGGGGATTTCCATTGGCAGCCGGACCCCGGCTCATTGTGTATCGACGGGACGGGTGTTGCTCGCCGCCTTGCCGGATGCCGAGTTTCAACAGTATCTGGAAGGCGCGAAGCTGCAGAAATTCACGCCGAACACGGTGACGTCGAAGGTCAAGCTGCGAGAACTGGTGGAGGAAACTCGCTTGCGCGGCTGGTCGATCGTCGACCAGGAACTGGAGATCAGCCTGCGCTCCATTTCCGTGCCCATTCGCGACCGCGACGGCAAGGTCGTAGCCGCGCTCAACGTATGTTGCCCGGCCGAACGGGTCACACCGCAAGACATCAGCACTCGGATTCTTTCGGCCATGCTGGAAGCATCGAAGGACATTACACGGGCGCTGCAGGCCTGATTGCCCCATCCCCGCCTCATGAAACGGCACGCCTTGCGTGCCGTTTTTTTTCGCCCTTTTTTCATCCATTAGCCTCCCTTTCCTGCCAGTTTTTAATGACACGATGTTTACATGGCGAACTTTTGTGCGCTAATATCGATTCGACATCGCAAGACACCACTACCGGAGCCATCGTTCATGCAGTCGTCAGTGAAAGGTAAGGTCGTATTAGTCACGGGAGGTGGACGCGGCCTCGGTCACGCCATCGCAGCGATG
Organism: Caballeronia mineralivorans PML1(12); assembly: GCF_001028175.1. Taxonomy (GTDB): domain Bacteria; phylum Pseudomonadota; class Gammaproteobacteria; order Burkholderiales; family Burkholderiaceae; genus Caballeronia; species Caballeronia mineralivorans. The sequence continues at coordinate 13,869 of NZ_AEJF01000243.1, forward strand.
TTTGCTGAACAGGGTGCGGTAGGTGTGGTTGCGGATTTGGCGTCATCCACGCGGCTTGCCCCGCCGCCCGGCATGACGGCGCTCGATTGCGATGTGAGTTCCGAGGCGAGCGTGGCAGCGTGCGTGACGGCAACGCTCGAGCAATTCGGCCGTCTTGACGTCGTGATCGCGAATGCGGGACTCGTACCGGGCTGGCGCACGACAGACAGCATCGACTTCGATGAATGGGACCGCGTCATGGCCGTCAACGCACGCGGCGTGGCGATCACGATTTCCAGGACCGCCAAGGTTTTGAGCGTCACGAAAGGATCGATTGTCGTGATGGCATCGATCAATTCGTTCGCGGCACACGGCCGCCAGATGCTCTACACCGCGTCGAAGCACGCGGTACTGGGCATCGTGCGTGCAGCGGCACGCGATCTCGGTCCGCTGGGCGTGCGCGTCAATGCGCTTGCTCCTGGCCCGATCGCCACGAACGCGCTGCTCGATCGCATCCATCATCGCGCCCGCACGGGCGGCACAGACGCTGACACCGCACTGCAGGAACTCGCGCACGCCAATTCATTGGGACGCCTCGCCACTGCGGCCGAAGTCGCGCACGCCGCGATGTTCCTGGCATCGGATATGGCGAGCGGCATCACGGGCGTGCTGCTGCCCGTCGACGCCGGCCTGCAGTAGTCCCCGGCAAGTAATCCCCGGCACGCGACACGCCGGCCTTTCTCTCGCTTCAGGTCATCACCGATGTTCAGTCTGGAAAAGAAGACCGTGCTCGTCACGGGGGCGTCGAAAGGAATCGGCGCGGCAATCGCAACGGCGCTCGGCGCGGCCGGTGCGCACGTCGTGGCGCACTACGGCCATGATCGCGCGGGGGCTGAACAGGCACTCGCCAGCGTGCCTGCGTCGCGCAAACATTTCGTGCAGGCCGACCTGCACGATCTTGCCGCGACCGAAGCAATGTGGGATGACGCGCAAGCCTGGCGTGGACGGATCGACGTGTACGTCAACAACGCCGCGATCATGCTGTGGCACGGTGGTTTCGAAGCCGACGACGCCACCTGGGACGCGGTCTGGGAAGAAACGCTCGCGGTCAATGTGCTGGCCCCCGCGCGCCTGATCCGCCGGGCGGTCAAGCATTTCCTCGCCCAGGAAGGCGGCGTGCTCGTGACCATCTCAAGCTGGGCGGCGCAGCGCGGCGTAACCAACCCCGACACCATCGCGTATGCCGCGTCGAAGGCGGCTGTGCGCTCGATGACCCAGACCGTCGCGCGAGCACATGCGCGGGACGGTCTGCTCGCTTATGTGGTCGCACCGGGCGTGGTCCGTACGCAAATGTCAGAAGCGTTCGCAGCCACTCAAGGCGGCGAGGACAAGATCACGGCCACCCTCGCGATGGGCGAATGGGTTCCGCCCGAGGACATCGGCAACCTGGTCGCGTTCCTGGCCAGCGGCACCGCGCGTCACCTGAGCGGCGCCACGCTCGACGTCAACGGTGCGAGCTACGTGCGCTGAATGAACCCGGAATAATGAGAACATAAGTGCGCCTTGCGCACATTTTCTTTGACAGCGTATTTTGATGCGGCGACAATTTTTTCGCGCGTTGCCTGAGTCTTAGCTGAGTCAGCCGATTCACCTAACCGGTCAACCCGGCATCCGCCGCCCAGATTTTCCCTTGCCCTTTCTGGAGAGTTCGCAATGTTTAGAGCAGTATTTCTCGTGCTGGCGGCGGTTGTCTCGACAATGACCGCCCAGGTATCCGAAGCCCGTACACTCGATCAGGTCATCAAGAGCGGGACGATTCGCATCGGCGTGAATCCGAATTTTCCGCCGATGAGCTCGTACAACGCGACCAACCAGCTCGCGGGTTTCGATATCGATATTGGCAACAAGATTGCCAGCACGCTCAACATCAAGGCTGAGTTCGTGCCGACCGAATCCGCGCAGCGCGTCCCGTTCCTCGTGTCCGACCGCATCGACATCTCACTCGGTGCACTGACCCGGTCCGCCGAGCGCGCGCAGCTGATCGACTTCACCGTGCCGCTGCATACGGAGTCAATGTCCGTGCTGACCACCGACAAGATCAAGGCCACGAAATGGACTGAGCTGAATTCGCCGTCGGTCACGCTGGTGGACATGCGCGGCAACTGGTCGGTCGACTACGTGAAGGACAAGCTGCCGAAGGCCAAGATGCTGCTGGTCGAGTCCATTGCGGACACGGTGCGCGCGGTCGCGCAAGGACGTGGCGATGCGATTGTCGAGAACATCGACTTCTTCCAGAACTTCACCAAGAATTACCCGAACATCAAGTGGCGGACGCTGAACGACCCGATCTTCGTGAATTACGACAGCATTGGGGTATCGAAGGGCAATTCGACGCTGAGAGACTATCTGAACGTGGTGTTGTATGACCTGCACTCGTCAGGTTTCGTCAACGACTCATGGCAAAAGGCGTACGGTACGCCGATGCAAAAACCGATCGTACCCAACCCGTATTTCTGAGCCGTGGCCGCGCGCGCCGGTTGCAGCGCGCGGCCATATCGTGCATGACAGCGCGTGCCCCGCCGGGCATGTCGTCGTTTGATCCGGATTGCCATGACTTACACCCTTCAATACGCCGACGTACTGCGCCAGTTGCCCTATCTCGCAACCGGCGCGGTGCTGACGCTCGAGATCGCCTTCGTCTCGTTCTGGCTCGGCAGCGCGATCGGACTCGCCGGCGCGCTCGGCAAACTGCATGGCGGCGCGCTGGTACGCCGCCTGGTCGGCCTGTATGTGGTTGTGCTGACCAATACGCCCGCGCTCGTGCAGATCTTCTTCCTGTTCTACGCGTTGCCCGACGCCGGCATCACCCTCTCTCCGATGACCGCCGTGCTGATCGGCCTCACCCTGAACTCGGGTGCCTATCTCACGGATATCCTTCGTTCGGGGATCATTTCCGTGCGGATCTCGGAACTGGAAACTGCCGAAACGCTCGGCATGTCGCGGCTGCAGATGGTGCGTTATGTGATCCTGCCGCACGTCGCCAAGACCATTTATGCGCCGCTCTGCAACTTCTTTGTCTGGCTCGTGCTCGGCAGCTCGATTGGTTCGATCTTCGGCGTCGAGGAACTCACGGGCCGCGCGATCAACATCTCCAGCGCGAACATGCGCACCATTGAAACCTTCTCGGTCGTGGCTGCCATGTATGTAGCGCTGACCTTCGTCGCGTCGATCGCACTTGCGCTGACCGGCCGCTATGCCTTTCGCGTCAAAGCGAGGATCTTCTGATGCTCGACCAGATCATTGCGCAAATTCCCACGTTCTTCACGCGTTTCACGTTCGAGTTCCTGCTCGGGGCCATGGGCCGCACGCTTGCGATGACCGCGCTCGGTTGCGGCGTCGGCATTGTGCTCGGGGCTATCATTGCCGTGATCCGCGGCACCAAGGCGCGTGTGCTTGCGCCGTTGCGTTTCGTGCTGACGGTGCTGGTCGAAGTGTTCCGGCGCATTCCCTTTCTCGTGAACCTGTTCATTGTCATGTTCGCGCTGCAGGGCTTCGGCTCGGACATCTCGCTTTTCACGATTGCGACGGTATCCATCTGCATCGTGGCGACCGCGTTTCTCTCGGAGGTCATTCGCGCCGGGCTTGAATCCGTGCCGCGCCAGCAGGTAGAAGCGGCCGAGGTCATGAACTTCGGCTTCCTGCGCACGCTGTTCCTGGTGCTGCTGCCGCAGTCGTGGAAAGTGATCCTGCCGCCCGCGTTCGCGTTCATGGTGATGTTCATCAAGGACACGTCGCTGGCGTCGCAAATGGGTGTGGTCGAGCTGACGTTCACAGGCAAGGTCCTGATGAACCGGGGCTTCTCGCCCTTTCTCGTGTATGGCGCCGTCCTCGCCGCCTATTTTATTTTGTCCTACCCGCTAAGCCGTCTGGGTGCCTATCTGGAGAATCGCCTTGCCTCACCTCGCAGTCGAAAAACTCTCAAGCGCGTACGCTCAGCAACAGGTTCTCCGCGACATCACACTCTCGGTTGAACGCGGCGAAGTCATCAGCCTGATCGGGCCGTCGGGCTCGGGCAAGAGCACCCTGCTGCGCACGCTGGTCGGACTGATGCCGCCCACGGCCGGGCGGGTCGTGCTCGACGACGAACAGCTTGATTATTCATCGCGTAAAAGCGTGCGGGCCGCGCGCGACAAGATGGCGATCGTGTTCCAGCAGTACAACCTGTTCCAGAACATGGACGTGCTGCGCAACGTCACCATCTCGCCCCTCAAGATCAAGAAGCGGCCGCGCGAGCAGGTCGAAGCAGAAGCGAAGGAGTTGTTGCGGCGTGTGGGCCTCGCGGAAAAACACGCGAGCTATCCCGACGAACTGTCGGGAGGACAGCAACAGCGTGTTGCCATTGCACGCGCGCTCGCGCTCAAGCCAGAACTCCTTCTGCTCGATGAAATCACGGCCGCGCTCGATCCTGAACTCGTGAACGAAGTGCTCGACACGGTGCGCACGCTGGCAGGCGAAGGCATCACCATGCTGCTCGTGTCACACGAAATGTCGTTCGTACGCGAAGTCTCCACGCGCGTGGTGATGATGGACAAGGGGCAGGTAGTCGAGATCGGTACGCCGGACAAGATCTTCGGCAATGCCAGCGAAGCCCGCACGCGGGACTTCGTCGGCAAGATACTGCGGCACCACTAAGTAAAAGCTAGCAAAGCGCTCAAGCGCTCGCCAGCAGGAACGGCGAGAGGTCAACATCGAACGGTGCCGGCTTGCCCTGCACCAGGCTCGCCACGATCTGCGCCACCGCAGGGCCGGCGGTGAAGCCCATCCACGGGAAAAAATTGATGAAGAAGCCGGGCGTGCCCGGCACTTCGCCCAGGATCGGCTTCCAGTCGTCCGTGCCGTTCACCACGGCGGCCCAGGTTCGGATCACGCGCAGCGCGCCGAGCGCCGGCACCACGGCCAATGCCACGGCCATGTTGCGTTCGAGGGAATCGGGATCCGTGGTGGGATAACCGCGGCTGTGCCAGCGCGCAGGCCATCCACCGCCGATCAGGATCGAGCCCGCCTGGTTTTGCTTAAGCGTGAGTTTGTCGCCGGCGGAATAAACCAGGTGTGGAATCAACGGCCCGACGCGCTCCGTCACGGCAACCTGGATCGCAAAGCCCTGCACGTCGATTGAAATGCCCAGCAACGCCGCGATCTTGCCCGCATCGGCGCCAGCCGCATTGACCACGCGCCCGGCCCGAAAAAGCTCCGTCCCGGCCGATACCTCGAAGCCGTCGTGTGTGGGCGCGATTCGGGTCACTTCGGCATGGCGAACGAATCTGGCGCCCAGCGCACGGGCCGCTCGCGCGTACGCAAGCGTCGCAGCAAGCGGACTCGCCTTGCCTTCGTCCGGGCAAAATGCACCGCCCACGATTGTGTCCGAGAGATAGGGTGCCAGCGTCCTTACGTCTGCGCGACCGAGCAACCGGACCTCCAGACCTTGCGAGCACTCCACCTCCGCCTTGGCGGCGATCGACGCCATCTGCGACGCGTCGGTCGCGACCAGCAAACCGCCCCTCAGGGACACTTCGAGATCGGCGTCGAGCGTCGCGGGCAAATCGCGCCATACATCGATGGAATGACGCAGCAAGCCGATGGTCGGTGCGAACGTCCGGGCCCACTGCGGCCCGCGATTGACAAAAGGATCATGCGGGATCTGCGCGTGCAGACTGCCCGCGTTCGAGCCGGATGCCTGCGTGTTGAGCTCGCTGCGCTCGAGCACGGTCACGGCCACGCCATCGCGGGCGAGATAATAGGCTGTCGCGCAGCCGGCGAGACCGCCGCCGATCACAATCACATCGTTCATCGGGTCAGCAAGTGGGATGTTGAAACGGTGCTACGTGGAGGAGGTGTTCGGAGCTTGCATATTACGCCGCGCGAGAAAAAAACCGAAGTTCTCGGGCAACAACGCGTGCGGCGCCGGGTGACCCAGCGAGCGCGCCGCACGATACACGAAGTTCGGATCGGCCAGCAGTTCCCGCGCGATGGCCACGAGATCAGCGGAGCCTTCGCTGACAATCGTGTCCGCCTGGCCAGGCTCCGTGATCAGCCCCACCGCCATGGTCGGGATGCCCGCTTCACGACGAATCCGCCCTGCGTAGGGCACCTGATGCCCGGGCGCTTCCGGGCGCGTGGACCTCGCAACCGGGCCACGGATACCACCCGACGAACAGTCGACCAGGTCGATGCCAATGTCCTTCAGCCTCCGTGCCAGTTCGATGGTCTCGTCAAGCGTCACGCCCCCCGCGCTTTCGTCCACGCAGGACGCTCGATACCACACTGGCATCGCGTCAGGCACCGCTCGCCTGACCGCTTGCGCGGCGTCGAGCGCGAAGCGCGCGCGGTTCTCTAAAGTGCCGCCGTACCGGTCGGTCCTGCCATTCGATATCGGCGATAAAAACTCATGCAACAGATAGCCATGCGCACCGTGCACTTCGATAAAGTCGAGACCCGCGCTAACCGCGCGCCGGGCACTCGCCGCGAACGACCCGACAATGCGCGCGATCCCTGCCTCGTCGAGCGCGGCGGGAATCGGCCAGCCTTCGGCATGGGCAATCGCCGAAGGCGCGACCGTTGGCCAGCCGCGCGGCGCAGATGCGCTCACGAGAGGTCCCGCGCCGTCCCACGGACTGGCGGAACTACCCTTGCGCCCGGCATGCCCGATCTGCACGCCGACCGAAATGCCCTGTCCGTGATAAAGCTCGGCCAGTTGCCGGAAGCCGTCTATCTGGCTGTCATCCCAAAGCCCGAGACAGCCCTCGCTGATGCGGCCGTCCCGCTCCACCGCGGTGGCTTCGATCACCGCGCCGCCCACGCCGCCGAGCGCAAAACGCGCGTGATGCGCGAGATGCCACGCATTCACGGCGCCTTCGACGGCGCGGTACTGGCACATCGGCGAAACGACAATGCGGTTGGCAAAGGTAATGCCTCGCGAACTGAACGGCGTGAACAAGCGGATCTCGCGCATCGCCGGCTCAGCCCTTTTGCGCCGCGCAACGCGCAACATACGCATTGAGGTCGCCGATGATCGAGACAATCTTCGCACGCCGTTCTATGCCCTCGCTGCCCAGCGCGGCGAACTTGGTCAGCGGTGGCCGGACGTCGCCGACCGGATAACCCTGCGACGCCGCCAGCGCCTTCGAATAGCATTGGTGTCCGTAGGTCGGATGACCCTCCGCGATGATGCGGTCGAAACTGGCAATCATCTTCTGGATGGTCTTGGCCTCCTCCAGTTCTCCCTCGACCAAGGCGTTCCACAGCCGCGTGGAAGCCTCCGGGATGTAGTTCGCGTACGGATTCACATAGCCGACCGCGCCGAGCAGGAAACTCTCCACGGGCCGCTCGCCGGCAAACACGTTCATCACACCCGCGGTCGCTTCGATCACGTCATAGACCCGGCCGACGTCCATGCTCGCTTCCTTGATATAGCGGACGTTGTCGAGTGCCCGCGTCAGGCGCGCCACCAGTTTCGCCGACATGTCGACGTTGGTCGTCACGGGGTTGTTGTAAAGCATGATCGGCAGCGACGTAGCCTCGGAGATCGCCCGGTAATACTCGAAGATCTCGTCGTCAGTCGGGGTGTAGTAATACGGCGGCGCGATCATGAAACCGTCTACGCCCAGCGCTTCTGCCTCGCGGGTATAACGCACCGCGTTCGATGTCGACGCGTTCATGGTGCCGACCAGCACATCCATCCGCCCGGCCACATGCTTGACCGTCGCCTCTACATATTGAGTGCGCTCCTCGTCGTTGATGGTCAGGAACTCGCCGGTTGTACCCAGGATGATCACACCGGGAGAGCCCGCTTCTATTTGCCAGTCAAGGAAACGCCTGAGTGCGCCTTCATCGATCGACTCGCCGTCGGCGGTAAAGGGCGTCACGGTCACACCATAGCTGCCACGAAAAACTTTACTCACGTATCTCTCCGTTAAATCATTGAACGCTTGAGCGCAATGCGCACAATTTTTGCGCATGAGGTCAAAGTTTGTTTTTGTCTCCAGCCTGCCTTCAATCGCGTCCTGGACCGCCTCAAGCCCTATTCCTGCCCTATATCGGTAAAAATTGACCTGCATGTCCAGTTGGTTTACAGCAATTTCTCAAAAATTTCACAAAATTACAACATTCAATTTTGTTCACATGGCGCCTGAATGTTAGCATGGCGCACGTTTTGTCACAAAGCGTGTACGTCAAAAAATGTTCCGATGTAGCGCACCGTGGCGACCGCGGGACGTGCAAACCACGTGGGCAGGCAGCACGATTCAGGCAAATCTTCGCAACAGCCGCGAAGAAACTGCTTCGTACTGCAAATTTTCAGCAGCATCAATTCAGGGGAGTTGAGTGGCATGAGAACTATCAGGCGGATCGCAGCGCTTGTGGGCGTTGCAGCAACGGGTTTGGCTCACGCGCAGAGCAGCGTCACGCTGTATGGCGTGATCGACGTGGGTCCCACGTTCGTGAGCAATGAAGGCGGTGCGCATAACATCAAGATGGACGACTCGATTGCTTCGGGCGACCGGTGGGGCCTGAAGGGAACGGAGGATCTTGGCGGCGGGCTCAAGGCGATCTTCACCCTTGAAAACGGGTTCGATGCACTGAACGGCCAGCTCCGTCAGGGGGGACGCGAATTCGGCCGGCAGGCATGGGTCGGTTTGCAGAACGAGTACGCGGCCATCACTATCGGCCGCCAGTACGACTTGATCTACGACTACACCGCCAACTATGCGATGAGCGCCTGGGCCAGCGGCTATGCCACGCATCAGGGCGATCTGGACCGGATGGGCTGGGAGCGCCTGGATAACGTGGTCAAGATCAAGAGTGCGGATTTCCACGGGCTTCAGGGAGGCGCAATGTATTCGTTCGGCAACGTTGCGGGCAGCCTTCATCAGCAAAGCGCATGGTCCGCGGGCGGGCAGTACAACCACGGCGCGTTCTCGGCCGGCGCCGTGTATCTGCGCATGAACAACCCGTACGGTTCGAACGCGATCGATCCTTACGCCTCCATGGGTGTCTCCAGTTTTCTGGGCCAGACCACGGCTACACGCAACCCCGTCACCGGGCAAGTCACCGACCTGTTTGCGAGCACGCCCCTGCAGATCGACAGCCAGAGCGTGCTCACGCTTGGCGCAAGCTACGTGATGTCGAACGTCACGTACGGTGTCGCGTACTCGGACGTCTGGTTCAAGGGGTTTGGCCGCACATCGGCGCTGCGCACCTACGATACGGGCGCGTCGTGGCAGGTCACCCCTTCATTCAATGCGGCAGCGGGCTATTTCTACTCGACCTTCGAAGGCCATCACTACAACGAAGCCAGCCTCGGCTTCGACTACGCGTTCTCTAAGCGCACCGACGTCTACCTGCAAAGCTCTTACCTGCGAGCGTCGTCGGGTGTGGACGCTGTTCAGGGCTACCTGTTCACACCGTCAACCACCAGCACGCAGACCAGCGTGCGTATTGGCCTGCGTCACCGCTTCTGATAAAGAAGCGCCGCACGACTTTCGGGTCGTGCGGCGCGGCGGATTGCTTGCCGGGTCGACGTTCAGGCGAGGCCTGGGTTCAGGCATTGACGAGCGCTTATTGCGCGGTCAGAAGCCGAAGCTCTTCCGCCTGAAAACGCATCGGCGAATAGGCTCGCATGTCCACGCCCGGGTCGCGGCCGGTCATCAGGTCTGCTACCAGTCGCGCGGTCAGTGGCCCGAGCGTATAGCCGGCATCGCCGGGAATGGCGGCATGCAATCCGGGCAATCCAGGCATCTCGCCCAGCACGCCCCGGCCATCGACTTTCGAATTCACGCCGGCCCACGTCCGGATGATCTGCAGCGACCCGAGCGCCGGCACCATGAACTGCGCCAGCGATACATTGCCGAGCACGCTGGAGGGATCGACAACGGGATAATCGGCGCCAGCCGCGAGCATCGCCGGCCATCCGCCGCCAATCACGACCTGCCCCGTCGATAACTGCTTGAGTGTGATGGACCGCTCAGCGTGCTGCACGAGATGCAGAATCAGCGGCGGCGCCGCCTCGGTAATATTCATGTGCAGCGGCTCGGGATCCACCGGCAGGAAGGTCCCTGCGCTATCCATCAGCGCGCGTGCGCCGGGGCCGGCCGCAACGGCGACTTGTCCCGCATCGAGCGCGCCGAGCGGCGTGGTCAGCGTGAAGCCCGAGCCGGCAGGACGCAGTTGGTCGACCTTGCATTGATCGACGATAGTCACGCCCATGCGTGACACCCACGCCCTGATCTGGGTGTTGCACTTGAGCGGATTCAGCTTGCCTTCGTTGGCGCACAACTCGGCGCCAAACGCAGCGGGGCCAAGGTACGGCGCAATGCGCTCCAGGTCGGCGCGCTCGAGGAGTTCGACTTCGAGGCCCAGCTCGCGTTCACGACGGCTTTTGGCCACGAGGAAATCGAACTGTTCCGGCGTCTCGGCGACCATCAGGCCACCCGATACCTTCATTTCGAAATCCGCGTTAATGGCTCGCTCGAATTCCCGCCAGTACTCGACCGCTTTCGGATAAAGCGGTAACTGCTGTTCAAAACTGGCCACGCGCTCGGGAAAGAGCCGCATGAAACGACTCTGCATCTGCACATGAAGGCTGCCGGCATTCGCTGTCGACGCGGCAGAGCCGCCGGCATCGAGCAGCATGACGTCCCGCCCCTGCTGCGCGAGAAAACCCGCCAGGCACAATCCGACAATGCCCGCACCAATGACCGCGACATCGGTTTGCCGGCGCGGCAAAGCGCCCATCGTGGGATCGTTCATGAATCGTTGCCGTGGCCGGCCAGTTCCGCAATCGATACCGGCTTGACTGGAACACGGGGCGCAAATCCGGACATCTCATCGCGCGAACGGCCGAAGCGTTCGCAGACGATCTCGTCGAGAACGCTCGCGCAGTAACGCCCCTGGCAGCGTCCCATGCCGATACGCGTGCGCCGCTTGATCGCGCCGGCCGTGCTCAGGCCCTCGTCGAGCGCTGCGTCCAGCTCGCCGAAGGTGACTTCCTCGCATCGGCAGATCACGGTGTTGCCGCAGCGTTCCTTTGGAGCATTCAGCGGACTTGCATAGACAGTCCAGAGCGCTTGCTGGAAGCGGCGCTGTTTAGCCAGATCGGCAACTGCGCGATCGCGTTCGCCGGTGAGTAGACCCGCGAGCGCACGGCCCAGCGACACGGCAACCGCCGCGCCGACGATCGAGCCCTCCGCAAGCGCCGCCTTCGCTCCGCCAAGTCCCGTGCAATCACCGAGCGCGTAGACGCCCGCGACGCTGGTCAGGCCCGTGTCATCGCGGCGTGTTACAAGCTGCCGCCGATGGGTATCGAAGTCATGCGTGCACCCAAGCGCACGCAGCAGTTCGTTGGCTGGCTCAAAGCCGTAACCGAGGCAGACGATATCGACATCAATACGCGGCGCAAGCGTCTCCCCCGACACACGTGCAAGAGTGACCGACAGCCCGCTCCCGGTTTTCTCTATGGCCTCGATCACAGTGTCATTGATGATGTGCACGCCGTTGCGCTTCACCATCCGGCTATAGCCGATACCCTCGGCAATGAGCCCGGGAGCCGCGAGACTCATCGTGACGAGCGAGCCCAATGTGGCTAGCCCAGGCCGCGGCGCCGCTTCAACCACAGCCGCGACGCTCGCACCGCCGCTCAGGAGCTCAGCCGCGAGTTGCAGGTTGAGCGGCCCGTTGCCCGCGATCAGCACGCGCTTGCCAGGCAGGCGCC
>NZ_AEJF01000244.1 GCF_001028175.1 Caballeronia mineralivorans PML1(12)
AGCGTCCAGCCCGGTACTTGCCAGCCGCGCTCGTAGGCGCCTGTCGCGACAATGCACGCTGCGGGCCGGAAGCGGATCGACCGTCCGCGTACCGTCGCGATGAACTCCTTTGGCTCGAACGCGCCCCAGACCAGCGCGTCGTGGATGATCTCCACGCCCGCCTTGCGCGCGGATTCGATGAGCGCCGCGCCCCGGCGATGCTGCGCGTCGGGAGGCGCGACCCCTGGTTCCGACGCCGATACCCCCAACTGCTTGTAGTACTGGCCGCCGGCCTGACTGCGTTCGTCGAGCACGGTGACCTGCACGCCGGCCCGTTGTGCGAGGAGCGCGGCGGACAATCCACCCGGCCCGGCGCCGATCACGAGCAACGCCGGTTCACGTATTTCAGGTTCAGGCGAGCCGGCGTAACTGCCCGAAGCCGACGCCGTCACCAGCGGCAGTGGACGCACGTGCGCGCCGCGCCGGACGGTAATCGGCTTCTCGATCTTCGTCATGCATGCGCGGCGATTCGCGACGCCGTCTATTTCGACGAGGCAATCCTGGCACACGCCCATTCCGCAGAACACGCCGCGCGGCTGACCCGAGGCGGTGGTCCGGAACTGCTGCACACCATGCGCGATGAGCGCCGCCGCCAGTGTTTCACCGGCCCGGGCGTGGAGCGTCTCGCCGTCGAACTGGATAGGAATCGTTTGGGTCATGGTCGATCAATGGGTGCATCAGCAAGCATAAAACAAATGATCCGGCTCAAAGCGACGGCTCCAGCCGGGTATTCAAGACAAGTTCGGCCACGGTCGCATTGTTCGGCAGCGACAACAAGAAGGCGATCGTATCCGCGACAGTTTCCGGGCGCAGCCGATCGGCCACGGGACTTGCGCTGGCAAAGTGCGCGATCAGTTCTGTATCCACCGCCCCGGGACACAGCGCGGTCGCGCGCACGCCACTCTCCCAGCCGTCGAAGCGCGCCGCGTGCGTGAGCGCCATCACGGCGTGCTTCGTCATCGAGTAGCCAATGGAATCCGTCGGCCGATACCGCTTGCCGTCGGTGGAGGCCACGTTGATCACCCGTCCGCGGCCGCCCATCCTCAGCGCGGGCATCGCGGCGCGAATCGTACGGAACGGCCCCTTCACGTTGACCTCCCACATCTGGTCGAGCGCGCTTTCGTCGCCTTGTTCAAGCACTATTTCGAGCAGGATGCCGGCGTTGTTGATCAACGCATCAATACGACCGAAGCGCGCCAGTGTCGCCGCGACCCACGCGGCAGGCGACGCGGCGTCGAACGCATCGTAGTGCCCGACCAGCACGCGCGCCGTGTCCGCCGCGAGCGCCGGATCGACGCTCGCGGGATCGCGTACACCGAGCGAAAGCGTGTACCCGTCGTTGTAGAGACGCTGCGCGATAGCTGCGCCGATACCCCTGGATGCACCCGACAACATGACCACACCGCGCTCTTCCCCGTTAGCTTGAGTCATCAAAAGAGCCCTTGATAGACACCGCCGTCGTTGACGATGTTCTGCGCTGTCATGAAGCCGTTTTGGGCGCTGCACAAGAACGCGATCAGGTCGCCGCACTCGGACGGGTCCGCAAAGCGTCCTGCCGGGCAGTGGCTCAACCGGTCCGCGACTATTGCTTCATAGCTTGTGTTGCCGCGTGCCGCATGACCGTGCAGGTTCGTGATCAACGCGTCGGTTTCGAAGAGTCCGGGGCACACGCTGTTGATCACCACGTTGTGAGGAATCAGTTCGCGCGCCATGGCGGCAATCGCGCCGGCGAGCGCGAGCCGCGCCGCGTGACTGGGCCCGAAGCCGACCTGCGGAAACTTGATAAAGCTCACCGACATGTTGACGATACGGCCAAAACCGCGCTCGCTCATGCCTGGCACGACGGCGCGGATGAGTTCGAGCGACGAAAAGAAATGCGCTTCCATCCAGCCGTCCCACGCCTCACGCGTGATCGTCCGGAAGTTATCGGGGACCTGGCGGATCCCGGGATTGGCAACCAGGATGTCCACGACCCCGGCCTGCTCGAGCACCTCGGCGCGTCCTTCCGCGGTGCTCAGATCAGCGCTGACGGTCGCGACTTTCACGCCGGTTTCGGCAGCGAGCTGGCGCGCAGCGGCTTGAAGTGTTTCCTGTGAGCGCGCGACCAGTGTCAGGTCCACGCCCTCCCGCGCGAGCGAACGCGCCGCTGCCAGTCCCAGCCCCTTGCTGCCGCCACATATCACCGCGCGACGGCCTTTGATACCTAGATTCATGATGTCTCCGCAGGCCGGCATACCGCGTGCCGGCTCGAATGGGGTTTGTCTTGCACGGGTCTTCAGGCCGGCTTCGCGAACGATGCCGCCAGCAATCGCGGCGGCACCTTGAAGCGGCCAGCGACATCGCGCCATTGCTCGCGTACCGTGGTGATCTCGGCGGTGTCGCCGGCGACCAGCACCGTGGCCGGCAGCAATTGCGCGTTGTAGCGCGCAGCGCCCGACTCCGTGTATCCGCCGGCGTCCAGGAACGCGACGAAATCGCCACGCGCAAGCGGCGGCATCATGCGGTCCGCGCCAATTTCATCGGAGTTGCACAGCGGTCCGACGAGATCCACGTGGTCCGTCGCGTCACGCGCCGTCTCTTTCACCGCTACCGCGTGGTAGTACCAATCGAGGGCGGATGCCCAGGAAAGATGATTCGTCGACAAGTCGAGGTTCACCCATTTCTTCGACGACCCTTGCTTGATCGCGCCTACGCGGCCGACGGCGACACCCGAAGGCCCCGAGATTGCGCGGCCCGGCTCGATCCGCAATTTCGGCAGCGGCAAGTTCAGCCGCTGCGCTTCCTCGCGAATCGCCGCAGCGCAGAGACGACCATAGATCTCGGGCGTGGGTGCTGCGTTGTCATCGATCTGCGAACGCGGTCCGGTGCCGTACCATTTCCCGAAGGTCCAGCCGCCGCCAATATCGATGCACGGCGGTGTCCAGCCGGTCTCATCGCGCAGGAAGCCTGACCAGGTGATCATCTCGCGCGCCATGATCGCGAAGTTCTCGGGATCGTTCGACATGCGGCTCAGGTGGAAATGCGTTTCCTTCAGTTCGATGTTCGGCATCTGCTGCGCGCGCTTCACGATCTCGGCGGTCTGCTCTCGCGTCATGCCCCACTTGGTGGAATCGCTTTGTTCCTTGAGCGTGCCGGGGCCGTGCATGGCAACGCCCGTGCGTCCCGCCAGCGGCAGCAGGTCGAGCTTCAGCCGGATGCCTATGCTGACCTTCTTGCCGAGCCGGTTTGAAATCGCGTCGATGCGATCAAGTTCGTCCATCGCATCGATATTCACGCAGATGCCGTTGGCGATCGCCATCTCGAGTTCTTCGTCCTGCTTGTTGGAACCGTTCAGCACGAGCTTCTGCGGATCGGTGCCCGCCAGCAACGCGATATACATCTCGTTCACGCCGAAGCAGTCGCCGCCCGCCCCTTCCTGATTGAGGATATGGCGGATGGCGAGACCGTTGTTCGATTTGTTGGCGAACAGGATTTCAACTTGCGGATAGTGGGCGAGAAAGCCGTCGCGAAAGGCGCGATACCGGTCACGTAGTTCGTTTTCCGAAATGATGTAGAGCGGTGCGCCATGCGTCTGTGCAAGCGCTTGCACGTCGCAGCCGTCCACCCATAGATTGCCGTTCGCACCTATGCCGATGTACTTGCCGTATTGCACGGAAAAGCCACAGGGATTTGCAGCCGTTCGTTCTGTCATTGCCTTCTCCTTGCTGAAGTCTGGTGTTTGAGTCCGCTGGAGTCCGCTCTACAGCAGCCCTTCGGCTTGCAATCCGGCCGCGAGCGCGTCGCGCTGGGCGGCGCCGAGCGAGCGCAGCGGC
>NZ_AEJF01000245.1 GCF_001028175.1 Caballeronia mineralivorans PML1(12)
CCAGCAGGTCCATGGCGGCCTTTGTCGATGGATAAAGCGTACGGCCGTCGCTGGTGAACAGGTCGGTCAGGCGACGCCCCATGGCCTGGAGGCGCGCGGCGAGCGTGGTGTCGCCATCGCGCGCGGCTTCAAAGAGCATTTGCCCGCCCTCGTCCCACATGTTCGGGAAGCAATCGATCACGCCATCCGCGCCCAGTTGCACCGCGGGGACGCCAAACACCGAGGACGGCCCGCAAAACACGCGCAAGCTTTCGTGCACGGCGAGGAAGGTGCCGTAGAAGTTGTTCCAGTCACCCGAGCTTTCCTTGACGGCAACCACACGTTCAAGCTGGCCCAGACGCGCGACCAGCGTCGGTCTCAGGCAGTTCACCGCGTTGCCGGGAATGTTGTAGAGCATGACCGGCAAGCCGATGCGTGCGGTGACATCGGCGTAATGCGCGTGGATTTCGTCGTCGGTCAGTTTGATGAAGTAAGGCGGCAGGATCAGCGCGCCATCGCAACCCGCCTTTTCCGCCTGCAATGTCAGCGCAACCGTCTCTTCCACCCCGATCATTCCCGTCCCGGCGATCAACGTGCCGCGCGTGCCGATCACCGCTTTCGAGCTCGCGAAAAGCCGGGCGCGCTCATCGGCGCTCATCGCCCAGAATTCACCGGTGCATCCGCCTACCACCACCCCCGTCGCACCCAAGGCGAGATGGCGATCAATCACATCGCCCAGTTCGCGTTCGTCGATCTTGCCGTTGTCGTCAAACGGTGTCGTGATGGCCGGCATGGCTCCGGACCAGCTCACACTATCTCTGTTCATGCAAAAATCCCGTAGTCGTAAAAAAGTTGTTCAGGCCGCGTCGCGCGTGCGCTTGATCGACGTGACGTTCGTATCGTCACGGTTCTGGCGCAGGCCGCTCTTGCGCGAGAACACGTGCACGCGCGCGAGCGCCACGTCGAACGGCACGTCCTGGCCAGCTCGAAGTTCGGCGGCAAGCGGCACGTCGCTCGCAATGCGCGTACAGAGGGTCGCGCCGCCGCAATCCATCAGGACGATGGATTCATGTCCGGTCGGCTCGACCACCTTGATGCGCGCACTGTGGGTTCCCCGGCCAAGCACGATGTCCTCGGGCCGCAGGCCGATCGCTACCTCCCGGTCCGCATCCGTTTGAAGCGCTGAATGCGGCAAGCGCAGCGACAGCCCGCCCGCGCGCACCGCAAAACCGTTGTCGTCGCGCTGCAGGTCGCCGTTGATCAGCGACATCGCCGGCGTGCCGATGAACCCGGCCACGAACTGGTTCGCCGGGCGGTAGTAGATTTCGTCGGGCGTGCCGAACTGCTGCAGCACGCCACCGCTCATCACGGCGATGCGCGTGGACATGGTCATCGCCTCGAGCTGGTCGTGCGTGACGTAGACCGTTGTCGTGCCAATGCGCTGATGCAACTCAATCAGCTCGGCGCGCATGTGGGCACGCAGCTTGGCGTCTAGATTGGACAGCGGTTCGTCGAGCAGGAACACCTTGGGCTTGCGGATCAGCGCACGTCCGAGCGCCACGCGTTGCTGCTGCCCGCCTGAAAGTTGTTTCGGCTTTCTCGCCAGCAACGGTTCGAGTTGCAGCAACTGCGCGATATGGGTCAGCATCGCCGGCCATTCGTGTTTCGGAATGCCGCGCTTCTTCAGCGGATAGACAATGTTCTCCGCTACCGTCAAATGCGGATAAAGCGCGTACGACTGGAACACCATCGCTATATCGCGCCTGGCCGGCGGCAGTTCATGTACTTCCTGCCCGCCTATATGAATCGTGCCGCTCGTCGGTTGTTCGAGGCCGGCGAGCATGCGCAGCGTGGTCGTTTTTCCACAGCCCGACGGCCCCAGCAGGCAGACGAACTCGCCATCGCGAATATCGAGGTCGAGCGACGGAATGGATACCGTGTCGCCGAAGACCTTGCGTACGTTCTTGAAACTTACTGCTGCCATGGATCTGCTCCGGAATGCATGATCGTGATGTCGTGCCTGATGTCGTGAACGCTCATCCCTTCACGCCGCCCGCGCCGAAGCCGCTTGTCAGGTAGCGCTGGAGGAAAGCGAAGAAGAACAGCAGGGGGACGCTCATCATCACGGAGGCCGCCATGAGCAGCGACCACTCGATGTTGAACGACGACACAAGCATGTTCATTACGCCCGTGGTGAGTGGACGGGTTTCGTCGGTGTTGACCATGACAAGCGCGTACAGGTACTCGTTCCACGCAAGAATGAAAGTGAACAGCGCTGTCGAAATGATGCCGGGCAGCGCCTGCGGCAGGATCACGTCCATGAATGCGCCGAGGCGGCTCGCCCCGTCCACCAGGGCTGCTGCTTCAAGGTCTTCCGGAATGCCCGCCATGAAAGAGCGCAGCAGCCACAGGGCGTACGGCAAGGCGAACGTGGCGTACGAGATGACGAGGCTCGTCAGCGTGTTCTCCAGACCGAGCTTCACCATCATCAGGTAAAGCGGGATGATCAGTACAACCGACGGCATCAGGTAAGTGCAAAGCACTGCGATGGCGATCGTCTCACGCCCGCGGTACTTGAAGCGCGCAAGACTGTAGCCGCCCAGAGTCGCAACGACCATCACCACGACAGTCGTTGCCACCGACAGCACCACGGAGTTCCAGAAATAGCTGAGAAAAGGCGTGTCTTCCAGCAACCGCTCGTAGTGCTCGAACGTCACGTGCTCAGGCAGCAACTTGATCGGGAAGACAAACAATTCGCTTTGCGGCTTGATCGATGTGAGCACCATCCAGATCAGCGGGAACACCATCAGGATCACGATCGCCCAAGTGAGGATCGATGCGGGCAGGTTGGTTTTATCGGCTCGCATCATGGCTCCTCGTGCGTTGCGAGCGGTAGAGATAAGCGGCCATCAGCACGCCCATCACCACCATCATGCCGACCGCCGATGTGGACGCGGCCCCCATCTGGTTCAGCCCGAACGCCTGTTGATAGACAAGCAGCGGCACCGAGCGCGTCTGATTGACCGGACCTCCGCCGGTCATCAGGTACAGCAGGTCGAACTCCTTGAAGTCCCAGATGATGCGCAACAGGATCACTACGCCCAGCACTTCCTTCAGTTGCGGCAGCGTGACATCGAAGAAACGGCCGAACGGTCCGGCGCCATCCATGCGGGCGGCCTCGTAAAGCGATAAAGGAATGGTCTGCAAGCGCGCCAGCACCGCGATCACGACGAACGGAAAGTACTTCCATGTGCCGACCAGCACGATGCTGATCATTGCGTTCGGCATCTGCCCAAGCCAGTTGACCGGCGCGTCGACCATGTGCAACTCCAGCAGCACCTGGTTCAGCAAGCCATAGAGGTCGTTGAAGAGCCAACGCCAGACCAGTACCGCCACGACGGTGGAGACGAAGTACGGAAACAGCACGAGGCTGCGCGCCGCCGACCGGAACGTGATCTTTTCGTTCAGCAGCAGCGCCATGCCTACGCCGCAGAGAATCTGCAGGATGAGCGTCGAGGTCGTCCAGACAATCGTCACCCACAGTGAAAACCAGAAGGTGGGCGAGCCCAGCATGTCGCGATAATTGGCGAGACCCACGAAGGTGGATTGCTGCGTCGGCGTGTACACCGAGTTGAGCGAGAGCCACAGCGCGTAAAGCAGCGGATACACAATAGTTGCGATCAGCAGCAGCACCGCCGGAGCGATCAGCAGAATACCGAGCCGGCTGTAGGTCGACTCGAGGGATCGGATGCCCATGCCGGGCAATGAGGCTGTAGCCATGCGTTTTTCCGTAACGTGTCCGTCCATGACTGTGTGAGCCACGGACGATGAATGGCGTAGGAGCGCAACGAACACCGCCTGCCGGTCGCAGGCGGCATCGCGTTCAGGCTTTCATCAGCGATTCAAGCTTCTTTGCCGTTGCGCCGACCACGGGCTTGGGCGGCTCGTTGTTCAGTAAAACTCGCTGCACCATCTCGGCCAGCACATTGCTCGCGACAATCTCGTTAGCGCGCCGGTTGGGTTTGTGCGCCGGCGATTCGTAGCCGAGGTTGTGACCCGATGCAGCCGCAGCCGACATGAGTTCTACTTCCTTCGGATACTTTTTGATGATGGCGTTGCTGTTGTAGCGCGGGTCCGAGGCAATCGTCTTCAGCACCGGCAGCAGGTGTGCAGGCGCGCCGAGCAACTCGGAAATGTAGCCGGCAGGGTCGAAGAGGTATTCCGCGAACAATTTGGATGACGAAATGTTTTTGGCCTTCTTAGGAATAAAGACGCAGGGAAAGTCGTTATAGGTCCAGGCTGGCACCGACTTCGAGATCGTCGGGTAGGTCGCGCACGTTACCGAATCGGCAATGCCCGGGTTCTGCGTCGCAATATTGTCGAGCACGCGGCCGCCGTAGATACCAGTCGCCGTCGAACCGGAGACAAAGGCGGTCAAGCTCTCGCCCCAGCTATAGCCCGTGGCGCCGGGTGGACAGAATTCGCGCATCGACTTATAGAAGTCGAGTGCGTCGAGCGTCGCCTGACTGTCGATAGCAACCTGCAAATCCGGCGTGAATACCTGGCCGCCGGCCCGATGGATAAAACCGAGCATGATCAGCGACGTCATGCTGTTCAGGCCATACGGTAGCGGTGCGCCGTAGATCCGCCCGCCCTGCATCTTCTTGCAGGCGGAGCGCAGTTCGTCCCATGTTTCCGGTACCTTGTCGACGCCGGCCTTTTGCATCAGGTCGCGTCGAATCCACATGACATCGGCCGCGGTATTCGCCAGGCCCGTGGCGCACAGCTTGCCGTCGGCGGTCTTGAACACATCGTTCGCATTCGGATAGTACTTGTCGAGGCCCACGGCTACGGCGACGTCGTCGACGGGTTCGACCAGGCCATCAGCGAAATACGTCTGAGCCGCATACGACGGCAGGTGCGTGATGATGTCCGGCGCCTGGTTCGCCGCGAACGCCGCGGCCAGCTGCGCGGGATAGCCCTCGTCGGACGTGGCTTCGAACACCACCTTGATGCCCGGATGCGCCGCCATGAAACCGGCGATCTGCGCCTTATAAGCCTTGAGCTGGTCCGGCGCGGCTTGCGTCGACCACCAGCGTAACGTGATGGGCTCCACCCCGAAGGCGCTGCGGCCGAATGGCAAGCCAGCCACCGTCGCCGATACGCCAGCCGATGCGGCCAACTTGAGCAGGCGGCGCCGCTTTGCCGAATGACCTACTGACTCTCCTCCGCCATCCTCGTTAAACGTCATGCCACACTACCCCCGTTAATTTAGTGCGCCAGTCGCACCGATGTTCGTATTTATACCCCACCATAAATTGAGAAACAATGAGTATTAGATCAACATCGGTGATTCTGGAATGAATTTCCGCATCTTATGAATTTATGTACGCAGTGCGCACATATAAGTTAGTTGATTTTTTTGGAGTCCGCTGCAAGGCGCAAAACCAGGCGAGCCCGCTCAAATGCGAAGCACTGTTCAACTGTCGCGCGCGCGTCCATTGGGGCGCCAGGAGATACGGCGAGTAAGTGGGCTTCCCGCTCGCGCAGGTCTCCGTCTTTTGCGAGCGAGCGGGGAATAGCTAACCGGCATCTCTAGCAGAAGGGTTCACGAACATGCAATTGCACTGGGACGCTGCTTGACGGCTGGAACTCATAGCCGGTTTTCTGAGCTGAAACAAAATGAGCTGGCCCTAGTTCAAGCCCGCGACCGTGCGATGCAAGAGGCCCAGACAGACGCGTTAACTTGTCTCGCCAATCGCAGGCGCGCGTTGTCGTACCTGGAGCATGCGATTTCCACGTCTGTCTGTTCGAATCTGCCACTCGCAGTCGCATTGATTGATTTGGACCGTTTTAAGTCGATTAACGATTGTTATGGCCACTCAGCGCGCGACGCAGTGTTGAAAGACTTTGCAGATGCAAGCCGCAATGCCGTACGCAGGTCAAACCTCGTCGGCAGGATAGGCGGGGAAGAGTTCGTGGTTGTTCTACCAGGGGCGTCTGCTGACGACGCCTCTGATGTGGTCGAACGGCTGAGGCGCGAAGTGTCCGACCGCCGGGTTCGCACAAACGCGGGGGCGTTAGTTGGCTATTCGTTCTCTGCCGGCGTCTGCGAGCTTTGCGCTGCCGACGACTCCGAAGCTGCCCTGTGTCGAGCCGACAGGGCGTTGTACGCCGCGAAGCGCGCCGGCAGGAACTGCGTCATGATTTCCAAACTGCCAGAGGCACCCATCGATATTTGCGCGGGAAGCGATGAAACGCGCGCTCGGTCACGCAGATGGCGGCCCTTGGCTCTGCACGCTTCCAAGCGCCCCGGGCGCCGAGCGTCACCGATGCGCTGAACCTCGGTTCAGACGTGAAGTCCTCGTGGCTGCATAAATTTGACCGGCGAGTGCGAAGCGGGCATGCGTGCAGCCCGTAATACGGCGAGCTTCGTCTTCACGCTCCTCCTCGTTGGCGAAGGATTTGACCAACATGCCTTTGCGCCCTCATGTTTAGCAACATCGCGTAAACACTGGTTCTGAAAGTAGGCCGTTTCCCGCAGAATCGACACCCACGCGACCGAGCGATAGGTGGACTGTCACACATAGGTAACGTCTTCCTGTGAAAGTGATTTCACCTTGGTCCGAACACGTAAGACACCTTCGCAACGACGAAGGGTAAAAATCTGGGAGACACGTCACATGGAAACGGTTGTTTCGACATCGCATCAAGGATACCGCCCCATCGCCAGCGCATGCCCCGTGCGCTGCGGTCTCCACGCCGCCGACCTCGCCACCGAGAAGCCGGAAGGTACGCTCAAAGCTTTCATTGCATTGGACTATTTCTTCGACCGTGCCCACGCATTGACCTACGCGACCCGCGCGGGACGCATTTAAGTCGGCACGCGGAGACAAGAACCTCGCCGAGCCTCAGCTCTCGATATCAGTACGTGAACGAACGGAGACCGCATGCGCGAAGTGCCAGTCATTGAACCCGAGTTGTACACGCAAACAAATCCGACGCTGCGCTTTCTCGCGCGGGACTCAAAGGACCCCATCATTGCCCTGGTCTATTGGCTGGGTGTGACAAGCCCTTCACGCGAGCCTAGCTTCTACGACGCGATGCAAAGGTTCGGTCCGCTGATGCAGTTGATTCTTCCGGACGAATGCCCCGGTGTATTTGTGAACCGGAGCGCTGTGCTCCGTGCGCAAGACTTGGGACTTGTAAAACGTCTCATCTTTAAAGACTGGTCATCGCTCGACGTCCGCTATACCGGACCATGTAGTGACCTCTACTTTACGTAGACGCAACCCTTGCGACATCGGCGCATTAAAAAAGTGGAAGTTAAGTTATCCTATGAATATACGAACACGCACTTAATTGTCCGTTTGGTTGACGATGCAGCGGGATGTCGAAGCCGCCCGCGAATTCCAATGCAAGCACCACGATGGAATTGCTAGCCGAACATCAGGCGGAGTCGACGCAACGTGGCGGCGTTGCCTGCCAATCGCTCGCTAGATTGTTAGCGGCCCTTCGAATTTAGCTTGTTCCAGCGCATAGCCACCTGACGTCCACTCTGAGAATGTCCGAAAGTTTGTGGCAGTGTTCAGCACCCGGAGTCATAACCCCGGCTCTCCAAAGAGTAACATCGCACTCCGGTACGGCAAGCAGGCGTGCTAGCCGACCAGACGTTATCTTCGCCCGCTTGATGGTCATATCAAGTCGTGCTGCGAACGCGCGCTTAGCACTGGACGTTTTGAGGTTGTCTGGAAATTTTGCATCTGCATTCAGCGGAGACCTCATAGCATATACGCGATTGGCTGATTCATTGACGACGAAGTTTACATGCATCCAGCCCGAGGTCCCCGTGACGCCCATGAACAATCGTCTCCGTAATCGGCGACTTTAAGAAGATTATTTCTGCTCGCTATTCATTTGAGTTTGTTGACAGCGACTCACAGAGCCATTGGCAAAATTCGCCCGCAAATGATAGGGCCGACCTTTTGAACGAAAACGCGCTTTCGAGACTGGTTGCGCAGTTCTATGCTTAGACGTATTCGGGTGCCGAGTAGGCTTTCGGCGACGGGGATCTCCCATGAACATGCACCGTCGAGGCTCAGACAATGACCAATACACGTGTTGGCCCCCTGCAGCGACTTGCAGCGACATTGCGCGACCAGCGGGAAATGCTCACCAACCGTTGGATAAAATCCGAGCTACGTGATGCCCGCATCGGACACTGCGATGCGCTTACGTATGAACAGCTGGCCGACCATATTCCGGTCATTCTCGACGAAATATGTTATTTGCTCGAGTCGGAACACCTGAACGATGTGGAGGTGGCTATCGAGCGCGATGCGAGGAAACACGGTCATTGGCGCTGGAAGCAAGATTATCGACTGGACGAACTGATTCGCGAATTGGACTTGTTTCGCCGCGTTCTGACCGCAGCCATCGCCGGCTTTGCGAAAGACAATCATGACTTCACCCGGAGTCAAGAGACCCACGCGCGGGATTTGGTCGATGACGCCGTAAACCTTGTCATGCTGGCTTCTGTCCACCAACTCGTCGGCGAGCAAGAAAGAAAAGTCGGCGAATACACCAGCCTGCTTGAGGAAGCGAATCGCGAACTCGCTTCGCAGCGCGAGTTGCTAGCCAACGTATATCAGTCGCGGCAGCTGGCCGCGCGTAGCGTTGTGCACGAACTGCGCAATTTCCTGAATGTTTTTGAAACATCGCTCGATCTGGTCAGGGCGCGTCCCGCAAAGGTGGACACCGCGCTGACCGTGGCCAGCCGACAAATTGCCGACATGAAGCTACTGGTCGACCAGTTGTTCGAGTATTCGGTCGTCTTGAGTGAAAATCAGGTGCCTGTAGTTGAACGGTTCGAACTCCGGGCTTTGTACGACGAACTGGTGTTAGCGCATCGAGTGGGCGCCGAAGCCAAGGGCCTTCACTTACGCTCCGAGTTTGATTCGAGCCTGGATTTCGTAACCTTGAATCGATTGAGAGTCAAACAAATTGCAGTGAACCTAATTTCCAATGCTATGAAGTACACGCAATCCGGCGAGATAGGTTTTGCGCTAGTGAAACTCGGCGCTGACCGCTGGTGTCTGCGCGTGTCTGACACCGGCGAGGGCATCTCTTTGGAAGACCAAGAGCGAGTATTCGGTGAATTGGAGCGCGCGGCCGGAGACGAAATACCCGGCGCAGGATTGGGGCTGGCGATTGTTAAAGAACTCGTGTGGTCTTTAAGCGGCGAGATTTGGGTTGTGTCGGAAAAAGGAAAAGGAAGCGTGTTCGAAATAAGGTTGCCATTTCATTTGCCCCAGCAGCCTGGTTGCGACGAATCGCCATCTGTTGCGAGTTGTCTGAACCGGGCAGTCTCAAAGGTCGGCGCCGCGGGGGAACGTACCTCAGCGAACCCTTGTGCCCTGTTACTCAAGCGAAACCAAGATATATCGGGCGAAATCTGAGCAGCGTCCGTACAGTCCTATAGTTCGCCGGCGACGACGCATGCAATGAACATCGTCGACGCGAACACGTGCCGCGGTTATCCACCGATTTTGTTGGCAAGGCTGTGGATATCTGGCGCCGAATCGACGACAAGTTACTGATAGTAATGAATTTAACTTGTAAGACGTCACATCGGACGTGCGTGGGTCGGGGCCACAAAAACCTACTCCATGACGGGTTACCTAAAAAGCTCAGAACGGTGGTCAACGCAGCGCCGCATAGAGAGCAGGTCGGATGATAAGTCCCACGATGCCCTACCTGACTGACCTTCTGCCTATTCGATGACCGAACGGGATGTTGCATTGAGGTCCGTTTGTACAGGACTTGGAGCGCATACCTTCCGCTGCGCTGCGAGTGGCCGGAACGCCTCCGTTTGAGGTGTGAGCGTCAGACTGCGCAGGACCTTGCGCGGTCTGCTGCATCGCTGGCTGCGCTTCTTGCTGCCTAGCTGGTGCTTATACGCTAACACCTGCCTATGACGGACTCGAGCACGGTCAGTAACCGGTTGGGTGTGAGTGGCTTTGCGCAATGCACGTCGAAGCCGGCCTCAAGTGCGCGGGTCCGGTCATCCTTCGAGGTCCGCGCAGTGAATGCGACGAGCAACATATCGCGAGTGAGCGCACTCGCCCTGAGCCGACGCGCTAGCTCTAAGCCCGTCACGCCAGGCATCACGATGTCCACTACGACAGCGAAAGGCAGCCATTCTTCCGCAACCGCGCACGCCAGGCTCGCGTCGTTGACTGTACGAGCCTCGAACCCGTTTTGCTCCAATAGCAGTTGCAGAGCATCTGCGCCTACAGGATAGTCGTCGACCACTAAGACTCGAGGTATCGAAATTGGCCTTATCGCATCGATGGCGCGCCACATAATGAAGTCGTCGGTGCTGTCGACATAGACGCGGCGAATCATCGTGCTGCCTCCCGGCCGAACGAACGTAGTGGGGCATGTGTGCCACCTGCTCGCGTCGCAGCCGAGTGGGTATCGCCGCCACGGCCAGGCAGCGCCGCAAACTTCACGGTACCCTCCCACAAAACCACTAACAACCCATCGGAACTACTTACGAGCCAGAGGTAGGGCAAACCTTCAAGATGAAGTATTCACTTCGATAAGCAGGTCAAGGCGGCCCGGACCAGCAGTTGAAATACGGGCGCCAATTTTTTAGAAATGACTCAGCGCTTCGCGGCCGCAGCGGGCACCGTTCCGGCCCTGCGGTATGGAGGAAGGCAGGTATCGAGGTCAAGCGTGACGTTGAACACTGAGCGGCGGCGTACGCCTTCGCGGCCACGAAACTCTACGGTCCCATCAGTACCCACGACAATAACTTCCTCCGCTCCACTGCACAGGTAGGCGTGAGTCCTGCTGTCAAGACTGGCCGCGCAGACGGCATTGCCGAACAGTACCTCCACGCACAGGTCCGGGGCGAAGGCTAAGGGATTGGTTCCTTGCTCCGCATCATCGTCGGGCCACTTTTCATCCGGCATCCAGACGACATCGGGGACTCGGACGCCGAAAGACCGGGTGACAACGGGGAGGCGCAACGCCACGCGAGGACCCAACTGGGTAGCGAGCTGACAAAACACGTCCGTTTTGAATATTTGATGCCAAGGGTCTTCGTCCTGAACCAAGACATCGCCGGCCGGGCTGAGTTCAAATGCTGCGTCAGCGAGGTCGCGCCGGACCGCTAACGTGCGCCAAATAGCCAGGAGTGAATCTTGTTGCAGACACTGCTTGTTCATGGCGAGCTGTCCTGGCGACAAATCATATGTTTAGCATGTATTGCTAAAACGAAGTGACAAGATACAGCAAACAGAACTTCCGAATTCAGAGGGTTAACCCCAATTCGACGTTGTCTCAGACACGTGTGATTTGATAACAATGCTATTGAGCGAGGCACGTTGAATTGCCGCTCGCGCGGCATCACTCGGCCAGGGTCAAGCGGGTTGAATGGGCAAGTCAATCGTATGTCGTTGACCACATATAGATATGCTGCTCGCGCGAGACTAAGCGGCTTTTACATGCGTCCGTAGAAATGCAAAGCAGACAACACCGCGCTCATGGCTACGCTTGGCTATCAAATCGCCAACCCAGCGGCCCCGTCTAACGTGCTAATGCGCCCGTGGCCCCACTGCGAGCAACTCTTCGCTGATTATTGCTATCAGATGTGAGTGCGTCACGGCGCCTCTGGGCGTGTGAGAGAGTACGCGGTATTTCGAGTCATGCCCCGCCGGCGCGGTTTGCAAAAATATCGGTAACCGACAACATAACGATGTCACAAAACAGGAATACACACTCGATGGTTCTGTAAGGAGGTGCCGCCCGGCACCCTAATCACCCCGCTCAATGGACAATGATGGCAGATGACCGCCGCTTTCTTTCACCTCTCCCCACTGAGAGACTCCTGGAGCCCGCAATGGCGGCAAAGCGCAAGTCTGCATCGAAGGGTATCAATTCATCAGAATTTCCGAGTCCGGGCGACTACCTCAAACCAGCGCTTGCGCCGATAGCCACCGCGCTGACGGAGGAACTCGCTGCCCTGCTTGCAACTGCGCTCGATGGCAGAAAGAAAAAGACGCTCGACCGACTGTCACAGGCGCTAAGCGACGCTGTTCCCGAGTTACTCCAAAGAGCGTTCGAACACGAATTGCTCGCAAACAGCGTTGTGGCTTCTGAACGCCGGGCGACGCTCGTCGCCGCGTTGAGCGCAGGTGCCGCGCCCTAGCGCAGAGCGTCCTCTCGGCAAATACCGATAAACGATACAGACAGGAGCTCAGACGAACTGTCGGCGAAGTCGATTGCGAAGCATCTCAACGTCTCGTCGGCACGTGTGAAACAACTGGGGGAAACCGGAGAGCTGAGGTCAGCACGGACAGCGAGTGCGAATACGATAATACGGTATATACTGTTTAGATTATAATCGGACGCGTCGGACTCGCCGGCCCGGGTATCCCAGAGTCGGGCCTTAAGCGGAACCAGTTGAGGCTGGAGGTCGGCGCGGTTTGCGTCACCTGCCGCTTTGGGAGAAGAAAGAACATGTCGAATAAACATCTTTCTAGCGGGTTTGAAGCTGACCTCCATCTGCTTTCAACCAGATTGCTCGAAATGGGCGGACTGGTTGAGTTACAGGTTGCACGTGGGATGGAGGCACTGACCACGTTCGATTTAGCATCTGTTGAGCAGGTCATCGATGGCGAGCATCGGCTCAATGCGATGGAAATTGAAATCGACGAAGAAGTGAGCAACATCATTGTTCGTCGACAGCCGGCAGCTCGTGACCTGCGACTCCTGATGGCCACCTCCAGGTGCGTTGCCAATCTCGAACGCGCGGGCGACGAGGCCCGGAAGATTGCGAAGCGCATGCGCCGCATTGCCGAGAATAGCGCCGCGCGCTCGGTCAATACCACTGAAATCAAGGTTTCCGGCGAAATGGCTGCAGATATCCTTCGTAGGGCACTCGATGCATTCGCACGAATGGATGTCGCCGCTGCAGCACAGATTGTCCAGGATGACAAAGCGATTGATAGTGAGTTTCGAGCCTTTGTGCGCAAGCTCATGACATACATGATGCAAGACCCTGGAACAATCTCGGTTGGACTGGACTACCTGTCGGTGGCGAAAGCTATCGAGCGTATCGGCGACCATGCGACCAACATCGCTGAGTGCGTCGTCTACGCTGTCGACGGTATAGATATCCGACATGCGGCCCGAAAGCAGCTTGCGCGCGATGCCTTGAGTAGCTAAGCCTGGAGAAAGAGGTGCGGTGACGACTGCTGTCGAGCTGAATTCCTAACAGCGGTCGGAATGAAAAGCAACGCCGTCATTGTTCAGAAAGCGTCGTATCGCTTTCGCCGGAATTGCGCGACCGCTGCCAGATTTCGATGACCTCCTTCGCCACGTATATGCTGATGGCAAGACCGACGACCAGGTCCGCGTAACGCCACCCCGTCGCCAGGACCATCGGGCCCGACGCAAGGACACCAAAATTCGCCACTACGTCAGCGCGCGTGCAAATCCAGCTAGCTCGCATATGGACTTCGCCTTCCCGGTACTTTGCGAGCATCCGCAGGACCGTGACGTTGACGCAGAGCGACACAATGGAAAACCCGACCATCGCGGCGCCGAGCGGGTCACTGCCGAACCAAAAGCGGCGAATGACGTCAGCGACGATGCCGGCGCTCAGGAGCATGAGCGTTGCGCCGGTCCAACGGGCCGAGTACTGCTTGAATCGCATACCGCGCGTCACCGCCATGAGCCCGAGTGCGTACGCAGTCGCGTCAGTGAGCATGTCCAGTGCATCCGCCATCAAACCGCTTGACTGAGCCCAAAGGCCGGCCGCCATGCCGACAACGAACATGGCGGCGTTCAACACAAGTGCAACGCGCAGCGTCTTCCGCTCTTCTTTGGTGTTCGCGGGCGCGTGCCCACACTCGCATGCCGTGATGAAGTTCCTTGGATTTAGGCTCCGCCGACATCAGCGGTCGCCGGCCGAGAAAGCGCCCAGCCGATGTCGCACCGCCCCTTTCGCTATTGGGCACCATGATTGTCCCGCCGGCGCCTCGTGCGTCTAATGTTGAAAGCGCGTCCCGTCGCTATAGCGACCTGTCTGCCGTTAAACGGTTGCCAAGCGCTCGAAGTGGTCGAAGCGTGGAAACGGTGCCTGCACCTCTGTTACCTCAAGCTCGTCGACAAGCGCTGCGGACATCCCCTCGCCTAACCAGGCACACATGTCGGCAAGCTGCTCCGGCGAGCCTTGCAGCATCGCTTCTACCGAACCGTCCATACGGTTACGGACCCAACCGGTGACGCCCAGCGCCATGGCGCGGCGTACGCACGCCTCCCGATAGCCGATTCCCTGCACACGGCCACGTACTCGCACCAATCGGGTTTCGAGCATCCCATCGTTGTCGTCAGGTTCCATGTGCGCGGTCCCGCATTAGTGTTGAAGCACCCCGGCTGTCAATGAAGTGATTCGACTGCAATCGCATGCTTGCGCATTTTCTCCCACAGGCTCCGAACGAGCCACCCGAGAACGCTGCCTTCAATTGAGTCCCGTCCTGCAAGTGATAGGACCCAGCATCGAATACGTCCCCCAAATATTCGCGCAAAGCGTCCACGAATCCTGGCAGGTTTTCGGCAAGATCTTTTACGAAGTCGCTGTTTTCGCTCATCGCATACGCGGCCTGCGCAGGGTCAACATTGGCCTCTTGCGCCTGATCAAACAGCCAGCCAAATTCCTTGAACAGAAAATCAAGCATCGCTTCACTAATCTCGCCCACAATCCGTTTGCCTTCTGAACAAATGCGCGTTCTCTCCGCCATTACGCCACCAACACCCCAACGTGACAGCGCCCCTTGATCTGCTCAGCAAAGCAGCCCAGTCGTGCCCTTGATCTCCAGAAATTCTGCAAGGCCGAATTCAGCGTACTCCCGCCCGTTTCCGGACTGTTTATAACCACCGAACGGTGCGGCCGGGTCCCATGGCGGGTAATTGATGTGTACGTTCCCGACACGCAGACGTCTCGCTATCCGATGCGCGTGCTCCAGATCTTTCGACTGCACATAGGCCGCCAGCCCATACACGCTGTCGTTCGCCAGCGAGACGGCTTCCTCATCGGACCTGAAGCTCATGATTGAAAGGACGGGACCAAATATCTCTTCCCGTGCGATCGACATGGTGGGTAGCACGTTCGAAAAGACCGTCGGACGAACATAGAAACCCTTGTCCAGTCCTGTGGGCCTGCCCACCCCACCGGCAATCAGCGTCGCGCCCTCCTCGATCCCTGCCTGGATGAGCTGCTGGACACGCTCATATTGGATGCGGCTAACCACTGGTCCCAGTTCCGACTCCTCGGATCTGGGATGCCCCACCACTGTCGCTTCTGCGGTCGCCCGCGCAATATCTTCAGCGGCGCGTATCAGGTCGGCATGTACCAGCATGCGTGTCGGAGCATTGCATGATTGTCCGCTATTACTGAAACAACTCTTGACTCCGCGGGTAACGGCATCCTTCAGATCCGCATCGGGAAATATGATGTTGGGGCTTTTGCTGCCCAGTTCCTGGTGAACCCGCTTAACCGTATTCGCGGCAGCCTTTGCCACCTCGATTCCAGCCCGGGTAGACCCCGTAAACGAGACCATATCCACGCCCGAGTGACGAGCAAGGGCATCACCCACGATATGACCGTATCCGTGAACGAGATTGAAAACGCCCGGGGGAACGCCAGCCTCGTCGAGTATCTCCGCAAACAACACGGCGCTAAACGGAGCGATCTCGCTCGGCTTGAGCACCATCGTGCACCCTGCGGCCAACGCCGGAGCCACTTTGCATACTATCTGGTTGATCGGCCAGTTCCATGGCGTAATGAGCGCGCATACGCCGATAGGTTCGTACGAGACCAACAGCGATCCATTCTGCCTGCTGAACTCAAACTCTTTCAATGCCCGCACGGTTTGCTGAAGATGTGCAGTCCCGACGGCGGCTTGCATGGATCTGGAGAAGGAAACGGGCGCCCCCATCTCCTGACTGATTGTTTCGGCAACGTCCTCGTACCGGGCGGTGTATACCGCGAGAACGTTCTCCAGGAGTTCTACCCGCTGGTCGACCGACCATTCGGAAAAGAAGGAGAAAGCCCGTCTTGCAGACACAACGGCGCGATCAACGTCTGATGCTCCCCCTACCCTCAGTTGGGCGTAAGGTTCTTCAGTCGAGGGATCGATTACGTCGATGGGGTCCGCTTCTACAGGATCGAACCAAACCCCGTCCACGAAGCTCTGATTGAAAGTGCGCATATTGATTCTCTATAGGTTGCTTCCGTGGCATCAGCGACACCGCTTCGCGCGAGCGTTGATCCTTCGGCGATCACATTTCAGGCAAATGGCCAATCGTCTAGAATTCGGCGGCCGGCCAGTCAATGGAGACGAGCTGTTCGAAAGAAAGCGCCGCGGCCAGCACGTGCACGTCCTGGCCGCGCGCACCGGCTATCTGGATTCCGATTGGCTGACGTTCGGAAGTGATGCCGCACGGCACCACACAAGCGGGTTGCTGGCTCAGATTCAGCGGAAAATTGAAGCCAGCCCAGTCAAACCAAGTATTGTCCCGCCCCCTTCGTGGTACCTCAGCGCCTGCTTCGAACGCCGGAATCGCAGTTGCAGGCGAGACAAGCAAATCGATCCGCTCAAATAGACGTTCCATCCAGACGCCAAATTCGGCGCGTGCCGACGACGCTGCCAGGTACTCCACTGCGGTCAAATGCGCGCCGTGGTCCGCAAGAGCAACGAACCCCGCGTCCAGATCCCGCCTTCGGTTCTCGGGAATATTCGAGCGCCGGCTCGCGGCTCCCGCCGACCAAAGTACGCGGAAGATCAATCGCAGATCCATGGCCGGCAGTCTCACCTCTTCGATTTCTGCTCCGGCGTCCGCCAGCCGGCTTATCGCCGCGTTCACACATGCGGCAACACGAGGATCGACCGTCCCGCATGCAGGCGTATTCCAATAGCCAATACGTTTGCCCTTGAGATCCAGAGGCCCCTGACGATCCAGTTCAGGCATCGTCGACACTTGATACCAATCCCGCGGATCCGGGGCAGACATGGCCGACAGCATCATGCGGGCATCTTCTACCGAACGCGTGATGGGCCCAAGATGCGCCAGCGTCCCGAACGCGCTTGCGGGATAAGCCGGAACTTGCCCGAAGGTCGGCTTGAACCCGACGACGCCCGAGAATGCTGCCGGTATCCGAATCGATCCACCGCCATCCGTGCCGAGATGAAGCGCACCGGCTCCGACGGACGCAGCGGCCGCCGCGCCGCCGCTGGACCCGCCTGCGGTAAGCGCTGAATTCCACGGATTACGGGTACTCCCGGAGCGAGGGCTGTCCGTGACCGCCTTCCAGCCGAACTCCGGCGTCGACGTAAGTCCCAGCAAGACCGCCCCGGCACTCCTCAATTGGCGCACAGCGGGGCAGTCTTCAACCGCGATCTTCGTCTCGATTGCGTTGCTCCCGTAATGCGTCGCCCAGCCGGCGACCTCGACGATATCCTTGATCGTTGTCGGGATACCGTCGATCGGAGAGAGCGGGCGCCGATTCCGCCAGCGAGCTTCCGAGAGCCGGGCTGCTTCCAGTGCCTCGTCGTGCCTGATCAACGTAAAGGCCCGTAGCTCCGGATTAATTTGCTCTGCCCGCTCGAGGCACTGCCGGGTGACTTCGATCGGCGAGATATCGCCGGTGGCGAATTGGTGGGTCAATTCATGTGCTGACATCCGGCAAAGCTCCGGCGCATCGGAAACAGGTTTGCAAAGCTGCGTTGCCATATATATCCACTTCAGGTCTATTTGACAGGACACGATGTGTTCACTTATTCCACTACCAACGACATCGCCATTATTCTTCGTTTTCAATACATTCGTACTACTATATAGTATGAATATTGCCGTACGTCATATCAGATCCCTCATCTTTGCCCAGGTCATCGCTAACGCGAGCACCGGCGTGCGCAGCAGGCGCCCCCCCGGAAAATTGCGATGGCGAATCTTGCCGAACAAATCGAATCGCTCGGCCTGTGTACCGATCGCCTCTGCGATCAGCTTGCCTGCCAGCCCCGTAATGTTCAAACCATGCCCTGAAAACCCCTGCGCGAAATAGATGGTCGGTGCGATCCGACCAAAATTCGGAGCGCGATTCATGGTGATATCGACCAGGCCGCCCCATGCGTAGTCGACCTTGACATCCGCGAGTTGAGGAAAAGTCTTCAGCATATCGCGGCGCATCGCCTCACCGAGATTGGCTGGCGCGAGTGTCGAGTAGCTGACCTTCCCTCCCCACAGTACGCGGTGATCAGGTGTCGGGCGGAAATAATCGAGCGCATAGCGGCTGTCACAGATCGCCGCCTGCGCAGGCATCAAGGCAGCCGAGCGCACGGGATCAAGCGGTTCGGTCGCGATCACATACGTACCGACCGGCATGATCTTGCGCGACAAGTCGGGCGCCAGCGTACCAAGCCAGGTATTTCCCGCTAGCACGACGAACCTGGCGCGCACCAAACCCTTGGCCGTTTCGATCAAGTGCATCCCGTTTTTATCGCGAATACGCGTCACACACGTGTCCTCGAATATCTGTACGCCCGCCTCGCATGCCGCGCGCGCGAGGCCAAGCGTGTAATTCAGTGGATGCAAATGGCCGCTATCCGGATCGAACAGACCACCTAGATAGCGTGACGACTGCACATAGTCGGCCATCATGTCGCGCTCGATATAACGGAATTTATCGTAGCCGAAGCGTTGCTGCGCGTCGTCACGCCATCTCCGTAGCGCGGCGATATCGCGCGGCTTGTTGGCGGCATGCAAATAACCAAAGCGTAAATCGCAATCGATCTGATGCTTCGTTACGCGCTCCCTGACAATTTCAAGTGCTTCGAGACCCATCGCCCAGAGACGCGTAACGTCCTCGGCGGGCATATACCTGGCGAACGTGTCCATGCCGCACGCGTAGCCGCCGATCACCTGCCCGCCGTTGCGACCGCTCGCGGCCCAGCCGACCTTCGATGCTTCGAGCACGGCGACGCAATACCCTCGTTCGGCAAGATTCAGCCCAGTGGAAATGCCCGTCAGGCCAGCACCGATCACGCACACATCCACTTCCAATGTTCCGCCGAGCGGCGCATGACGGGTCATGTCGTTGACGGTCGCCGCATAGTACGACGCGGCGTGAGACTGGTTCGAGAATCGGAGCATAGGCAAAAGAGACGAAGATGACTGGAGCACGTTCGATATGACCAGGCGTCGCGCGCCAGCCGGGCAAATTAGAACGCGTAGATGAACTGCGTCGCGAGGATGTCGTTCGACTTGCCATACGAGCCATCGCTACGCAGGAACACGTTCTGCGTCGTCCAGTCGTGACGATATTCGACCTTCACCGTAATCTGCTGAGTCGGATAAAACAGTAGATCCAGCGCCACGTCCTGGTGCGCCGCCCCCTTGCACTCGAAACCCAGACCGCCGTTGGCCTTCGAGTTCGCGAGGCAGCTTGCGCCGATCCCGAAACCATTCGCAGTATCCATGCCGTTCGAGTTCTGAACGATACCGCCGCCACCACCACCGTTCTTTGCATTGACGAGCAGGTCATAGCGTGCGGTCACACCCATGCGACCGAGCACCGGTACATTGAACTTGCGATGCCCCAGCAACGACAGGCCGTACCATTGCGCCTGGCCACCGTTATACGCGGCGTTCTGTTGCTGACCATAGTCGAGCTCGGCGTTGTACTGGACATCGGCGAGCGTATAGGTCGCATCTGTTTCGGCGAAGAAGTACGTGCCGTAGGCGTTGTGCGCGGCACCGCCGATTCCATATACCGGGTTGCCGTTGCTATCCACGCCTGAGGCCAGCGTCTGGCGCCCGATATTGAACGAAGCGCCAACATCGAGCGCGCTGCCGCGCATATAGTCGACCCGCGCAGTGACTGTCGGCATCCGGTTACTCGACGTGATCGGATCGCCCAACGCATTCGTACCGGTTTGCACGACCGAACCAGCCGTGCGGTACTGCTCGTTGCCAATCATGAACTTCCACGCCCAGTGGCCGTCCGCGCTCAGATAGTTGGCCCCCGCGCCAATGTAGCTGCCCGGATCCGAAAAATCGTACAGCAGGTTGTGCGTCAGCGTGAGCATCTGGGTCGATTGCTGCACTTCGTAACCGCCGAAGCTAGGCATCAAACCGGCCACCAGGCTGGTTGTCGCCGTTACCGGCACTGTGACTATGGCCGTGTTCAGGATGTCAAGGCCGCTACTACCGTGCTCATCCATAAAGAACGTACCGTAACCCCGGTTGGGCATGAGCGTAACTTCTGCCGATGGCGCCATCGGCCCAACGCCGAAGGTCTTCTTGATGTCGAGATAGACATCGCCGAACGTGCTGTTGAAGTAGTTGTACGCGCCGTCGTGATTGGCGAACAGGAAGGACGATGTGCCCGCCCCCCGATTGTAGAGATAGGACGGATCGATATACCCCGTCACGGACAAGCCTGCAATCGGACCACTGATGGTTGCGTCGGTCAGCGTGTCGACCTTGAGCTGCTGACCGGCGATCTGCTGCTTCATTTCGCTAACCTCATCATTGGTCAACTGGGCGGGCGCCTTGCCGTAGTCAGGCGAAGACGCATCGACGGGAGGAGCCGCCTGCGCCGTGCCGCCTGCGGATGCTCCGGACGATTTCGCCGCCAGTGACGACTTCAAGATATTCACTTCCTTCTGCAATTGCTTCAGTTGAGACTGAAGCGCTTCGATATCAGCGGAGGTCGAATCGGCAAGCGCGATCCCTGGCAGTCCTAAAGTCACAAGCAGGCAAATTATTTTCTTTCTCATGCGAATTCTCCAAACGCTCTACTTTGGGATATGTTCTTTTTATAGAACCTGCACTAACAGGAAACGCCGTACCTCGGCGCGCAGAAAATCGCGCCTCAGTGCCAGTAGACAGAGGAAAAACAACAGAACGTCACCACATCGAGAATTCAACGGACGCGAGTCCGAGCGTTGCCAGGCAAACTCGCGTTGTCACCGAGTCGTGATCATTTCCATGATGCGTGGCGACCACGCACCCGCATTCGGCGTCAATGTCCCGATTTGAGTTGCAGCCACAGGCGATTCTCGAGACGCGCGATGTCCGGGGATTTGGGTCTTGCCAGTGACATCTTGTCCAGTACGTTTGCCGGAGGATAAACGTCGGGATCCTGCGCAATCGCCTGCGTCACATACTGGCTTGCGGCCTTGTTTGCCGTCGGATAAAAAACTTCGTTAGTAATTGCGGCATTGACTTTCGGATCCTGAATGTAATTGATCCATTTGAGCGCCGCCTCGGGATGCGGTGCGTCTTTCGGAATGCCCATCACGTCGAACCAGACAATTCCCCCTTCCTTCGGGTTCGTGAACCTGATCTCGTACGAGCGTTTCGCGTCCTGGGTTCGCCGTCGTGCTACACCTATATCGCCCGACCAGCCGAGTGCGACACAGACGTCGTTGTTGGCGAGATCGTCGATGTAACCCGATGAACTAAATTGCGTAATGTAAGGGCGAATTTTTTTCAGTACCTCGTACGCCGCCTGGTAGTCCCCCGGGTTCTTGCTATTGGTGTCCTTCCCCATGTACTGCAACGTCGCGGCAAATGCGTCGTCCGCCGAGTCGAGCAGCGACACACCGCAGCTCTTCAGTTTCGAAACGTTTGCAGGATCGAATATGAGCGCCCAACTGTCTACGGGCGCGTTCTCGCCGAGCGCCTTTTTCACGGCCTGCACGTTGTAACCGAAGCCGTCGGTACCCCATGCCCAAGGCACGCCGTATTGATTGCCCGGGTCCGCATCATCGATCTTCCGCATCAGTACGGGATCGAGATTCGCGAGGTTCGGCAGTTTCGACTTGTCGAGTTTCTGATAGATGCCAGCTTGAATCTGTTTGGCCATGTAGTTCGACGTCGGCACAACGATGTCATAGCCTGAGCTGCCGGCAAGCAGCTTCGCCTGCAGCGTGTCGTCACTGTCGTAGTTGTCATATCTGACATGGATGCCGGTCTGCTTTTCGAAATTCGAAATCGTGTCCTTCGCGATATAGTTCGACCAGTTGTAGACATTCAACTCGGTGTCGGCAGCATGTACCTGCGTGCTGATAAAAGTCATCAAAACGCTCGCAACCGTAGTGGATGCGTATGCAAGGATATGGCAACGATGCCAGGCAATCATGGTGAACTCCTCTGCGTACGTATGCGGATGGCGCGTCGCCATGGGTCGCCGCCTGCAAATGAAATGTAACGTTAATGTAATAAATGCGCGCGTGTAGTACTCGCCCAGCCGCTGTTCGAATTACCCCGTTTTTGGCACGCACGGCCGCCGAGGGCGACATGCCCCACAAGCGAGTGCCGGCGATACCTTGCTGCACGAGCGCGCATTTCGTGCGCTCAGTGGACGCCGCCGGGTGGCTGTTCAGTCAAGCTTCGCAGCTACTCTATCAAGCGCAATCTGCTCGGTCTGTCCCAGAAATCCGGGACAAGCCGACTGGTCGATAGGTCACCGAACCAGGAGCATCTGCTAATTTGCTTCGGCTTATTGGCGTGTTACTAGTGAGAGACTGATCCTTCGCGCGTTCATCGTCATGACTCCCGCCTCACCCATCGTCGATATCCAGCTCGGTCAACTTTCGTCCACGGCATACGCACTCGGTGCGATCGTCGACGCTGTCGGCACTCCTCGATTCCTTCCGGTACTATTCGAAGCCGTCGCGAATTTTGTCGATTGCGATTCGCTGCACCTGGATTACGTACAAACGTGCTCGACGTCCCGCAGCATCTGCTGGCTCGGAAGTTTCGGCAGGAATCCTGAATTAGTCGAGCGGACCATGCAGCTCTACTATCGGAGCTATGCCCAGAGCGACCCCACGTTCGATCGGATGCAATGCGAGCGGGAAGTGCAGTTAATGCAGTTGTCGGCACAACGGGTCGATACTCGGCTACGCAGTATCTTCTATGACGTGGCAGATATTCACGACGAGTGCGTGGCCTTCAATTTGACGCATGGTACGCAGTATGCGATGTCCGTGTGCCGTGCGCGACGCCTGCCACCTTTTTCACTCAGGGAACTGAGCATCCTGAAGCATCTGGCCTTGATCGTGCTGCCGCTCGCAGCAGTGCATAAGAACCTCGTCGGCGAAAGAAATGCCGTCGAGCAGGGCTCGGGAGCGCCTGGCGACGCGATTGCGCGATGGTTGAATGAGAAATTGACGCCGCGAGAAGCCCATGTCTGCTCGGCGTTCATTCAGGGCATGACAACACCGGCTATCGCGCAGTCAATGGGCGTCAAGCCTTCGACCGTCGAGACGTTTGCAAAACGGGCGTTCGTGAAACTGCAAATCGACTCGAGACGTCAATTGCTAGCGCTTGTACTCAAGAATGCGCTCGTTGGGTCAAACTGCTCGCATGTCTGTTAAATAAACACAGCAGAATGCCGCCTAACCTTACGGTTCCTTCCCGATACTCAAGTATGAGCCTGTGCGGGTCGTTAAGTTGATTGTTGACCTCTCCCTGGGGCGCACATGTCATGTAGAACGGCGTCACGGGCTCGGTACTGCTGAGGGCGCCCTTTCAGTCCACCGACATCGTCCGGCGTGATGATCACGACCCCGATTCCTCCTGGAATTTCGTGATGAGCGCTCGTCCGCCGTTTGGGCACTCATATAGTTCATCGCGAGATAAGCCACGTGCGCGATGACTCGGGACGAATCCATGAGCATGGGTTTGCGGCCGAGACGGCCGCCATCAACGGAATCATGGAACCCCTACGACGAGATGCTTGATGATTGACAGTGAGTCAACCGGCAGCGTATTTATTCACCGGCAGCTAACCGCTACATTGAAGTCCCGCGTCTCACACGCGCTCTAGTCAGGACTTCAACATGAAAGTTACGGTAGTAGGCTACGGCAATGTCGGTGCAGCAATGGTCAAGCAATTATCAGCCGCCGGACATGCGGTGACGGTCACTGGGCGCCAGCCGAACGGCGCCGCGCAGATCGCAGAACTACATGGCGCCAAGCACGCGCCGATGAATTCAGCCGCAACCCACGCGGAGATCGTCGTACTGGCTGTTCCGTTCGACAACGCGGCGCAAGCGCTTGCCGCACTGGGCTCACTCGACGGCAAGATAGTGATCGATGTCAGCAATCCGCTGACCGCCGACTACATGGGCCTGACCATTGGCCACACGACATCGGCAGGAGAAGAAATCGCGAAGCTGACCAAGGCACCGGTCGTGAAGGCGTTCAATACTCTGTTCGCCCAAGTGCTCGATGGCGGCGCGACATTCCCGTCACAGGCGGTGCCGGTCTTCGTCGCATCCGATGATCCCGCTGCCAAGGAAAGCGTCGTCACGCTCATCAAGTCAATGGGCTTTGACACCATCGACACCGGTGGCCTCAAGAATGCGCGCTATCTTGAGGCGGTAGCCGGTCTGAACATCTATCTCGGCTACGGCGCCGGACTGGGGACGCAGATTGCGCCAGCCTGGCTTAAGCGCGCATAAACTGGTTGCATTGACGAACCCTGCTGCCTGTACAAGCGGACAGCAAGGGTTTTTTGTTTGTCAGTTCGACTCAGCTCAGCAGGTCCATGATGGACTCGCCCTTTGCGATGACGCCACTGCCATTTCTACATTCGCGCGGTGTCATGTTAAATTTCGCGCGAAAGCTGCGGCTGAAATGCGCGGCATCATTGAATCCCCAACGAAAGCAGATCTCCGACACTGACAGAGCGCGATGCGCAGAGCTGGTCAGGTCCGAGCGGCAGCGCTCGAGCCTGCGATCACGCAGATATATGCTGAAGCTCATGCCAGCGTCTTCAAAGAGTTTCTGCAGATGGCGCGTCGATATGCGTTGTTGCTCGCAAATCTGGGTCATCGTGAGGTCAGCGTCACCCAGTTGCTGGTCGATCGACTGGCAAATGCGCAGGAAGTGCGCCGCGCGCACGCGGTCGCCGAAACGCCGGTTGGCATGCGCGCCCGAAAGACTCGCTACGAGGAACTCGGACAGGGCGACTTCGACCGGGTGGATGTCGCTCGCATCGAAGTCTTCGAGTTCATCGCCGACTGCCCGCAACATGCCCGCAAGCACTCTTGTGAGGCGGGACCCACCGGGAAGGATGCCGCAGTGGAGCATGTTCCTGTCGACCAGACTGGGATGCAGGAGTGTCAAAGGCACGCGCACGTAGAGCAACCTGAAATCGGCTTGAAGCTCAAGCGTTGAGTCACGTCCACTCGGTCCATACAGCACGTCGCCGCGCCCGATCTCGATGCGTTCGCCTGCCTCCGTGAAAACCGATTGTCCATCGAGCAGCAACGCGAGCCAGAGTGCCGCCTGCTGATTGCGATAACACCCCGAGATGGTAAGCGGCGTGGCGCGCAGGCGCGAGAATTCAATTCCCATCGGCGACACAATGCCCACTACGTCGCCCTGGAAACTCTCGTCGATGTCGGCCGCAGTCACCGGCAGGCACACTGCGTTCATGGCTTCCTGCCAGACGGTCGGCCGTTTTTCGCGTGCACTCTCTTCGGTTGAGAAATGCCAGGTTTTCATTGCCATAACCGGTTTCCTTCGCGCAACTGGTATGTCCAGCTTCGAACACATGCAAATGGCGCGCCATGCGGGCAACGCGATTTTCGGAGCTATTTGGCCGAGCCAACGGGATTTGAGCGGTTAACAGAAATCCTCCGTGTGCATGGTGCACCACGCTGGTCACTCAGGCGCGAACAGGGCTCGCCCACGGTGCATCGGCCCACTGCTCGGCGAAAAAATCGATGGCCACCCGAGTCTTCGCCGGTAACTGATGGCGGCTCGGATACACGGCGTAGATACCGATGGGCGGCGGCGCGAAATCCTCCAGGACCGGCACCAGCAGCCCGCGCTCGATACTCTGGCACACGAGGAAGCCCGGTTGCAGGACAAGGCCAACTCCAGCTTGTGCTGCCGCCACACAGGTCTCGCCGTTGTTCGCCGCCATCACCGGATGGGTGCGCGCAATATGCTCAATACCCGTGGAATGCTCCAAGAGGCGCCATTCGTTGCGTTCGCAGAAATTGCTGTAGGCAATCGACTGATGCGAAGAGAGGTCAGCGGGCACCTTCGGCGTGCCGTACCGCTCGAGATACTCGGGCGACGCGCACATGACTAGCGGCGTACTCGCAAGCCGCCGATGGACCAACGACGATTCCACGGGCCGCGCAATGCGAATGGCCAGATCGAAGCCTTCCGCTACCACATCCACCAGGCTGTCCGATAGCGCGATGACCGGCCGCACATCCGGGGCGCGCTCGAGAAACTTGCCCCAGAGCGGCGCCAGATGCGCAATGCCGAAACTTACCGGCGCACTAATCCTCAGTTCCCCCGAGGCGTTCGCGCGCTCGTTTTGCGCGAGTTGATCCGCCATATTGAGTTGCTGCAGTATCTCGCGACAGGAGCGGTAATACGCTTCGCCCGCGGCAGTCAGCGAAATCTTCCGCGTGGTCCGGTGAAGCAGCCTCGCGCCAAGGCGCTTTTCCAGTTCGAGCACCGTGCGCGACATCAAGGCGCGCGACACGCCCTCGAGGTCCGCAGCGGCCGCGAACCCGCCCGACTCCACCACTCCGACGAACGATTCGATTTCGCGCAGGCGATTCATTTGTGCTCAAGAGCGGGAAAGATGCCGCGCGGAATCCGCACGTGCGCGCCCAACGTCGCGTCCACCACCTGCGTGATGCCCACATCCCCGGCCACACTCATCAGCGAATAGGCGTCATTACGCGACAGTCCGACATGTTCTTCGAGCAGCAGCATCGTATCGAGCGAAGCATTGCGAAGCGCCTGGTCGAGTTGCGGATCGAAGCCATGCACGATCCAGCTATCGGCTGTCTCCAGCAGCGGCGCCGGAAACGAAAAGTCCTTTCTCAGCACAATCTGCAGCGTGACGTTGAGCGACGACTCGATGGCCGTGCCGCTCACCTCGCCATCACCTTGCGATACATGCGGATCGCCGATGGAAAATAGCGCGCCGGGCACCTGCACCGGGTAATACATCGTTGCGCCCGCGCCAATGCGCCAGTTGTCGATATTGCCGCCATGCCGCCCCGGCGGAATCGTGCTCACCCGGCCATTGACCGCGGGCGCAACGCCGGCCGTGCCCAGATGAGGCCGGGCGGGAATACGCACGCCCGCGAGTGCGCTTTCGCGGTCGCAAACGGGGCAATCCGTGATGGTGCCCGGAGTCAGGTACTTGCCCTTGAAATCGTAGGCATAGAGTGCGGAGGCGTGGTTCGCGGCGTCATCGAGTTCGTAGATGGTAACGCGCTCCTTTTCTCCCATCTCCTTGTATAGATACCCCCAGTTAGCGGCAAGGTTCGACCCGTAGCGGCAACGCGGCCTCATGTTCAGGTAGCGCACCTCGAGCATATCGCCCGGTTGTGCGCCCGCGACATAAATGGGGCCGGTCATGATATGAACGCCTGGATTGCGGTCGTGCTCGGGAATGGCTTTCCACAACGCGTGCAGCGTGTCGTCCATCATCAGGTGAGGCGCGTCGCCGGCGTGATGGGTGAGCGCTTCTGCATAGATCAGGTCGCCGCTCTTGATCGTCAGCGCGGGGGCGATCGACGCGTCGAAATAGCCCCAGTGGACATTGTCCGGCGTCGCGCGCAGCGTGTGAAACGCGGAAGGCTGGACATCCGGCCGTGATGTCGTTCCTGTGCGAATAAGTGCCATGAGAAATTCGGTTCCTGGGTTTAAAGGTCAAGCACAAGAAGCGGTGTCTTCGAGCGCGAGCAGCACGGCGTGAAAACGTCGCCTGCGCTCTGCTCCGCGGCGCTGAGCAACCAGTCACGATGCTCGGGTATGCCGTCCAGCACCCGCGTGAGACAGGCGCCGCAAACGCCCTGCTCGCACGACACGGGAATCACGACGCCGGCGTCGGCGAGCGCTGCGCAAACAGTTTGGTCGGCGGCGACGGCAATGCGCAGTCCAGTTGAGGCGAGCTCGACCTCGAAGGCTGTGTTCAGCGTCGGCTGCAGTGCCTCACCGGCATCGCTCGAAGGTGCGGGTGCGGCGAAACGCTCGACATGCAGGAACTCGGAGGGCCAGCCCATTGCACGTGCGGCGTCGAGCACGGCATCGATCATTGCGAACGGTCCGCACACGTAAAGGTGCCTCCCTTCGAAGCCTCCGACGAGCGGTACGAAGTCGTCGCATCGGCCGATGTGCCGCGTCAGGCTCGACGTCCACGGCGCGCTGGCCAACTCAGTCTTGAAGGACTGGCGTTCGGCGGTCGTAGCGAAGTCGTGCATCTCGAAGCGCTGCCCGGCGTTGTGCAGCGTCCACGCCATGGCAAGCATGGGCGTGATGCCGATACCGCCTGCGATCAATAGCGGAGCCTGTTTTGACGGCACCAGCGAGAAGTGATTGCGTGGTCCGCGCACGTCGAGCAAATCGTTCATCCCGACGGACTCGCACAGATATCGCGAGCCCCCCCGGCCGTCGGCTTCGCGCTGCACCGCGATCATGTACCGCATGGGATCGGCCGGATCGCTGCATAGCGAATAGTGACGAGCCTGACCGTTGCAATCGATCTCGAGATGCGCGCCCGCTTCGAACGCCGGCAGCGGCATGCCATTGGCCGCTTCAAGC
The DNA here is from genome assembly GCF_001028175.1 of Caballeronia mineralivorans PML1(12). Classification (GTDB taxonomy): domain Bacteria; phylum Pseudomonadota; class Gammaproteobacteria; order Burkholderiales; family Burkholderiaceae; genus Caballeronia; species Caballeronia mineralivorans. The sequence goes on from NZ_AEJF01000245.1 coordinate 28,651, forward strand.
TCGAATGCCACGATGTTTTCCGCCACGTCGAACCGGCGCGCCACGCGCAGGCGCACACCGGTGTCGACATTCATGATGGCGGCCTCCCGCGCGCTCATGTCAGGGCGGGCGTCGACACGCCCGCTGATCCGCCGAGGATGAAGCTCAGCATGCTGAGCGAGCCGTACTCCAGAAAATTCGTTTCAACCTTCACCGGATCGTCGGCATGGCGCGCGCCAAGTGCGTAGAGGAAAGGCCAGTAATGCTCGGGTGTGGGAATCGAGCGCGCGGCGGCTTCGCCAGCACGCTGATAGTCGATCACCTGGTCCGGCTCATCGTCGATGATCGCCTTTAGCACGTGGTCGTGAAAGCGCTGCGCCCAGTCGAAACCAATCGTGGGCGAACCCCAGTCCATCGCGGGCAGGTTGTGGACCACATTACCACTTGCCGCAATCAGGATGCCTTCGTCGCGCAGCGGTCTGAGCGCACGGCCAAGTTCGTAATGAAAGCGGGCATTGCCTGCGCGGTTCATGCTGAGCTGCACGACGGGAATGTCAGCGCGCGGAAAAGCCTTGACGAGCACCGACCACGTGCCGTGGTCGAAACCCCAGTTGCCATCAAGCGCGACTGGCGTAGGTAGGAGCAGTTCCGCTACCCGTTTCGCCAGCTCCGGGTCGCCGGGTGCCGGGTACCGCTGGTCGAAGAGTGCCTTGGGAAACGCGCCGAAGTCGTGGATCGTGCGCGGCTTGTGCATTGCAGTGACGGCGGTGCCGCGGGTCATCCAGTGTGCAGAGATCATGAGGATGGCGCGGGGCGTGCCGGCCGCCTCACCCATCGCTTTCCAGGCTTGCGTGGCACGATTGTCGTCGATCGCGTTCATCGGGCTGCCATGGCCGAAGAACATGACCGGCATGCGTGCGGAACTTTCAGATGGCATATTCAAAGCTCGTGTAAGGCGGGAATGGGTGCGATGTGAGGCGCTGCAGCAATCAGACTGCGCGTGTACAGATGTTGCGGGTTTGCCAGCACCGCTTCGGTCGCACCTGCCTCGACCACCTGTCCGCGCTGCATCACGATCACGCGCGTGCAGAGATAACGGACCACGGCGAGGTCGTGCGAAATCAGCATCAGCGCAATCTTGTGAGACGCTCGCAACGCTAGCAGAAGTTCCATGATCTGCGCCTGCATGGACACGTCGAGACCCGAGACGATTTCGTCGGCAACCAGCAGACGCGGCACCTCACAGAGCGCCCGGGCAATATTCACCCGCTGGCGCTGGCCACCGGACAATTGCGACGGAAACCGGTTACCCATCTCCGCCGGCAGTCCGACCTCGTCGAGCAGATCAAGTGCTCGGCGGGCACGATCCACGTGCATGTGCGAGCGGCTTTCCATAGGCTGCGTGACGATGCTTGCCAGCCGGCGGCGTGGATTCAATGCGGAGCGCGCATCCTGGAAAATCATCTGAATCGCATCAATGCGCCGACGCCACATCTCGCGGCTTGCGTCGAGCGGCTTGCCGTCGAGCAGGATCGATCCCTGGCTCGGGATGTCCAGCCCCATGACGAGACGCCCGAGCGTGCTCTTGCCGCTGCCGCTCTCGCCCACGATGCCCACGAACTCCCCTGGCGCAATCGACAGGTCGAGCGGGCTGAGCGCCACGAACCGCGCCTTGTTGCGGCCAATGCCGCGCGGCGCGGGGTAATGCTTGCCGATGCCGCGCAGGACGAGGAACGGCGCATCCGTCATCGCGTGCATGGCAGGCATGGGCGTACGCGCGACCGTGTCCGTCGCCGAGGCCGAGGCCGAGGCCGCGAAAGTACATCGCACGGCGGAGTCGCCCAGTGCCTGCAGGAGAATAGGCGCGTCGTTGCAGGACGCGACCGCACGGCTGCAGCGCGCAGCAAACCGGCAGCCGGTGATGGACGCCAGCTCTTCGAAGCCCGGCATGCGGCCGTCGAGCGCTTCAACCTGCACGCGCTCACCCACGAGCGACGGGTTTGCACGTAAGAGCGCGCGCGTGTACGGATGACGCGGCGTATCGACCACGCTGCGTGCCGCGCCCAGCTCGAGCAAATCGCCGGCGTAAAGCACGGCGATGTCGTCGCAGGCATGCAGGGCGAGTCCCAGATCGTGCGTGACGAACACGACACTGGTGCCGCGCTTTGCCTGCATCGCGCGCATGAGTTCCACGACGTGCCGCTGGGTCGTGACATCGAGCGCGGTGGTGGCTTCGTCGGAGATGACAAGGTCCGGATTGCTCGCGAACGCCATCGCGATGCATACGCGCTGACACATGCCGCCGGACAGCTGGAACGGATAGCGCGAGAGCAGCCGCTCCGGATCGGGCAGCAGGACTTCACGCAGGGCGTCGATGCTGCGCTCCCGGCGCTGGCTGGACGGAACGCCCAGGCGCGCGAGGTGCAGTGCAAACTGCCGGCCGATCGACAGCGTCGGGTCAAGCGCGCTCATCGGCTCCTGCGGGATGAACGCGATGCGCCGCCCCAGCAGCGCGCGGTGCGCGCCAGCGCTGGCCTCCAGCAGGTCAATGCCGGCAAAGCGCAGGCCGTTCGCGCGCACGGCGAATCCGGGAGGCAAGCTACGCGACAGCACTCGCCCGAGCATGCTTTTGCCGGCGCCCGACTCGCCCACGATACCCAGCGTGCGGCCGCGCGGCAGCACGAGCGAAATGTTGCGCAACAATGCAACGTCATCTCGCTCGACGCTCAGGCCTTCGATCTCGAGCAACGCGCTGCTCGACTTCATGGCAAGGGAAGGAAGTACGTCGTGGCCGAACAGGGAGCGCCTCGTGAGGTTCATGGCTTGAGTTCCGGACGCTCGATCAGGCGCGAGTCAGTTGTACGGCGTAAGCCTTCGCCGAGGAATGTCGTGGCAAGGACAGTCAGGACCGTGCAGGCGATTGGAAGGATCAAGCCCCAAGGCGTGCTGAACACATTGGCGAGACCATCGGAAATCATGCTGCCCCAGGTTGGTACACCCGCCTGCGCCGATAATCCGACGAACGACAGGCTGCATTCGGCGACCACCGCAATCCCAACTTCAAGACTCATCAGGGTAATGAGGGTCGGCAGGACGCCTGGCAGCACGTCGCGGATGACCGTGCGAAACGAGCCCGAGCCGGCGATGCGTGCGGCGGCCACATAATCGCGCTGGCGAATGACCACGACCTCGGCACGCAGCACGCGGCAAAAGCGCGTCCAGTCGACAAATATCAGCGCGATGATCACGTTCACCACGCTCGGCGACAACGCAACCACCAGCACGAGCGCGAGGACGACGGCGGGAAACGACATCCATATCTCGACGACGCGCAAGATCAACCAGTCGATCTTGCCACCGCACCAGCCGGCGACCAGTGCCAGCGTCCCGCCGATCAGTCCCGCACCGAGCGGCGCCGCAAAACCGACCAGCACTGCGATGCGTGCGCCATAGACCGCGAGACTGTAGAGATCCCGGCCGAGGGCATCGGTGCCAAACCAGTGAGCGGCAGTGCCGCCAGCCGCCCAGGCCGGCGGCAAGAGCGTATTGAGCAGGTCCTGGTCATCAGGACGAAAGGGAGCAAGCCATGGTGCGACGGCGGCAATCAGCATCAGCAGTACGAGGAGCGCCGCGCCGAACAGCACGCGCGGCTCACGCACGACCCGGCGCAGCATCGCGTGGGACGGTGCAGGCAGCACGCTGCTCGCAAACTGTGTGCGGCGTGTAGATAAAGGCGTGCTCATTCGAGCCTCAGGCGTGGGTTGAACAGCACTTCGAATGCATCGGTCAACGCATTGACCCCCTGCACGACGACGGCGTACACCAACGCGAGCGCTTGAATCATCGGCAAATCGCGGGCACCGATCGCGTTGACCATCAGGCTGCCGATGCCCGGCATGCCGAATACTTTTTCGATCAGCAGCGTGCCGCCAATCAGCAGGCTGACCTGCATGGCAAGGATGTTGATGGTGGGTAACGCGGCGTTGCGCAAGCCGTGGCGAAACAGAATCTGCGCCTCTGACAGTCCGCGCAGCCTCGCCGCCGCGATGTATTCCTCGGCATAGGTGTCGAGCAGGCTCGAACGAAGGATGCGCATGAGCGGCGGAGCGATGCCCATACCAAGCGCCACGCAGGGCAGCACCAGATGCAGGAGCGCGTTGCCGAAGGCCGCGAACTGGCCGTCGATCAATGTATCGATCAGCAGTGCGCCCGTATGACGCGCGACCGTGTACTGGTTATCGATGGGCCCAAGAAACGGCAGCCACTTCAGCGCGATACCAAACGCCAGGATCAGCAGGATGCCCCAGAGGAAATCCGGAATCGAGATTGCGAGACCATTGACGAGTTCGGACACTTTCTCGGCTACCGTATCCCGCCGGCTGAATGCATAAATGCTGCTCGCAATACCCCCGCTTACGCCAAGGAGGAGACCGCCGCAAAGCAACTGGATCGTGGTGGGCAGAGCCGTTGCGAGCACCGGGCCGATCGGCTGGCCGTTTTGTAGCGAGTGCCCGAAATCGCCGTGCAACATTCCACCAAGCCAGCGCGCATATTGCACGGCCACCGGCTGGTCAAGTCCCAGCGTATGGCGCAACGCGGTGATGTCCGCCAGGCTTGCATTCGGCGCCATCAGCATCGCAACCGGGTCCGCACGCAAGAGCCGCAGCACAGCGAAGATCACGACCGACACCGCCAGCAGGATCACGAGCCGGCGCGCGAGGCGCCATGCGAGCCGTATCACCTGTCGGCACGCGCGTGAGACCCGCGCTTCCTGCACTGGCGACTCAATACCGGGGGTTTCGAAGGAAGTCAGCATGGCGCGGCCGCTCAGCTCGTAACAACGACGTCGATCGACGCCAGCTTGCCGCGCGCAGTGGCAGCGCTCGCCGCCATGCGCGCCCGAGCCGACTTGTAGCGCGGCACCAGCCAGGCGTTCAACTCCTGCTGCGCACGCTCTTGCCATGAATAGCGGCCGCGCGTGGCGTAACGCGATTGAAGGCCCACCTGCACCATCGCGTCGACATGCAGGTCCTGCGCAATGATGTCCGCCACCGCGCTCATGCTCATCTCCACGCGCTTTTCGAAGAGCGTGTCCTTCATTGCGCCGGGCGCGTAGAGGGTGCCCTGATCGACGAAATGGCTACCCGCCGTGTCGGCACGCAGGATCATGAAGATCACGCTATCCACCGACACCACCAGCGACAAGGTCGGCGGCAGGTTCGCGAACAGCATGCGGTTGCGCTCCTCAAGAGTCAGTTTCGGGAAGATCGGGAACAACGCCTTTTGCGTCGGATTGAACGCGGCGTCGGCGTGGGTCGTGCCATTGAAGCGGTAATACCCCGCTGTGTTGGGCGGTAGCTCCGGGAATGACGCAAGCGAGCTCGGCACGAAATCATGGAGGGGTCCGTGATGCAGCCGGTTCGCGTGATAACCGTCATTGTTATTCTCGAACATGACCTTCCAGTTCCACTGGAAATGAAAGGGTTTTCCGGGACGCGGCCCCTCCGCGTTCGCGAGGTCAAAGTTGGCGAGCACCGGATCCAGCGCGCTCAGACGGGGTGCGAGCGGCGCTGCACTGGCATCGAAGTTGATGAAGATAAAGCCTTGCCAGCACTCCACCTGCATGGTCGGCAGACAGAAGTCTTTCTTGTCGAAACCTTCAGTGGCATCCATCGCCGGGGCCGCAATGAGTTCACCGTCCAGCGAGTATGCCCAGTGGTGATACGGGCACAGGAGCGCGCGTGCGTTGCCGAAGCCTTCCGCTACGACCATCGCGCGATGCTGGCATACCGCTGACATCGCCTTGATCTCCCGGCGGGCGTTGCGGGTGATCACGATCGGCTCCCCGATGATCGCGGTCGTGAAGTAATCGCCGATGTTCCTGATCCAGTCTTCGCGGCCGACGCACAGCCATTCGTGGTTGAACAGTGCCTCCTTTTCGAACTCGAAAAATTGCGGGTCGGTGTAGCACTGCGGCGGCAGCGTCTGAGCCTGCCCGACAGGAAGAGCGGAACGGTCGAGCGCATCGAAGAACACATCGTCGAAAGCGATATTGCGTTGAAAATTCATGAGTTTCCCGTGCTTATTACTTGAGAAGTCGACATGGGCAGACCTACGCTGTCCAGTAGTCCGGCAACATCCAGCCGCTCAGGAACGGCGTATATCCGACCGTCTTCTTGTAGGCAGCAGTCGCGATTCCCTGCATCAGCGGCAGCGAATACCCCTCATTGACCGCCCATCTGTGAAATCCCTTGTAGCCCTCGATGCGCTTGGTTTCGTCAAGCTGCACGAGCAATGGATCGAGATGGGGAGACACATCGGGACTGCGCCAAACCGAAAAACCACCCTTGGGGTTCAGATACGACCCTGCGGACAACTCGGGGTCCCCGCTGCCGTTCTGCCAGAGCCACAGCGTCGGGCCCGGTAAGGTGCCCGCTACCGCCTGCGAGAAGAACTGGGCCGTCTCGATCGGGGTCAGTTCCGCCTCGATCCCGACGTTCTTCCACATCTGCGTGATGGCGCGCGCCATGTCGAAGTCGCTCGGATAGACACCGTTGGTCGCCAGAAACTTGACGCGCACGGGCTTGTCCTTGCTGTAGCCGCTTGCAGCCAGCAGCTTTTGCGCGAGCGCCGGGTCGTGAGCGAACTGGAATGCCGGATCGAAGGCGGGCGTGCCGGGTGCGGCCGCAGTCGACATTACGGCGGGCACGTTGTTGAAGAACGCGCGCACGAGCGCCTGTTTGTCGATCGCGTGATGCATGGCGAGGCGCACGTTTTTGTCCGTCGTGGGCCCGCTATTGACCATGTGGATCAGGTAGGAGTCGATAGTCGGCGTGACCTTGCTGCCCAGCGTGCCGACCTGCCCGAGCCGCACGGTTTCGCGCAGCGGCAGCATGCCGGAGACATCCGCCTGACCCGCCTGGACGGCCGATACGCGGGAAGTGGGGTCCTTGACCACCTGGAACACCACATCGCGGAACTTCGACGCGCCGCGCCAGTGCTTGTCAAAAGCGGTTAGCGTGATACGCGAGTCGCGCTGGTAATCGACGAGCTTGTACGGCCCGGACCCCACCGGCTTGGCGATGAAACCCGCCGCGCCGACACGTTCAAAATACTTGCGTGGCATCAGGTAGCCGCCGAGATACCCCAGAAACGCAGGCGCGGTGACCATGGGCGCCTTGAAATGCATGACGACACGCGTCGGCGACGGCGTCTCGATGCTGTCCAGCGCCCACCAGATACCGCCGACCTGGAGAGATTTGTCCGCATGCAGACGGTCGAAGTAGGTGAACTTGAAATCATCCGAGGTGAGCTTGTCGCCGTTGTGAAACAGGACGTCGTCGCGCAAGTCGAGTTCGAGGACTTTGCCTTCCGTGTCTTTCCACCGCCATGCCGTCACCACGCCCGGGCGAAGCACGCCTTTCTCGTCGATATCGATAGCGGTATCGAAGACGCTGCGATAGATGGAGATAGGGTTCGGTGCGACCCGCACGAGCGGGTCCCAGGACGGCACGTCAGTCGGGAAGGCGATCGTCAGCGGCGCGGTGCCCGCCCATGCGCCGGTGCTCATGCCGGCGAGACCGGTCAATCCGCCAATTCCGGCGAGGCCCGAGGTCGTCACGCCCGCAAGCGACCCGGTCAGCATCTGGATAAAGTTTCTACGGCTAGTCATTGAGGGGAATCCATTTTTGGGCTCGCTTCGTAAGCGTTGGCGGCGTGCCTGGTTTTGCTTCGGATCAAGGATGCGTGTCGCGCAAGCGCGATCAGTAAGGCTTGTCGCCCCTGACCCAGAGCCGATGCATCTCGCGGATGTACTTCTGGTCGTCGAAGAGTGTGCCGGTATGGAGCGAGCACCGGTTGTCCCACACCAGCACATCGCCCTTCTGCCACTTATGCGTGTAGACAAACTGCGGCTGCGTGCAGTGTTCGATCAGGTCATCGAGCAGTTTCAACGCTTCATCGTCCGGCATGCCCTCGATACCCATCACCGTACCTGCGCTCGGCCACAGTGCGCGGCGGCCGTCGGCCGGATGAGTGCGCACGAGCGGATGCCAGACGTCCGGATTCTCGAGCTTTTGCTGCGGCGTGAGCTCCCGGCGCTGGTATTGACGCGTCGACATGAAATGCGTGTAACTGTGATGCACGCTCATCCCATCCAGGCGCTCGCGTTGCGCCACCGGCATGGCGTCGTACGCGGCGCAGGTGTCCGCAATGAGCGTATCCGCGCCTTCGGCGGGCACCTCCACCGCGTACAGCATCGTGCACATGACCGGCTCCTGCTTGTACGAATAGTCCGTGTGCCACCCCACTCCGTCGTTGTGCGAGCCGATGGGCTTGCCGTTCACCAACCGGTTTGACAGTACGTAGATTTCTGGAAACTCCGGCAGCGTGAACTCCTTGATCGTGTGTCCTTCCGGCTGGCCGAACTGCGAGGCGAAATGCACCAGCGCGGCCGGGTCCATCGACTGCCCGCGTAACACAATGGCGCCATGGAGGTGAAAACAGTCGACCACGCCCGCTAAGGTCTCCGGTGTCGCACCGGCGAGATCCACATCGATGATCTCCGCGCCGAAACCCGGCTTGAGTTCGCGGACGGAAAGAGTACTGGCGGTGCTCATGCTATGAACCTTCATGTTGACGTGAGGCTTTCAGATTAAAGGGGCAAAATTGGACAGTCTTGTCGGAACACGCATGAAAAACTGCCGAAACTCCCATTCCCCTTTCAGAACGTATGAATGATGGCCACGCGAGACGTCACCTGCGTTTGCGTACTCGAAGGCAGCGAGTAGAAGCCCGCACCCTGGTTCGCGTCGACACCGGAAGATGCCCGCAGGTAGGAGACGTTCGCGTAGAACGTGGTCCGCCGCGAGAGGTAATACTGGGCGCCGATAGTCGGCTGGTTCCAGTGCGCGCCGTCGAAGGTCGTGTATTGATAGCCACCCAGGATCGCAATGTCCGGCTTGACGAAATACATGGCACCCGCTTCGTACACGTTCATCGTTGCGCCGACGGAGCCGGTTCGCATGTTGGTCGATGTGAAGTTGGCCGCCATCGTCAGCTTGCCGATGGCGTAGCTCGCACCGACTGCGACTTCGGATTGGCGGTCGACTGTAAAGTACGCACTGCTGTCAAGATCGGTCACCGTGCCGTTTGCGTTGCGGGTCGCGACAGTCTGGCCAAGGAAGCTCGTCACCCCGATCTGCGCATACGGATCGACCTGGACGTCGTAGAGGCGCAGATACACGGCAGAGGCCGAAAATCCCCCGTGGGTGTAGCCGAGCGCCCCGCTCCATGCGCTGTCCTGCTTGAAATTCCCGGCTACATTGCCAAAGCCGTACATGGCACCGAAGCTGAAGCCGTTGTAGTCCACACTGCGGAACTTGACCGCGTTGTTCACCTGATCGCCCGCAATGCGGTCGAAATCGCCCATGTGACCCGCGTAGACGCTCGCGTAGCCGTTCAGGTTGTACTGGTTGATGTAGTCGGATATGAAGTCATACTGACGACCGCCGGTCACAGTTCCGTAAGGCGTCGACATACCGACGAACGCCTGTCGGCCAAACAGCGCCCCGCCGTTGCGAAGCTGTCCGGTGCCAAGGCTGAAGCCATTCTCGAGCTGGAAGACGGCTTTGTAGCCACCACCCAGGTCTTCCGTCCCTTTAAGGCCCCATCGATTGCCAAAATTGGCACCATCCTGGAACTCGTAGAGATGACTGCCGCCCTCGTTGCTGAGATACGTCAGACCCGCGTCGATAACCCCGTACAGCGTCACAGAACTTTGCGCACTTGCACTTCCCATCGCGCCCAACAATGCGGCGCCCAACAAATACTTCTTCATTTTTTATCCTGGATAGAAAGGGAACCTGTTTCCGCATGCGCATCAGAGGTCTTATCCCTGAATCGACGCCATCAGCGGGTACCCTGAAAACTAACCAGGCAATTTCGTCAAAACTTGACCGATTGCGCTTGGATACTTGTCTAATAACCCGTCAATATTCCTGACGTCGTGGTGTCAATATTGGACAGGCCCCGGTCAAGTCGCGAAGCGCGTACAGACAAGCCATTGAGACAACAAGCGCCTAAGCTCGGCAGTCTGACGATGCAGGGATTTGCGGAGGCACCGTTAAAGAAGTTCGCCCGGGCGACTAACCTCTATGTCATTGCCGCTTGTTTGCGCATGGCCGCCATCTCGCTTCGCATAGCACTTAACCTTCGCGTCCATTCAGGCCATGAGCGACTTTCAACGGGTAACACTTGTCACTGGAGGGGCGCGCGGGCTCGGGCTCGCGACCGCTCGCGCACTGGCCGAAGCAGGATGTGTCGTGGTCATCGGGGCGCGCAACAAAACGCTCGGAGAAGCTGCCGCCCTTTCCTTGCGAAAGGATGGCTTACAGGCAGAAAGCGTGATACTCGACGTCATCAATCCGGCGCATCGCCGACAAGTTGTCAACTATCTGGCAGCGACCTATGGCCGGCTTGACAGCCTCGTGAACAATGCGGGTGTGTGGCTGGATGACCCCGTAGATGCGGCAGTTTGCTCGAATACGGCTGCGACGATCGCGGAACGGACCGTTCGCGACACGTTCGAGGTGAATTTTTTCGCAACGCTCTTGCTGACGCAGGCACTGCTGCCATTGCTGGCGAAATCCCTCGCGGGCCGGATTGTCAACGTCTCGAGCAATCTCGCTTCCAATGCACTGCACTCGGATTCGTCGTCCATCGCGTGGGATACGAAGCCGTTTGCGTACAGCGCGTCGAAGGCGGCGCTCAATTCACTTACCACGCATCTGGCACACGCCCTTCGCGACACATCCATCAAGATCAACTCGGTCCATCCTGGTTGGGTCCGGACCACGATGGGTGGGCCGCACGCTCCACTGGAAGATTCCGAGGGATGCCGCTCCAGCGTCATGTTCGCGATGCTCGGTGAAGACGGTCCGACGGGTGGTTTCTTTCACGAACACGAAACGGTCCCGTGGTAAGGGAATGTCGATAAATTTGGCCGCAAGCCGGTCACGCATTTTTGTTTCTTCCATGGAGTGGGTATGACTAAGCGATTGATCATCATTACGGGCGCAAGTTCTGGCATTGGCGAAGCGACTGCACGGCTCTTTTCAAGCCTTGGCTATCCCCTGCTGTTGCTCGCAAGGCGTCTTGAGCGCCTCGAAGCGCTCGACCTCCCCAATGCGCTCTGCCGCAAGGTCGACATCACAGATCGTACGGCGCTGCTCCAGGCGGTCGCCGAAGGCGAGGCAAAGTTCGGTCCCGTCGACGCCATCATCAACAATGCGGGTTTGATGCTGCTCGGCGACATGACGCAGCAAGACCCCAATGAATGGGACCGAATGCTTGATGTGAACGTCAAGGGCTTGCTTAACGGCGTTCATGCTGTGGTCAAAGGCATGGTCGAACGCCGGCGCGGAACAATCGTCAACGTTAGCTCGACGTCGGGTCGCAAGACGTACCCGGGCCACGTTGCCTATGTGGGCACGAAGCACGCTGTGCATGCTTTATCCGAGAACCTGCGAGAAGAAGTCGCACCGCATAACGTGCGTGTGATCGTTATTGCGCCCGGCGCCTGCGACACCGAGCTCCAGACCATCACGACGAATGACACCGTCAAGGCAGGATTCAAAGAGTGGAAAGAAGAGATTGGCGGAGTCATTCTTGCCGCAAGTGAAGTCGCCGAGGCGATTCGATTTGCCTACGAACAACCGCAAAAGGTTTGTATCCGCGAGATCGTGCTGGCGTCGACGAATCAGCCTGTGTGAGGACAAGGCCGCCCGCCGGACCGTCAGCGATGTCCTTCTCCGGGATGCTCCAGATCAGTCCCGCGAGGACCCCAGGGCCACCGAGGAGCGATCATTAACAAATGGCCGGTAGATGTCTCTGGTTTGCGACGACGACAGATACTCCAGGGATAAGACCTGATCCAAGTTGCAAGATTACTGAAGGTGATAAGGTTCGGGTCCTCTCTTGGCACCAACACGTAGTCCGGAGCAATCCGAAGAAGTCCGAGAAACCCCGTAAAGCCTTGTGCCTGCGGGGTTTTTTGTCTTTGGCGGTCCGAGGTAGTCCAGTAACATCCGGCGTTTTTGCGAATACTGGTGCGTATACCAGCTTCAAGGGCAACGCCATGCCCAGATACGTCGAACCGAAGTCGGAAATGGCGTTTCGCAACGCCAAAACGAGGGCGAAGCCCTACCTGCTCTCGGATGGCCAAGGCCTTTCCTTGCGCATACGTCCGAACGGCGCAAAGACTTGGCTACTCCGATATCGACGTGCCGGCACGAGGAAAGAAAATTTCCTGAGCTTTGGCCGGCATTATCAGGTTGTTGGGTCGGTCACGTAAGATGGCATGATGACGAAACCGAAATCGCTTTATCACGGCCACCGCTTCCCAGCCGAGGTCATCAGTTGTGCTGTTCGCTGGTACTTCCGATTTCAGTTGAGCTTGCGCGACATCGAGGAACTGCTCTTTGAGCGCGGTATAACCGTGACATACGAGACGATCCAATGCTGGTGCGATAAGTTTGGCAAGGGCTTCGCTCACCGGGTGAAAGCGGCCCGACGCAAGACAGGCAGCACGTGGCACCTCGACAAGATGTTCGTCACTCTGCGTGGCGAACCGTACCTGCTGTGGCGTGCGGTTGACGAGCATGGCGTCGAACTCGACATTCTGGTGCAAAAGCGGCGCGACAAGGCCGCGGCCAAACGCTTCTTCAAGCGTGTGCTCCGCTCGAGCCCGGTACCGCACAAGATCGTCACCGATCAGCTGCGCAGTTATCCGGCCGCACAGGCCGAGATTCCTGAGTTGGTGAGCGTGAAGCACGTGTTCGTGAAAGCCGCCGCCCGGCTGAACAATCGCGCAGAGAACAGTCACCAACCGACCCGCGAACGCGAGCGTCGCATGCGCGGCTTTCGCGAGCCTAAACGCACACAGAAATTTCTCTCGTGCTTCGGGCCGATCCAACAACATTTCGCGCTCAAACGGCATCTGCTGCGCGCTTCACTCTATCGCAAACAGCTAGCAGCCCGGTTCATTGCATGGCGCGAATTCGCCGAACTCGCCCAAAATCCGTCGACCGCTTTCTGATAGTCGTCACACTTGCCGTCGTGCCGTCCCACTCTCGACAACTTGACAATGCCCCGCGATCTACTTCGCGGCGGCCGTGCGCGACAACGGCGGCCGTCTCGTTATCGGCTCGGAACTGGTGTCGTCGAAGGCCGAGGTTGCCCGTCGGCATCTTGATAACGCGGGGCATCGCCGGTACGCTGACATCCGTGCCGGCGATGCCCGGCAAACGCTGCGTGATCTCGGCGGACCGATCGACTTCGCACTGATCGACGGCTGTCCCGCGCCCGAGGGAACTTCGCTCGCGGGCGAGGTCATCGAGATCGTCGCGCCGCAGTTGCGCGTCGGCGGTTATGTTGTGAACGACAACGCAGAGCCAGACTTTTTTGAGTACATTCGCGATCCTGCCAATGGCTTCATCTCGATCACCATACCAATCAAACGCGGCACGGAACTCGCACTGAAGGTCAGATGAGAAGAATTTCCGAAGAAAAAAACATGTGTGAGCAAGATCACGAAAAGTGCCGTGGCGCGTGCCTGTCAGGGTGCCTATTCCGAGCACTGAAGAAGTCGGCGGCGCTTTTCGCGGCGGCCCTGATGTCGACCACTATCACGTCGGTGTCCTACGGCCGTACGGGAACCTCGTCCGGGGCGACTCCACCTGTGACGGCGGATGCCGAGACGCAGGCCGTTGTGTCCGCAGCGACAGCCTTCCTGGATTCGCTGAGTGCGGATCAACGCAAAAAGGAACTGTTCGACTTCGCGCCACGGAAAACCGCTACGGTAGCCCGGTTCAAAAGAACGGGGCTGAGTGGCGGTGGCAAGCCCGGTGGTCCAGACGGGAATGGAAAACCCAACAGCGGCCCGGACGGTCCAGACGGTCCAGACGGTCCAGACGGTCCCGGCATGGGCCCCCAAGGTGGTTTTGCCGGCGAACAGTACGGCCAGGCGATCTGGTCGAACTTCCCGGTCAGCGACGTGCCGCGGCCCGGTCTGCGGCTAGGCGGCCTGACCCCGGCACAGCGTGCGGCGGCCATGCACCTGTTGCAGGTGCTGCTGAGCCCCAAGGGTTACCAGAAGGTGCTCGACATCATGGGTTCCGACCAGGCGCTGTCGGTGGGAGAGAAGCACTTCGCCGCGGGTGCTGACGTCTACACGATTGGTCTCTTCGGAACGCCCAACGTCACTACACCCTGGATGCTGGAGTTCGGCGGTCACCACCTCGGGCTCAACGTGGTGATCGCGGGAGCGCACGGCGTGCTCGCACCCACGCTGACAGGCGCCCAGCCCTCGGTCTACACGGCCCACGGCAAGACGGTACGCGCGCTTGCGGGCGAGAACGACAAAGCCTTCGCCCTGTTGAATGCCCTGAATGAGAGCCAGCGCAAGCAGGTCATCCTGAACTACCGCGTGGACGATCTGGTGCTCGGGCCGGGCCACGATGGCGAGACGATCGTGCCCGAAGGGCTGAAGGCCTCGGCGATGAACGCGCGGCAAAAGGTCATGCTGCTCGACGTGATCTCGGAATGGGCCGGCATCGTCAACGACGCCTACGCCATGCCGCATCTAGAAGAGATCAAGGCTGGGCTGGATGACACCTGGTTTGCGTGGAGTGGCCCGATCACCCACGAGCCGGGTAAAAGCGGCAGCGCGTATTACCGCATCCAGGGACCGAAGGTGATCATCGAGTTCTCGCCGCAGGGCGTGGGCGGCGACCCGACCATGCACGTTCACACGATCTATCGCGATCCCACGAACGATTATGGACACGCCTTCACCACCCCATGAAAAGAGCATGGCTTCTTTTTGCCGCGCTCTTCTTAGGGCTGGTGGCCCCCGCTCACGCGCACCGGTTGGACGAGTATCTGCAGGCCACGACGATTGACGTGGCGCACGATCGTCTGGCGTTGCAGTTGCGTCTGACCCCGGGCGTCACCGTCGCGCCTCAGGTACTCGCCGGCATCGGCGTGAATGGCGTCAACGGCGACGGGGCGATCCCGGATGCCCCGCAGCAGGGCTACGCCGAACGGGTGCGCCAGGACTTGTCGCTGACCATCGACGGTGCTGTGCGGCCACTCCGGCTGGTCTCCGTGACTTTCCCGACGGTCGCGGCGATGCGCGACGGCGTGGGCGACATCCTGCTCACCTTCGAGGCAAGCCTACCTGCCGGCGGGGCCGCCCATCGACTGGTCTTCGAGAACCATCACCAGCGCGCCATCGCCGTTTATCTGGTGAACTGCCTGCTGCCGCGCGATCCGCACCTCCGCATCATCGCCCAGGACCGGAATGTCGATCAGTCGCTTTATCAGCTGGATTTCGCCGTCAGCGGCGCGGCCGGGCTAGCGCAAGCCACGACGACGCGGCAACCGTTGCAGCCGGCGGACGAGCGCGCTGTCGTCGAAACCTTTTTCGGCCATGGCGTGCATCACATCCTCACCGGCTACGATCACCTGCTATTTGCCTGCGCCCTGGTGCTCGCGGTGAAGACGCTATGGGATCTGGTGAAGGTAGTGACCGCCTTCACGCTGGCGCACTCGATCACCCTGACGCTCGCCGCCCTGGATCTGGTGCATCTGCCGGCGCGGGTGGTGGAGCCGCTGATTTCGGCCAGCATCATCTTCGTCGCGTTGCAGAATATCTTCTGGCTCGGCAGCGCCCGGGGCCGCAGCCGGCTGGCCGTCGCATTTTTCTTCGGGTTGTTTCACGGCCTGGGTTTTGCCGGCGGCCTGCTCGATGTCATGCACCAGATGCCGGGCGCAATGATCCTGCTGGCCATTCTGGGTTTCAGTATCGGCGTCGAAGCGGGGCATCAGATCGTGCTGCTGCCGCTGTTCGGGTTGCTGAAGGTAGTTCGCCGATTGCAACACGATGTCGTCTCAGGTCCCCGTCTCTCCATGGCGTTCCAGCGGATCGGGTCGGCAGGGATCGCGGTGGCGGGCATGTATTACTTCGGTGTGGCGCTTACCGGCGCGTCCTGAAGGGACGTTGCAAACCATGCTCCTTACAAACCGCCCGCGCTGGCACATTGCATCGTGCAACGGTCTTGCGGGTAAGCCACGACGGACACGATCTGCTGATCGGCGTGCGCCTGACTGCGCCCCCCCCCGTTGGAAGGCATTGCCCCGTATTTGCCCTGAAGTAAGACCCAGATGCAACAACGACATATTCACCGCTTGCTTGTCGTGGCCGAAGAACTCCATTTCGCCCGTGCACCGCTCCTTCCCGGCAGGCCCGCAATAGCGTAAGGGTCGCTGCCAATGGCTTTGAAAGTGAATTGCGTTGCCCCGTCAGACGGCATCACGCCGACACGCTTCTCGGCCCTCGTGATGCCTTACCGCCAGGGGCGCGATGTCGCCCGGCATCGCATTCAAGCTCATCGAATTCACAGAACAAGTTTTGGTGCCGCCTCCACGGCGTCGACAAAGCTGAACGAAACCTGAAGTAGTCGGCATGCCGAATCATTGGATGGAATCACCTCACGTTCCGACAAAAATGCTCCGGCGTGTCAGTATCGAGATTTAGCTTGCATGTGCCCACATACAACCTCAAAGTGCGTTATCCGGGGGCTCGACGTGTGCTTGGCATCGCATAACCGCCGTCAGCTATTGGCCTCACCAACGAGCACAAAGGCCGACAAGCGGCGGGTAATCCCGTGTGAGCGAATGACCGTTGGACTTTTAGAACGGCCGTTGATGACGTAGTGACTCGATGATGGCAACGGGTCTACTCCTGACCATTCCGACCCTACTGACTATTCAGGAAGCGCAGGAAGCGGATGAGCAGATCTGTCGCCCGGTAGCGATCTGATTTGCCGGGGGCGGAGACATCTTCGCGAGAGCTTGGTCCTGTATCGTAGGTCTATGTGGTCACCCATTTTCGGGCCGCTATCCGTTCGACGTCCCCAACACCTCTTCAATGGCTTTCACCGGGCAACGTTGAAGCTAAGACCCGAGCGATGCAGTACCTTCGATGTCGTCATGACCGATAAGACACCTCTTCATTTCAGGCTGATGAGCGGAAATTGGCACAACCCGTACAAAATCCATTCAAGCTCAGGATGACGACACGTAAGAATTACTGTGCATTGTCGATGACAGAGGGGGAATCGAGTTTATGCTCCATGCGCCTCAGGTCGAATAAATCGCTCTCATTGCCCGTCTGATCCTGGCGTACTGGTGGAGGGACGGGTACGGTATCGTCCTTCTCAGTCCAGTTATCTGTTCGATAATTAATTGATTTATCTTGCATATATCCGTAGCGGTCCAGCGAGATAGTCTTCAATGCGGATGCATCTTTTATTATTACTGGCCGAATGAATATCAACAGATTAGTTTTCACCCTATTTTTAGTCTCGTTCCTGAACAAGGAGCCTAGTAATGGGATCTTCGAAATCCATGGCACTCTGCTGTTTCCATTCGTGTATGAATCGCTTATCAGTCCGCCAAGCACGACGATCTGTCCGTCGTCAGCTAATATCGTTGACTGCAGCGAGCGTTTGTCGATGGAATATCCGCCTGCCTGATCGGCAGTTCCATTTTCGACGCTTGAATCCTCTTGGTAGAGCTGTAGCTTGATGGTGCCGCCCTGATTGATCTGCGGCCTCACATTTAACATAATTCCCACATCTTTTCGATCGTAGGTATTGAACGCAGATACCGACGAAGAGCTGGTAGTGTTGGTTGAATATGTGCCAGACTCAAGTGGGATGTTAGTTCCCACAAGTATTCGAGCCTCTTGGTTGTCGAGCGTAACCAAACTGGGCGTTGACAAAATGTTCACGTCAGAGTTTGTCTGTAAGGCTTGAAACAGACCTTTCGTGCCAAGGATATTGCCAAAACCAGCAATTACGCCGACGTTAGTAGTGGATGCGGCGATGTTCGCCAAACCAGCAGGGGTCAACCACTCAATACCGAATTGACCGGTCTTATTGGAAGACACTTCCATGATCAGCGATTCGATGTAGACCTGAACCTTGCGCTGATCCAACCGCGATATCACCACACTAAGATTTTGGAATACGGGTTCGGAAGCGGTGATGATTAAGGAGTTGGTTGAGACGTCGGCCACGACTTCACCGCTTCCTCTATCACTGTCCCCGGTACCGGTACCGGACGCGGTACCACTGCCACCGAAGGGAGTATTACCGGAAGCCGACGAGGCTGCCGTCGCACTTGATGCTCCGCTACCATCACTGGGAAGAGGTGGCAGCGTCCCGTCACTTTTTGATAGCCCCGATGAATTTTGCCCATTTCCGCTGCTTTGCGTGCTACTTGCCTTCGAGTCACCGGCGTTTGTCTGGCCCAATATACTGCGAAGGGTTTTCGCCAAATCCGTAGCATCGGCGTTCCGCAAAGTGACGATATGGATGTTGCCCGGCGTCCGGGTCGGCGTGTCGAGCTTGACTACCAGTGTTTCTGCTTCGCTCAAACGAGTGGGGCCGCTCGAGCGAAGCACAATCGAATTGGTTCGGGTGTCCGCCGCGACCGCTACTTTCTGGGTTGGGTCGGAATTGCCAATAGTACTCAAATCTAAAAGTTTTTGAGCTTGTTGGGCGATAGTGGCCGCATCTGCGAAATTGAGTTGAACAACGTCGATATTGGCAACTGACGCGGCGTCGATTCCAGAGATAATTGACGCGATCCGCTGAATATTGTCAGCGTAATCAGTGACAATGATCGTGTTATTGCTCGGATATGCGGCGATTGTGTTATTGGGTGAGATCAAAGGGCGAAGAACGGGCAGTAGATTGTTTGCGGATTCTCTGTGCAGATGAAACACTTGCGTGACAATTTGATCACCTTTTGCAGTCGGAGAGTTTCCAATATACGTCGAGACGCCCTGAAGCTTTGCGTCAGCTTCTGGTACAATCTTTAGAATACCGTGATCTTGCAATAGCGAAAAACCCTGCATGCGCAACGCAGATTCCAGCGTTTTCAATGCCGTATCATCGGACACAGGGTTTTCCGATATGAGATTAAGTTTACCCTTTACTCTTGGGTCAACAACGATCGTTTTCCCTGTCGCGGCTCCAATTGAGCGGGCCACCTGCTCAATATCAGCATTTACAAAGTTCATTGTGACGGCGGCGGCTATTGGTTGGGAATAATTCAACGACGACGCACCCAAAAATAAAAAAAGCGTCTTAAAAATAATTCGCTGTTTCATGGAAAATTTGAATGGTGCACCATTCTGTTTCAAGTCGCCCAAATCGCTTTAGAGGAATTTCAGGTGACGTTAAGTTAAGCTTGGGGAGAAAAATGGCGTCGTTGCGTAAATCGGGCGTGAAGACACAGCTTCTCCTGTGACCGAAATTCATGCAATTCAAATTGACCGAGGACGTGCAAGCGGTGCCATGCGGTTCAGGACGCCGACGCGGATCGCCATAGTGATAATTATAATAACACGATCTTTCGAACCGTCATTTAGTAACCGCGGAAATAAGCATTATCATTTATCTTAACTACTTACACTGCGTTACATTAATGGATGATTATAAGCGGTTGCCCCGTGCCTCTAATTGGAAGTCTACGGGCATCGCCGAGATACGCGAGTCCAATGGTTTTTGATTCGTATTTTCATATTATGAAAACAGATTTATTTTCTTTTGAGAACAGCCCATCGGATCCGACTCGCACCTGACCATGCGACGCGAGGGCGTCGGAGCACTCGACGTTTTGAAAAAACCGCAGTCAGTTGTGTGACCCGGCCTGGTGTTTCTTTTCAACGAGAACGAGACGCTCGAGAGACCGCGCGCGAGCATCTCGGTAGCGAGCACCTCACGACAAGTTCTTGCAGGTGTGCTTTTAGCTACGGATCTGTGGCCAAGTCCGGCGGGAACTTGCACCCCGCAGATAGCACGCACTCACGGGCGTACACGAAACCGCTCGCGCGGTAGGGGGCTCTGGGCAGGCGCTGACGGTTGGTGAGAGTCCGCGACGCGGTTCCGTGTGTTGGCGAATCATGACCTGTGGGCAATTGCAAGGGTGTGCTGACGGATACGTCGCTGCCGCTAGATGGACCGGCTCTCTCCTCACGCCGCGGCAAAGTCGAGATGGTAGCCATCTGGCGGCTGCCTCTGGAGGGCCGCTAGCGTGGAGCGCAGCACCCCTAAGGTGTCTCCCCTCCAACAGTCGAAGAGCCTCACTCACTGCGGAAAGCTGAGGATCACAACGAAGCCACCATCGGCAGCATTGCGGCACTCGATCTCTCCGTCATTCTGACACGCGAGCCGCTTGACCACGGCAAGCCCGAGCCCATGATGCAATTGCTCGGCGCGTTGGTTGTTCGCTCGAACAAACGGCTGCATCACGCTCTCGATCTGGTCGTCAGGCACACCCTCACCATGATCCCGGACCGTCAACCGGTAGTGCTCCCCATTCTTACGAGTCGAAATTTCCACTGGCACTTCGCCGTGACTCATTGCATTCTCGAACAGATTCGAGACGATCCGGTCGAGATCGACTGAAGGTAACCGGAATGCTTCGCCGGCCGACAGGTCAAGCATAACCAGTCCTTCATCGACAAGCGATCCGCCATAGTTTTTGCGGCAGTGCTCATCGACGCCTTCGGTTGGCGCCGGCTCGACGTTCGTCGAAGACGGTGCGACCGAGGACCTCATCGCGTGCTCAAGGAACTGGGCGAGGATGGCCGACAGCGATTCCGCGTCACGAGAAAAACCGGTACGGCGCTCTTCATCGTTCATCAGCGCAACCCGCAACCGCATCCGCGTGATCGGCGCCTTCAGGTCATGTGCGATACCCGCCAGCAGCAGGGCCCTTTCCTGCTCGGCCAGAGACAGGCTATGCATCATCCGGTTGAAATCGGCGATGAGAGATCTGATTTCCACAGGGCCGCCTTCTTCTACAGGCACGGTCGGCCGCCCGGACCGGAATTGCCTCGCAGCGCCGGAAAGCCGACGCAATGGCCGTTGAAACTGCCAGGCGACCACCAGCGCTAGCATCAACGCCAGCACAAGGGTAACCGCCGATTGCCCGAAAAAGTGAAAAGAAGGTACCAGGATATCCGACAAACGCAACCAGAATGACGCATTGCCGTACCTCACCCATACAGCACCGTTCGTGTCAGAAACAACACGGCTGCCGGCAGGTAGTCGCGCGAGCAGGTCACGGTCAAACGGGGTGTTTGTATGATCGCAAGGTGCCGGGCAACCCGCCTCGATGATTTTTTCTGCCCCGATGTAGCGTACGCCAAGGGCCTTCGCGACACCTGCAGCGTCCGCGCCATCGATTTCTTTCATACGCAATGCTGCCATCACATCCCGCCGGGCGTGTTCGGTATCAATTATGTTGCGCTCGTGGTTGACAGCAACATACGCGGTCACATGCACGAGAACAATCAGACCAGTCGTCAACAGTGCGAGACGGCCGAACAGCGTGTCAAAGGGGTTTCTCATACGGATTCACTCTCAAGAGAGGGACCCATCGATGCGGTATTGGTCCCTGCCGCCGACCGCCAATACGCAGGCCCCGCCGTAACAGACAAGGGTGGGCTTGCATCGCTTCCAATGCAGGCTCACTTGCGCGCAGCTTACCGGATCTTGTCAAAGTTACACAGAACTGGAGTCTTGAAGTTCATGTGAAATCAGGTGTTGAGGGATCGGCAGCATGATCTGGCGGCTAGCGGTTGCTGAGCGTGAGAGCGGTGGCTCAACGGGCTGCCGTCCTTAAACGGGATACTTGCGGGACTGTGCGACGTCGTGAACGCGCTGCCTCGCGACGCCCCTCAGAGCTGGAATTGGGCCACGGAATTGACCAACTGCGCTGCCTGCTGCTTGAGGCTCTCGGCCGCCGCGGCGCTCTCCTCGACCAGCGCGGCATTCTGCTGCGTCGTCCGATCCATCTGGCCTACAGCCTTCCCCACCAGCTCGACGCCGGCGCTCTGCTCCGCACTGGCTCTGCTGATCTCGCCCACGATGATCGTCACGCGCTGGATGGCACCGACGATGTGGGTCATCGTCGTGCCCGCCTCGTCGACGAGCGCGGTACCGTGATCGACCCGCTCGACGCTGTTGGAGATCAGCGCGTGGATCTCACTGGCGGCCTGCGCGCTGCGCTGGGCGAGGCTGCGGACTTCGGTAGCGACAACCGCAAAGCCCCGACCCTGCTCGCCCGCGCGGGCCGCTTCGACTGCCGCGTTAAGCGCGAGGATGTTGGTCTGGGCCGCGATGCCATCGATGATGCCGATGATGTCGGCAATCTTGCGCGAACCCTCATTGATGCCCTTCATCGTCTCGACGACCTGACCCACCACGTTTGCACCCTGCAATGCGATCGAAGAGGCGCCGGTGGCCAGCTCGCTAGCTTCCCGGGCATTTTCGGCATTCTGCCTGACTGTGGCGCTGAGCTGTTCCATGGATGCGGCGGTTTCCTGCAGCGCGCTCGCCTGCTCCTCTGTTCGTTGGCTAAGGTCGGCGTTGCCGTACGCGATCTGCGCCGAGCCGGTCGCGATAGAATCGCTGCTGTTGCGTACCTGCCCAACGATGGCGACGAGCGAGACGGTCATCGCCTTCATGGCTGCCATCAGACTGTCCATGTCGCCCGGCTGCACGCGCAGCTCGACATTGAGATTGCCCATCGCTATCTGGCGCGCCGCCTCGCGTGCGTCGTCGGGCTCACCGCCGAGCTTGCGCGTAATCGCGCGCGAAAACATGACCGCGCCAGCAATGCCGGCCAGAAGGGTGAGCACCATGGCACCGACGCTCGCAAGGACCGCGCGTTTTTGCTTTTCTTTTGCTTGGGCGATGGCAGCGGTAGTCTGCTCGACGATCTTGCTGCTGGGTTCGCGCAGCAGAATCACCGGCTCCCGGTCGATGCCATCCATGGCTAAGTCCCCGACGGCAATATCGAATCCCGAGGCCTTGAACTGCTCGAGCGCCTTGCGGTACGACTGCCCCATCTCCTTGTGGAGAATGTTGAATCGCTCGATCTTCGAGCGGGCCTCGCCGGGCGGCAACTCGACCGCGAGCTTCTCGGTGGCGGCCTGCGAAGCCTGCTCGTACTTCTCGAAGGCGCCCCAGTATTTGTCGAGTTGCTCGGGGTTCTTGCCGCGCAGCAGGATGTCTTTCCCGTTCTGCACCTGGTTTTTGAAAGCGACCAACGCATCGGCGACCTGGCGTGCCTGCGTACCATCCACTTCGAAGAGCCGCTCGTACGTGCCCGCGGCATTGTTCATCTGGAAAACTCCGAAGAGTCCTGCCGCGGATGCAACCAGCAACGCGATGCCCAACGCCAGCGGGAGTTGATGGACCAGCTTCATGTACCACCCTATGAAGTAGAGCTGGCGCTCGACGCACCAGCGAAAACGACGAAGCGCGCCACCGAGTCAGTGACGATATCGGTACCGCGTCTGGTCTCCATAAAATTTTCATTGACGAAAAATTCCTGAAAATCGCAATTCAATCTCGAAGCGATTGCCGGGCCCGAAGCGACGACTCGATATTGCGGCTTACCAAAGTAGTATCCCTGAACAAGCTGGATTGAAGCTTGACCTTCAAGACAGGTCAGCTCCTACCCGGTCTTCACACCCTCTGCCACGACCTAGATCTTAGGTACCCTGATTGCCTCCAGGAAGCTCTGGCCGTGCGACCGTTCTCCTGCGATCTAATCGGATGATCTCGCGATGGCTGCAACGTCAGCATCAGAATCTGCGCGCCATTTCGGTTACCACGCCGCGGGCGTCGGCGCCCGACGCTAACGCAATACCCGATTATTCGACTGCGTTGAGCGTGAATTGCACTCGATCCCGCTTCTGGATAAT
Organism: Caballeronia mineralivorans PML1(12); assembly: GCF_001028175.1. GTDB lineage: Bacteria > Pseudomonadota > Gammaproteobacteria > Burkholderiales > Burkholderiaceae > Caballeronia > Caballeronia mineralivorans. The sequence goes on from NZ_AEJF01000245.1 coordinate 52,481, forward strand.
CCCGGCAGACATGCGCAAAGTCGTCGCCTCATACGCCTCGTACGTTCTGAACCGCGTTGGCACCCGGGATAACACAACGATCCCGGCGCAATGGCTGGCCCCACGTTCCGCTACCGACGCTTCGCAAATCACCTCGTGGTGATCTACGAACGGTTCGCAGCCGAACTGTGGTTCGCTGCTCCTTCATCGTAATGGACTTGCACCACCCACTCCTTGCCGGTCTCCCGGCGCACTCAGAATTTGTGCACGATCCCAAGGTTAATGCCGCGCGTGTCGGCACCGGGCACGACCGCGATACCCGAATATGCGGTGCCGTTTAGGGTGTACCCCGCCCGATTCCGGTTTTGGATAAATCCGAGCGCAGCGTATACCTCCGTCGCCTTGGAAAGGAAGTATTCGTCGATCAAGCCCAATTCCTGTGCGTTGTTCCCCGCACCCGTTCGGTCATGCACATAACCATACATCAGTGAGAGTTGATCAGCAGGACTGAGCAAGTATGAATCCGATACTTGATAGACGTCTCGCTTGGAGTCTTTCAAAGTATTCGTCTGAAGTTCCGTGTGATATGCCAGCCAAAACCGGTTGGGCCCTGTCGCAATAGACGCCCCTGCATTGAAAAGCTTCAGTATTGAGGTCCCGGTTGCATTGGCCGCCTGCTCATAGCCGGCCGCCCCGCTGAAGGGCCCCTTTACATATTGAACTACGGCGTTATAGAACAGCAGCCCGTTGGTCGGTTTAGTCGTCGAATCGCGCATTGCGACCATAAACTTAGCGCTCAAGCCGTCGAACGTGGGTGTGAAATAGGAAATCGCGTTACTCTCCCGAATGGTCAAGCTGTTGAAGTTATTCATGGGAGACGCGATACTCTTTACCGCCGTTGGGTCCATTGCGGCTTGGAGGACGTCATATTGGGGTGAATTCTGCAAACCAAAACGCACCTCGCCAAAACCTCCAGACATCCCAACCCATGCCTGACGGTTAAAGGCCTCAGCCGGATTGGTTGCCGCGCCAGTCATGCCAGAGAAGGCTTGTTCCAGCTGAAAATTGATCTTAAGGCCGCCACCAATATCCTCAGATCCTTTGAAGCCATACCTAGTTGAATATAGTCCACCTGGTACCGCGCGGTATGCCGCCCCCGCAGCGGTGCTCTGGTATGCCAAACCGTTGTCAATGACGCCGTACAGTGTGACTGACGACTGAGCACTTGCAGTATTAAAAACACAGGCGGATGCAGCACCGGATAAAAATATCACCAGCTTATTTTTCATTTTGTCTCCAAATTATTGTGTAGTTATTTATATTTTTTGTTACGACATTCGGTTGCCAATTCCATAAATATCATTCGACATCACGCACCATCCAGCGGAACGTGCCAAATTGCGGCAGCACCGTGGTGAACACGGCAACCGCGTTCTCAATGGGAATGGAGCCGTTACCGTTGGACGACGCGCACGGTTGCTCAGCAAGTGCGCTCATGTGCGGGACCTTTCTGGACAATAACCTCTCCTGTGGCTTAGTCGTCACCGACCACTGGGCAAGGGCTCCAGTGCCGGGCGAATCGTCCAGACGGAATAACGATATTGGAGAACGGATCACGCGTCCCTAGATAAAAATTAGATTCAATGGCACTTTTTGTTACCAGTGGGCGAGCGCATGCGCCGCAGCCTTATGAGCGGCAGCACCTGCGCGGAACGAAATCCGATTCACTTCGACTGGTCCTACTGGTCCGCTGCGTGATGCGAAGCGGACTGTCGATTGCTCGTCTGGGCGCGCACCGCGCCACGTGGTGCTGTCATCGAAGTCACGCTCGCCGACGGGCGCAAAGTCGATCACTTCACCCGGATTCACCCTAGCACCAGGAGAATCCCCTCAGCGCCGAAGCTGCTGGCGCGAAAACTCGAAACCTGATGTCACCGCCGCCAATTTGCTGCAAGCGTGGCGACCGTTGTCGAAGCCGGCGATCGTGTAGGGTGATCGTGACAAGTACCGCTGGCCGCTACACGCTGCGGGCATCCCGGCCCCGATCGCCCGTCGAGGCGAGTCGCACTGCAAAGGCCTTGGCAAAATCCGATGGGTCATTGAACGCAAGTCGCCTGGCTGCATAACTTCAGACGCCTGCGCATTCGATTCGAACGCCTCGCCTTCACGAGGCGTTCACGAAGATCGCTGCCTGAATAATCTGCTCGCGTCAACTTCGATCTTCATTTTGTTAGTGATTCTAACTAAGTTATACAGATCTATCCGATCATGGACTAGTTCCTTATTTCACGAAGACAACACTGACAGGAGCAGGTACGTCAACCGATTGCCCTGTGTCCGACACCATGCCCGACACAGGGTCGATTCTGAACACATTCACTTTACCGCTGCTTTGATTTTCGACCAGCATCCATTTTCCCGACGCATCGATTGCAAATCCCCAGGGTCTCTGACCGCCCGAGGACGTGCGCTGAACCAGAGAAAGCTCCCCCGAGTCAGGGCTAACGCGATAGACCACCAGCGCATTTTCTCCGCGGTTTCCGACATAGACAAAACGCCCGTCATGGCTGACCGCAATCTCGGCTCCGCTCTTGGCACCCTGAAATTCCGGGCTGGTCGTCGGCAACGATTGCACTAGTGTCAAATGCCCTTGCGATGCACCCCAGCGTAAAACCATGATCTCCGCAGTTAGTTCAGTTAGCAAATAAACGAACTGACCGTTTAAACCGAAAGCGAGGTGACGCGGACCACTGCCCGGCGGGGCAATGAAGGACCGCGGATTGGCCTCGTCATCCGGCGACAACGCATGAGTCGCCCGGTCAAAGCCATAAACGAAAACACGATCGGCACCCAGATCGGCAACAAGTGCGTATCGACCTGATGGATCGACCGCGACGCTGTGAGCATGCGCGCTCGCCTGCCGACGGTTTGGTCCGGAACCGGTCTCCTTGATCGTGGACACGAGTGAGCCCATGCTTGCTTCGCGGTTGATAACAATGCTCGATACAGACCCACTGCTGTAATTGGCACCGAGCAAGGTCATCGAGGGTACGTCTAACCACAAATACGTGGTTCCGTTGCCTCCTGTGGCGACCGCGTTCACTTTGGTAAGCGCACCGTTCCCTCGATCCACCGCGTAGGCAGTGACACTTCCTTCTTCTGTGTTTTGATCATCGACCGAATAAAGTATTGGTAGCTGAGGATGCGCAACTAGCCATGTGGATCTCAGCCCCTCCTCAACCGGGCCGATCATAGTGAGCTTACCGGTGTAGGCGTCGAAGCGCAGCGCGTGAATGCGGCGCTCCTGCGTGCCCACGTAGACGAGTTCCGTTTGTGCATTTTTCGGTAGCGTGGCTGCTCGACCCTGCTCGCTGTATGCTCCTGCTGACAACGTCAGCATGGCAAGTGCCGCCATAACGACGACTCGCGTCACCATACTTCTCCGGAGGGACTGCGTCATAGCCTCTTAACTTAGAAGTCAAATGATGTGAGGGTATTGCCGCTGCCCGCCGCCTCTTTATTCATAGACCGCAAGCGGACAATCAGCCGTTATTCCATTCGCTGGTTCACCCAGCGCAATGTCGGTAAGGACGATCAGCGGGTTTCCGCGCCACTGCAGCAACGATCAAGTTTCCAGGCAACTCGACAGAGACTCGCCACCGGAAGTATCGCCTGTGCGGAAAAGGATATTCGATGCCCGATCGCTCGTCCTTGCACAAAATTGCGATTCACCGGCATTTTTCTCCATCGGTGAAAGACCGCAGAAAGCTTGACCGAATGTTGTGATTCGTCGAATTCGCATCTTTGCTCGGTCAGCCATCTATCCCACACGTCGCCCCGAGATAGGGCGCGACCCCTCAGTGCCTTTCGTCCCGGAAGCGCCGAGATGTTGCAGAAATTGGCGAGCAGGGTAACTGCGCAATCGGACGTGGCGCGAAATGTGTCATGCTACCAAGTTCGGCTTCCTCCGTTTCTTGGAAGCCAAGCCTGGTGATCATTGAGTCAATGCTGATCCAAGCCTAGAATGATGACGACCGTCGATCAATCGACCGGGCCGTCCTTCTCACCAACCACGTGACGGGAACGACCGGCTGTCGTCTAATCGATGAGATATGGTTCAAGCGAGACCAGCGCGAGAAATCTTTCTACGTAAGACCGGAATTTCACCGACCGGTCTTCACCAAATCGATCCCGTTGATCCTCGCCAAGGAGACAATATGAAAGACAGTGCGATGACAAAATATCAACACCACTCAAATAACAAAACGACGCTGACAACGGTTCCAAAGGTCCGGTTGTATGTCGAGCGTCCTGAAGAGAAAGAAAAGTGGTTTGTGAATATCGGGCATGTCACTGAGCGGGGTCGCTGGCGAACCGAGCCTCACGCGCATCCAGAGTATGGCCAGGTGATATTCGTTCGTAACGGACGCGGCGTGATGAACCTTGAGGGTTCCAGTGTGCCATTCGAGGGCCCTTGTGTCTTGCTGCTACCGACTGAATGCGTTCATGGACTCGACTACGCGGTCGATGTGGACCGATGGGTCGTGACGATCGAGGTGGCCTACCTGACGCAAGTCAACAGCAAACTCCACGAATTCATCCAACTGTGGGCGTTACCTCGGATGATTCCACTCTCTTCGGCGACCGCGGCAGCAACGGAGTTTTTCAGCTTGATCAAAAGGCTCCAACTGGAGCTTGAGTCCAAGGCGGTCGGCCATGTTGTAGGAACGGAAGCACTGCTTACTTCACTGCTGCTCATACTGGTTCGCGGAACCTGTCTGGACCGGATTGACAACGAAGGCGCAACACGCAACGAGATCCGCCTAGCGGACCGGTTTCGTGAGTTGATCGATCAGCATTACCGGCAGAACTTGCCGCTACAGGACTATGCGTCAGCGATGGCGGTGTCTTTGGTGCAACTGCGTGCGGCCTGCGCCTCTGCAACAGGGCAAAGCCCCACCAAGATGATTCACGCACGCATCATCACCGAAGCCAAACGGAACCTCATTTTCGGGGATATGTCCGTGGAACAGATCGCCTTTGGGCTTGGCTTCTCGGATGCCGCTTACTTCACGCGTTTCTTCCGGAAAGAAGTCGGTCAAGCGCCAAGCCAGTTTCGGGTCACTGCTCGAGACCAGCCGCATCGTACGAAATAAACAGCGATGACGGGGGCGTCTTCGTTTTGTCCGGATAACCGGCGAAGATGCCTTTTCACACAATCGTTTTCTTAAGCGCCGCTCCATTTCGGTCAGGAGATGAGTTTCGCGAATCGGCTCTCTCGGGCCGATCCTCCTGCAGTTGCTCACGCTCACTCTCGTTCTCATCGTCTCCAGGCACACTTTCAATTGGACCGGCAACGCCGACGGCCACGCGCGCATGAACGCGCGCTACCGGCTCAGGCGGGCGCACCGCGCATACCGCACAGCCCGCTTCGGTGGAGACCTGCCGCAGGCGTCGCGCCCGTGTTTGCTCAGTGAGTTGAGTTCTACCTGGACCTCATTGGCTTTCAAGGTTGCTACGGAACGTGGCCGTCATCCCAACACGTCGTATTAGTTTTCAATCGCTGCGGGGGATCCGTCTACAACCGCCCATGACTGCGCCCTTCCGCCATCCGACAAAAAATGCCAGCGAATCTAATTTTTGTGTAAAGGCAGACGGCCTGGCATCAAATACCATTCCTCACCATCGCGGCAGAATGTCCTGGAATGTCCTGTGTTGGATTGCCCAGCGAGTTGTCGACGGTGCGGCCGTATCGAGAGTCGGAAAACGACCACGCCTTCCCTATATCAACATAGATCCTGTTTGGACGGAGACATGAAAAACATCGTCAACCAGCCGCACGGCGCCAAGTCTGACATTACCCGGGTTTTTTGTTGCAGGGGGTACGGCGGCCGGTTTTGACGACTTTACCCCGAGTATCTGGCTCCCTGTTCGTCCTCGACAAATTTGAACGGAAGCGGGGCTGATAAAGAAATCTATATGGATGGAGACATGAAAAAAATATCAGTAGCTTTGCGCAAACTGCTTCTCAGCGCGGCCATGTTCTGCTGTTTGAGCGAGTTCAGTTACGCGGAGGAGTACACGGCACCAAACGATTCCACCACGCCCCAAACCCAGCGGACCCAGACGAACGGCGCCACCCGCCTCACTGCTCCGGATTTGAAATCGGGAGAGGAAATTGGCGCGCCGCCTGTATCGTGGAACGATACTTATATCGGCTACCGCTATCGCAGGGATTTCCACTACCCGGGTGTTCCCGACAAAGTTGCCCAGAACATTGGTTATCTCACCACGATTGGTGGTTTCAAATTCGGTAGCTACGCGTTCAACGTGGATTACCTCGTATCGAACTCCGCAAACCCGGAGGCAGGCGGTCCGTCCTCGGGCGGGGCGCAGGAGGTGTATAGCGTCGGTCGAGTCGAGTTGAGTGCCGGAAAGATTCTTGGACGACCGGTGGGCATCGGCATCATTCGGGATGTCGGCTTGACCGGCGGCTACGAATTCGGCACCAAGAACGACGCATACGGAGAGCGTGCACGGATGATCGTTTTCGGGCCGACCATCGAGTTTGCGTTGCCGCGAGGGTTTCTGAACCTGACCGCGGGTCTTCGAACCGAGAGCAACCATAACGGTATTACCGGCGTGGATGTGCATTTCAATACTGCGTGGCACCTCGAGAGCTCGTGGCTCTTTCCGTTTCGGGTGGGACCGTTGCCGCTGGTGTTTCGTGGGTTTGCGAGCATGACCGGACCGAAAGGAAAGGATGGTTTCGGAGTTCAGACAACGACAGAATTTCTCACCCGCGTTTCCCTGCTAGCCGATCTTGGTTCGTTCGCCGGTCACCCGCGTGCTGTTTATGCGGGCGTCGGTTACGAGTACTGGCATCACATGTACGGCACGCCGACTAGCGAAACGGTCGGTACTATAACCTCAGCGCCCATGCTGATAGCCGAGATTCATTTCTAATCAGCAGTCCTCGTGAATGCAATCATTGGCGACCCTTCAAGGGGGTTGCCAATGATCGTTTGAGGGAATCCATTCATGTCGTTTTCCTCCATTTTTTTGCTTCTAAAGTTACATCATCGGCAACGTCCGGCTTGCCTCTGACGCGTTCTTAAATTCCGTAGGTAGTTTGTTGAACCGAGCGCTCCTGCCTCGATCAACAACCACAGCACATACTGTCGAGAGATACCAGACATTCGGGATAAGGAAGTCCGTGAAATGGCCTGACTCGATCTGTTTCATGCTGTGGTGCATTGCCGCGGCAGCCACAGGCATGGTCACGACGCTTTCGGCCCTGATCATCATGCGCCTGCTCATCGGCGTGGCCGAAGCCATTGTGGTCCCTGCCACCTATCGCTACCTCGCCAACAATTTTGAGGAAACTCAGAAAGGCACAGCCCTCGGTATTTTTTCGATTGGCGGCAAGATGGGGCCCGCGCTCGGCGCGCCAATTGCTGCCTGGATGATCGTCACATATTCCTGGAAGGTGATGTTCCTGGCGACGGGACTTGTCGGACTGTTCTGGCTGGTGCCATGGCTGCTGATGGTCAGAAACGATTATCCGTCCAGGGAGGAACTCGCGGCGGGGATACACCGGGCCTCCTCAGTGCCGCTCAGAAATCTCCTGGCGAGCCCGGTCGTCTGGGGCGGGCTGATCAATAATTTTTGCTACAGCTATTTCGCTTTCTATTGCATGACCTGGATGCCGGCCTATCTGGTCGAGCAACAGGGCCTTTCTCTTGAGAAGTCCGGGCTTTACACCTTCTTCAGCTTTGTTGGAATTGCGATCGTCGCGGCGATTGCGGGATGGTCCGCGGACCGGATTATCGCCCGCGGAAACGATGCCGTTGTGGTGCGCAAGTGGTTTATCGTCGCCGGCTTAATTGGGGGAACCACCGTTCTGTTTGGCGCCTATGCCCCGTCGCTTGAGATGGCTTTGTTCTGGAACGTGCTCTCGCTCTCGCTGCTTGGCCTTGTCACCGCGAACAACCTGGCTCTATGCAAACTGACCTTGATCCCCAAGCAGGCGATCGGATTGAACACAGGATTGCAGCATGTTGCCACCAGTCTCGCGGGCGGTATATCGGCCAGCCTTTCAGGCTGGTTGCTCCACCTTGGGGGCACCTACGAGTTGCCGATGATGGCGATCTTCGCCTTCCTTCTGATCGGCGCCACCAGCACTGTGGTTCTGCTCAAGCGCAAATGGGCACCGAAAATCAACGACATTGCTCACGGACCACCGCAGACAGAAACGCAGACTTCTGCTTAGACGCATGGTGTGGCGTTGTTGAATAAAGAAGAACCCAATCAAAGCACTCCGATACTCGCCCTTTTTAGGTTTTCGCCGACACCGTCATTCCCGGATTGATCATCCGGTTCAGTGCGGACGCACCGGAGCACGCCTCAGTTTTCTGCTGCGATAGCCTTCGCGCCTTCCTGGCGTTGCCGACAATGCGTTGCAGCGCTGCGTCACAATTCCGGCATGGTTGTGCAGGTTGTAGCGGGTGACGCACTGCCAGTTTTCATGAAGTGGGTGGGTGGGCGAGCTTGGTCGCCGAGGCGTTCGTCGCACGCTGCAATCGCGACCGGCGATCTGCAGTCCAGTGCGTGACTTGAGCATCCTCTATGACCCGACGCTCGCGTTTTCTCTGTAGTCAAAGTAGTCCTCACCGGTTGAGGTGCCGAGCACCACTTTGTTCCCTCCCGCGAGCGTTATTGCTGCGGCCGTCAAACGACGCTTCCGCTCATTGAGCGCATACACTTCGTTCACCATTCCATAATGCAAACGCGCCGCGCTTTCACACAGCGCCCTTGTTACACCAATACAATAACCAGATTATGGATTGGGAATGTACAGCGGCATCGCTTCTTCCCACAGGGTATCCGTGATCGGATGCTGATCGCTCCCGTCAGCATTCATCACCCAGTTCTGGCCGTCAGGTTGAAAGCTGTTGTCGTACAGCGCGAGTTCATCCCTGAAGCCATAGACGCCTGAACTGTATGCGATGCGGCCATCCCAGGTCCAGACGGCATGACCCTGGTTCGCCCCAGGGGTCGTCAAACGGGTCAGGCCCGTGCCATCCGGCTTGATCGTGTACACGTCATAGTGGAATTTGTTCGGATCGCTCGGGTTGACTTCCTTGCGGGTGAACACAATTTTGCTGCCATCTGGCGACCAGTCCGGCAGGTTGTCCGCTTCAGTGGTCAACACGGTCGTGGTGCGTGTATCAAGATCCAGAATACGCAGACCTTGGACCTTCGGACTCCACACCCGGTAGACGATTTTCTTACCGTCGGACGAGTAGCTGGGGAAGCCCGCATTCATAGAACCATCGGTCAGGACTTCCGGGTGGCCGTTCATGGTGCCGTCCGCCTTGATACGCACGATCCGGCCCGGACCTGCACCGCGCGTAAAGAACCAGTCACCCACACCAAAGGCCACCCACTCGCGATCCGGCGACCACGTAGGCTGGAATGCACCGGCCAGGCCTTGCTTGATCATGACTGGGTCCAAGTCACTGGTAGCCGGATCGTAAATGCGTGTATAGCCGGACAAATCGGGATTGGTGACCGCAATGGAGGAATTGATCGCCTTTTCCGTGTACACCAGTTTCTTGCGATCCAATGACAACTGCGGGAAGACATCAATATATTTGTAGTCCCATGCAGGGTCGAAGCTAAATAGCGGCGTTCCATTCGCATGCGCTGGTCGCATCGTTATTTTTTCGTAAACCATCTTCGCGCCGTCCGACGAATAGCGAGGCGAGCGAATACCTGTATTGCTAGTCGAGCGGAAAGTGCCGGTGGTGGTATAGATACCTTCTGTGTCACCTCCCTTGACGTGATAGGCGACGTTGGTCTCGCTCATGTATTGCGGGAACACCTTGAAGCCAGGAGTCGATGTCAATGCCGTTCTCTCAAGGCTGGACACATCCACAGACACCAGTTGCGAGCTGACCTTGTTGATCCCCTCCGGACGATGTGCGCCCCAGGTCGACTCCACGGGTGTTTCATAAAAAACCACGCGCTTGCCGTCCGGTGACCAGGACGGTGAACCTTCGTCATAGCCGGGATTGCTGGCAAGTTTCTTCCAGCCGGAGCCATTCGGCTTGATGATATAGATGCTGCTTTCCTGCGTGCGTTCCCAGCCAACCGGCAGATTGTGGCCGCGCCAATCAGAGCCCGTGTCGGAAGAAAGTGCGAGCCACTTGCCGTCTGGAGACCAGGAAGGTCTGAAATAACCATGGGGTTTGGCGGGATCGAATTTCAGCGAGCCCGTGACGTTTTTCAGCGCGCCGGTCGAGATGTTCAGTGTCCAGATATTTGTTGTACCGAAGTCCTTCGTGCCCCGGCGTGATGAGACAAATGCGATCGTGTCAGGGTCGGTCGGCGAAAAAACGGCGGCATCCGAGACCCCAATGTGATCAGTGAGCCGCTGCAGGCCCGTCCCATCCACTTTGACACGATAGATATTCGACTGGCCCAGACCGTCACGTTCCGATGAGAATACGATCCACTGCCCATCTTTCGAGAAGGACGCGTGATAGTCAAAACCATCAGTCGATATTAGCCGGTGCTCATCGGTGCCGTCTGCATTGGATACATACAACTCGGATGTTACTGGGCCGACGCGATCGAGCAACAAGGTGCCTTTCGTCGCCGCACCTGCTCCAGTTGGAATCAACATCCAGGCGCCCCCGATGGCTATGCAAGCCAGGAGCTTCTTCAAAGAGGTAGTCAAATACACAGCGAGATGTCTCCGTTATTTATGCGTAGGTGAGCGATGTGAACCCGCTCGTCCGCTCCATCCTTCCTTACCGTTCCTTCCTGCGAATCATCATTCAGCCCAGATTGCCCGTGATGTCATCGAACAGTTCGTCGACGCTCAGACGATGCGGAATGATCTTCTGGTCAAGCGCCCAGTCGATCGCCAATTGAAGCCCTTTGCGGTTCTCCTCCAGCCCGATCGGCGGAAAGATAGCGGGCACTCCGCTTTCAGTGAGCGCACGGCTTTCTACGATCATCCGGTACAACTCGCGAACGATGTCTGGGCGCTGCTTCGAAATGTCCTCGTGCACTACGAACATGTGGTTAATCGGCACCACACCCTCGCGCGCAAACCAGTCTTTGGCAGCGGCTTGCGCATCGGGAACAAGCGTGCGCACACGCGGGTCCTTCGGCATGTCTTCACCGAGCAAGGCTGCACTCAGCTCACCCTCAAGCATCATCTGCGGAATCGAGGAACCCGCGGGCAAGCGCACGCAGTTATTCGGGTCGCGATACTCAGCGAGATGTCCATCACCGAGCGTCATCCAGCTCACCTTGTCGAGATCGACACCGTATTCGTGGCGCAGGATGCCCCGAATCCAGAGCGCTGTCGTCTGGGTATAGGTGCGAACGCCGACCTTCTTGCCCTCTATATCCTTGGGTTTCAGCTCGCCGAAGTCAATGTTGAAGCCGGCGCAATGATGCTGGAAGCGTCCCGAGATTGGCGTCGGCAACAAGACATAGGGCTTACCATAAGCCTTGGCCTGCAAGAATGTGACGATCGCCAGCTCGCCCGCGTCGAACTTGTTTTCGCGAACCATCGCCTTGAAGCCGTTATGCGCCGGCGTCGGTCCGCAGTAATCGAACTTGACGAGGTCCGAGCTCAGCCGTCCGTCCTTCATCGCCTTCGTTACCGGGTAATCAGCCAGATTGGTGCGCAGGGTTGGCACCCCGGTCAGTGTCGTTGTCATTGATGTCTCTCCTTACGCATGAAGCCTGGATAGAATTACAGCCGCACCTCGATGAGACACGGTCCCGGCTCGTTGACTGAGTTGGCCATGGCCTTGTGGAAAGCCTCGGCTGTATCCACAGCAACGGCTGGAACACCCATGCTTTTCGCCGTGGCGAGCCAGTCGATACGCGGGCGGTCGATATCGATCATGGCCAGCGCACGCGGCCCTGGCGCACCGGCGCCCATGTTGGCGTACTCGGCCTTGAGGATGGCGTAGCTGTTGTTGGCAAAGATGATCGTCGTGATGTTCAGGCTCTCGCGTGCTTGCGTCCACAGCGACTGGATGGTGTACATGGCGCTGCCGTCACCGACCATGCAGAACACCCGCCGCTCAGGGCAAGCGAGCGCAGCGCCGGTGGCAACCGGTGTGCCATAGCCGATCGAGCCGCCCATGTTGTTGATGAGGTCATGCGGCGCAGCACCAACGGTCAGGCCCATCGTCTCGCGGCCTGTGGTCAGCGATTCATCAACGAGGATGCAGTTTTCGGGCAAAGCGGCGGCCAGCGCCTGGGCAATCGTGGCAGGACTCAATGCGCCGGTCGGCGGCGGAGCGTCCGAGCGCGGCTGGAGCACGGCCGCCGAGTTCGTCGCACCAAGCACCTCAACCAGCATCTCAAGGCCGGCGGCACCATCCTCGCCAATTTCGACCAGCGAATGGACACTGGTACCGGACGACTTGAGCAAGCTCGGTTTGTCAGGATAGCTGAAGAATGCGATTGGCTCGGTCGTCTCCACCGTGATGATGTGTTTGAAGCCTTTCAAATATTCGACGGCCGGTCCCACTGCATAGGGAATACGTTCGAGCGTGACCCGCCCTGCCCCGCGTTCGATCCGGGCACTGAAGAATTGCGTCGCGATGCGACAGCCTGTCGCCGCCTTGAGTTTGCCCGCCAGCTCGAGCGCGCGACCGCGCGTCGAGCGACCGGCCAGGATCATGAGCGTTGGTTCGCTCGAACGCAGCACCTGCGCGATGTGCTCGATGCGCGCCGCGTCTGGTGTGTTTGCACTGGCAACCGAGCGCGGCAGCACGACTTGCGCGCCCGCGTCTTGCCACGAGGTGTCACCTGGCAGGATGAGCGTCGCAATTTGCCCCGGATGTTCGCTTGCCTTGCTCACCGCGGTTGCAACGTCCCAGGCCACCGCCCCCGGCGATTCAACGCGGCGTACCCAGTGACTCAGTGGCCGCGCGAGGCCCTCGATGTCGGACATCAGCGGTGGATCGTATCTCAGGTGCGACGCCGAATGCTCGCCCACTATGTTGACCATGCCCGACGATGCCCGTTTGGCATTGTGAATGTTGGCGAGCCCATTCGCGAGTCCCGGCCCAAGGTGCAGCAGCGTGGATGCCGGCATGTCTTTCATCCGGTAATACCCGTCCGCCGCGCCTGTACAGACCCCCTCAAAAAGACAAAGGACGCTGCGCATGCTCGGGTTCTCGAGCGCCTTCAGAAAGTGCATCTCCGAGGTACCCGGGTTCGCGAAACATATTTCGACACCCTGATCGGTGAGCGTCTGGACTAGGCTTTCGGCTCCGTTCATTCAATACCCCGCAATCTCGCGCGCCGTGCCTACAACGCCATAGCTGCGCTGCGGCGCCGACATCAGGAAGCGGTATCCCTCTTCAAGCAACCGCTGATGATTTTTCGCAGTGGTATGCGGGTTGCCGACCACCACCTTGTGCTTGTGGCAAATCTCGACGATCTGGCGCATGGCATCAAGCGCGACCGGGTGCTCATACTCGCGCGGATAGCCCAGTTGCTGACTCAGATCGCCCTCGCCAATCAGGATGAAACCGATGCCAGGCACGTTCGACAGAATGTCATCGAGGTTTTCAATCGCCTCGGTGCTCTCGCACATCAGCCCGACCAGAATTTCCCCGTGCGGCGCTAGCGGCCAGACATCCGCTTTTTTGTAGTAATCTGCCATGCTCAAGCCCCAGTAGCGAGCGGCGGTTGCTGGGCCGTCACCACGTACGCCCTTGGGCTCATACAGCGGTGCATTCTTGGGCCGGGCATAGCGGCAGGACGCTACGGCGTTATAGGCCTGCTCGACCGTCGCTACGTGCGGCCATACCACGCCATAGGCGCCGCGATCGAGCACTTGCTTCGCAAAGGCCTGGTTCATTTCGACGCCGTTCGCGGGAATACGGGCAATCGGTGTGACGCGCGGCGCAACCGAGCCGGACTCGGCAATCTGCTTTCGGTTAAGCATGTACTGCAACGCATCGCCCAATGCCGATACGTCGTAGGGGTTGTGCTCCATCTCGAAAACGATGCCGTCATACGGCGCATCGCTCATCTCGATGGCGGTCTGCTTATCCAGCTTTGCGAATGCAGTGAATGCAGCCTTATTGGATTCGAAAGCGCGAATGATGCTGTTAAGGCGGGTATCGCTCATCGTCTTCTCTCTCGTTAATTGAGTGCGCGGGTGGGTGCATACTGGGTTGCATGAAGCCAGATCAGTCGGCCGCTTTCCAGTACATGAAACCCATGCCTTCACCGGTCCCCGCAGGTGTGCGCCAGCAGGGGACGTAGTCCACCAGCGTCATCTCGGCATCCGTTTCCTGCACCGCCTTCATCACGCTGACGTAGAGTTTGATTTCAGAGGTGCCGGACTGGTATGAGCGGTCATCCACCGCGGCCAGACCGTCATAGTCGTAGTCAGCCAGCATTTTCATGATGCTGTGATCGAACTCCTCGTCGTTGACGAAGTGGGACAAGCCGCCGGAGGCGAAGATACCCACACGCACGTCTTCAGGCCACGCATTGATGGCATCACGCAGGACCCGTCCGAATTCAATGCAACGTGACATCGACGGCTGTGTCGGCGGATAGAAGCAATTCATGATGATCGGCACGTGCGGCGGCGGATTGTCGTTCATGATCTGGTGATACACGAAGCTATACGCGTGCGGCGCGACTGGATAGTCAGGCAGTGGCTTCATCCACACGTTGTCGGGCCACGCAAAGAGGTCCGTCAGGTCGAAACCCTCTTGCTGGAAGCTGTTGATGAGATAGGCAGCCAGCTTGGGATGACACTTGTGCGTGACGTGATGGTCGGGCGCATAGACTTGCCGCTGTGGCGGGCCGTTGTGCACTTCCTCGCCGCTATAGATGGCGATCGAGGGCGAGAAATCAGTGAAGATCTCCTTCTGGTCCTTGCCCAGAATGATCGCGACATCGATGTTCGCGTCGCGGTAGGCGGCGGCCATCTTATCAAGCGCGGTACGGCAGCGCGCGGCGCGCGCAGTGCGCTCTTCGAGCGTCAGGAATTTCTCGAAGGCTGCTTCGCGGTGCGCTTCCAGCTCGGGATAGGTCCAGGTCCGATTGCGGTACCACAGCTCCGGATTGTTACGGTCCCGCTCACCGTTTTTCAGCCAGTCCTCCGGTGCCTGCCCAAGCATGCCGCTGTGCGGCACCGCCATCCCGAATACGATCTTCGCCATGTAGGATCTCTCAGTGAATTAATGTGTTCAACAAGGCCCGCTATTGCGGCCATGCCGTGATTTCTAAGCTTGCCGCAGCGAGCCACGCGCTTCGGTCACCTTCGGCGCCCATTCGGGACGGAACAGAGTTGCCGTGGCCGTTGCACCGATCAGCAGGAAGACCAGGATCACCATCATCGACAAGTCGTAGCTTCCGCTGACGTGAAGAAGCCAGCCCGACAGGCTTGCTGCCACACCGCCCGCGAGGCTGGTGGCAACCTGCTGCACGCCGGTGACCAATCCGATCGCTTGCTTGGGGATCAAGGTCAGGCGCGACAGGACAAGGTTGTTCGCAGTGGTCAGGCCGAGCAGCGAGAGCGAGAGCACATTCCAGAACAGGGCCATGTCGAGCGAATGCGCATAGGCGCCGAGCAGGACGGTGCATCCGCCCACAAAGCCCGCGATGGTGAATGCCTTGCGCACCAGTACAGCGTTGTTTCCCCTTGCGATGATCCGGTCCGCTGCCCATCCCGCGACGGCCGCGACGATCGCGATGCCGGCGAAGCTGAAGAAGGTGTACAGCCCAGACCTCGAAATCGAGAGACCGCGTTGCTCGACCAGATAGGCGGGCATCCAGGTCATGCAATAGAACGTGAAATAGCCGTAGCAAAAGTTGGTGACCATTCCGCCCCACACGACCGGGCTGGACAAGATGCTGCCGAGGCTGACCGTGCGGGCGCTTCGATTCGCCGCGGTGAGCTCCGTCCTCGATGGAAGGTCATTGCGGACTAGCAGCAACCACGGCACCAGCCAGATCAGCCCAATCAGGCCCGTCGCCACGAACATCACCTGCCAGGAATAATTGACGATGAACCAGGCCCCGACCGGTGCACCGAGGGCGGGACCGAACTTGTTGCCCATCGCGAGAATGCCAACAGCCAGGCCATTCTGGCTTTCACCGAAGTTGTTGCGAATCCAGCGATAGCTTGCAGGAATTACGATAGCTTCGGTCATGCCGATGATCAGGCGCAGGACGACCAGGCTCGCGAGCACCGTCATCGCCCCCATCAACGCGGTAGCGATGCACCACGCCGCGAAGCTGACCGCGTAGGGCCATTTGACGCCATAGCGATCGGCCACCCAGCCCATCGGCACTTGAAACAGTCCATACGACCAGAAGAAAGCCGAGTTGATCCAGCCGCGATCAACGCTCGTGAGCGCAAAGTGTTTAACGAAACTTGCGTCCGCCAGCGTGGAAGAAATGCTGGTGCGATCGACAAACGAAATTAACACACCGATCGCAAGGAGCGCGAGAATGCCCCATCGGCTCACGGGCCCTGTTCGTCCTGACTTGCTTGTCTCCATCTGCTTTCTTCTTGGTTTGCACTGGTTCTGTTTCTCGGCCACCCAGGGCGTCGTTGGCGCCATGTGCGGACTGCACGGATGCATCGGAACTTAGGCTACGGCTGGATAAAGTTGCTGTGCCGTCTTGCCAAATATCCACGCGCGGTCTTCATCGCTCAGGCATTGCAGACTCGCCCGAGCGGTCGCGAGGATTTCC
Organism: Caballeronia mineralivorans PML1(12); assembly: GCF_001028175.1. Lineage (GTDB taxonomy): Bacteria > Pseudomonadota > Gammaproteobacteria > Burkholderiales > Burkholderiaceae > Caballeronia > Caballeronia mineralivorans. The sequence continues at coordinate 69,227 of NZ_AEJF01000245.1, forward strand.
GGAAGCGTTCCCGGCGACGTCGGAAAATTCGATCCCCAGGCCATCCGTTTCGAGCTGAACGCCTCGACCACGCGTGGGAAAAATGTTTCGGCGCTTGCCTTTTCCTTCTTTACATCGCCGAAGATACGCGGCGTGAGCTTCAGGTAGATGTTCTCGAGCGGCGCCAGGTCGAAAAGGCTTTGCGCCGCAGCATAAGGCGCGCCATCGGCAACCTCGGGGCGCCCCAGGTGGTCCAGGATGATCGGCACGTAGGGGAAAAGACGGGCAAGCTTCGTTACCTGCGGCAGGCCGACGGGTCCGGTCTGGATGCACATCGGCAAGCCAAGCTCCGCGCACAGTTCCCACGCCGGGAATGAACGTGGATCATCGAGCTCGCTCGGATCGAACTCCTTCGTGCTACCCCCGGTGAACAAGCGCAAACCGGCAAGGCCGAGCTTGACCCATTCGCGGATGCGCGCCGGCGCATCCGGCTGCAACACGTCGACGGAACCGACGGCCGCAAGGCGCCCCGGATACTTCGTACAACTGTCGACTACATAACTGTTGTCGAAACCGTAAGTGGTCGATGAATGGACCACGGCGGCCTTAGTAACGCCGGCTTTGTCCATCGCCGCAATCAGCGTCTCGACGGTGGTCGGACGCTCCTTCGACCAATCCGAGCGCTTTCCGAACAACGGGGCCGGCGGATAGCGGCTCTCATCGTCAGAAATGATGTGCGGATGGATATCAACAATTGATGAAGCCATAAGTGTCTCAGTCCTTATTCGGTAGCGTACGGCTGGCGCCAATGTCATCTTCCACGTGCCTTCAGGCGTGCATCGAGACGGGGGTAAACGCGCCGCGCATTGCCCTCGAATATCTTGAAGCGATCCTCGTCCGTCAGCGCAGTACAAGCGTCGATGTAGCGTTTGGTGTCGTCGAAGTACTGGCCAGTTGTCGGGTCCTTGCCCCGCACCGCACCGACCATTTCCGATCCGAACAGCACGTTGTCGGTCGGCACGACCTCGGTCAGCAACTCGACGCCCGGCTTGTGATAGACGCAGGAGTCGAAGAAGATGTTGTTCAGCAACCCTTCGAGCGGCCGATCACACATTTCCAGTGACATTCCCCGATAGCGTCCCCAGTGATAGGGAACCGCACCACCGCCGTGTGGAATAACGAAGCGCAGCGTCGGAAAATCCTTGAACAAGTCGGACTGCAGCACCTGCATGAACACTGAGGTATCGGCGTTCAGATAGTGAGCTCCTGTGCCATGGAAGCAGGGGTTGCACGAGGCTGCCACGTGAATCATCGCGGGCACGTCCAGGTCGACCAGAGCTTCGTAGAGTGGATACCACTCGCGATCGGTCATCGGCTTGCCTGTCCAATAGCCGCCCGTCGGATCGGGGTTCAGGTTGCACCCCACGAAGCCCATCTGCTCGACACAGCGCCGCAATTCGGCGATAGAGTTCGCAGGAGCCACGCCCGGTGACTGCGGCAGCTGGCAGACCGGCGCAAAGTTGTCGGGATAGAGTTCCGTCACGCGGTACACGAGGTCGTTCGATACCTCAGCCCACTCCAGGCTCGTACGTTCATTGCCCAGATGGTGGCTCATCAATCCGGCGATCGGCGAAAACAGCGTCAAGTCGCTGCCCCGTTCACGCTGCAGCCTGAGTTGACCATTGCCGACCCCTTCGCGAATTTCGTCGTCCGTCACATGTGCGCCGGCGCGCGACGGTGCGTTGACCGGGTCGTTCGCAAACTCGACCTGCTTCGCGCGCCAGTTGCGAAATGAAGTGGGTACGGTCGTGAAATGGCCGTGGCAATCGATAATCATGTTGTCTCCATGTCGACCAGAGTTGGAGCTTTAGCTCCTTACTCTGGTCTCATGCAAAATAGTTGCGTCGGGTCAGCGGGCCAGTGGGTCCACAAACAGTTCATCAATGGACATGCGACGAGGCGTGAGGCCTTGCTTGAACGCGGTGGCTTCCAACGTTTCGATCGTCTTGCGGTTTTCCTGAAGACCGTATGGCAGTGGATCGTGTCCAACAATCTTGCGCAGTTCAAGATACTTCTTGTCGCTGGCGCTGGTGGCCTCTCCGGCATCAAGACACGCCAGCCATTCCTTCTTGGCCTGTGCAAAAGCGTCGAAGATCGATTTCGCGATCCACGGATGCTCGACGAGCACCGAGTCTTTGACGACGATGGTTCCATGCATCGGATACACCCCTGTACGGATGTAGTACTTGGCCTCGAGCTCGGACGCATTCGGGAACAGATCGGGATAGTCGGCCTCGACCTCTTTCCATCCACCCGTGGGCGCGCCGGTGCGGCCAATGCCTGCGGCGGCGCCAAAGCCTGCTGACAGTTCGCCATTGGCCATCATGTCCGCCAGCGAGCTGCCAGCGGGAGCGTGGATCACGTTCGACGGCAGCTTGAGCTGAGTGACATGCTCCTCGTCATCGACGACCCAGATCACCTTCGATGAATCGAGTCCGAACTCGTCAATGAGGACTTGACGCGTCCACACGCCGGTCGTGACCGAGTAGGCGCGCACCCCCACCTTCTTGCCCTCCAGGTCTTTGGGGGTCTTGATCCCGGCGTCCGGGCGCACCAAAAGCCCGCCATGATGAAAGCGCCGCACGACAAAGATCGGCAATCCGACGAACGGTGCGCCATAGGCACGGGCGATGATGTAGGTCGTCGGCGCCAGTTCGCAAACGTCGAATTCGACATCACGCACCATCCGGCGGAACGCGCCAATCTGCGGCTGGACTGTGATGAACTCGGCAGCCACGCCCTCAATGGAAATGGAGCCGTTACGAATGGCCGACGTGTGCGGATGCTCAGCGATCGCAATCTTGAGCGGGACTTTTTTTGTCAACATCCATCTCCTTTGCATTAGTCGTCGCCGATGGCTGGATGAGGACTCCAGCGCCGTACGTATCGTCTCGATGGGGTAAGAATATTTGAGGATGGCTCGCGCGTCTCTACACAAAAATGAGATTCGATGGCACTTTTTTGGGCTTTGTCGCAATAAGGCGCGCGCTAGGCATTGTCAGGTTGTTGGGGCGGTCGCGTAAGATGGCGCGATGACGAAATCGAAATCGCTCTATCGCGGTCATCGTTTCCCAGCCGAGGTCATCAGTTGCGGTGTGCGCTGGTATTTTCGCTTTCAGTTGAGCTTGCGCGACATAGAGGAACTACTCTTCGAGCGCGGGGTCATCGTGACATACGAGACGATCCGATGCTGGTGCGACAAGTTCGGCAAGGGCTTGGCTCGTCAGGTGAAGGCCGCGCGGCGCAAGCCCGGTAGCACGTGGCACCTCGACGAGATGTTCGTTACGCTACGAGGCGAGCCGTATCTGTTATGGCGTGCGGTAGACGAGCATGGCACCGAGCTTGACATCCTGGTGCAGAAGCGGCGCGATAAGGCCGCCGCCAAACGCTTCTTCAAACGGGTGTTGCGCTCGGGCCCCGTGCCGCGCAAGATCGTCACCGATCAGTTACGCAGCTACCCAGCGGCCAAGGCTGAGATCCCGGAGCTGGCGAACGTGAAGCACGTGTTCGTCAAAGCCGCAGCCCGGCTGAACAACCGCGCAGAGAATAGCCATCAACCGACACGTGAGCGCGAGCATCGTATGCGTGGTTTTCGCAACCCGAAACGCACACAGCGATTCCTCTCGTGCTTCGGGCCGATCAGGCAAAATTTCGCGCTCAAGCGGCAGCTGCTGCGCGCTTCACTTTATCGCAAACAGCTCGCTGCTCGGTTCGCCGCTTGGCGCGAATTCGCCGAAGTCACCCAAAATCCGTCGATCGCTTTCTGACCAATCGTCACACCGGCTGTCGTGCCGTATTACTCCCGGCAAGTTGACATCAAAGCCGTACAGAATACTGCGTACAGTAAATGTGCTCCAGCGTGCGACGCGCGCTTCTTTCTCGACGAACTCGGTCGTGCGCCTCAGCGGCAGATCCGTGATCTGTTCGCGCTCAAGGCGGAACGCCGCCGCGTTACACCGGTTGACGCGCATGACAATCTCACGCAGGAACTCATCGTAGGCCGCGTGGTCGGCGAAGTCCCGATGACCGCGCTGTTACTCCAGTTCGATATCGATATCGCTAAGAATAGCTGCTACAGGCACCTCGAATTCCCAGCTCACCCCGCTGGCCTTAAAGGCGTGAGTCACTTTTGCGCCGTGGCGAGCAAACGGATTACGTCCGATTACGGCGGTCCCAAAGCCTCGTCGTTGTGTCGTCGTGACCTCGGGGCCTCCGGATTCCTTCCAGTGTAGGTGGAAGAACCTTCCATCCGATCTCTCCTCGACCTCCCAGGTGATCGTCACCGTCCCGCAGTCATTCGAGAGCGCACCATATTTGATCGCGTTCGTTGCCAGTTCGTGCATTGCCAAGCCGATCATCTCGGCAGCCCCCGGACGCAGCCGTAAATTGGGGTCGCCATTGAAGAGCATGTGCTTCTCCTGCGCACCGCCTGCGATAGCCGTTTGCGACCAAACCAGATCCCGGACCGTAATCCCGACCCATTGACCTTCTATGAGCAGGTCCTGGCTCCTGGATATAGAACAAAGGCGTTGATCAAGGGCTTTGACGAAGTCGGCTCTTGGGTCCGGCACCGTACGCCTGATCAACGCCTGAACAACCGTTAGCATGTTCTTCGAGCGATGATCCAGCTCGCGCAAGAGCAGTTCAATCCGGCGCTGGTTTTCCTTTTGCGTCGTAACATCACGCGAAACGCACAGAATCGTGTCGACCTCCCCACTCCCATTCTTGAGTGGCGTAAGCATGTTGTCCCAGTAGCGAACGCCTTCCCCCGACAGGCGACTTATGCCGGGAAAGCGGGCAGGGCGTCCTTCCCCGGCATACCGGAGCGCTTTCCGGCCGTCTTCATGGACTTCTTCGGGGAGCAGATTCAGCCAGTCCATACCGAAACCTGAGTTTTCCTGAACGTTGAGCGCGATACAGCCGGCCTTATTCATGTGCTGCAACTTGCCATCGGCCGTGATGACCTTGATGCAGTCCAGGCTAACATTGAGCATGTCAGTTTGGATCTTCGATTTCTGGGCTAGATTGAATTTATAAAGTTTGCGTTCATGAATATCAGTCAGAATATAGAGCCAGAAGCGGATCTGCCCCCGCTCGTCGAGCTGAGGGTGCGCCCGTAGCAGGAACCAGCGCTCTCCGCCCTCGATATTGGTAAGGCGAAGGTCGATGCTGAAAGAAGTGGCGGACGCCATGGCGTCCGCCACTTCACGGCGTACATCGCATCTATCGGCTTCATAAATGCATTCTGTCCAATTAGTGGAAACGAACTGATCTGCGTTGCCCGACGCGTATTGCCTCCAGGGCTTGTTGAAGTACTCGTAGAATCCATCAGGCCCTATAACGCAGATCAAATCTGGTAAATAGTCCAATGCTTCATAGGGAAGTAACGGTTGAGATGAGTTCCCTGCGCCGCGGTGGTGGATGTTCTTTTCTTCATGGGTTTCTGTTTTCATAAATTGAGCGCGCGACCCTTTCGATTCATCACATTCTACTCCGCTGAATGAGGCTGAAGAGTCGGCGGGTACCCCCCGGTATGGGTACTTCAAATTTACCTACCTGACGACTGTCGGCTGACCCGCTGAGCGGTCGCTTGCAGGACGTCGAGTCGTCGCCTTCAGGGAAAAGGGAGACCAAGGGTGAATTGAAATGAACGCACCCACCCATGATGATGTAAAAACGGCGGATCCTCACTTCGCGACGGCACTAATCGAACGCTTACTCTAAGGGGGCGTCTCAAAATTCGGAAAACTGCGCGCGTTAAGCGTTCGCGAGCTGTGCTGTTCGAATGTCGCTGATCGACCCCACAACGGCCCCTTGACTCTTTCGAAGGAGACGTTCACGACAGGTCGCGACGCGCTAGATGCGCGGCCATTCTGACAGCCGCGCATCCATCAACAACGTCAGGCGGCCTGACCCGCGCCAAGGTCAGCGCCAGTGGTCGGATCGGAGCTTGCATCCGACGCCGTTCTCGATGCCATTGCCTGCAGCACCTTTACATCGCCCTTCGATACGTTGACCGTGGCCATTCCGTCCCCGCCATCCACCGCCGGTTCCGGAGAGTCGACGAACTTCCAGTCGGGACCTTCGTTCCATGGCCCGCGCGTCGCATCATCACCTTGCGACATTTTGTAGTACACGCTGGTGTATTCCGGCACGCCTGGAAGCTTGCCCTGCGGAAAGTTTGGCTGGATCGAATGTAACGCCTTCTCGAACGATTTCTGGTGAGCGATTTCCCGTGTCATCAGAAAGCCGAGCGTTTCCTTGATACCCGGATCATCTGTGACATTGATGAGGCGCTCATAAACGATCTTCGCGCGAGCCTCGGCGGCAATGTTCGATCGCAGATCGGCCGTTGGATCGCCGATCGTGTCCACATATGCGGCGGACCACGGCACGCCGGACGAATTCGTCAAGGCCGGTCCACCGCCGTAAAGCAACGCCGTCGTGTGGGAGTCGTTTCCTCCACCCGTCATCGAACGATACAACTCCGCCTCGGCCTCCACGGCTTCGGCCAATTGACCCTTCGCGCTTTTGTTCAGCATGGCGACGATCGAGCCGACAATTTCCAGATGACTCAATTCCTCGGTCGCGATATCGAACAGCAGATCCTTGCGACCGGGATCATCTTCCCCAATGGCCTGAGTGAAGTATCGGCAGGCGGCACCCAGTTCTCCCTGGGGACCACCGAATTGCTCGAGCAGCAGATTCGCAAGACCCGGATTCGGCGCCGCGACGCGCACGGTGTACTGAAGGCGTTTGTTATGAATGAACATGAGATTTTCCCAGTGATTGGCCAAAGCAATCCCGTACGGGCGCAGACGCGGACTTTAGATGTCCCTGTACCCGTCCGAAGTCGCGTACGACCATGGATCTATCCGGACAGCGGGTGCAACCCAATGGTTGTCCGCACCCAACGATGGGCGCCCGGTTCTCAGAGCGGACGCTCTGGCAGATGCGCGGCGAGAGTGCCGCGCATGGCAACGCGTTGCCGATCGTTATTCAGCATGCGCCGTGCCCATCGCGCAAATTCCGTTGCCTGACTGACCACGTGGGGCCAACGCCAAGGCTTTGCCGGAAACTCAGTGAAGTGACACGAACTCTGCGGGAGTTCGATTGACCGATGTGCTCGTTGGTATAGAGCCATTATTTACGTGGACGACTTCCTGGCCCTTGGGGGCGGTGCGATGAGTCGCTACCTGCTGCGCGGCAGTCGTACGGTGAACACGGTTTCGCCGTTTTCGGAGTGCACTTGGATCTCACCTCCGTGAGTCTTCGCAATTTCACGGACGATGTACAGTCTGAGGCCGAGGTGGCTGTCTTCGTCATATCCTGCGCTATGATCCACGCCGCGCTTTAGGGGCTCAAAAAGCTGCTCCATGGCTACCGGCTCGATTGCAGTGCCGCTATTCGAGACAGAGATACGAACATCAGCCTCCTTACCGGTCACAATGACCCGAACCGGTGAGTTCGGCGCGCCGTATTTGACTGCGTTCAAGACGAGATTTCCGAGCAATTGCTGCAAACGTTGGCCGTCCCCAGACATCATCACATTTCCCCTGTACCGTCAGATCAAGCTGACGATCAGGATGTATCGTGCGAAGCTGGTCGAGTTGATCGCGGATTACGGCAGCGAGGTCCACGCTAGTCGGAACTATGTTGATGCCCAGACCTAGCTTCGTCCGGTTGAAATCACACAGGTCGTCCAGGAGGGATTGCATGCGGGCACCGCTTCTAATCAGACGACTCGCGGCACTCGCCACCCCGTCTCCGGCATTCAACGCGACGAGATATGAAGTTGTTATCTGAATGGTTTGAAGTGGGCTGCGCATGTCGTGACCGAGCATTCCGAGAAATAGGTTGCGAGCTTGGTCCACTTGCTCGCTGAAAAGGCTGACCGATTCAGCGAGCGCCTGGTCGACGGCTTCATTGAACCGGATCATGTCATCCATATCCAGTTCGTCGCTCGGACAGTGGTCCATCCATAGACGAAGGACACTGGCGCGGAGCGAGCAGTATTCCGCCGCCAGTTGCTTGATGTCGAAACCACCGCGTGCCCGTAGAATCGCGTGTGTCTGCGCAGCGGTCTCTGGAGCGTCAATGATCACCGGGGCGCGCCCCTGGGACTTTTCGAGTTGGGCATACCTCGTCTGGATCACTGACAAGTCCTTCGCGATGGCCTCCAGGATCTGTTGCGTGTGGTCGCGTAACGCGGGCGATTTCATGTTTGCGGCCGCCGGCAACAGCGTGCAAGCGAAGGCCTCCCATTGCGCAAGGATCGCTTCCATGTTCCGCAAAATGAAGTCGGCCAGCCGCATGTGCGCCTCGAATAGTGGCAAGGAGCCGTGAATTGAGTGTCTATACCGGACCCATACTATGCGGAAATCTTACGAGCGAACGCCTCGGGTCTGCCAATTGCGTCCCAGCAGGCACAGTCCGGAGAAACGCAAATGCTCCCAGGCCGCGCTCACCACTTACTTGTCGCAGATGACGCCCCTGGCTTGCTCGCCGCATATGTCCACTATTTCGAGATTCACGGCTACGAGGTTCGGGCCGCTCAAGACGGGGTCGATGTGTTGGCCGAGTACTGTCGGTGGTTTCCTGCTCTAGTTATTCTCGACATTCAGATGCCTCAACTCGACGGTCGGGAGGTGGCTCGGGAGATCAGGCGCCGCAGGCGCAGACCCTCATTCGACAGCGACACATCTGCTCCAGTCTGGCGTCGACCTGTCGGTCATCGCATTGTGGCTCGGACACGAAAGCCCGTCGACAACGCACGGCTATCTGGAAGCCGATCTAGCAATGAAGGAGCGGGCACTGAACAGTATTCAACCAGCAACGAATCCAAAGAATCGTCGCTATCAGCCACCCGACGACATACTTCGGTTCCTGGAGTCTTTATAATTATGTGCAGTTCGCCGGACCGAGAATCGCTGTCCATCAGCCCGGCGATTTGTGCCGCGTCCTTCTCCAAAGATGGACTGAACATAATTCTCGGCTACGCATAACGTCTTCAATGCAAATATGTGCATTGAAGACGGAATTGGCTCTTTGCGGGCTCAGCTCGTGCGGGCCGGCGCCAGGCCGCGGTGATGAGTCTCATCCAGTCGGCAAAGCTTAACGGACACGACCCCTACGCCTATCTGAAAGACATCCTGACACGGCTCCCTACCCAGCCCGCTAGCCGGCTCAATGAACTGTTACCGCACCTCTGGCAGCCTCAGTTTCAACAGTAGGCTGACGTCGGCTGCCGAACTCCTCGGATCACCGGGCGCTTACTGAGGAGCGTGGATATGACGAGCTTGATCTTCTACTTGGATGGCGCTCTGACGAGCGGATACTCCGCAATTTCGCTCGATAAACCACGCTCTCGCGCCTTCCAGCTTTCCGGTCCGGCACTAGCCGAATTAACGCAAGATGTTGAACCTCGGCTGTGCGGAATATGTGAAGCCTCCACTGACGCGTTCCCGATTGCCAAGCGCATGCCGATGGGTAGCGCCGTCAAAGACGTGTTTCACGGCTCCATTTGCCAAACTTCCTCGCCCGGCAAACATGAACGATGCTTAGTACACCATTCCAGTTATTGTCCGATAATTTTATCTGAATAATGGACTCGGGGTTAACCATTCATTCATTAAAAAGTTCTGTCGAACATCACTTTTGTCCAAAGCGGCGCAAGCTCTCCGAAGGATAGTATTCCACTAGAGACAAAATTCTTCGACGAAATCTGGTCGTTGATTATGGTCCGTACATAACTGTTGGAGACATCGCATGAGAATTGCATTGAGTGTGAGGGAATACAAATGCTTTGCCGTCTGCATGCTTTTGGGATTGGGGCTGTCCGGCTGCGGCAGCGCAGTACACATCACGACCAGTGCGGACGACGCCATTTCGAGCGTCTCCACGATCTCTTTTGTTGACCTGGACGGCCCCAAGGTCCAGGCAATTGTCCTCAATTACAAGGACACACTGAACGCGGGCTCGGTGAACCTGAATACCTACGACGCCCTCAGTTATGCAAATCTTGCCCAGAATTACGATGATGCCGCAGCGGCCACGAGGAATGGTTTGAGTGGTAAGTATCCGGCCTTTGCGCAAGAAACTGGGACTCCTGGCGCCCCCACATATGTCTATGTGAACTCCACGCCGACGATTGACTCGACGAATCACACGGGCGCCGCCAGCGGCAATTATGTCATTATCGAACTCAACACCAATTATTTGCTGGCTAACGCCGTCCCTTACTGGAGAGCAGGCGTGGCCGGCGGCGTAGAACAGAAGATGCTCATCAGCGTCAACGAAGAGGTGACCATTAGCCCCAGCACAACAGTAAAAAGCAACTACGTGTCAGACTATTACTATAACTTCGCCCCAGACGGCAGTGACAACTCCGTTTACCTGGACACAGTTCTCGATGACACTTCCTATGTTATCAACGGCATCACGGGCTATAAGCTCTATACGGACGATGTGACGCCATCCTATTCCGGGACGACAGCAAACGGCGTTGCAATCACATATCCGAATGCAACCATACTTTCCATGGTTGCGGGGAGCCCCTTCCAGGCCACCAACTGCTTCAGCGAGTATGATGGCCTGTACCATAACGTTAGTCTGAAGTACAGCCTCTTCGTCCCCTCCGATTACGATGCGAGCAAGAAGTACATGGTTGTACTGCACATCGAAGATGCCGGCGGCTTGGGCGACGACCCGCTGATCAGCCTGACTGAGGCACAGGAAGCGGCAAACTATGCTTCAGACAGGGTGCAGGCGCTGGCTAAGGCTCAGGGTTACGCCGGACTGATCGTCGTCATTCCGCAGCTACCTAACTCAGGTCAGAGCGTGGCCGATAACCTGACGGGCAACGAATACATACCTGCGACCTGGCAGCTGATGGACTACATTACGTCCAAATATAATATCGATACCAATCGCATATACGCGTCCGGTCAGTCCATGGGCGGGATGCAGCTACTGGATATGGCAGCCCAGCGCGATAACTACTTCGCGGGCATTTGGGCGATCGCGTCGCAGTGGGGGAACAACTACAACAAGAGCGCCAGCTATAACGGCAAGGCCTACTACACGTACCCCACCGACGGAACGATTATTACCAACCCTAATTGGCAGAATTGGTACTACTCGATTTCCGATGACAATATTCTGGCTACCAACATGACGGGCGATGCCACTGCCACCGGGTATTGGAATCAGGTCCAGACGCTCTTCAGCAGCCTTGCCGGCGTAACCGTTCCGTATGCGACCTGGGACCCGACGACTTCGTCCGAAACGGAGGAAAACACCTTGCTGAAGGCTCTGTTGGGGACGTCTAGCAAGTTAGGCATCTACTGGGATGCGCTGGCTAATGGCAGCCATAAGTTGACCTGGGTCTATGCCAACGGCATTACATATAGCTATGACTGGCTCCTCAGCCAGACCAGGCAAAGCGAGGTTGCCCGCGGCAAGCTGAATCTCAGCGGCTCCTATGCAAGTGGGCTCGGCACCTATGGTTACAACAGCATCACCTATTGATCAGGTTGCAGTGGCGTACCTCTAAAGCAGGAAGCCTTAACAAAAGGCTTTTACAAGGTTGAGCAGCGTTCGGGTTCATAGAGGATTTGAATGCTGCTTTTCGTATTGGAGCTGCATTTCCTTTATCCTTCGAGCCAACTGAAATGGCTGGACCTCGCTTGCACAGCGCTATATCAGCGTTTCATGAGGGTACCCCTCAGCAACGAACGAATTGGATTGGTGGATTGAGGATCGCCGGTTTGTTTTTTGCCGATTTGAGTCGAGCGCGATCAGCGGCTCCGCCCACTACAGATTGCCTGAGTTGTTGCAGACGTCGCCCGCCTGGGTGTCAGCGTCGACAGTCTGCATTTGGCCGGTTTTTGCCTGTCAATGACGAGTACATGTGATCGGTCCCTGCCATCCGCGGGCTAAACCGGCTGCGTCAAACGAGGTGTTTCGGAATTCACCCGCGCGCCTTGGATTTTCATCTAACGCGGCATACGTACACGGATATTTCACTTTCCATGGCACGTGCTGCTTCGACCGTGCCGCCCTTCCTGAAAAAACGCCTTAAATTCAAGGATCGACTTTTCAAGAATGGTGGCACCCGACAGATGCCGTCTCGTCCTCCGGTGTCGGCAGACAACCTCCCGTCCGGCCTTCCACATGTAAACCATTCTCAGTTGCTCTTGATGACGTGCATCAAGCCGCCGCTAGGCCGCATCGACGCGCTGTCCGTCGTCCGGATCATGCGCATACCGTCTAACACGTCCCGGGTTACGTAGACTCTCCTCCACGGCCATGTGATTGGATGTATTCATGGCTGCCCCTCACTATGACGATTGGGTGCCAGTGCGTTTTGCGGAACGCGATATTCCAATGAACCGGCAAGGCCCTCGTGGATCCCAGTTGGATCACACTGAACCGAAGGACCCGAACCTTAAGAGGAGCTTTGCGCAAATCGACGCCAAGGCCGGGTTCGACACGTGCCAATCAAGTGGTTCCAAGCGGTCGACGGATCCATAGACCGAGTTAGACAGGTCCAGCAAATTATTACTATTCACCTCATCCGGCCGCGCCGCTTGATCGAATGAAAAGTGAGTACATATTGGCTATCGATAAAAATAAAACACCATTTTTTCAATGACTTACATAAATGGTCTGTAACTACTCAAAAAGCCGGGGCGAACGGCTGCATCCTGTTCAAGCAGCGTGAACGAGGCGTTGTTCAACCAGGTGCGGCAGTAGTGGGATGTGATCGCTGCATGAAATGCGATCGGTCAGGTAATTCCAGAATGAGATGCCCAGCTTACGACAGGTCTTCTTCAGGCTGGAGAACGTATCGCGACATTGCCGACCGAGCTCGCTGCGCGTACCGCCACTGACTTTCTGCTTTTTCACGTGATCGCGAATATCGCGCTCACTGCCATTCGTGTGCAGTGGGACCTCAGGTCGCTCCAGCACCAGCAGCAACTCGGACTTGTTCAGGTGAATCCGCCTGAGCAAACGGTTGAGTGTCGCGTAGCGGGTCTTCTGGGTGAAGACCGCGTCAAAGCGCGCTTGCAGTTCGCGCTTGCGTTTGAGGGTGGGATGACGCTTGTAGTCCTTGAGGTCCGCGTACAGCGACCAGATCCCGCTGCGCACACGTGCAATATCCTCACGGTGTTGATCATTCAACGGCAGCAGCTTGTGAACCAGGCGCTCCGCGTGTACCCAACATAAGCCGTGAATCAAGACGTTGAACTGTCCGGCGTCATCGCTGATGATGGCAAGATCCTGGGCCACGCCGCGCCGCTTCAGACTGCCCAGCAACGCGCCCTCGGTGGCGATGTTGCGGTAGCGGGCAACATCCATGCCCAGGCCGTCGAGGTGGCGCTGCCACGCGCGCTGATCGGCAAAGCTTGCGCGGTCGTGCTCACGCAGCGCCTGCAGGAACACCTGCGAGAGCCCCTGCTTTTTCATGTAAGCGAGCGCGTCTTCGTTGATCTGGTATCCATGTCCCGCGCCGAGCAGCTCGAGGAAATTGATGCGGCTCTTCGAACACGTGCTTTTGAACCAGGCGAAATGCTCGTTACCGATGTGGGTGACGTAGCCGTTGTTGCCTTGATGCCGCGTGCCCGTGTCATCGACCGTCACATATGCTGAAAGCGCCAGGCCAGTCGATAACAGCCCGTCTTTTTCCGCGTGAAAGCGCTCCTTGCCCTCTTGCAGCAGCGCGTTCAGCTGCCCGGACGAGATCTCGATGCCCCATTCGCGCAGTTGCTCGCGCAACAGCGGCTGCGTCACGTGGCAATGGTGGTGCTGGTACAGCACATAGCTGACCAGCGTTGCGCCAAAGTGGCTGCCGGCGACTGCCCGGGGAAACTGCCCGCTCAAGGTCTTGCCGTCTGGTGTTTGCCAGCGTGCGAGCCGATAGCGCGTGTTGCGAGAGCCGATCACCAGGTCCTGCACCACGAAATCTCGATACCCTTTGAATCGGGAGCCTCGCGGGATCCGCCCGGCCGGCTCGATGATCTCTTCGCAATCGATCTTCAGTTGGGCGGTCTTGCTCCTGCTGGGCTTACCACGTCGTCTGGCCGGCTTCGTTTGCTGCTGCCGATCAGGCGCGCAGGTTTTGCCGGCCTCCTCATGCATGCGGCTCGGCTTGAACTTCGGGCGCTTCTTCTCACCCTTGAGCACGGCGACTTCATCCTTCAGATGCAACTCCTGCTCCTGCAGGCGAAGGATGATTTCGATGAGGCCTTCACCCCAGGCGAGCAGCTTCATGACCGCGGGCGTGTGCTCGACTTTGGGGATATACGGCGCAGCAAGTTTCTTCCTCACGACTGCGTGAGGCTATGCGCGCTTGCCGGCTTTGCGCAGCCGGGCGATTTCCTGTTCCAGTGCTTGAAGCCGCTCTTGCTGGCGATTGACCATATCGGTCAGTTGCTCGAGCACCGCCAGCAATTCAAGCTCCCGCGGCGTCAATTCGTCTCGCGCGATATCCGGCGGGATAAATTTTTGAGAGATGCTCATGACCTGGCAACGTAGAGAGTGGCGACGCGACGAAAGCTAACATCGCCGGCCACTGTTTACAACTGAAATTTCTTGCGGCCTACGAGAAGCTCGTCGCTTACATCCTGGCTTGATGAGCGGGTCAAGGGCGACGCAACGCCTGACGCGACTGCCCCGGGTTTATGAGCAGTTACAATAGTCTGAGTCCTCTTGCAACACGTAGTCCGGAGCAATCCGAAGAAGTCCGAGAAACCCCGTAAAGCCTTGTGCCTGCGGGGTTTTTTGTCTTTGGCGGTCCGAGGTAGTCCAGTAACATCCGGCGTTTTTGCGAATACTGGTGCGTATACCAGTCTCGGGGCAACGT
>NZ_AEJF01000246.1 GCF_001028175.1 Caballeronia mineralivorans PML1(12)
GATCTCGACGCGGCCGAATGGCATATTCCCGGTGAACGCATGAAGATGCGGCATGACCACATCGTTCCACTTCCCCGGCAAGCGCTGATTGTTCTGCACAAACTAAAAACAATAACGGGCGATAGTGCCTATGTTTTTCCGTCTCCGGCCAAACAGAAAACACCGCATCTACACCGTGACGCCCTCAGCAAGGCGCTGCGCGATATGGGATTTCAAGGCAAGCACGCAACGCACGGCTTCCGGGGCATGCTCCGCACCGTCGGCCGCGAGCGCCTGGGCATCGATATCGACGTGCTCGAAGCGCAGTTGGCCCACGCGAAACGGGGCGACGTGCAGAAGGCCTATGACCGCACGACCTTCGATGAGGACCGCCGCCGAGTCATGCAGGAGTGGGCTGATTACGTCGACAGTTGTGTACGAGGCAAAAGGTGACGAGAAACCTCACTGACTGAGTATCAATATCGCGCCGACCAATGTGGACCTTGCGAACCTGCTAGCCAATGAACTGGACCAGTTTCGAGCAGCGCATCCGGAACGCCGGGTCGCGCGAGGAGGCGGCCAATTCCCAAGGTGTTTGAGATGGCCGAGGCGATCGCGATCGGAGCACGCTGGGCATCTCGCGCCCTGTGACCGAGCAGAAGTGCGTCAGCCATTTTTGCCGGGAGCCTGGTGAGCTGGTGAGAAACTTCGTACTCCTAGACTCGATTTGTTATGAAATCGAGCCAAACAACTGCCGAAATGAAATCGTACAGACGTGGCATACCAGCCGGTATAGCAATGAACTGGCCACACGCAAAAGTATGGGGTGCACGTCTAGCCGCGGTTCCTGCTGTCTTGGGTCCCCGATAGATGGCATTGGTGGCTTTGATAAGTCGCGAAACTTGAAGGCGCATACCAGGCACAACTGGCGAATTTTGCCCGGTAAATGGCCGCGCCTCTCGCAACTGCCTCGTCAATAGTCACGTTCAATTGGATTTGCATTATCGACACGCCTCTACTCTGTGCTGTTCCATCGTTCGCGGAGGCGAGAGAGCTATGACACCGACTGATGCCAGCGAGGTTGTACAGACAATTGCGACGGAGACGAATACTTCGTCTGAAACGGTTTCCAAGCTCTACGCGGACACGTGGGCCGAGTTTGCGGAAGGTGCGAGAATTCAGGACTTTGTGCCCCTGTTTGTCGCCAAGCGTGTTCGCGCGACAATCAAGGCCGGTCTGAAACAGCCTCATTAGACGGAGACGGTTGGCGAACCCGGGTCAAAATGGCCTCTGCAGCCGACTGGCCAAGCGGTTTCAATCAACTCTGAGAAATTGAGGATGCGATAGCGATTGCGAGGGCCTCGCAAGGAGGCCCCCAGTTCTACGTATAAGGTTGGTGGTGGCACGTATTATGCTAAAGGACGAGCAGGAAAGTGAGGGTGATTTCTCTCGGTCATACTTCGGAATTCTTATCAATTATACGAAAAGAACACGGCATTTTTAGCAAAGCCTCAGCAACGGTACCGGTAACCCTTATCCGAAGCGAAGGCATTGCCCCGCGCTGATTGAGGTTAAGTGGGGAGGCCGCCGAGTGATGCTCAACAAGACGTCCTGGAGACCTTCCCGCCGTTTGCGTCGCGTTTGCGAAAAGCATTCACCGCTACTTCGTTTGATCTCATTGTCCGCCGTATAAGCTTTGTATCCGGTCCATCTCGCCGGACTGACGCGCGCGCAGATACTCTTGATACACCTGCTGTCTTGTCTTTCCAATCGGCGAACCCGCGTCACTTCTGCTCGCGTCAGAAACACCGCCTACGGAGGGCGTCGCCGATTCCTGGGAGACTGGCGACGGTTGCGGTGCCACGGTCGCATCTTGCGCCTGGGCGTGTCCGAACACGAGGACGACGGCACTGGCCGCCATGATTCGAAGCGTTTTCATTTCCGAGAACTCCATAAAAAGGATTGGCACGGCCCATTGAAAGATGGCGAAAAAGCGGTTTTACAGCGCTGTGCGCAGAAACCGAGCTGGCGTTTTATACGGAACCCTTCACGCAATGTTGCGACTGAGCTGACGGGGCCGCCATCGACGCCAGATGAAGAAATCAATAATTTTTGTGCGGCAAGACCGCGTTCGAGGAATGCGGAAATACGCGTCTGACCGAGCGCACCGGTCTGACGGTGCGATGGTGGAAGTCGCCACTCGCGAATATCGGCTGCCGCCCAACGCACAAAAGAAGTGCGCTAGCTGACGAGTTTCCTACACCGGGCAAAGGGCCACGCTGCTGCGCGCTCAGTTGACTATATTAAGAAAAAGAAAGGTCCACCTCCACCGTTTGATGGAGACGCGCAAGGAGTGAAAAAGCGCACTTTGCGAGTATTCGACGGTGATGTAAGTCCACTCGGAGTTGAACGAGTGGCCGCTTCACCAATGCGGAGACTGGGATGTACTCAGCCAACGAGGCGGCAAGGCTTATTGCATCGGCGTATGACGCGGCGCTCGAGCCGGGTCGCTGGCCCGACCTCCTCCGGCTCATCGCCGACCAAATCGGTTCGCCCGTCGCTCGGCTGTCACTAGAGAACTCAGGTCCGCGCGTCGAGCTGCTGGCCTGGCTGGGGGCCGAGGCCTCGTTCACACGCGCCTACGAAAACCACTTTGTCGAACTCGACCCCGTGATGCAGGCCGTCAGAGCCACGGTACCTGGCACCGTGGTGACCGAGGGAGCGGTATCCGGCAGCACGCTCGAGCGGAGTGAGTTCTATCAGCAGTGGGTGCGTCCACAAGGCCTGTACAAGGCCACTATGACGAAATTCTTGCACGAGGGTGATTCCCTTGGCGTGCTCGTTTGTGCGTCCCCGCAGAAGTCCGACCGGAAGACTGGCTCGGATGGACCACGCTTACTGCATCAACTCGCACCACATTTGCAGCGTGCCATGCAGGTGCACCTGCGTATTGGTCAACTCAGCAACGAGCGGCGCGCAGCTATTGAGGTGCTGGACCTGTTGACGCCCGCTCTTTTCGTGGTGGATGCATCGACGCGCATCAAATTCGCAAACCGGGCGGCTGAGGCGCTGTTAGCGCGCGCGGACGGCGTCCAATGCAGCCCTCGCGGCTTGTGTGCATTAACCCCGGCACGGACGAACAGGCTTCGTGCGCTAGTGGCTCAGGCTGCAGGCGTCGGACACGATGTTGAGGTCGGTGGCGCAATGACAATTGAACGCCCCTCCTTGAAGCGCGCATACCAGGTGCTGGTAGCGCCGCTTACCGCGAGGACAAGCTGGGCGGCCGTCGTGTCCCACGGGCCTGCGGCGGTCGTCATCGTTATCGACCCGAACTCGGCGGTGGTGAGCGCCGAGGAACAAATTAGAGCGTTCTACGGACTGACGCGCGCCGAGGCTCGAATCGCCTGCGCGGTGGGAAAAGGCGACGGTATAAGCGCGGTCGCCGAGGCGCTTGGCGTACTGCCGTCAACGGCTCGCACGCACCTGCACCACGTTTTCCTAAAGACGGGGGCGCAAGGCCAGGCCGAGCTTGTCCGGCTAGTCGACCAGACGGCATTCATTCGGCGAGGCAACGATACGGACCACATCGTGACGCAGGAAATGATGAGGAAGGAAGGCGGTTGACGTGAGTTGCGATGACTCACACGCGTTCGTCGATGTCGACGGCGGCCGCGGGTTCTGTCGCAATAAGAACGGTGGACAGAGAAATATCGATATAATAAGGAATGCTTATTTTACTAACGAGTAGAACTGCTCGGCGGGAGTCTGACCGCTACTGCTGTTTTGCATCTGCCCTTTCACAAATTTCATCAAACTCTCAGGCCCTCAGGTTGTCCCGAACATCCTAGCGCATGCTTATTGCGACACAACCTTCGGGACGGAACTGACGATCTCACACCGCGCTTGAACAGCAACTTTCAATGTCGGGTGGGCTCAACTGAAACTGGAAACACCAGCACGCTGCGCAACTATGACGACCGCAGGCGGAAACGATGACTGTGATAAAGCCGTTTGCATTCTTCATTGCGGCGATTTACTTGGCCATCTCAGCAACGTGCCGACGCCCCGCTAATGCCCCGGCATCAGCGTGTCCACACATTGAGCGTAGACAACGATCACTTGCGGTGACGCGAAGTTGATCTGCATATCGCTGGTGAAGAACCCGAGGACATCCCGCCGGCCGTGCGCGATGTCGTCGGCCTTCACGAGTCGGCACGCGAGATCGGCGGCCATTCGACTTAATTTTATCCGTAGGTGCCAGTCGGCGTGATGATCGTGGCGGCGTAGCCAGGTCCTCGTGCTCTCGACAAGATGGTCGACCCGCAACCATGCTCCACCGGTGCGAAAGGCGACGATCTCAGATAACGTGAGGAAGCAGAGCAGCTCTGCTTTCAGCTCCAGGCGGTGCATTTCACAACTCGTAGTATCGTGCGAGCCTGGCGATCGTGCATAGTCGCGCACAGCCGAAGACGTGTCATTTACCTGCATGTTGCAAACGAAACAGCCTGAAGGAGTAGCGGGCAGCCTGCGTGCTGTACGAACCAGCGACGACTTGCCCGCCGGATCGCGTCATGGACTTGAAACGGGTGTACTTCAGGCCGTTTTTCGACGTGGGCGCACACCAACGGCGCTCTTTGTCTTGTAGGTGACACCGTGCTGCTCAAGGTATTCGCGAATCAGTTGCCGCACCACCTGTGAGGGCGTCAAATCCTGCGCGGCGCACAGTTTTTCGAACGCTTCCTTCTTCACAGGATCGATCAGAATCGTGAGTCGAGCGCTTTTTGTTTCCATGACAGGGGGCGAAGTCCAGATATGTTAATTGAATTATAATACATCGTGTAACTCGAGTCATCTTCGTGGCGCCAGCAGCGCACAGCGGTGACCAATCCCGTGCGCTTGCTGCGCTCAGCCGTCGATCTGCTGGCTCAAACAACGCGTGGCGACGGCACCCTAAAGCTCTGCCCCCGCATGCAGAAAATCCTGTCCAGCCAGGGTAATCGAGACACCGCCTCGTCCTGGTCTCGGGACGGATACCAATCCTGCCTTAAGCAGGTCCTGAGCGACCGACCAGTTCAGGGAGGGGGCGTCGCGGCCGTATCGCTGATGGGCCAGACGCTCAAGAGCCCAGACGGCCGAATGGGTCACGGCGCTGCTTTCGTTGTCGCTTCCTGCTGTCATCTCCTTCCTCGGGAATGCGGCTGCTCAAAAGGCCGGGAACGTGCCTGCCGACATCTGCACAAAGCAGGCGAATGCGCTCAACACGTCTGCCCATATCTGTTCCAGTTAAATCGCTTGCCGTACTCGATGCGCGTGGCCGTAGCATGAAGGTTCACTGCGTGTCCGGCTGCGAGCCCGCGCGCCCGGTCGAGCATGACTGCAAGCGAAGGAAGTCCGTCGGTGTCGCCCTTCCACGCAAAAACGGTGACATTGTGCTGACTGCCCTCCGACGGGGCCAGGGTCACCGCGTTGGCGAAGACTTCCCTGAGCGAGCGCAAGTAGCGATGGAAGTCCGGTTCATCCGTGACCAGATTGGCCACCAGCATGCCGTCATCGCTCAACCGTCGACGACAGGCTTCATAGAACGTCCTGCTGCCCAGCTCGGCGGGCAGGCCATCGGCATCGTAGCCATCGACCAGCAGAACGTCGGGCCGTTGATCCGGAACCAAAACCGTAACGTACTTCGCACCGTCCGCACAAATTACCGTAAAGCGTTCATCATCACGCGGCACATGGAACTGGTCGCGCAGCGCGATCACCTGCGGATTGATTTCGACGGCGGTAATGGTAGTGTCCGGCAAATGGCGGTAGCAGTATTTCGCGAGCGAACCGCCACCCAGACCGATCATCGAGATGCGCCGAGGGGACGGCCGGAACAGCAGGAAACCCATCATCGTGCGCGTGTACCCCAGGGCAAGGGCGTAAGGATCGTGCAGCAACATGGTGCTCTGGACCCCGCGTGCATCAAAGTACAGCGAAACAATCTGCTCGTTCTGTATGACCAACGGCTTGTTCAGAATTCTCTTTCTCTTCTTGGGCATAATTGAGCGCAAATTATTGCGGGGCCGATCGACGGATGCGCGCGTAGTGTCTTACCAGGATCAGATCAGGAGGATTCCTGTGCACGCAGAATGGCCGAAAGCGCTTCGAGCGCCACTACTTCGTCGGGACCCGTTGCCAAGATGCGCACAAGCGTGCCCGGCTTCGCCCGCAACGACATGACCGACATGACATCCTTAGCGTTGACGGACCGGCCGTTCGCCATGCAGACGATATCGCTCACAAACTGGGCGGCGGTTACGGCAAGCCTTGCTGACCCGTGTCCGTTCAATCCCGATCGCCCGCCTACCTGAATCAATGCCTCCACCAACCCGCTCCCTCGTGCGTAATCCGTGTCAGGGCTCCGAGCCCCTTCTGGTCCTGTTCAATGCATGGAACGTGCGACAACCTGGGCGAAGAAAGCGCGCAGCAATGGGTCCCACGTTTCCTCCCTCAACCCGATGTCGGCAGTATCGAGCCGTCGCATTTGCGGATCCAGATATACCGCGCGAAGCGATTTTGGGTGAGGCGGACCGCGAAAGAATTGACCGTCGTCGTCCAGAAACAGACAGGGCCTTTGCCTGCATCGCGCGCCGAATAACGAGGGTGCGTCCTGAACATGACGCACCGATTCCTTCTGATAAACGAAGATGACGTTGATCCCGCACTCTTCCAGGCAGTCGCAGATATCAGAAAACCGGTACAGCATCTGAAATCCGCGTTCGCCCGCTTTGCCCACACCGACGACAATTAGTCCACGACGGCCTATCACATCGCGTAAAAACAGGTGCGTGTAGTCGTGGGACAGTAGCGGAACACTCGTATCAATCACATCGATCTCCCCGCCAAGCGTTGGTGAACGCTCTGTTTCGCTCGATCTGATCACTCTGATTCGATGAACAGGAAGCAGACCAGTTGATTCTGGAAATTAGTATTGTAACGTAAATTAATTATGATTCTATTATCATACTATGTGTATCAAAAGCCAGTAACCCACTCCTCACCCCGACTGCGATTCCGCGCGAGCGAGGCGCGGATCGACTTCTGCGCAGCCGGTCGCGCTTGCAGCACGTGCGTGCGCGATAGATTCAATCACGTCCCGCGCCAGATCGAACTCGCTCATCTTGTCGAAGAAATAGTTGGCTCCGGCCGACAAACAGGCTTCGCGGACCATCGCGCTCGAATAGTTGGTTAGCACTATCGTGATGACCGGCTGCCTGCTTCGCGCGAGGCCTGCGAGGACGTCCGAGCCGCTGCCGCGAGTCAATCGCAGATCCAAAATAACAACATCTGCGTCCGTGGATGCAATGCCGCTCAGGGCATTGCCCGCCTCCTGTGCCTCTCCGACGATCTCAACTCCCTTGATGGCCCCGATAAGCGCCGCGATCCGCTGTCGAACCAGGGGCGAGTCCTCAACCAGAAAGATTTTCAGCATGGCACAGGGCCGTGCGCGTTCATGCATCTAAGTTCCTTCGTTCACACGTCGTTACAACTGTCGTACTAGCGGTCAAGCCGGTAGATCTGGCCGCGCAGATCATCAATCAACGGCACGATCGCCAGCACGATTAACAGTCCTGCCAGGGGAATCGTTGCCGCGTATCCAATGTGCTTGAATCCCATCGCCCCCGTGACGCCACCGATGAAGAACACGGTCAGCATCGTCCCGTGTACTTTCAGCTTCGCCCGATTCGCGAGCACGAACGGCTCGGCGGCGTCGACCCTGGAGGAATTCCAGTAGAGGAGCTTGCCGAGCTCGATGCCGATATCCGTCACGATGCCCGTCATGTGGGTGGTACGAATTTCCGCATCGGATAGCTTCGTGATCATCGCGTTTTGCAGCCCCATGATGAAGCAGAGGAGCACGACCGTTGTCGGCACGAACAGGGGCTCCCACAAGGCCAGATGGCTGCCGAGCAGACCGAAACACAGGAGCAGGCCAGCTTCGATCAACAAGGGTGAAGCGTACTGACTGTTCAGTCGCCTGCGTCGCCCCCAATTGACGAGCACTGCGGAACAGGCGGCGCCAAGCAGGAACGAGATCAGCGATCCGGCGCCCGCAAGGACGAGCGCAACGTCTCCCAGTGCGGTCTGGTCCGCAATCGCAGATACCACGCCGCTCATATGGGACGTGTATTGCTTCACCGCGAGAAATCCGCCGGCGTTGGTCGCACCTGCCACGAACGCGAGCGAAAAGCCAAGCTGCCTGTTGGCCTCAGTGCTGCGATCCTTTCCCGTCAAGGTCCGGAAATAGTGTGCTGGCATCAAGTATCGACTCGTGTGTTCGCGGGCTCGAAGCGCTCGGGCGTAAGCAGGGACCGGTGCAGCAAGCTGGTTTTCCGAAATTCCACACGCAGGGTGAAACCCTGCATTCCCGACGCCCCGAACGAACCCGATGGGTTCTTCGCGAATGCCGACGGATCATCACGTGTGGAATCAGGTCAATAAAGCTGCTAGGATGATAACGCAATTATCATCAACTGGTAACTTGATACCCCTAGCGAAGAACTCCCTCCAGGAGGTGAGTAATGCACGGGGATGCTGCGGTTGCGCAGGCAGCGGCAACAATGCGGGGTCGGCTTGTTTCGTCCCGGTAACCCATGGGACGTCAGTCGCCAGTCGCGCCATATTGAGGAGAAGTGCCATGCCGTTTGACGACACGCTTGAAGAGCACCGGATCGCGGGCGTCTCGTTGCGCAATGGGATGCATACGGCGATGCACGCGGGGATGCACGCGCGCGTGAGGCTGGTCACGTCGGCATTTGCCAACGAGCGGTGTTGCGCGCTCGGACGCTGGATTCATGAAGATGGCGAACGGTGGGACGATGCTCCCGAGCTTTTGCAACTGAAACTGGCGCACGCAAGCTTCCATACCGTGGCGCTGGTGATCGCAATCTCCATCACTCAAGGGCGTCTCGCCGAAGCGGCCATCATGCTCGAGCCGGACGCACTGTTCGAAAACGCAGTGCGTATGCTCGCTCACGCAGTGTCGCGTTTCGAAAATCGCCTGGTAACGGGGGCGCCTCCCACGACCGTCCTGCACGGGCAAATCCACTAAGGCTGCCGCGACTTATCGGTCGCGGCACCACTCCGGTCCAGGGCAACCGGTCTGCGTAGTTTCAGGAGAACATTGGATTGTCAGCCGATCACAATCAACTCAGGCATGCCCTGGCCGAGCAGTGGGGAGAGACGTTTGGAAAACCCGTGGTACACGATGAACTGTGCACGCGGTCGCTGTGTTTCGACGCTTTCAGCATACAAAGCTCAATGCGCAGAGGTGATCCGCTAGAACTCGATCTCGCCTATACGCGGGCCATGATGTCATTCCAGCTCTTTCAGCACGATCCCAAGGACATCCTGATCGTGGGTCTGGGCGGGGGATCACTGTCCAAATACTGCTTCCATAAGTTTCCGTCGGCACGGGTGACTACCGTCGAAATCGACGAGAGAGTGATTGCGTTACGCGAACGCTTTTTCATTCCACCTGATTCAGAAAGATTCCAGATCGTGCACGCCGACGCGGTCGAGTATCTCTCGGACAAAGTTGGCGTCGCGGATGTGATCCTCCTTGACGGCTTCGACGCGTTTGGCTTACCCGCCAGCCTGTCGAGCCAGTACTTTTACGATTCCTGCTATGTCGCGCTGCGTAACGAAGGAGTCCTCGTGGCCAACCTGCTGAACAACGACCCGCGGCTCACCACCTACCTCGGTCGGATACGCGGTGCGTGCAACGGAAAGCTGTTTCGCACCATGGCGCGACGCGAAGGCAACACCATCGCCATAGGCGTCAAGCAGGAAAAGGTGCCGGGATGGCTCGACCTTTATGCCCGTGCGGAAGCCATCACGACATCGATGGGGCTTGACCTGTACCGGTATGTCAAAAAAATGGAACGCCACCACCGGGGTGAACCGGCTTCGAGATACCCTTCATCCGACAAGCTAGCTGTTGAACAAGACATTTGACGGCACCGGAGACAACACTGATGGAACACTTCCTGGTCATCCATTACGTGCTGCTGGTGGTCGCGGGCTGGCTGGTCGTTGGGGTGCTAGGGCTGGCCAATCTGCGCCGCACACGTGTGGTGGCGCATGGCCTGTTTCCTGTCGGTGCGGTATTCGGCCTGCTTCTGTGCATACTGGGCGTGACTGGCGTTTTTGCCGGTCCCCAGGAGGCCATCCTGCCGCTCGGGTTGCCGAACCTGCCGTTTCATCTGAGGCTTGACGGCCTGTCGGCGTATTTCGTGGCGGTACTAGGCGTGGTGAGCACAGGCGTGAGCGCGTTCTCCGCCGGCTATTTCCGTAAGGGCGAGGGCACTCCGCCCGGCTTGCTGTGTTTCGAGTATCACGTGTGCCTCGCGAGTTTGGCGGTCGTGCTACTGGCAGACGATGCGTATTGCTTCATGGTTGCGTGGGAGACGATGACGCTGTCGGCCACCTTCCTGGTGATGACCAATCACCGCATCGCCGAGATTCGCCGGGCAGCTTATCTCTATTTCCTGATTTCCCACGTTGGCGCGCTGGCGCTCCTGCTGTGTTTCGGCCTGCTGCAGGCCAATACGGGCGACTACACGTTCGCCAACATGCGGCTCCAGCATCTGGACGTGTTCTGGGCTTCCGTCGCATTCCTGCTGGCACTGTTCGGCTTCGGCGCGAAGGCGGGGATTTTCCCGCTACATGTCTGGTTGCCCGAGGCGCATCCCGCTGCGCCATCGCCGGTATCGGCCCTTATGAGCGGCTTCGTTCTGAAGGCCGGTCTCTACGGCCTGCTTCGCACGGTGTTTGATTTGCTGCACGTCCAACTATGGTGGTGGGGCGCGTTGATGCTGGCGCTCGGCCTCTTCACCGCCCTGTTCGGGGTCGTGTTCAGCACCGTCCAGACGGACATGAAGCGGCTGCTCGCCTACTCGTCCATCGACAACATCGGTCTGATGTTCGTCAGCATGGGACTCGCGATCCTGTTTCGCGCGTATGGCATGAACGCGCTAGCAGCCCTGTCGTTGACGGCGCTGCTGTATCAGATCGCCAGCCACGCGACGTTCAAGAGCCTGCTGTTCCTCGGGACCGGTTCAGTGCTCCACGCAACAGGCGAGCGCAATCTCGGGCGCCTGGGCGGCCTGATTCGCTTCATGCCGTGGACCGCGTGGGCGGCCCTCGTGGGTGTGTTTGCCAGTGCGGGCCTGCCGCCATTGAGCGGTTTCGTGTCCGAATGGCTATTGCTGCAAAGCTTTCTGTTCACGCCGGGGTTACCGAACTCGTTCCTGAACATGGTAGTTCCGCTCGTTGCCGCGCTGATCGCGCTGGTGGCTGCGCTCGCGGGTTACACGATGGTCAAGTTCTTCGGCATCATCTTTCTCGGCCAGCCCCGCGAGGCGAAGCTCAGTGACGCACGGGATGCGAGCCCGTGGGAGCGGGTGGGCTTCGTGTGGCTCGCGGCAGTATGCGTGCTGCTCGGCCTATTGCCGGTGCAGTTCGTGATCGTTCTGGATCGAGTCACTCAGATGTTGGTCGGTGCTGGCATCGGACAAGCTGTCGCGAGAAATGGCTGGCTGCTGCTGGCACCCACTAGCGTAGACCGGGCCAGTTACATGCCGGCGGTGTTCCTGCTGTTCTTCTTCGCCTGTTGTGGGCTCGCGTGGCTGCTGGTCCGCCGTCTCTACCATGGGCGCCTGCGGCGTGCCATACCCTGGGCGTGTGGCTACCCATTCGTGAACGCGCGCATGCAGGATACGGCCGAAGGATTCGGCCAGCCGATCCGCGAGATCTTCACGCCTTTGTTCAAGATCGATCGGCAACTTCCCTCTCCATTCGACAAACACCCGGTCTATAGCGTCACCGTGACAGATCGTGCGTGGACCCTGATCTATGCACCGCTGGAGCGGCTGGTCAAGCGCGTCGCGGCACTCGCCGGGTTGCTCCAGGCGGGCCGCATCGCGGTCTATCTGATGCATAGCTTCCTCGTGCTGATTGTCCTGTTGATGCTGGTGAGACGATGATCACTCTCTCCGGATTACTCTCCCAGGGACTGGAGATCCTGCTTGCACTCGCGGCCGCGCCCTTGCTGACGGGTTGGGTCAACATGTGTCGCGCCCGGTTGCAAAACCGACGGGCGCCGAGCATCTGGCAGCCTTACCGGATGCTCCATAAGCTATTCAACAAGGAGTCGGTCGTCGCCGACCATGCCAGTCCCGTGTTCCGCGGGGCGCCCTACGTCGTCTGGGCGTGCATGACGCTCGCGTGCGCGATCGTACCGACGCTTTCAACCGACCTGCCCCTGTCGCCTGCCGCCGACGCGATCGCCCTGGTGGGTCTCTTCGCACTCGCCCGCGTGACAATCTCGCTGGCTGCGATGGACATCGGCACTGCGTTCGGCACGCTCGGCGCGCGCCGCGAGATGCTGCTCGGTTTCCTGGCGGAACCTGCGTTGCTGATGGTGCTGTTCTCGGCATCCTTGATCACGCAGTCCACCTTGCTGACCAGTATCGTGGCCACGCTCAGTCATCGCGAACTGGCGATCTATCCGAGCCTCGCGTTCGCGGGGATCGCCTTCACGATGGTGTCCCTTGCCGAGAACGCGCGCCTGCCCGTCGACAACCCGGCCACGCATCTCGAACTGACGATGATCCACGAAGCGCTGATTCTTGAGTACTCGGGCAGGCACCTCGCGCTGCTGGAGTGGGCCGCGAGCCTCAAATTGTTCGCCTACTCCTGTATCGGCCTTGCGTTGTTCATCCCATGGGGAATTGCTGAAGCCGGCAACCCGATGGCGCTGCTGTTCGCCATACCGGCGTTGTTCGTCAAGTTGCTGGTGGGTGGCGCCGCGCTCGCGGTAGTTGAGACGACCAATGCGAAGATGCGTATTTTCCGCGTGCCGGAGTTTCTTGCGATGGCCTTCCTGCTCGCCGTCATCGGAATGCTCGTTCACTTTCTGCTGGGGGCGTGAATGCACGGGTTCGCCACGCAGATCATTAACTTCCTGGCCGCCATCCTGCTGCTGCTGTCGTTTGCGATGCTCAGCCAGCGCCGGATCCTATCGTTGATTCACCTCTATACGCTGCAGGGCCTGACGCTTGTGTCAGCCAATCTGGTATTGGGATTTGTTACGGCCGATACGCACCTCTATATCTCCGCTGTGCTGACCCTGCTCCTCAAGGTCGGCCTGATTCCCTGGATTCTTTACCGGCTGGTGCATCGGCTCAACGTGAAAACGGACGTCGAACCGCTCCTCAATATTCCCGCCACCCTGCTGATAGGCATCGTGCTCGTCATCATTGCGTTCAACGTGGCGTCGCCCATCAGCCAGCTCGCCTCGTCGGTCGCGCGCGGCACACTCGGCATTGCACTCGCCTGCGTGTTGTTGTCGTTCATGATGATGATTACACGCGCCAAGGCGATCCCCCAGGTGATCGGTTTCCTGTCGATGGAAAACGGCCTGTTTTTTGCCGCTGCTGCGGCGACGAACGGCATGCCGATGATCGTCGAACTCGGCATCGGGCTCGATGTGTTGGTCGGCATCCTGATCCTGGGCGTCTTCATGTTCCAGATTCGCGAGCAGTTCGACAGCCTGGACATTCATCACCTTGAAAAACTCAAAGATGACTGATGCCTATGTCCTGCTGCTGGTTCTCGGCATCCCGCTGCTTGCAGGCGGATGTCTCGCGCTCGCGGGACAGCACCATTTCGCGCCGAACCTCAACGTCGGGTTCAGTCTCCTGACATTTGCCGCCGCCATGCTGCTCGCCGCGCAAACCGTGGCGCACGGGCCGGCCTTCGCGCTGGGCAAGCTCTTCTTCGTCGATCCGCTCAATGTGTTCCTGGTCGCGCTGACCGCCTTCGTCGGTTGGACCACCTCGATTTTTTCAAGGCCGTACATGCGCACCGAGCGTGACCGCGGCAAGATGACCGGCCCTCGCATGCGCCTTTACCACAGCATGTACCAGTTGTTCATCTTTGCGATGCTGCTCGCGCTGCTCACCAACAACATGGGGATCCTCTGGGTTGCCATGGAAGCAGCAACGCTCGCAACCGTGCTGCTGGTCAGCGTGTACCGAACCGCAGCAAGCCTCGAAGCCGCGTGGAAATACTTCATCCTGTGCGGCGTCGGTATCGCGCAGGCGCTGTTCGGCACGATTCTTCTCTACCTCGCCGCGAGCCGGCAACTCGGCGGCGGCGATGCGCTGCTCTGGACCAGTCTGAACGCGGTCAAGGGGAGTCTCGACCCGACCATCATGTCACTCGCATTCGTGTTCCTGCTGATCGGCTATGGCACCAAGGTCGGTCTGGTGCCGATGCACAACTGGCTGCCCGATGCACATGCCGAAGGTCCCACGCCCATCTCGGCCGTGCTGTCGGGTTTGCTGCTCAACGTTGCGCTCTATGCGGTGTTGCGCTGCAAGGTGCTGGCGGATGGCGCACTTCAGAACGGTTTGCCGGGACACCTGCTGATCGGCTTCGGGCTGGTTTCGGTGCTGGTCGCGACCTTTTCGATGTTCCGGCAGAAAGACGTCAAGCGGCTCTTTTCGTATTCGTCGATCGAACACATGGGCCTGATGACGTTCGCCTTTGGGCTGGGCGGGCCCACCGCGACCTTCGCGGGTCTGCTGCACATGACGGTTCATTCGCTCGTCAAGTCGGCCATCTTCTTCACCGTCGGACACGCGGTCCAAAAGGCCGGTACCCAGACAATCGACGACATCCGCGGTTTGTTGCGCGTGAGCCCAACCGTTGGGTGGGGCATGATGCTGGGTGCGCTCGCCATTTTGGGCATGCCGCCATTCGGCGTGTTCGCGAGTGAGTTCCTCATCCTGACCACCGCGATGAGCACACTCCCGTGGGCCACGCCCTTCTTGCTGCTCGCGCTTGCCGTGGCGTTCGCGGCCATCTTCGTGCGCGTGCAGGGTATGGTGTTTGGGGACACGACGGCCAAGGCTCTTGAACATCCGCCGGCATTGCTGCCGGTGTTCGTCCATCTCGGCATCGGGCTGATACTGGGACTCTACATTCCGCCGTATCTTGCGACGTGGTATCGGCAAGCGGCGGCTATGATCGCGGGGTAACACATGCGCATCGAGGCATTCGGGTTTCCCAATCAAGTCCGCCTGTCTGCGTTTGCGGACAAGTCTTCGGCTTTTCTGGCGCGAATCGATTCCGACACGTGGACTCGCACCGCCGAGACCGTGCGCGAGGCAGGCGGACGACTGATCTCCCTGTGGGGTGCCGAACAGGCCGCAGGCACATTCATGATCTCTGCCGCTTACGCGCTGGAAGACGGCATCCTGTGGCTTCAACTGCCAGTGGGCGACGGGGATGGAAACGCGCACGAAGCCGGATACCCGGATCTGTCGACAGTCTTTTCGTGCGCGACGCGCATGCAACGGGCCATCTACGATCTGCTAGGGCTGCGGGCGATCGGCGCCGAGGATACCCGGCCGTGGCTGAACCATGGCAACTGGCCGGCCGACTACTATCCGCTGCAAAAATTGTCCTCCGGTACCGAACGGTTTGAGTCGCAGGAAGCGGACTACCCGTTCGTGCCGGTCGCCGGAGACGGTGTCCACGAGATTGCAGTGGGGCCGATCCACGCAGGCGTGATCGAACCGGGACACTTCCGCTTCTCGGTCGTCGGCGAGAAAGTGCTGCGACTTGAGGAGCGGTTGGGCTATGCGCACCGGGGCATCGAACGACTGTTCGAGCGCACACCCCTGCTGCTCGGGCATCGTCTGGCGGGACGGGTCGCCGGAGACACCGCGGTCGCCTTCTCATGGGCGTACTGCATGGCGGTGGAGCAAGCGTTGGACGTACGCATTGCTCCGCGCGCGCAGTGGCTGCGTGCGCTGTTGCTCGAGCGCGAACGCGTCGCCAATCATCTGGGCGATCTCGGGGCGCTTGGCAACGACGCCGGGTTTGCGTACGGCCTGGCACAGTTTTCCCGCCTGAAGGAAGACTGGCTGCGCCTGAACGACCGGGCTTTTGGACACCGCTATCTGATGGATCGAATCGTTCCCGGGGGTGTCGCAACGGACATCGATCCGCGCTTCATCACCGCGATGTCGACGCAGTGTGACCAGATTGACGCGCAGGTTCGTGTGATGCAAAACATTTACGACGATCAGTCTGGCCTGCAGGATCGCTTCGCAGGCACCGGTCTTCTCTGCGCGAAGGTGGTGGAGCACTTCGGTGTGTGCGGGCTGGTCGGGCGGGCAAGCGGCCGGAAAATCGATGTACGCGTCGATCACCCGTACGCGCCATACCACGAGGTTCAGGTGCAGATGGTCAGCGATGATCGGGGTGATGTGGCAGCCCGGGTCGCTGTGCGCTTCAACGAGATCTACGAGTCCATCCGGTTGATCCGGATCCTCCTGAGCGATCTACCAGGCGGCGACATCATGAAGCAGATCGAACACGGCCGGCCGCCATCCTACGGAGTGGGCTGGATCGAAGGCTGGCGCGGCGATGTGTTCGTCGGACTCGAAACCGGGGTCGATGGGACCATTTCGCGCTGCCATTGCCATGACCCGTCGTGGCAGAACTGGCCAGCCCTGGAGCACGCGGTCATCGGAAATATCGTTCCCGATTTTCCGCTGATCAACAAGTCGTTCAATCTGAACTACGCCGGACACGACCTGTAATGTGGCAACTTCTCAAACAGATCGCCAAGACCGGCACGCCAACTCAGCGCCTGCCCGAGGGCGATGACGCATGGCGTACCGAAGGCCAGCGGATCCAGCAGGAAGTACTCGACGTGCTCGGCCGAGCGCTGTGCATTCGCGCGATCGATGGAGGCTCTTGCAACGGCTGCGAATTAGAGATCCACGCGCTCAACAATCCGTACTACAACATCGAAGGTCTGGGTATCAAGTTCGTCGCGAGTCCCCGCCATGCCGACATGCTGCTGGTCACTGGCCCGCTTACACTGAACATGAAGGAAGCGGTATGGCGAGCGTACGAGGCGACGCCACATCCGAAGCTGGTCGTCGCGCTCGGCGAGTGCGCGTGTACAGGCGGCATCTTCAGGGAAAGCTACGCCGTGAGCGGGCCGCTCTCGAATCTGCTTCCCGTCGACGTCACCATACCGGGCTGCCCACCGCCCCCCATCGATATCCTGAGGGGCATTCTCACCGCGCTTCGTGTGAAACACGCAATCCCTCCGCCATGATCTGCGCCAGCGATATGCGCTGACGGCGGGCATGGGCATGAGCTTCGCGCCGGATCGATGCATGATGACCATCCCATGTGCCATGGTGATGCTTTTGAGGATAACGAACGATGAGCAAGCAATTGAGCAATCTGAAAGCGATCAGCAGTGCTCTGATGCGCAGGGCATGGCCACAGGTGCTGACGATAATCGTCTTCATGGTGGCGATCAGCCTGCGCTTTCCGTTGTGGTTTGTGATGCTCTCGGCCGCCGTCAACGGTGCGGCGGTGGCATACCTCGCCCAATGCTCGGCTTCCCGGCCGTCCGGCCCGGCTTATGACCCGTTCCTCGGCGCCGTTCTGATCGGTAGTGGACTGGCGTCGGTTGCCTTGACACTCAAGTGGTGGTTCGTGGAACAACAAATGAAACTCGCGCCGGGCGTGCTTCTGCGTCTCGCCGGCCATACCGAGGCGGCTTCAAACCCGACTTTGGCGTGGTCAAGCGTCTTAACCCAATGGGGTTCTTGTTCGATCTTTCTGGTGATCGTAGCAGCGTGGGGGCTGGGCAGTGGGCGCGTCGAATGAACACCGAATGCGATGGGCACAGTCAGCCTCGTACTCCGCGCGCAGGCAAAGGCATTTTGCGCCTGCACGCGGAAAATGAATGCGAACGGTCACCGTTGCTAGCGTTCAGGGGGTGCCGGGGACGCGGTCTAGACACGCACCGGACTGACAGCCAGCGAAGCGCGACCGATGATAAACGGTTGGGGCCGAGAAGGTTTTGATTCAGTTGACAGCGTACCGGATCCCACTGCGCGACCAACGCCGGTTGACGTCGACGGCCGGACGACGAGGACCGGGATCTGGCTGTGCGTCAGCACCTTCTGGGTCTCACTGCCGAGCAACAACGCTCGCAGACCGCCTCGGCCGTGCGACGCCATGACAATAAGATCACAGTTTCGTTGCTCTGCAACGCTGATAATCGCCTCATACGGGTGATCGCGATTCCTGGCAACCGTATCGCACTCGACACCGGCCTGCGTGGCCGCTTTCATGACCTCCCCGAGATAATCATCCGCATGCTCTCGGGTGACCTGTAAGAATCGCTCCTCGGACTCCGCGAGCATTTCAGTGCCATACGCGAGAACATGGAATTCCGCGATGACATGGAGCCCTGTGACTTTGGCTCCGCTTTCGCTAGCGAGCGTCACCGCCATCTGAATGGCGGCGTCGGAGAGTGCCGACCCGTCGGTCGGCACCAGCAGATGCTTGAACATACGTTTCTCCCCGCGGACAGACTTGTTCGCCTTGACGTCCTGTTCGGAGCCGACCGCTTGAGCCAGTGCGCCTGAACCAGAGCGACTTCTTCCAGTATAGTCAGCGTGACGAAAATTTGGCAGGTTGCTATATCCGCGACAACGTGCCGCGCGCGGCGCCAACCGAAGACGGGTATAGTCATCCAGCGCTGCGTGCAGTTTCAGGTTCGCTCAAGATGCACGCGGCGCACGGTCTGCGGCTTGTCGCAGGCCACCTCCCCGTTCGGCCAATGAGTGCCGATATCTTGCACAAAATCATACGTCGGGCCAGACACGTTCGCGCATCGAGCGTCTTCACGAAAACCTGTAATGACGCCCGTTAAGTTCATTCTCCGCTACACCGCAGTGCCGTTGATGGCGATTATTGCCGTTGTGCTCTGGGCCTCGCTTCACGCATCCGTCGAAATCGATGCACGACAGTACGCATCACTGTCGGAGGCCTATGCGAGCTTCCCCGTGGATCTCAGGCGCGACATTGCGGATGCGATGAAATCTGGGAAGCTGAGCAAATGGGACTATTCTTCGCTTGTCCGACATTCGCTTGACGATGGAATTGTTCTCGACTGGCCACCGGAAGACAAGGCGGACGTTACACGTGAACGGGCAAGACTGGTCGCGCTCGTGAACGCAGACAGGCTTTAAGCCACGCTGCACACTGGGTTTTCAATATTGGCCTGCTGACGGTCATCATCGAATCTGGTTCGGACGGCTTCGGCAGCTACTTCAACGCCGCAAAACTGGCAACCTACATTAGCAAAGTGGAGCAAACAACTTTGACTTTAATAACCCTTGTTCTGGCTTTCCTTTTGCTCCTTGGCGAGCGCAGACTCCCACATGCTTGAGAATTCTTCGTTGTTATTCTCGGTGTAAGTCAGGATTTCACTGAAAGCGCCCTTTACGTCAGAGTCAGAACGGGAGGTGACGACTTCCATCGTCTCGGGAAATTGCGCACCGTCGCGTTGCACGGTGAATAGTGAGGTAATTTTGCCGTGTTCGGATTTCATGTCGCAACCACCGTCGTCGAAAGTTGTAGCTCTTACTGTATAGGCGTCCGCGTGCACTTCTTTTACGGAACCATGGCAACCGCCTAGCGTGGTGGCGACTATCGCGTTCTGCACATCATCTTTTGAGACGAGGAAATGCTCTGCGTTTGAATTGCTCGAAAAGAGCATCAGAGCGGGGATTATTAGAAAGTTTTTCATCGTCAGATTGAGCTAAGGGGTTCCCGGACAAACGGCCTGGGTGCGAATTTAAGCTCGGCAGACTTACTCGATACTGACTAAATATGATACTTACAGTTTACCCGCTTCCTGAGACCACCGGAATGAATGGCTTGCCTTCCCCTTCAGTGGGCGAATTAGCGTTCTTCGCGGCACGATTGACGCGATCTCCGAGAGGATAGCCGCATCCCTTCTCGGAAATGCGGCGCGCCCCCGAAGAACGCAGCACGCGACTTTCACCGCACTGCGCTCGCGTGCAGCATTAAGCGCCGTACCGACGCCGGCCACAACACGATGCGCCGCCTGAATCCGGAAATGCCCTTCAGACCAAAACGCCGCCGCCATCGATCACGATCGTCTGCCCGGTGGCAAACGCGTTGTTCATCAGATAGACGTACGTCTGAGCGATATCGTCGGCCTTCCCCCGTACGCCCGACCGGTAACGTCGAGCCGACGTGCAGGTGCATCGCTTCGCGATCGTTCTCGGGGATGGCCGACCACAACGGCGTGCGCACCATACCTGGGCTGACGATATTTACCCGGATCGGCGCAAGCTCGATGGCGAGCGCCCGCGTCAAGCCTTCCATCGCGCTGCAAATGCTCGCAATGACTGTATAGCCTTTATGCGGCCGTGTGCCCGCGGTTCCGCTGGTGAGCACGATTGATCCACCCGGCAGGATATTAGGCGCTGCAGCCTTGATCGCGGCGATTGCGCCAAACACGCGCAGGTCGAAGGCCTTGCGGACCGCGCTCATCTCCGTGCTCGCGAGGTCGCCGAGTTGCAGGCTTTCGCCGGCCGTATAGACCAAGTGATCGAAGCTGCCGATCCCGGCAATCAATTTGCTCACCGAACCGGGATCGTTCAAGTCCGCGACATAGCCATCGGCACCCGAACCGAGTTCGATGACAGCCGCCCTGACCTTGTCTTGCCGCGAGGACGATACAACAACCGTCGCGCCTTGTGCCAGCGCTGCGCGTGCGGTGGCGAGCCCAATCCCGGACGTGCCGCCCAGTATCACGACCTTCTTGTTTTGCAGATTCATGCTGATCCCCTATCGATTGCGCCACACGGCGTGATTCGAATTGTCATTGCATCGATGAACCCAATAAACGATGATCTGCTTTTCTCACTCGTAACCAGCGCTTCTGAATGGATTGTTTCGTCAGCATGTCGGTCTTCGTGCGCGTCGTCGAGCGCGGCGGCTTTGCTGCCGCTGCAGAAGACAGCGGCATGACAGCGACAATGGTCGGCAACCACATCCGCGCGGTCGCCTGCGCGTGAGCGTGCCGGTGATGTATGCCACCTTTGAACTTGCGCCCGCGATGAGCGACTATCTCGAGTCCAACCCGGACGTTCGTGTCGAGTTGGCGCTGACCGACCGGTTCGTCGATCTCGCCGATGAGGGCTTCGAAGTGGCGATCCGCGTCGGCGCCCTGCGGGATTCGAATCTGATTGCGCGACCGCTGGCACCCTCGCGACTCATTGTCTGCGCGTCGCCCGCGTATCTTTCACGGCACGGAACGCCAGCAACGCCTAAGGATCTGGAGAGGCATCACTGCCTCGCGATCGGATTTGCCGGCGGCCCGGAACGCAATTGGCGCTTCACCCTCGCCGACGGCTCGCAACAGACTGTGCGTGTACCAGGCCGCCTCGATATCAGCGGCGGCGGCATGGCCCTGGGTGAAGCGGCGCTCGCCGGTCTCGGCATCATTCTCCAGCCGGAGTTGCTGGTAGAGCAGGATATTGCCGCCGGAAGACTGATCCGATTGCTTGCCGACACGCCTGCGCCGGTATATCCGGTGCATCTTGTCTACCTGCCGGAACGCAAGCTGACGGCCAAGCTTGCCAGTTTCATCGCCTTCGTGGTTGCCCGATTCGGTCCAGGAACTGAGTAGTCCCGAGTCACCTGGGAGTTGCGATGTTTGTTCAATAATGCGCGGGCCGGCTTCGCCAAGAACAAGGGCACGGCCTCCCAACCAATATCGACATCAAAGGAAACCCCTTGGAACTACGCCAACTTCGTTACTTTGTTCGCGTGATCGAACACGGCAGCATGGGCCGTGCAGCGATGGAACTTGGCGTGGTGACCTCGACGCTGAGCCAGCAGATCAGCCGCCTCGAAAGCGAGTTGTCCACCCGCCTGCTGCAACGCACCGCGAACGGCGTGCGCCCGACCGACGCGGGCCTCGCGTTCTGGCGCCAGGCGCAATTGGCGCTGCGGCACGTCGACGACGCTGCGCACGCGGCGCAGCACGCACGCCTGTCCGGCCACGTCAGCGTCGGTATGGCACCGAGCACGACGGGTGTGCTCGGCCTCGCCTTCATGCGCGCCATGCGCGAGCGATATCCCGATGTCCGCTTGCGCATGGTGGAGAGCCTTTCGGGCCACCTGTCGGGCATGCTCAGCGCGCGTCAGATCGACCTGGCTATCCTGTTCCAGAGCGACAACATCAAACGCTTTAGTGCGACGCCCCTGCTCGACGAGAGCCTGTTCGTCATCTCGGCCGCAAGCTTCGAGTCGATGCCAAAGACCAAAAGCGCGAAGCTCACGCACATCGCGAAACTGCCGCTGATTCTCCCGAGCGGCCCGCACGGGTTGCGTTCGCTGCTAGACACGGCCTTCGCCCGCGTGAACGTCGAACCGAACATCGTCGCTGAAATCGACGGGCTTGCCATGCTGATGGATGCGGTCGGCGGCGGACTTGGCGTGACCATCCAGCCGGGCGCAGCGCTTGCTCGACGCGATGCGGCGTCGTTCCGAGCGATTCCCATAAGTGATCGCTACATGGTCCGCCCGAACCAGCTCGTCAGTCTTTCCGACGATGAACTTTCACCTGCCGGCCTCGCTGCACGCGTGGTACTGGCCGATGTCGCTCGTACGCTTGTCGCTCAACGTCAATGGGCGGGCGCGACATTGCCGCCTCTTCACGATTCGTGAACACCTGTTTCCGGTTACCCGCTGGCGGCTAAACACCTGACGTCCTACACTCCGTGTCATTGGGGAGACGTTGAACATGGTGGATGTATTAGTGATCGGCGGCGGCAATGCGGCCTTGTGCGCCGCATTGATGGCACGCGAGGCGGGCGCATCGGTATTGTTGCTCGAAGCGGCACCGCGCGAATGGCGCGGCGGTAATTCGCAGCACACCCGCAATCTGCGCTGCATGCATGATGCGCCGCAGGATGTACTTGTTGAAGCCTATCCGGAAGAAGAGTACTGGCAGGACCTGCTCAAGGTCACCGGTGGTTTGACCAACGAAACGCTCGCACGCCTCGCGATCCGCGAATCGTCGACATGCCGCGACTGGATGCACCGCCATGGCGTGCATTTTCAGCCACCGCTCTCCGGCGCGCTGCATGTCGCGCGCACCAACGCATTTTTCATGGGTGGCGGCAAGGCCCTCGTCAACGCCTACTTCCGCAGCGCGCAAGCGCTGGGGGTGCAGGTTCGCTACAACGCGCCAGTAGACGCTATCGAGCTCGACGGCGATCGCTTTATCGCCGCGCACATCGGCCACGAACGCATTGAAGCGCGCGCCTGCGTGCTCGCATCCGGTGGCTTCGAATCCAATCGCGAATGGCTGCGTGAAGCGTGGGGCCAAATCAACGGTGAATGGGTGGCAGACAATTTCCTGATCCGCGGCACGCGCTTCAACATGGGGGTGCTGCTCAAATACATGATCGATGCAGGCGCGGATTCGATTGGAGACCCTTCCCAGTCGCATTGCGTGGCCATCGACGCGCGTGCACCGCTTTATGACGGCGGTATCTGCACGCGCGTAGATTGCGTGTCGCTGGGTGTCGTGCTCAATCGCGACGCCATGCGTTTCTACGACGAAGGTGAAGATTTCTGGCCAAAGCGCTATGCGATCTGGGGCCGTCTTGTCGCGCAGCAACCGGGGCAGATCGCTTATTCGATCATCGATTCCAAAGCAATCGGCCGCTTCATGCCCCCGGTTTTTCCAGGCACGAAGGCGAACAGTCTTGGGGAACTGGCGCGAGCGGCGGGACTCGACGAGTCGACCTTCGTCAAGACCATCGAAACCTATAACGCCGCATGCCGCGTTGGTTCATTCGACCACGCGGTGCTCGACGACTGCCACACCGAGGGCATTGCGCCCGCCAAGACACACTGGGCGCAACCCATAGATAAACCGCCCTACTACGCCTACGCGCTTCGGCCCGGCATCACCTTTACCTATCTTGGGCTGAAGGTGAACGAACAATCGGCCGTGCATTTCGGCGGCAAGCCGAGTCCGAATCTTTACGTCGCGGGCGAGATGATGGCCGGCAACGTGCTGGGCAAGGGATATACGGCTGGCGTTGGTATGTCGATCGGCACCGCATTCGGACGCATCGCAGGAACCCAGGCCGCGCGCGCCGCTCAGCAATCGAAGGAAACCAGTCATGCAGTCGCTTGAAGCACTTACTCGGGAGGCGAGCGCGCTGGCCTCGAACGAAGCCCCGATCACCTTCGCCATGACGCCCGCCGAAGGTGAAGTCAGCCGCATCATGCAGATCTGCAATGCGTGCCGCTACTGCGAAGGCTTTTGCGCCGTATTCCCCGCAATGACCCGCCGCCTCGAGTTCGGCCGCGCCGACGTGCACTTCCTTTCGAACCTCTGTCATAACTGCGGCGCGTGCCTGCATGCTTGCCAGTACGCGCCACCTCATGAGTTCGCCGTCAACGTTCCGAAGGCGATGGCGCAAGTGCGCATGCAGACCTACGTGGACTATGCGTGGCCAGCAGGTTTTGGCGCGCTTTACAAGCGCAACGGCCTCACGCTGGCGCTTGCGTTGGCAGGCGGTCTCGCGCTTTTCCTGATTCTGACGATGGCATTCAAAGGCTCGCTGTTCCTGCCGCCGCACGCCGGTAGTTTCTATGCTGTGTTCCCGCATACTGCCCTGGCCTTGCTTTTCGGCATGGTTTTCATGCTCTCGATGATCGCACTTGGCGTAGGCGTGCGGCGCTTTTGGCGAAATCAAGATCCCGGTGCGCTGTCGGGCGTTGCCATCGGTGAGGCAACGCATAACGTGCTGAGCTTGCGTTATCTCGGCGGTGGCCATGGCGAAGGCTGCAACAACGCCGACGATGCGTTTTCGCTCGCCCGCCGCTACTTTCATCACCTGACTTTTTACGGCTTCATGCTGTGCTTCGCGTCAACATGCGTGGCGACCCTCTACCACTATCTGCTGAAAATCGAAGCGCCCTATCCTCTATCGAGCTTACCGGTGTTGCTTGGGGTCGCAGGAGGTATCGGTTTGCTGGCAGGTCCCGCCGGGCTCTGTTGGCTAAACGTCAAACGACATCCGCAACACGGCGACAGCGCGCAAAAACCGATGGACCGGGGGTTCATCGCACTCTTGTTGCTGACCAGTGCGAGCGGTCTCGCGCTGTTGATGCTGCGCGAGACATCGATGATGGCCTTGCTGCTGGCCATCCATCTCGGCATCGTGATGGCACTGTTCCTGACGCTGCCTTACGGAAAGTTCGCGCATGGGATCTACCGCAGCGCAGCACTGCTGAAATGGGCCGTCGAAAAGCGCCAGCCGAGCGAGCTGCTGGTCGAGGACTGATACCTGATCGACCGCGCTGAGCTTATGATGATCGGCATAAAGATAAATACCTAGGAGACGACATGGCAACTGAAAACGACATCCAACCGCCCACGCCCGGTGCAATCTCGCCCAGTACCTCGAAGCTCGGAGCAGTGCTGCGCGTCACCAGTGGTAATTTCCTCGAACAGTTTGATTTCTTTCTGTTCGGTTTCTACGCGACTTATATCGCCAAGACGTTTTTTCCGGCCGCCAGCGAATTCGCCTCGCTGATGCAAACCTTCGCCGTGTTCGGCGCAGGTTTCCTGATGCGCCCGCTCGGCGCCATTGTGCTTGGCGCGTATATCGACAAGGTCGGGCGCCGGCGCGGCCTGATCGTGACGTTATCCATCATGGCGAGCGGTACGCTCCTCATCGCGTGCGTTCCGGGATTTGCTACGATCGGTCTGCTTGCGCCTGCCCTCGTGCTGATCGGCCGGCTGCTGCAGGGCTTCTCAGCCGGCGCGGAACTCGGTGGCGTCTCCGTCTATCTCGCGGAGATGGCGACCCCGGGCAAGAAAGGGTTTTATACCGCGTGGCAGTCCGCTAGTCAGCAGGTCGCGATCGTCGTGGCGGCCGCGCTCGGTTACGCGCTGAACAGCTGGCTTTCGCCCGCGCAGATCGCTGGTTGGGGATGGCGCGTGCCATTTTTTATCGGCTGCCTGATCGTGCCGTTTCTCTATGTCCTGCGCCGCTCGCTGCAGGAGACCGCCGAATTCCAGGCGCGTCGCCATCACCCCGCCACGGCTGAAGTATTGCGTTCCATGCTGACGAACTGGAAAACGGTCATCGCCGGCATGCTGATGGTCGCGATGACCACCACCACTTTCTATCTGATCACCGTCTATACCCCGACGTTCGGCCGCGCCGTGCTGCATCTGAGCACGTCGGACAGCCTGATCGTCACGTTATTTGTCGGCGTATCGAACTTTATCTGGTTGCCCATCGGCGGCGTGATCTCCGATCGCATTGGACGCCGGCCCGTCTTGCTGTTCGTCTCGGCGCTCGCCATTGTGACCGCCTATCCGGCACTCTCCTGGCTCGCGCACGAGCCGAGCTTCCTGCGCATGCTGGCCGTGCTGCTTTACTTCTCGTTTTTCTTTGGCGCATACAACGGCGCCATGGTTGCTGCCCTGACCGAAGTGATGCCGGTCAATGTTCGCGTGGCCGGCTTCTCGCTGGCGTTCAGTCTCGCGACGGCCGTCTTCGGCGGATTCACGCCAGCGGTGTCGACCTATCTGATTCAGGCAACCGGCGACAAAGCCGCGCCTGCTTACTGGCTGATCTTTGCGGCGATCTGCGGATTCTTCGCGACGCTCGCTTTGTATCGTCGAGGTGGTGCGGCGGAATTACAGGCGAAACTTGGATGAGTTGGGTGAATACGCGCGGTTGCCGTTTGCCTGTTCGGCCGCGCGTCAAGCCAGTGAAGCGTGCTGCCGCGAGAAGTAGTTCGCGATAGAGCAACTTGCGCAGCGGAACTCGCTTCAGCGCGAAGTGCTAGAGGATCGGTCCGACAATCGACAAAACACCTCTGTATCGTTCGGTAACCGCCGTTGGTAGACGATCCGATCAGCTTCATCGCTGACCACTACCACACTGTTGTTCGAGTGCAGGTCGATTCCACTAAACTTGTTCATGCTGGCCTCCTGTGCGTCAAGTCGGTGGGTTTGCACCCTGATAAACTCGGACACAAGATCCGTTATACGAGTTAACCCTTATTGACCGGAAAGATCGAAATATTTTTTGAGAACCAGTAGCGAGATAAGTTTTTCCCGTCTCGTGTCGAGAAACTGCATGGCGTACTGATTGGCATTTCTAATGATCGTCATTGCCTTGTCTGTATGCTTTGCGTAATAATTTATTTTTTCCTCCAGATCCGAAAATTCATCGTTCAAGAGTACGTAGTGATAGTCAGATATTAATGATCCTTCCATAAACCAGCTTTCCACTTTCGGTTTGCGCATAAAGCAAACGGAATTTGAAAGCATGATCCATTTCAAGTTGGTTGCAACGTCATTGCCTTCCAGACTGATAACGAATTTGTACTTCAGTTGATCCGAAATGCTCATGTAGGGCCGGTGCCCAGGCTGCCCTTTTTTCAAGTCGTCCGTGTCGCCTACATCGGCCAACGGTGAAGAGTGATATTTGGCGACAAACTCTTGCCTGTGTTCCTGAAAACATGCGCCTCGAAACACAGCCATATCGAGTTTGCTATGAAATGGCCTCGTGTCTTCGACGAAATTGAAGTGCCTTATTTTGTCCAGCTTCAATATAACGGAGTTTTCATTCGCTGCAGTGAGCGGTCTTGTCTTAAGCAGTGTTGGCTCGTCTACCGTTTCCTTAATGTCGGTAAAAACATACTTAAATTTTAGCGAACGAGGGAAGTAGCGAGATATCTCCTTTAAATCATAATAGTAGGCACTGGGATTGCCCCGCAAAGGCAGTGCGCTGCTGCGGCTCGCTGTTTCGTCCAGCACAAACCGCTGTTCAAGCTTGTTATAATAATCGGCGCGCTTGCGAATATAATTCCATTGATGTTCATCCAAATTCGTGAACATGCGATCGTATCTTTTTTCAAAAATCGATGATGGTACAAGATCGAAAATGATATTTTTTGCGTAAAACTTTAATTTTCTGGCATGCATAAAGCTGACCCATTTATCCAGTTGAAGCACTAAAGTTTCAATAAAATTGCTTGAAAACATTCGCAAGCAAGTGTTCTGTCATTCTTCGAAAGCCGCATCACCTTTGGATCACACCGACATGCTCTGCTGCGGCCGCTTTGCAGCCGTTGCTCCGCGAAAAGTAATCTACAAGCGCGGCATGCCAGGCAGTATTAAATTGAGCGGGTGAAGCTGTTGTTGCATGGAGTGCAACACCGGGGCACCGCTAATGTACCCTTACCATTTTTGCGACAAAATAGTCAATCGTTTTTCGGGCCGCCTTAAAGGTTGAACCAACGCCATGTGGTTACTGATGGATGCCGGTCTGCTCCGGGCAGAGTGTTACGCAAGCGTCAACGTTTACCGGCCCGAAAAACGATTCATCAGAATGACATAATTCGCATCCTCGGGGAATCACGTTACTGGGATGATAACCAATATTCGGCCAACATTCTGAAGCACTAAGTCTTACTAATTATTTCGATCGTCGAAGAAGGGAACAAGACCGGCATTCACTTGTTAGCGGATACTTATGTGGGATCTGGTGCAAATGGATGGCGTGGCCGAGATGTTTCTTACAGATATGGATACCTTATTAATTGAACAGGAAAAAATTCCAGACGGAGGGCGCAGCGAGGTCCTCGATTGCGAGAGCAGAGAGGTCGAACTGCCACTTGCGTGGTCTGCGACGATCGTCACCCAATAGCGGGTCCGATAGACGACTCGCACCGGTCCGTTGCTCGACGAGCCATACCGGTAGGCGTTTGCAGTGGTCGCCGCAGCTGTGTGGGTGCCCGGAATATTCTTGAATATTTGATTTGATTTGATTCGGCTTGACGAAAAAATGGATGAAATGCGGGCAAGTTCCGGTCTTGTTTGTCGGATTGCTTAGCGTTTTTTTTGCTTATGCTGTAGTTCTCTCAGGTTCGGTTGGCCCCCTCGAACGACCGAACTTTAAGCCGGCGTACACGCCGGCTTTTTTTATGGTGCGCCCGGCAGGGGCGCATTCCTGGAGAGGCATGTCCTCCCGTGAGTTGTCCACAGCGAACGAAGTGAAGCGCAACTGCATGAGGTCGATAAGACGCGGAAAAGCAAGCGTGAAGCGAAACCGTGAGCCGATGGACAAGGACGGCCTATAGCGAGTTAGATTTCTGCATCACACGATCTTACCGCCCCTCCCTTCGGCGAGGTTGAGGAGCAACGAGTCAGCAAACGTGGATGCTACAACTCGCGCTGCTCATCCCGTTATGCCATCGCTCAGCTTTTCCCCGGCACGATCTCCACGCCGATGCGTTCAGCCAGATCCAGTGCCTCGGTATAGGCATCCGCATCCTCTATCAAGCTGCGGGACACTCCCTTCTGCTGTAGTGTGCTGTCCGCGATCCGGTCGCCGAACAGCACGAAGGCCCGGGCCGAGTCGTCCTGTCGGGACACCCAGGACAATCCCTGCGCCTCGGGACACTGCTGATGAATCGCCTCAGCCCACTTCCGGGTTGCTGGGTACTGGTCTTTCTCGGTGTCGATCAGTTGCAAATCCCCGGCGAGCTCGACCTCGAAATGCGCCTGACCGGCGAGCTTATTATTGTCGAAGCTCTTTGTGGGGCACGTCGTGGAACACCGTCTCCATCAGCGCGCATGGCAAGGTCGTACCAGCGCACAGCGTCGGGATCGGCTCGCCCCGGTCGTTGCGGATCGGGCTGAAGCGCGCATTGCCCTGAACGCCAGGGTTGAACTGCACAGCGGCATACTTCTCCTGGTGCACGCGCTGCACCGCCTGTC
Organism: Caballeronia mineralivorans PML1(12); assembly: GCF_001028175.1. Taxonomy (GTDB): domain Bacteria; phylum Pseudomonadota; class Gammaproteobacteria; order Burkholderiales; family Burkholderiaceae; genus Caballeronia; species Caballeronia mineralivorans. Next base: position 29,717 of record NZ_AEJF01000246.1, read on the forward strand.
CTTTGGGAAGGGGCGTCAGAGTGACATGCAGGGTTTCAGACTTCGGCAGTGGCGTGGCGCCAGCATCCTGCACAACGGCCGGGTCCACTGGGGCCGCGGCCGACGGCTTGCTGCCGCGTCTAGCCATGGGCTACCTCTTGCACCTCATCGCGCGCAGCGGAGATCACACGCTCCGGTTCGGTCGCCAGCGAATCCTGCGGGCGCTTACCGCTCAGAAAGCCGTTGTCCGAACGGAACCAGTACGCGAGTCCCCAGCCATCCTTCTTGCCATCGAAGACTTCGATCACCTTGGCCAGGCACTTCAGGGGCCGAAAGCCCGCGTCGCGGTCCAGGCCATATCCAGGGAAGTAATCGACACCTCCATGGTGGATGGCGAAGATCTGACCTTGCTTCTTCCACTTGTTGGGCTGGGCACTTGGGTTGCGCGTACTCAGGCCAGCCAGTTGAGCGACCTCTGCGGCTGTCAGCCAATCACCGCTTTCGAGTACCGCATTGCGCGCGCACACCAGCATGGCCGTTTCCCTGAGCAGCCGAGGCGATGGCGGTGTTCGTGGCACCAGCAAGTCCGCCAGGCGCTCCAAGGCCTCCCGGTCGCGGTGCTCGACAAAGACACCCAGCATGGAGGCCATGTTGGCAAAGGCCTCGGTCACGGCATCCAGGTGCACGGGCTTCATGTGCTCGAACGCGACCACCAGCACACACTGCGCGTGGGAATGGCTGAGACGGTTGCGGACTTCCTGGGGCGTCCCCACCAAGGTCGAAACGCCCGGATGTTCGTTGACGACACTCATGGATACTCTCCAATGGATTATCAAAAATATCATATCGCCTATAACCTTCAAGCGTTTCTGTAACCTCTCCTCACCTCGACGCGCCCACACTTGCCAAGCGCCACACATGGGCAAAGGAGCCCGGCAATGCAGCCTCGGACGCTTTACCTAATCGGCAATGGATTCGGCCTGTGGCATGGCATCCCATCGAGCCTCGGCGAGTTCAAGCCCGATGCGCGGCAGCATGAGCGCGACCTGCACTGTGAGGTGGACGAGTACTTGCCCGCGAACGAGGACTGGAGCGACTTGGAGACGGCCCTGGCCTCGATGGATGTCGATATCCGCCAAGCACGGCTGGAAATCAGAAGCCTGTGGTATGCCGCCGTTCGCGCAATCGCTTTGCGATCAGGAAGTCGCGGTTGTGGTCACTTTTGTGCGGCGTTCGTGGGGCAACAACAACCGTTGCTTGGCCCGGCGTTGCAGATGCTTCATGTCCTCACGCGCGCGGGTCAGATCGCGCCGCGCCTCCTGTGCCTCATCTGGAATCCACACGGGGCTCAACATTCGCGTTTCAGCCTCGGAGATCTACTCAAACTGAAAGCGCAGATCGACGGCATCAAACGGGACGCTGTACGATCCCGCTTCGACCGTGTCGAAGCCGACCTTGCGCGGCTAAAGTCAATCGCGCCGAAGGAGCACCAAAGGAGAATCGCCGAACTCGAAGCGTTACCGTCAGCCAGGCGATTCTTCACTCCAGTTGAAGGCGTCGCCGTTTGATTGGCAGGGCTAGCCGGAAAGTCGTGCCTTTCCCGACTTTACTTTCGACTTCCAAGGTTCCGTCATGCTTTTGTACGATGCCGTACGATAGCGATAGCCCGAGCCCCGTTCCTTTACCCACCGGCTTCGTCGTGTAAAACGGATCGAAGATACGGGACAGGTTTTCCTTCTCGATGCCACAACCTGTATCCGAAATTTCGATCGATACGGTCTCATGTTCTGCGCGCGTACGGATTGTGATCCTGCCTCGCTCCTCCCCCAACGCATGCGCTGCATTGACGAGCAGGTTCATGATCACCTGGTTGATTTCGGATGGCAAGCACTCGACCTCAGGTATCTGACCGTACTCCCTGATCACATCTGCTTTGTATTTGATCTCGCTGCTGATAATGTTCAATGTGGCATCGATTCCCTGGTGCAGATCTGCGAATTGCCACTCCAGCTTGCCCCCTATACGCGAAAAATCGGTAAGTGCCTGGACAATCTTTCGCACTCGAGTGATTCCGTCCTTGGTCTCTGCCATCAACACCGGTATGTCATCTTTTAGGAACGGCAAGTCAACCCGCTCGCTCAGCACTTTTAATTTATCCGTCGTTGCTTTCGAATCAATGAAATGTTCCGCCTCCTTGTAGGCGGCGAGCATGGCCAGCAATTTCTCCACATATCCATCCAGGGCGGTGAAATTCGAGAAGATGAACCCGATCGGATTGTTTATTTCATGTGCGACGCCCGCAGCAAGCTGGCCGATAGAAGCCAGCTTCTCGGATTGCACAAGTTGAGCCTGGGCTTGAGAAAGCCTGGCGTTCAGTTCCAGCAGTTCAGCATTGCGCGAGACCAGTTCCATTTCGGTTCTCTTGCGTTCGGTGATGTTGTAGTTGACACCGACAATGCCGATCACTTTTCCCTCGTCATCGCGCAGAGGAACCTTCGTTGTCAACATCCACGCCACGTCATTGGTCAACAGATAATTAACTTCTTCTTCGTGATGCATCAACGGCTGACCGGATTGCATGATCGCCTGTTCTTCTCGATAGTAACGAGTTGCGCACGCCGCGGGATAAAAGCCGAAATCCGTTTTTCCCAGCAATTCATCAGGGCTCGCGACACCCATGCCTTGCGCCACAGCCATATTGCCGAAAATAAAACGGGTCTGAGTATCCTTGGCATAAATGCGGTGCGGAAAAGTTTCGGCTAAAGTCCGCAGCAAATTGCGCTGAAACACCAATTCGCTCTGCACTGCATTGAGCCGATCGTTTTCTTTTGCCAGGTGTTCGCAATATCGGACATTCTCCAGCGAAATGGCTGCCTGAGCGACCAGCGCGTTCAGGAGCATGACACGCTCTTCTGTGAACACACCGGCCTGGAGATCGTGCTCCAGATAGACAAGTCCGAGCAAATCGCCTTGTCCGATCATGGGCAAGCATGCAACAGACCTGACACCCTGCTTGCGCAGATAGGGATCGTTCGAAAAAGAGCCCGCCTCTGCCGCGTCAGCGAGAACCACTTGGACATGCCCAAGCTGCACGGCAGTAACAATGGATTCGGGTAAGCCGGAACACGAGGGACCTTGAAGATTCGTGCGAACGTCCACGCGCTGGTCTTCCGTCTTTCCTTGCGCGACTATCCGTAACGCCCCGTCCTCCACGAGCAGCAAACAGGCCCTGCACGCTCCCGAACTCTCTATCACTGCACGAACCAGGGTACTGAACAACTCGTCCGGTACGCGTGTAGTGGTGATTGCCCGCAACATGTCCAGCGTGCAAGAGAGTTCGGACGTCCGTGTGCGATTGTCGAGATACATGGTGGTCCTGGTAGCACTCTCCTTTCAGAAGATGAAAAAGAGATGTTTAAACTGGGGCGGCCGCAACGTCTGTCAAAGTGGGTGTTGCATTTGAAGCCACGGGGCTTCGATCCTCAGCTCTAAGCGACTTGCACGGGGACGCTATTCTTTCGCGCGATGGGAAGCCATACGGTGAAGCGGGAGCCTACCCCGGGTGCGCTATCGACAACGATCCGGCCACGATGCCTTTCGATGATGCCATATGAAACCGACAGCCCCAATCCGGTACCTTGCCCAACGGGTTTGGTCGTATAAAACGGGTCGAAAATCCTTGCTTTTACATCGGCCGACATTCCTATGCCCGTATCGGCAATCGTGATCGACACGCCATCGTCTTCTCGACGCGTACGGATCGTGATGATGCCCCGTACGGGGATCGCTTGTGCAGCGTTCACAAGCAGATTCATCAACACCTGATTCAACTGCGACGCCATGCATTCGATGAGCGGCAACTCGCCATAATCCTTGACTATATCCGCCTTGTATTTGATTTCATTGCGTACGACATTCAGTGTGGCTTCCAGGCCCGTATGGATGTCAACGACGCTCCAGTCCTCGTTTCCCGCGCGTGAAAAATCACGCAGATCCTGCACAATGCGCCGGACGCGCGACGCACCCTCTATCGACTCATCGATCAGCGGTCCGATGTCCTCGCGAAGGTAGTCAAGATCGGCTTCTTTACGCGCTGCGTCGACGCGAGCTCGCGTGGCGGGCTCGCACTCGCCAAACATCGCGTCTTGCTGCGCCATTGCGTCGAGCAGTTGCTGAACCCACTTTTTCAGTGTTCTCAGATTGGAATCAACAAAACCAATCGGGTTGTTGATTTCATGCGCTACGCCAGCAGCAAGCTGACCGATCGACGCGAGTTTCTCGGATTGCAGCAGCTTGACGTGCGTTTCCGCCAGTTCGTCGATCAAACGCCGCTGCGCCTCCTTTTCCCGCTCCAGATCCGCCTGCGCCCGCTTGCGCTCCTCAATCTCCTCCTTCATCAGGCGCTGCGTGCGCTCGAGCGCGTGGGTGATTTTCTTGTTCTCACTTAATGCGTCCTGCAGTTCGCGGGTCCGGTGGCGAATCTGGTCTTCAAGCGTGACCGCCATCTGGAACAGGCTGAAGTCAGATCCGCTGACGATCGTACTGCGCTCCGCGCGATCCATCAGCGACCGGACGATCTTGTTCAAGCGTGCGATTTCCGCTTGCAGCGAAACCGGATCGCTCGGTGCGGTGACAGCCGATAGCGTTTCAGCCACGTGCGTTCTCTCCGACGGAACCGAACGCGATCCCGACCAGCGTCTGATTCACGTGTACACCGCTATATTGCTCGCCATAGGTGCTGAAACCCGCCGCGCGGTTAGCCCGAAACAACTCGCCGGCGATGTCCCGTGTGCCCCGCTGCAATATTTCGAGGTGGCGCAAGATGCAGTCGCAGGCAAGCACCAGCTGCAGTTCGCCCAGATCATTGCGAAGCGCGGCGAATGTGGCGTGCAGATTCTCTGCGAGATCGAGACCCCGGGCAACACGCAGCACCAGCCCCTCCTCGATTGCGCAGTAGAACGTGAGACTGCCGTCCGGATTCAACTTCTGAATCGAGCGCACGTAGTCGGTCCCATCGATCAGCACGACGACAGGAGCGGCCGCGAAGTGCCCTGGGCTGAGATCTTCGACGCGGGCGCCGATCAGGCGCGCGTACTCCTGAGCGGCCGGCAAGCCATTGATTTCGCTCACGGTGCGCCGCTCGGCGTGCGCGCCAGTCACAACGAGCCGCTCGTTGCCAGAGCGAAAATGCTGCGTCTTGAAAGTCTTGAACGGCAATGTTGTCGAGGCGATGACGAGCACCGCACAGTCGCTTCGAAAGCGTCCCTCATGAAAAACGAAGGTTCGCTCGAAACGCAAATCGTCCGCGGCCGATCCGCCGATCAGAGGCATCTTACCCAACGCGCTTTGCAGCGTACGCGTCACGGTCTCCTCTCGCATCGACAGGCCGTCGATCAGGAGCAGCGCGAAAGGATTCGTGTCGCGCGCAACAGGCGACTTCCTCTCCAGCTCGTGCAGCACGTCAAGCGCGCGCACTTGTCCGCTTGCGAGCGTGAAGCAATGGAGATCATCCAGTCGCCCCGTCACTGCCGCGAATGAAGCGCGGGGCAGCGCCACGGCGACGAGACTGTGGTCACGATAACCTGCCGGTCCAATTTCCCCGGCCGTCGTACAGCCGACTAGCTCCGTGCCGTCAAATCGCTTGCCCAGCTCATCGGCAAGCGCATCGAGATCGAAATGACTGGAGCAGAAGAACAAAACCAATTCGCTATCGCACTCTCGCAGCGCCGCGTGCACTTCCTGCACGGCTTCGCGCGCGTCGGGATTCGTCGACTGTGTAACCACCGGGGTCGATGACAGTGAGGTCACGATATGTCTCCTTCTACTGTGCGTGAACCCGTGCCGGTTTCCGAAAGCACCGGTACCGGGCAGAGTTCGTGCGGTTTCCACGACGCGAGGAACCGCGCAATTTCTTGTTCCGGACGCGGGTGGCTAAAAAGATATCCCTGCGCCTCGTCGCACCCGGCCCGTGACAGGAAGTCGAGCTGCGCCCCCGTCTCCACGCCCTCCGCCGTGCAGACGATGCCAAGACTCGCGCATATGCCCGTCACGGCACGGATCACAGCCGCCGCTTCGGGGCGTTCGTTAATCCCTCTCGTGAACGATTGGTCGATCTTGATGCGATCGAACGGAAACATCGTCAAATAGCTCAACGACGAGTAGCCCGTGCCGAAATCGTCCATCGCGATGCTGACACCGATCCGCCGAAGCCGATGGAGCATCGACAGCACGGCTTCCGTGTTGTCGAGCATCATCGACTCCGTGATCTCAAGTTCGAGCCGATGCGGCGCGAGCCCGGACTCCCTCAATGCCGACGCAACAACGTCTACAAGACCATTGCCGTGAAACTGAGCCGTGGAGAGATTGACTGATACGCGAATAGGCTCCGGCCAGCGCGTTGCTCGCCAGCAAGCATGGCGGAGTACCCATTCGCCGATAGGGACGATCAGGCCCAGCTCTTCTGCAAGCGGCACGAATTCGCCTGCTGCGACAATACCCCGCTTCGGATTGCGCCATCTCAACAGGGCTTCGAAGCCGTTCACGCGTTGCGGATGCAGATTGACGAGCGGCTGGTAGCACAGTTCGAATTCATGCCGGCCAATCGCTTGATGCAGTTCGAGTGCGAGTGCTCTTTGAGCCTGCATCGAACGCTCCATCTCGACTTCGAAGAAGCGGTAACATCCGCGCCCGGCTGACTTCGCTTCGTACAGCGCGAGGTCCGCATGCTTGGCCAGCGCGGCCCATTCGTCTCCGTCCTCCGGCGCGATCGCGATGCCAACACTCGTGCCGATCACGATGTCATGCCCCTCCAGGGCGTAAGGGTCGCTCACGCTGCAAATTAGCTGCTCGGCAAGCGTCGCGACTTGGTCGCGTTCAATACCGTCTCGCATCAGCACGGCGAATTCGTCGCCGCCGATCCTCGCAACCATGGCGCCGTTCGGCAACTGCTGTGTGAGCCGTGCCGCGACCCGCTGCAACAGTGCATCGCCGATCGCGTGCCCAAGGGTGTCATTCACGTTCTTGAACCGGTCCAGATCGATATACAGCAGTGCACAACCCGCAGGATCGCCGTGCGGCAACGCCTCCTCGATGCGCTGCCGCAGCAGCGCCCGATTTGGCAAGTCGGTCAACGCATCGTGCATCGCCATATGCGCAATGCGCGCGTCGGCCTGGCGTAGCTCCGTGATGTCGTCGAAAGTTTCAATGAAGCCGCCTGTCGCCAACGGCTGATGCGTGATCGACATGACGCGATCGTCGAACCATAGCTGTTGCACATTCGCAGGACTCCTCGACCAGACGATCTCGAAATATTCAGTGGCGTAAGGACGCGCTTGGCGCTCGACGTGGCCCCCGAACACTGGGCTGTGCGACAGGACATCGATAAAAGTCTTACCGTTGTCGAAAGCGTCGGCCGGAAGCTGAAGCATATGAAGGAAATGCGCATTGCATACAGTGAGATGGCCCCTCTCGTCGACCATGCAAATGCCCTGTGGCATGTTCTCCAGTGCGGCTTTCAATTGGTCGCGCTGAACCGCCAATTCGCGGACCAGGTGTTTGCGCGCGCGTGTTGGCTCGGTGAGTTCCCGAGTGCGCGTCAAACGACTATAAGGCGTGTTCATCTATGCCTCTCTTTGAGCCGCCTCGTTGTGGCAGTGTCTCGACATGAGCCCGAGCGTCACGACGCGATCAATATCGAAACAAGCCAGAATCTGGATGCGGCGTGCATTTCAAGTGCTGTAGCTAAAGCGCCTTGATTCGACGCCGGCGTTGCACAACGTCGGGACTTCTTATAACGACCACCGCTTTGTGCCAGTGCGATCAGCAGTGCACAGGTTCGGGCTGGCTCTGCGCAGCGGCGTGGACCAGTATGGCAAAGGGCGCCTCGTCCTGCGCCTGAAAACGCTTCACCTGCGCGATCTGATGAGCTGACACGACACCGTCTTTCGCCAGCAGCAGCACGCCCCGGCTGGTGCGCAAGTCATCGGCGAGCCGCATGCCTTCGCGCAACTGCGATGCGTCGATTTGCGTAACCGGCGTATCCCCGCTCAACGCGAACGGGTCCTTCATCAACTCCACGAAACAATCGACGATCTGCGGATCGTAGCGCGTCCCAGCCTGCGACTTGAGCATCACGATCGCCTGCTCGAGCGAGGCCGCCTGCTTCACGATGCCGCCACTGCGTAGACCCTCGAAGTCGCGCGCCACGGCCAGAATCCGCGATCCAAACGCAATGTCCGATCCCGCCAAACCGTCTGGCGTGCCTCGGCCGTTGAACCGCTCATACTGATGCCGGATGATGTGCGCAACGTGATCCAGCTGCGCCACCGGCGTCAACACCATTTGTGCACGCAGCGGATGCTGGTAAAAAAACTGGATCTCCTCGGGCAAGAGTCGATCGAGCGATTTGCGCAGCAATTCGTCCGGCAGCGACAACTTGCCGATGCCATGCAGCAGACCGGCAAAGAACAGGTCCTGTGCCTGCAAACCACTCATGCCGAACGCCAGCGCCAAACGCCGGCCCACTTCGCCGATACGCAGAGACTGGCCCCCGAGCACGCCGCAGCGCAACTCGATCATGCTTGCGCAGACCTGTACCATCGTCGAGAAATTACGCTTCAGATCGCGTTGCGCATCTTCAAGGAACATCACGGTCTGGCGGATTTCCTCCGTGCGAGCGAGTACTTGCGTCTCAAGTCCGGCATTGAAACGCCGCAGCTCGTCATTTTGCTTGTGTGCCAGCTCGGTCAACCGGGCGGTTTCCTTGACAAGCCGCCGTTGCTCCAGCGCTTGTGCCACCGTCAGGAGCAAGTCCTGGTCGTCCCATGGCTTGTTCAGATAGCGGTAGACCCCACCCTCGTTGATCGCGCGCACAACCGATTCGATCTCCGAGTACCCGGTCAACAGAATCCGCATCGTATCGGGATAAAGCGCTTGTGCCTGAGCAAGAAATTCAGCTCCGCTCATATAAGGCATGCGCATGTCCGAGATGATCAGATCAACCTTGGTGGACGTGAGCAGGTCCAGCGCCGCCGCGCCGCTTTCCGCCGTGAGCACCTGGTACCGAGTCGGCCTGAGCAGACGTTTGAGTGATGACAAGACACTCGGCTCATCGTCGACCAGCAGCACCACCGGCACGGACGTGCCATCCTCGCCCGCAGTGGATGCCGCCGAATGCGTGCCCCCCTGGCCGGCCTCTCGCACGCCGTCCAGCCCGGAAATACCCAGCCCTTCTTCTGGATCCACCATGACGCTCCCCATTTTGATTGTTCGAGGTTCATCTTAGATATCGGCATATCGTACGCATCGCGTATTAGGGAAAACATCACGACTCGACTAATAAGAGGGATGGCGTCGCCCCCGGGCGATTGATTGAACACAACGTTCTCTCCACTCTGGTTGATGAGTCATTCACGACACTGTCGACCACAAACGAAGGATTGCCGGGGTTCGCCCGCAATGGAAAACCCCGATGTGCCCTGCCAACAGGCTTGCCGTTAAGCTGGCAACGGGCAGCGCTGACGCCCACTCATCGGGTCTTCCGCATGGATCTCGCTAAAACGGACTCACTCACGACCGACATTGCCGACCTCGTCAACGTCGGTGTCTTCGTGGTGGACGCCGATATGCGCTTGCTGATATGGAACCGTTTCATGGAGTTGCACAGCGGGCGCGACAAGAGCGAGGTAGTCGGCTGCACGTTATTCGACGCGTTCCCTGACCTGCCGGTGAAGTGGCTGACGCGCAAATTTGAATCGGTGTTCCTTCTTGGTTCTTTTGCGTTCAGTTCGTGGGAACATCGTCCGTACCTGTTTCGCTTCGAGCATACGCGACCCATCACGGGTGGCCCGGACGCGATGCGGCAAAACTGCACGTTCATCCCGATCGTGGCCGACGGCAACGTGACGGCCGTATGCGTGACAATCAGCGACGTGACCGACACCTGCATTGCGTACCAGGAATTGCAAAAAAGACAGCAGGCGGTCGCCGACGCGCTCGCACAACTGACCGTGCGCAACAACGAACTATCGCAAGCTAACGGAAAGCTCGCGCAAGCGCATCAGCAGCTCGTACAGTCAGAAAAACTCGCCGCCATCGGGCAGCTCGCCGCCGGCGTAGCGCATGAGATCAACAATCCGGTTGGCTTCGTGCTGTCGAACTTCAACGCGCTGGATCAATACATAAACGATCTATTCGGCGTCTTGTCCGCGTATGAGCGTGCTGAAGCCGACGTCAACGAGGAGGCGCGATCCCGCCTGCAGGCGTGCCGCGCATCGTCCGATCTGGACTATATGCGGGAGGACGCGCCGATGCTGCTGCGCGAGTCGAAGGAAGGACTGATGCGCGTGCGCGATATCGTCGTGGATCTACGCGATTTCTCGCGAGTCGACAGCGCTCATACATGGGAGTTGATCGACCTGCATCGGTGCATCGAATCGACGCTGAACATTGTCAGCAACGAGGTGAAATACCATGCCGACCTCGTGCGCTGCTATGGCGAGATTCCGTCGGTCCGATGCGTTGCATCGCAGATCAATCAGGTAGTGGTTAATCTGGTGATCAATGCCGCGCATGCCTGTTCGCATCTGCCGGATGGCGCACGCGGCACGATAAGGGTTCGCACCGGTCGCTCCGATACCACGCACGCGGCGGTCTGGTTCGAAGTCGAGGATACAGGTTGCGGGATATCTCGCGAGAACCTCGCGCGCATTTTCGAACCGTTCTTCACGACCAAGCCAGTGGGCCAGGGCACGGGCCTTGGTCTCTCGGTCACCTACGGCATCGTGCAGGCCCATCGGGGCAACATTCACGTCGATAGCGAACCCGGGCGCGGTACGACGTTTCGCGTCACTCTGCCGATTGAGCACGACTCCCACGAGACCGCACCAAACAGCACGGCGGCTTCGCAAAAAAATGGCGCGGCCAGCCCATCGCACCCTATCCAGTGAGGTCTGAAAGCATGCCACTCTCTCTACTTGTCGTCGACGATTCCGCGTTGGCTCGCAAGATCCTCATCAACGCGCTGCCGCCAGACTGGGACGTGGAAATCACACAGGCGACCAATGGCGTCGAAGCGCTCCGGTTGTATCACGAGGGCAAGGCTTCGGTGATGTTCCTTGACCTGACGATGCCTGAAATGGACGGTTTCCAGGTCCTTGCCCAGCTACGGCAAGAGGGCCTCGATGTGTTCGTGGTTGTCGTGTCCGCGGATGTTCAAGCGGGCGCGATTGAACGCGCGAAGGCACTCGGCGCAATGGCATTCATTCAAAAACCGGTCAATCCCGCCAAGCTTGTGCCCGTGCTGAAGGAGTATGGCCTTTATGAATAACCAGAGCCTCACGGAATTGCAGCGCGACGCGTTGCAAGAGATCACGAATGTTGGCATGGGCAAGGCCGGTGCCGCGCTCGCGCAACTTCTTGGGACCTTCGTCACGTTATCGGTGCCGCGCATCGTGCTTGTCAGCGTGGAGGAACTCATCGCCGTGCTGCGTGACGCGGACCAAGTGGGCAGCGGGACACCACTGGTGCGACAGGCGTTTCAGTCGGATATTTCAGGCGAGGCCGTGGTGTTCTTCGGGCCCGATGGCCGCTCCGAGCTGCGTGAACTGATGGGCTACGACGATCCGGCAATCGGGCTGGAACACGAAATGTTGTCCGACGTTGCGAACCTGCTGGTTGGGGCCTGCGTGAGCAGCGTATTCGAACAACTCGGACGCTCATTGAGTTTCTCGGCGCCCACTTTCGTCGACGCGAGCGCGTGGTTCGACTCACCGGAAATCATGGAGACGGCGCGCTGGAAGATCGCACTGCTGCTGCACGTCCATTTCGGACTCGAAAACGGCGACTTCGTTGCACAACTGGCGATGCTGCTGCCCGACAACGCGATCACGCGAATGACGGCTGCGCTGAATACGGTGCTTGACACACTATAAGGAGCTACCCGTGTCTGACAATCGCGATGCGGGCGGGCGTGTCCATGTGACCGGCAGTGCAGAAACTGCACCGCTCCAGGCACGCCCTTAGCTTACTGCGAGCGCTTCGCTTTTGATTGAACCCCAGATGGCAGTTGCAACTGCGTTCGCGCCAGGGCATGCATTCTCGCGGGATCCGCCAGCACGGTGACTGCCGAGGCAATGTCGTTGAATATTGAAAACACGTCGAAGTTGACAGATCAACAAACATGCAAATGTTCGATCTCCGTGCGTAGCGTGTCCTTTTCGTCTTCGCCGTCATCTTGCTCTGCCGTCTCAACATCTCGAAACGGAAAGGCCCGCTACGCCTAAAAGGCATCCTTCCCGGCCGTTTCGGCGCCAGCGCTACGGTATCGCTCTCCGTCAAATTCCATGACTCAAGCCACGACTCGGCTTCCCGCTGTGGTCTCGGCTGACTGAACAGGTAGCCCTGCACTTCGTCGCAGTGCTCAGACAGGCCCTTAATGAGCGCGGAGCCGTCCGTTTACAGTCCATCGGATAACACAAACACGGCCGCGAGATCATCCGCCATCAACTGCGTGCCAATCTGGACGTCGCACGCGAATGACTGCTCCTCTGTATCGATCGGCGCTGCCGCCAGTCGAACGCGGGTCGACGCAAAGTTCAGCGCAACACCTATTGCGCCGTCATCCCGTACGCTCAGGCCCTGAACATGAGTTCCTGTGCTGCAGCCCAGAATCTGGGCGAGGGGAAACCGCACCCGCAGCTGTGCGTATAGTGCGGCGTCCTTCAGTGTCTCAGTCGCTTCGAAGTACAGCACCTGGGCAATCCGCGCCGAGGGCGGAACGCAGTGACGCCAGCCTCGGATCGTGCTTCAGTCAAGATCGTAGGTCTTCATGGCAATACATTCTCGTATCGGTTGCAGCTATCCCTTCTACAGCCCGCTTGCCTGCTTCAGGTCGAATCCGTGTGGCGACGGCACGCACCTAGCGCGCCGCGGATTCGACAACACCGATGTCCGCGGAGGACACCAGCGCCTCGATGTCGACCAAAATCAGCATCTGCTCCCGGCCATCGATGATGGTTGAGCCAATGCCCGTGATGAATCGTGTCTCCAACGCCGCACTGAACGCCGGTGCGGGCCTGATTTGCGCGTCTTCAAGTTCGAGCACATCACTCACCGCGTCCACAACTACACCGACCGTGCGGCGCGCCACGTTTAATACAATAACGACTGTCGAATCGTTGTACTCGGCCGAGCGCAAGGCCAACTTCAGCCGCAGGTCCACGATCGGAATAATCACACCGCGCAGGTTGATTACTCCTTTGATGAAGTCAGGCGCATTGGCGATTCGTGTAGGCGCCTCATATGAGCGGATCTCCTGCACCCTCAGGATGTCGGCCCCGTAGGCCTCCTCACCCAGGCGAAAAATCAGGAATTCTCCCGCCGCCTGTGTGGTATCGCCCGTTCGTGCCAGCGAATTCGCCGCGCCTGCGGGCGCGCCTTGCTCGTTCGTAACGTGAGTTTCTTCTTGCAACGTCTTCATGACTGACTCCCCGTATTGCCGCTGTGTATCAAATTCAGAACGCTTCCCAGCTCGAATCCCGGGCGGTATTTCCGCCGGCACGCGCGAACGCCGGGGCGGCCTTCGGTGGCGTAGCGGTCGCCTTGCCGGGTTTCGCGGGGATGGACCGGCGTCGCTCGGGCGCCGCCCGATGCGATGCGAGTGCAGGCTGCTGCGGCGCTACCGTGGAGTCCAGCCGGAAGAACGCCACGGCCTGGTTCATTTGCCGGCCCTGTTCTTCCAGCGATTGAGAAGCGGCCGCTGCTTCCTCCACGAGCGCCGCGTTCTGCTGCGTGACTTCGTCCATCTGCGTGATGGCCTGATTGACCTGCTCGATCCCGCGACTTTGCTCGGTCGACGCCGCCGCGATCTCGCCCATAATGTCCGTGACACGCGCGACTGCCTGCGTAACTTCGGACATCGTCTTACCCGCCTCTGCAGCCAGCGAAGAACCATCCCGAATCTTTTGCACTGACGCCGTAATCAGGTCCTTGATCTCCTTCGCCGCACTCGACGAGCGTTGCGCCAGGCTACGCACTTCACTCGCCACCACGGCGAACCCTCGCCCTTGCTCGCCTGCGCGGGCTGCCTCGACTGCCGCATTCAGCGCGAGGATGTTCGTCTGGAACGCGATACCCTCAATGATTCCGGTAATCTCCGCGATCTTGGTCGAGCTACCGCTGATATCGCCCATCGTGTCGACGACCTGGCTGACTACGACGCTGCCTTTCTGAGCCACGTCCGACGCATCGGCAGCAAGCGCGCTTGCCTGCTGAGCGTTTTCAGCGTTCTGTTTGACGGTGGACGTCAGCTCTTCCATGCTCGACGCCGTTTCCTGCAGCGACGCCGCTTGCTGTTCGGTACGGGAGGAAAGATCAACATTGCCCGCTGCGATCTGGCTCGAACCGGTGGCAATACTGTCCGCCGAGGTCCGGACCTGACCGATCAATCGCACCAGACTTCCCTGCATCTCCCCCATCGACGCGAGCACGCTGCCGGGAGGTGCATGCTGGGCACCGGGTACCGGGTTCAGGTCACCGGCAGCCACGCGTCGCGTGACTTCGCTCAGGACTCCTGGCTCCGCACCGAGCGCGCGTGTCAATCCTCGTGTGATCACGAAGGCAGCCCCCACGGCGGCGCACAACGCCACCAGGCAGATCATCATCAGCAACGTGCGCTGGTTCACATAGTGCTCCGTGGACTCCTGCACCATCTGCTCGGCTCGACTACGGGTGTAGTTGCTATAGGCGTTCGTCGCTTTGATGAGCGCGGCCAGCAGTGGCCGGCATTCGTCGTTCATCTTCGCAATCGCCTCGTCATGCCTGTTGTTCAATGCAGCACTGACGATCGCCAGTGCGACGGGGCCGTATGCCCTCTCGACGCGGTCGATATCGTCCACCAGGCTGCGGGCCTTTTCCGATGTATCCGTCGCGCTGGCGATCATTTCCTTGAGCTTCCTGAGCCTCGCCTGAACGTCTTCATGGGCTTGCGTTACCGCCGCCTTTTCCGTCTCCAGGTCCGCGGGTTTCGTCACGAGCACCAGATTGCGGGCGGCAATCGCGCGTCGATCCACTGCTGTTCGAACCTGCTCGGCAATCTCCGCGCGTGCGCTGATACCGGTCACGTAACTCGAGAATCGCTCGTTCGAATCGCTCAACGCCTTCAGCGACAGGCCGGATACAACCAGAACAATCGTTGCCATTGCGCCAAAGCCCACTGCGAGCTTGGCTTTGACGGTCATCTGTTGGAAATTCATCTCTTTACCTACTCTGTTAATAAAACGTCGATTCCGGTCCGATTGCAAATGCGGCAGCCGGAATACCGATGAAAAACATGCAGTCTGCCTTTGCCGGAGGTGGGGAAACGCGAGCCTCCTTGTCATCCGACGCGCGTTACAACAGTAATATCGACTGTGAGTACGCGATGCTTGAATGCCTCACACCGTGCGCAAACGTTTTGTCGGGTTTTGGAGAGATGGGACTTTCCCCTAAGGTCGTTTTTCCACTATTTGTCTGCGCGCAGAGGATGACGTGATGCATCGTTCGATACCATTAAATAGGATTCCAAAGTTATCAGAATTCGACTGTAGATTTTTTTTGAATACTTACTTACTGTTTTGACGACTTTATAGGGACGGGATTCGCGACGCGGAGTAACCGAAAGCCTGGCCAAACGCCCTCGCAATTCAGTGTTTTATGTAGCTCGCAAGAGCCACAACTTGTCTTTAGCTGACACCTGTGGACACGAGACAAGATGATGTCGCGCTTCCGGCAAGTAGCTCCGAAGTGAATGACGTTAGCGGGGGTGCGATCGCTGTCCTTGATTCTCATACCCACGGTAATCAACCTCCCGGAAACCCTTGATCGAACCGCCCTAACCGGTCGCATCTAACCGCAATCAAATGAACGCGCAACGGGTTCCAAGGGCCGTCAACAGCCGCGGCCATTCGTCCACGGCGCCTTCATCGTGTATCTCTTCGAGTTCAGGCAACAAGTCAAGGGTCAGCTCGTCGTAGACAAGCAGGTATTTCAGACTTACCGTCTCGCTTGTACAGCTAACCTTAGAGTCGATGTCGGTTCCTCACTACTCGGTGCAGCCGATATAGATCAAGGAAATGCTGGTCAGCCTGAACCGACTTCTTGTGGATTATGGATCTAGTCTATGGTTGGCGTTGCAATATGCGCGATCGGCTCAGAAGCGATGCGTGCGAGCAAACGGGGCCATGGTTGCGTGTTTGTCGCTCGAATTGCGAGTGTGGACGAATCGCGGCGCCAGAGCGGCGAGCGCTATCAAGATTCTGATCGCCGCGAACGTCAATCGGGTCAAACGACTCCCCAATTAGTGGCGACGCAAGAAGTACGACGGATGTCTGCTTCAGGGGCCTTACGCGAGCGCCTGAGCTTGTCCCCACACTTGTCAACAAAGTCCACGAGCGATTGACAAACACGAGGCCGAACGTAAGAACGATAATGCATAGGATGCCTCGGTGCGTGTCGGCCATCATCCCGTTGATCAGGAATGCTTAGCCGCCGATCGCTTGCCAAAGAATGGGCAATGAGCCGAAGCAAAGTTGTAATTGTTTGAGAGATTGGACGCTTTGAATCGCCAGCATGATCGCGCTGCTCTCGTCACGTGGAGTCGCTCACTGAGCACTGGCCGGATTTTTCATTGAGATCTCCCCCCTCAGGAAGTAGCAAGCCGCAACTCGATCGATTGGTTAGCGTTGAGATAATCCCGATCTTCTGCCCGGTCGACAAGAACGACTAGCCGCTGGCAAGCGACGCACTGCGGCCGTTGCTTGGGGACGTGGCACTGAGACGGAAAAAGGCCACGGACTCGGTCAAATGCCGACCCTGCTCTTCCAGCGATTGAGAGGCTGCCGCCGCCTCCTCGACCAACGCGGCATTTTGCTGCGTAACTTCGTCCATCTGCGTAATCGCCTGATTGACCTGCTCAATCCCGCGGCTCTGCTCCCCGGAGGCCGCGGCTATCTCGCCCATGATATCGGTGACACGCGAGATAGCCTGCGTGACGTCCGACATGGTCTTGCCCGCGTCTGCGGCCAGCGCGGAACCGTCCTTGACCTTTTTTACCGACGTGGCGATCAGATCCTTGATTTCCTTTGCCGCGCTCGACGAACGTTGCGCGAGGCTACGTACCTCGCTGGCAACAACCGCGAAGCCACGCCCCTGCTCGCCAGCACGGGCAGCTTCGACCGCCGCGTTCAGCGCGAGGATGTTGGTCTGGAAGGCAATCCCTTCGATGATCCCCGTGATGTCCGCGATCTTCGTCGAACTTTGGCTGATTTCACCCATCGTATCGACTACCTGGTTCACGACCGCATTGCCTTTCTGAGCCACTTCGGACGCGTTTGCGGCCAGCCCACTGGCCTGCTGCGCGTTCTCCGCGTTTTGTTTCACCGTGGAGGTGAGCTCCTCCATGCTGGATGCCGTTTCCTGTAGCGACGAGGCTTGCTGTTCGGTCCGTGAGGACAAGTCCAGGTTGCCCGATGCAATCTGGCTTGACCCGGTGGCAATGCCCTCAGCCGCGCTCCTAACCTGACTGATCAACCTGACGAGGCTGATCTGCATCTCTCCCATGGAGGCGAGCACGCTGCCTGCCAGTGCGCGCTGCGCGCCCGGCACGGGACTCAGATCCCCACCGGCTATCCGTTGAGTGACCTCACCCAACGCGGCAGGCTCCGCACCCAACTGTTTCAACAAACTTCGGGTGATGACTAGCGCCGCCGCAACGCCGATCAGCGCAGCAATCGCGCCCAGCCCCACCATTAAATTGCGCCCATAAGCATATTCTTCCCCAGCGCGTACGCTAGCGGTTCCTATCGCTGCTTTCTGATATTCGATGAACTTAGCAAGCTCAGCGATATACGCCAGTTGTTCGGGCCGGGCCTTTTCGAGCAATACGGCCTTAGCGGTCACGATCTGCCCTGCCGCGATGAGCTTCAGATATTCGTCTTCGTGCGGCGTGTACCGGGCGCGGGCATCGATGACAGCCTGAAGTAACGCGCTTTCCTTGCCCGAATCGACCGTTTTTTGAAGCTGCTCCATGTATTCCCGGCGCGCTTTCTTATCGTTGTATACGCCTTCTATTTCCTTCTGGATCGCGGCCTTGTCGTCCAAGATCAACATGTTGCGTGTGTGCCGTGCGGTTTCCAGAACGCGCACAATCCAGTCGTTGGCAATAACGATTTTCGGTATGTGTTCACTGGTCAATTGACGGACAGTATCATCGAACGTCGATAGCCTTCCCACGCCTATGCCGACGATCGTGATGAGAAGGAGCAACACCGTGCCAAACCCGGTGGAGAGTCGCGTCACAACTCGTGTATCTGAAAGCTTCATGTCGCCCGCCTGGATAACAATTTATGTTTGACTCTCGCGCCGGAACGTGTGCGGCAACGAATTCAATCGTGCCGATCGCGGCACGCGAAAACAACTTGCTCTGTACTACTTAGACATCGTTAAATGAGATAGCCGACCCAATGGACGCGCAAAATCATTGAAAGCGTACTTCTACGCCCGATTAGCACGTGCGGCAGACCTACGCTCAGCTCTCTTCGCACCGGATGGTGCGCCGCTGCCTGCCTTTGTTTACGGCATCGGGTAGCCTCTTCTGCAGAGGAACAAACCCTTACCGAATATTCGACATCCGTTTTCAGCGCGGCTATTGGTTCGCGTTTTGTACGTGGTTGGCATGTTAGCGCCGTAAACAACCCTGTGCCGATGCACCCGTGCCGATGGTCGATCGTTCGACACCGCGACAGCGCTCCGGAAGGCGAAGTTTCGTTTGTATTTTCTTACGGATACTGTCCACGTTGCTAAAGTGCCGAGTGGCCACTCAATCGCGTTTTTTTGATCCAGATCATTTATTTGCTAGATTTTTATCCTGGGTCGCCGCGAGAGCGGACCGACGCCCGAGACCGCACTGCCCGCAGCATTGGCAATTTCGCAGTGATTGAGTCACATTTTTCCAAGCGGTTTTTCGCTTCGTCGTACCACGTATTGACGGGCGAGGTTCAAACGAATCTGGCGCGCACGTCACTCAGCAACGACGTTGAACCGCCATGCGGCGTCGCAGAACAAGCCTTCTCGCCTAGCCCCATTTTGCAGTTAGCCCGCCTCACCCCGCCAAACTCCTTCGCGATAATTGACTTCAGTTATCGAGCTTGGCGGAAATCGTTTCCCTCAAGAGATTGATCTGCAGATCCGGACGGTGAACGCTTCTGTCGCAGCCATCGTCCTGCTAAGGCGTTGCGCGTGTGGCCAGATAATCAAGGTCTTACAGCAACAGTATTCAAGGTGCAGCGCAACACTGACGTAAACAACTGAACATTGATACCAAGTTAATTCCCGGCACTTTAGCTTTAGTTCCGAGCCGACGCTTATTCATTATCCGGATGCTATATGGCCCTTTTAAAGCAATTGCAGCGTGTTTTAGCGCGCCGTGTTCCATCGTCGTCCGGCCGCATACTCGCCACCACCGGGCTTGCGATGGCGCTCTCGTTAGTGCCTGCCTTGGTATTCTGGGGCGCCCTCGAAAATTATCATGCAGGAGTTGCGTCAAAAAAGGCCAACGAAGCGAGCGATGCGTACCAGCAAGCGCGGTACAACGTCGGCGCTGAAGAGTCGCTTGAACGTAAATACCGTCTCGAGCCTGGACAAGAGATTAGGGACAAGCACGCCCAGGCCGCCGCCGATCTGGTTTCGTGGCTCACAAAAGCGCGCTCTCTTGAGCAGGCGGAAAACATCGTTGCGATCGACGATGTCCTTGTTAAACACACCGCGTACCTGCTGGCCGTCGACAGGATGTTCGCCGCGGTTGACACGAACGACACCGCACGCGTGAACGCGATAGACGTCGGCGAAACCGATCCTCTATTTGATGCCATAGAACACGAGGTTTCCGGGAGTGCAGCCCGGCACCGGCTGGAGGCGATTCGACAGCTGAACCGGCTTGCCGATACCCAGCAACTGGTTCTGATCGCAACACCGCTTATTTTCGCGATGGGACTGGCGCTCGCCGCTTTCTTCGCGAACGTGCTTCGGCGCTTACGGGCGGAAACTGTGCTTGCTGGAATCGCCGCAACGCGGCGCAGCGAACAGCGATTCAAGTCGCTTGTGCGCCATGCCGCAGACCTGATTTTGATTTGTGATACATCCGGCACCATTATCTATCGAGCGCCCACGGCGGAGACCGCGTGGGCCTTCAGCCGCGAGCATTCGCCCGACGAGATGCTTTCGCGCTGGATTCACCCCGATGACCAAGCCGCCCTCCATGAGATATGGCAACAGGTGGCGGCCGGACCAGGCGTATCAAATACGCTGGAATTGCGTAGCCGAGACAGTCAGGATGGGTGGCGAAACGGCGAGTTCACCTTGACGAATTTGTCGCAGGAGCTCGAGGTTGGCGGCATCGTTGTGAATGTGCACGATGTGACTGAGCGCAAACTCTTCGAGCAACAACTCATCACGCAGGCCTTTTATGACTCGCTCACGTCGCTACCCAACCGGGCGCTCTTGCTGGATCGTATTGAGCAGGCGCTAGTTCGCGTCCGTCGGCGCAACGGCACCGTCGGCCTGGTGTTCTTTGACATTGATAATTTCAAAAGGGTCAACGATGGTCTTGGCCATCAGACGGGCGACGTATTGCTCGTCGCCGCAGCGAAACGTCTGGCGGCTTGCGTTCGCCCCTCAGACACTGTCGCTCGCCTGGGAGGCGATGAGTTCGTCATCCTGTTGGAGCAGCTAACGAGCGATCCCGTGGCTGAGGTAACTCAGATCGCACAACGAATCATCAAGGAGTTCCGCAAGCCCTTCCTTTTAGACGGTAAGGATTACGTCGTCTCTGGCAGTCTTGGCATAGCCCTTGCTGACACGGCAACGAAAGCGACCGACGGAGCCTCGCTTTTACGTAACGCCGACGTCGCGATGTACCGCGCGAAGTCGGATGGCAAGAGTCGCTATGCGATTTTCGACGCGAATATGCACACGGACATCGTTTCGCGCGTTGAGCTTGAGGCCGACCTGCGCCGTGCACTGGAAAGACAAGAGTTGCGGGTGCACTATCAACCTATTCTGCACCTGGAATCCGAGACTTGCATCGAGGTCGAAGCACTTGTGCGCTGGCAACATCCGACCCGAGGACTGATCGCTCCACTTGAGTTCATTCCAATCGCAGAAGAAACCGGGCTTATCATTCCGCTGGGTCTTTGGGTTCTCGAAGAGGCCTGTCGTCACGCTGCTGCATGGCAGTTACTGTATCCCTCTATGCCTCCGCTGCAGGTTAGCGTCAACCTCTCGCCGCGGCAGTTTGAACACGCTGACCTGCTCACCGATGTACAGCGGGCCCTCGAGCAGGCAGGCCTTTCGCCGGCGAGCTTAAGGCTCGAGGTCACCGAGGGCGTCATCATGCGCGACACCGAATCGAGTATCCGTACGCTGCAGAAGCTCAAGAATCTCGGCATCCGGTTGGCAATCGATGACTTCGGTACCGGCTATTCATCACTCAGTTATCTCAAGATGCTGCCGCTTGACGTGTTGAAAATTGACCGGTCATTTGTACGTGGCATCGGACAGAATGCGGAAGACGACGCGATCGTCCAGGCGATTATCTCGCTGGCAAAATCACTCGGGCTCGCGGTGACCGCCGAAGGCATCGAAACCACTCAGCAGGCTGAACTGCTGCGGCAATGGTCCTGCGAAAAAGGCCAGGGATTTCTGTTCGCCCGCCCGCTAGAAGCTATGCAAATCTCCGCGCTGCTAGATGCCCCTCAAAACGCTCTTCTAGGTCGCTCAATCTCGTAACGCCGCAGCGCGGGTGATGGACAATGAAGTTACCCGATGGTGAGCATTTCGTTCAACGGCACGGCGGGAAAAGTATCGTGCTGGCTCGTTTCTTCGCGCCCGTGCACGCAATCGTCCCGCTTTCCTTACTGCGCCCCAATGATCTCATCATTCGGGCCTGGCTCGGCCATGTGTCTCTCGATACCACGAACATCTGTGCAGCAGCAGATCTGGAGATGAAGGTAAACGCGCTGGCCCACTGTGATCTGCCGCCACCAGCTAAGCGTGAAAAAAAGCGCCGCCGCCTCAGCGAACACCTCGATGTAACAGCTGTGCGGGGAAGACCGCGGATTCAGGATGTCCGCGAGGCGCCACCTGGCTTGCGAATCCATGGAACTATCGGTGTAGCCATGAGAGCCTTCCTTGCGCGTTAGCGCTCGACGGCAGGGCCCCACTCCCCGGGCTTCGGACTATGATCGGACGCTGAGCGCTCTGGAGCCTCGCGCGGTGCGGTGTGCGAACGTCCCGCGTCGGGTCTGTCCTGCTGAACGGGCATTGCCCACACGAAATTCACGACCTCAATCGCCATCTGCCGGTCCTCAAGCGAGTGCGACCCAGCCATCGCGCGCGCCACCTCGCGCCACGCGGCAAACACGCTGCTCTGCGCTTGCCACCCGGCACGCCGCTGCGTGTCGTTCGCTGCGGCACGCCAGTAGCGAGGTGTCTCCCCATGCGCGACCATATGCACAACTGCCTGCGTCGGGTACCGCTGGGTCGCGCCCCGTGTGAGCCGTGATGTCGCGTTCGCCTCCACGCCGTGCGCGCGCAACTGTTCGGCAAACTGCTCCCGCCAGCGCTGCAGATCGCGCTTGCGCGGGTTCAACCGCCGGCCATCCGGTCCCCTGACCTGCACGCTCAGATGCACGTGCGGGTGTGCCTCGTCATCATGCGCGGCAAACACGTAGGCACGGCCATCGCCAAACTCCAGGCACGCGAAATCCCTCGCCGCATCACGCACGGCCTGACGGTCCGTACCCGGTGGCATGGACAGCAGGATATTGAAGACCTCGCGTCGCACACTCTTCTCCGGGACGCCCCAACCGCCCAGTTGCCACGCATCGGTAAGATCACGCAATGCATCCGCGCCGACGATGACCAGTCCGTCCTGGTCCTCAAGCTCAACTTGGCCGCTGCGCGAGATGTAGCGCAAGTGCCGGCGCACCGCCCCCATGCCCTGCGCGCTCGACGCCTTGTTGGCGATCTTGACCATGACTTCCGGCGCTCGCTTGAGCGTGCGTGCGAGCTGCGCGCGCATACGCGCGGCCTCATCATCCAGTCGCGCGCGAGACAACCGCGGCGCACTGACGTGCTTCAGCGACGCATGAAAGAGGCGATCACCCCAGTTAAGAAGCATCGCATCGATGTAGACTTTCGGATAAGGCACGCTATCGGCTCCAGCGATCGAGGTTGGCACGCACGAGCGCGGCCACTGCACGTAGATGGGCATCGAGCTCTTTCTTCATTGCTGCAAGCTGCTGCGGGTCGATGAGCTCGGTGTGTGCAGCCACCCGCGCACCGTCCCGGGCGATGCAACCCAGCAGCCTGCCGATCGACGCGAGTTGCCGGTTCGATGTTGCGAGCAGCATCATCTCCTGTTCGCCGAACTGCGGCTCGCCTGTCAGATGCGCACGAATTAGCGCGACGATCCACCGGTTTGCATTGAATCCCAACGCAGCGGCACGCTGTTTCACTGCCGTCAACTCGGTCGAGGTCAACCGGATTGCGACGTGCTTCCGATGTTCCCCAACGACCGTCCACGGCATAGGGGATTCTGGCGCCGCGTCAGGCTGAGCGGCGTCATCCAGTACGGCGTCAAGAATCAGTTGCCGCACGCCCTCCGCAGGCGTCAGACCCTGCCTCGCGCACCACTGATCCCAGCGAGGCTTCACCTCTCCCAGCTCGATGCACAGACGCGCGCGGGCTCTCACGGCTTACCCTCACAGCGGCGGCGCAGTCGGCTCAGACGGTGCGCGCTCAATCTCACGGTTTGCAGCGCGATCCGGTGCGCACGGGGCATGGCGGCCCCGTGCGCACGGAGCTTTGGGATCAAAAACCTTGGGCGTCGGGAGCCGAACGCCTTCGGCGTGAAATGCATCGATCATCCGGCCAGCGTGTTGCTCCACACGGCAAATCGACCGGTCGCCAAACGCTTGTGCACGCATCGCCGCGACGATCACCGCCAGTTGCATCGCGCGCTGCGCGGCCACCGACTCCTCACGTCTGCTGTGCCGCGGTGTGAGCGTCGGCGCGCGGGGTGCCTCTGACACGATCTCCCCCGGCGCCCTGTCAACAGCCCCGTTGCGGGACATCGATTGCACCGATCGAGTGTGTTCTGGACGCTCGACATCTATCTGCCAGGTGCTGCGGTAGACCTCTTTTTCTTCCTGACCGATCACCCGGCCCGAGGCGTCAACCACCGGCGCCTCGACGCTCACCCAGCGCATGCCGAGGTTCTCCAGCGTGATGCGTTCTCCGAGCCTCGCCGCGGACTGCGCGAGCGCGCGTTCAAGATCCTTGCCCCATACCACATGGTCCGCACCGACGTGATCCCGATACACGACATCGTAGGGCTCGCCTGGTGCCGGATTGTGCTGGTACGGGGCACCACCGTGCTCGACCAACTCGCCGCTCTCCCGTGGCGAGTCGGGCACATCATCGCGCGCGCGGCCGGAATCACCGACCTGCGGGGCAGGCGGTATGGGCGGTATGGGCGGTATGGGCGGTATGGGCGGTATGGGCGGTATGGGCGGTATGGGCGGCATGTGCGGCATGTGAGATAAGGGCTGCTGGGGCGCGACCACGCCATCCGCCCGGCCGCTGCTACTGGCATCCGGCAGCTCCGCACTGCCTTCGATACGGTTGTTCAGATGTTCGCGACGCGCTTCGCTCAGTCGCGCGAGCTCTGCTGTCTTCGGCTCATAGCCGCTCACCCGGATACCGAGGAGCGTCGCCTGCAACCACGTCTCGCGGCAAAACGCTTCATGACCCGACACGCGAATGCGCTGCCACGATTTCGCCTGCACCATGTCGACCATCGACTCCACCACGTCGGACCGATGGTGCTCGGTGACGAGGCAGGGCCCGAGATCCTCGAAGGCGAGCTGGTACGGTGCGTCCTTCAGAAAGTACTGGTTGCCCGCGCACAGGTAGCGCTTGCGCACCCTCTGCGGTGCGTCACCGAGTGGAGCCCACGCAGCATCCACTGCGTGGGCCTGCTTCTGGTGCGCCGATGTCGCCTGCGGGCCGCTGCGCGGCGGCCGTGCCGGATCATCGCTCATGGCCTGCTCGCGCAACCGGGCACGCGCTGCATCGAACTCACGTCGTCGGCGAGCCGCCACGGCATCTCGTGCCGCCTCGTCAAGATTGCCAACGCGCTCGCGGCTGCCAGATGAAGCGCCCGCGTCATTGGGCACGGGTGGATCCTGCTCGATGACGTTGATCACCGGATTGATCACCGGATCCTGCTGCGCAGCAGTTGCGGAAGTGGATGAAGCGCTCTCAGTCATGGTACGGCCTCGTACTGGTTTAGCCCCGGATTGTCCCGTTGTCCGCCCAGAATCCTTATCTGTCAGGCTCATTCTTCAGTTCGCGGGCAGCCCGTTCCTTCGACTGCGCAAGCGCGCTTGCACGTGCCTGCCGTATCCGTGTCCACGAGTTCGCCTGCAACTGGTCGAGGGTGCCGTCGAAGTCCGCGCCAAAACCAACGTCGCGCGCCGATTTCTTCAGCGACGCCACGGTGCGTTCGAGCTGGTCACGCACGCGGTCCCATGGGTACACCTTCGCACGATCGCCGTCGTAGCCGATCTGCACTTCGGCCCCGTTCATCCTCAGGTTCTCGTCCATCCATTTCAGACGGTCCGAAACGAATTCCATCCGCTCCTTCGCGTGAAAGACGACACTGCGTGTAGCCACCTCCTGAATCAGGTAGTGCTCCGTGTTGAAGACCTCGCCCCGGTACGGACCGCCATTCTCACGTGGCGTCGCCATACGGATCTGCGCGCCAAAGCGGTGCCGCGCGAGCGTCTTCATCTCCGGCGGAACGTCATCAAGCCCGTATAGCGCTTCGCCGATCTCCCGGCGAGTCCACGCCGCCGACGGTGGATCCGTCGGCGAGCTCCCCGCAGATGCCTGTGGGACCTGCCCGTCCTGCGAGATCGGCGTCACCAGGGACTCCTCCACCGCTTGCGGCGCGACCTTCTTCGGCGCCGCCTTGCGACGTTTCGTGCTGCCAGCGTCGTTCGCCATTTCCTCTTTCACGTGGCCCATTTCACTACCCTCCTTTGGTTTATCCGCTCTTGCTTCGGCGCAAGGGATCGGCTCTGGTTCGGGCGTCACGTGCGCGCTCACCACCTCGCGAAACGCCACGTCCCGCAACAAACGACGTACGGCATCCGAGCCGCACAGCACAGCCATGTCGTTGAAGTCGGTCGGCCGGGAACCATCGATCAGCGCGTGCGGTGCAAACACAGGAAGGGCAAGCTGCGCTGTAACGTGCCCGGCCGCTTGACGCGCAGACTCCTCACCATGGCCGAGATCACCGAGCACGATCAGCCCGGCATCGGGAAACCGTTCGCGCAGGACGCCGGCAACCTCGCTGAGATTGCCGCTCGACAGGGCTGCCGCCGCGAGCCATCCGGTTGCCCGGTGTGCCGACAGCACCGTCGCCACCCCTTCACCGATCAGCATTGGAGACGCGATTTCGCCGGTCACTGGTTCAGGCCGCGTCATCCAGTACCCGCCCTTCTTCGCGCCTCCGGCAAGCGACGATTTACGCCCGTGTTCATCGATAAGCTCAAGCGTCGACAGGAGCTCGCCCCTCCATACCGGCACGATCAACACGCGGCCCGTGAGGATCTCTTCCTCGCTCGACGCCTCATAGCCGAGAAGTGTGCGCAGTTCGACGGCTTCCAGTTCTCGCAACGTCTCTGTCGGTTTGAGCTGCTTGCGCGTGAGATACGGATGCTGCGGTCCGACAGGCCGCGCCCATTGCCAGATGGACGCGGCCTCACGGGCAACTGCGGCGTGGCGGGTACGCACCTTGCGTTCTTCTCGTTGAGCCTCCTGCGCGCGACGCTCCAGCGTCTGCCGGTCGGGACCCGCCACCCTGTGCACGACGGCACCCGCGACTCTCGAGCCTTGCAGATCGAAGCCGTGGCGCTCAGCCAGCCAGAAAAGCGACGCAAGCGTCTTGCCTCCCGATGCGCTGGCCGAGCGCCACGTCACACGTGCAGCACGCTCGCTGTAGTTGTGCGCGCTACGGCTCCACTCGTCCCAGATGTCAAAGCCCGCATCACCGAATCCCTGCTTCACCGCGAACGCCATATCGACCCACGTCGAGTAGTCTTGCGCAGGAATCACGGCGAGTGCGGCCCGCGCGCGAGCGCGCTCATCAACGAACTGCGGGCTCATCGATGCTCTCCGCGTATTGGCGCAACTATGGGTGCGACGTCTGAGTGCCCGGACGGGTCAACCGCGCGAGCGGCGCGCGCATCCTTTCCGACGCGCGCCTTGCCGGCCGCTGCTTTTGTCTCCCCTGACTTGCTGCTTGCCCGGCGGTTTCGTGAGCCTGCCGCCAGCCCGAGTTGCGCCACGTCCGGATCCGCCAGCGACTGCCTTCGTCTTGCCTGCCCGATCTGCTCAACCGGAACGCCAAGCAACATGAAGTGCCGCTCCACGTATGCGCTCGCCTCGTCCTCGCTAATGTCGGCAAGCCGCGAAGGCAGATCTCGCGGATCCCATACCTGCAACACCTCCAGATTCTCGGCCGGCACGTGGATCCGTCCCGAGGCATGCGCATCGATTTCGCCCACCCTGAGTTCACGCACGCGCTGCTCGAGCTGTGCACTAAAGCAGGCAAGATCGATCGCCGGCACGCGAGGCGCGGCGGCAAGCCGTGACGTGAAGGCGGGCTCGCGCCAGTAGCAGATCTTCTCGGCGAGGATCGGCTTGGTGTTCTCGAGCAGGATGATTTCCTTGTCCCGGCCAAGCTCCTTCAGTTCCTGCGGCAGCAGCAACGCTCGACGTTGCTCGGAGATGCTTTCGCTCGACCCGCCACGGCCGCCGAGGATGGCGTTGGAGCGACTCACGCTGCGCGACTTGTCGGTGAAGGTGCCCAACATCTCGGAATACTCGTTGGCGTCCTTCTGCTCACGCGGCGCGTACAGAATCTGCATCGCGTGGTTGGTGACGAACGTGCGGGCATCCGCGCGGCCATAGACCGACTCCAGTTGCGAGACCGACTGCACGATGGAGAGCATGCGAAGGTTGTAGCCGGCCATATACGCGACTGCGCGCGCGATGATGTGAATTTTGCCGATTGCGGTGAATTCGTCCATGAGCAGCAGACACTGGAATTTCAGCGCCGGGTTGTCCTGCGGCAACTGCTTGGTGTTGAGATTAACGAGCTGGGAGAACACCAGGTTGACGAGCAGCGCCGACTCCGTCAGATGATCCGGCGTGATACCGATATAGACTGTCATGCGCTGCTTGCGGACCTCTCGCAGGTCAAAATCGTTCGTGCTCGTCGCAGCATCAACGATCGGGTTGGCCCAGATCGTGAGCGGCGCATTGAAGGTTGCGAGGATGCTCGCCAGTACCTTGTCGTCATTCGCGAGAAAGCGGTTGAGCGCATCGACACAGGGCCCCGTGAGGAGGTTGCGGTATTGCAGCAATGCCTTCTGCAGATACGCCTTCACGGGCATGCCATTTCCCGATGACTGCCGCAGTACCTCTCCCATGGTGACGGGATGGTGAGGGATCTCGGTGCTCCCCATACGCCGCGCATCGCGCCATTCGCACAGCAGCAGCACGATACCCAGAAAGAGATTGCGCGCCTGGTCCTTCCAGAAATCGTCGTGGCCGCCCACCGGATAGAGGGCGTAGCCGATCGCAAGAACGTCACCCACGCGAAACACCCCATCCGAAATGGCCGACAGCGGGTTATAGCGGTGCGTTCGCCCATCTTCGGCGAAAGGATTGAACAGGTAGACCGCGTGGCCGTGGGCGCGCCTAAAGCCCGCCGTGATGGTGTAGTTCTCCTGCTTGATGTCAAGCACCACAGCCGAATCCGGATAACTCAGCAGGTTCGGAATCACGATACCGACGCCCTTGCCCGAGCGCGCCGGAGCCGCGAGCAGCACGAACTGCTGGCCCACAAAACGCAGGTACCGTCCGCGCCATACGCCCACGACGATAGCCGGTCCGGGATTGGCTGTCGTGACAGCGCTCATAGCAGCCCCGCCGCACGGATTTCCGCGTCGCTCGCGAACCGCGCGCTGCCGTAAAGACGCCGATGAGCAGAGCGGCTCCACAGTGCGCACAAGCCGAGCGCCGGTCCACCGAAGGCGACCAGCAACCCGAAAATTGCCGAGCCGGCAAGCCGCCTGCCCTCTTTCGACAGCCCGCCGTCACGCCACGCACGGGCCGCATCCAGCCAGCCCCATATCCCCGCATGCAGCGGATTGATCCGCAGACTCGCGTAGAGGAAGAACGACGCGAGCCAGAGCGCGGCCAGAAGCGCTGCGCCCAGGACGACGAGAGCCGCCAGCGTCTTCGCCGCCCTATAGACATGATGCCAACCGCGATTTTGCATGGTCTGCTCCATCCTTTGCGCGCGGGTTCACCCAAACATTCACTTAACATTCATTCAAACTCGGTCCGGTGCTTGCGCAGCGGATCGAACCAGACTTCCGTCATGGACCAGCGTTTGCCAGTCTGGACGCCCGCCTCGTCGAACACCGGCTGCGCCTCCATATGTGCGACCACGTCGATGGTCAGAAGCAACAGGCGCTTGAGTGCCGCATCGTCATAGGCGGCCGCCTCCGGGTGTTCCTTCGCCATCAGGGCAAAGCGCTCGATCGCCACCGCCGCACTCGATGCGTGATAGCTCGTGATGGAACCCGAGTGCCCTGTGGTCAGTAGTTTCAGGAAGTCGTACGCTTCCGCGCCGCGTAGCTCAGCGAGCAGCACGCGATCGGGACGCATGCGCATGGTGCTGGCGATCAGCTCCGCAGGCGTGATGCGAGCCTGTCCGTGGCCGCCCTTGTTATAAATAAGATGGACGCAGTTCTCGATGTGACGGATGAACAGCTCGCGCACATCCTCGATGGTCACAACACGCTCGCTTGCCGGGATGTGCTGACAGAGCGTTTTCATGAAGCTCGTCTTGCCCGAACCCGTGTTGCCGACGATGACGATATTCAGTCGGGCAAGCACCGCCAACTCAAAGAAGGCCGCGAAGTCGTGCTCATCGAGCCTACGTACGAGATGCTGGTCCGTCGCTCGCAACCCCGTGGTGGCGTCATCGAGACCCACCGGCCGGTGCCACTCGCTACGCGCAAAGAGTCCTTCGGCACGATAGATACCGAGCGTCTTCTCCCGCGACGAGGGGCGTCGGATCGTGACCGACACCGTGCGCGGGGGCACGACCGGCGGTATCACAATCTGGATGCGCGCGTCGCCGGGCAACAGCGCCGAGAGCACCGGATTTTCGGCCGAGACTTCCTGGTTCGTGAGCGTGGCGATGGCCACCGCGAACGACATCAGGCGCTCGAAATCCAGGTCGCGATAGTCAAAGCCGTGCCAGCCAAGATGTGTTTCGGTGAGCACACGCTGCGGCCGGTTGATCACGAGCTCAGTGACATCTCCATTGTCGAGCAGCGATGCGAACGGGCGCATCAGCTCGCGCACGGACGCGTCGTCCGGCAACCTCGCGAGCAGCGTCTGCTCGGCCCAACTGGCAGTCAACGCAGGCGTATTCATTGGACAGCCTCCGGCTGCAGTGCATAGACGGCGCTGAAGTCGAGATCGCGCGCGACCACGATCGTGAACTCGGCGCCCTGGTTCTGCGTGAGCGTCGGGGCAATGTTGATCGTGCTCTCGAGCACGCGAGCGGCCATGTCGTTGCCGGTCTGCTGCGTGTTCTCGAAGACCGTGGAACTGTTGTTGTTGCCACCGCGCGTCGCCAGGTAACCGATCGCGTCCTGCGTGATACTCAGCAGGAACGCCGCGCCCACGCGCTCGCCCCAGTGGTTGTTCACGTAGCCGCCGATGCCCATGCGTCCGAGCGCGTCCGCGGCCGGAGAATCGACCTCCACCGTCACGCCATTCGGCGTCTTGATGCGCGCCGACAGGATGAATACGCGCTTTTGCGCAGGCGAGAGGTTCGAGCGGTACTGGCTGTTGATCTGCGAGCCGCGTTCGATCAGTACCACCCGCCCATCGTCGGAATAGACGTTTTTCGTCACCGTGCAGGTGGATAGACCCGCTTCACTGGAGTCGAACGCGGTGTCGCCCGCGCAGTCGATCTTGGCACCCTGCGCGAGGATGAGGCTGCGGTTACCCAGACGCCCGGCGCTCACGCGCGGCGTCG